>CASEYP010000020.1 GCA_949292185.1 uncultured bacterium
AGAATTTTGGTTTTCAGATGATGTTTTAGTGGTATTATCATTTCCTTTTGTATAAGTTTCAGAATCATCGTTTGAATTTGTTTCTTCGATAATTTCAACAGTACATTTGCAATTTGGATGAGGTCTTTTGGGAATTTCGTCATAAAAATCAAATTTTTGCCCATCTAAGGATTTGCATACATCACAAGTATCTTCACTATTTTCTGCGTGCCAAATATAATAGTTAGAACTAATACCACCTTTTAATATAATTGTTTCTACATTTTCTTTTTCTTCTTTTGCATCTTGATTGTAATTATTTTCAGATAATTTATTAAAGCGGTATATTAATTTTTCAATATTTTTTAAATTAGTAAATTTTTTAAGAATTTTATTTTTATCATTTTGTTTAATAGCTGCGTTAGAATAATTTTCTAGTAAATTTTCTTGAGCTGTCGATAAATCCTCTAATACAATATCTACTTGTTTGTTGTGTTTTAATGCTTGTAATATTTTTTCTTTCAGATTAGTCATTTGTTTATCCTCTGTGTGATTATGTACGTTATAAACAATCATATTATATAGATTTGTTTAAATACCTGCTAGTCCGTATTTATACTTACCCCAAAAGGCTAATTGACAAGGAAAATGCATACCGTGTGAGGCTTTAGGCAAAATCAAGAGAATTTAAAAAGAGAGAATTTAGGCAAATTTTGGGTTAAGGGATTGCAAATTCTCTTTGGGCAAATAAAAAGAGTCCTTTTGTAAAAGCTTTTGTGGTGTACGTTTTAGCCTGATTGGATATTTGTTAGACTTTCGTTTTCCAAAAGAAAAAGGACATTACAAACTAATGTACATTAATAAAGAATTTATATATTCTTGTATCCTATTATGCTTACGGTTTTAATTTGCCTTGAAATTTCCAGATAGTAAATAATGCCACGTAAAACATACATACCCCACCTAATGTTAGTATCTCATACGCAAGAAGAGATGCCCATTCAAAACGATATTCTACAATATCATGCAATGCAAAACATAACATTATAAATGCATCATAACCAAAGGCTAATAACATTGAATTTTTTCTAAAAGTGGAGCTTATTTTTAATTCATCTACCACTCTAATCAATTTTTACTTTTCTGTTTTTAATCTTATCTTCTATGTACCACCAGATATATAAAACAAGATAGTTTCCGAATAAACCTAAAAATATATTTTGTATTAATTGTTCAAAAAAATTAATATTAAAACTTGGAAAACCTATAGGAAAATGGATAAAATAGACAATTACAAGCATTGTTAATTTTAAATAAATTGATTGTTTAAGTTTTTTGATGAATTTGGACACTAATTTATAATTTATAGAATTTTCTAATTTATTATAAGCAAAAGGCAAGACAAATAATCTTCCTATGACTATCAATAATATTATCTGAAAAGAAAAGTCATAAAATATTTTAGCAAAAATATTATCTGCTGGTTCAAACATTGCTATACCTAATAAAATTATGACAAAAGGCCCTATTCCTGCAATCATATTTATTATTAGTAAACATACAATATTTTTAAGTATTTCCCACATAATTATTTTCCAATATTAAAATGTATTGGTATTATAACATAATAATTTGTAAGTTTTTTAAAAGTTTGAATGGTATAGGCACTATTGTTAAGTTTTCGGGTTTCTAAGTTGGGTAGTTCTTCTTTACTTAGCCATTTATAATCGTATTTATCAAATAAAATTCCTCTAAATACACCGTTTTCAATTTTGGGATTAAGAATTGTCCCATGACCTATTGAATAGTTTAAGTTTTTGTCCTGTGTAAATCCTATACCTATTTGGTTTGTTGTAAATTTTTTTGATTTTTTGTCATATTGAGATATTATTTGAGTTTGTAACTCTGGTGAGTTAGATAATCGTTTTGCAAAACCGCTATTTTTATCATATATTACCCCATGCCAATTTTTAGGAATTGTCAAACCTTTTGAAGCTTTTATATCTAATTGATTATTTACATAATCAACAGCTTCCGGCTGAAAAATATTAAATTCAGGATGTTCCGGCAAATTTTTAAATCCGGATAATGCAATATTCATCAATTCTCTTGCATCTGGTCTGTTTGCATTTTTTTCAGCATTAAACTTTGCTAAATGTTTTGTTATTAAATTTGTATTTTCTAAATATGAAAAATCTGCAGTTTGCGTGTTTTTGGCATCAGTACTTTTTATTCCAGAATTTTTCATATTAAGATTATTAACATTTGAGGCTCCTCCTGTTGTGACTCCATCATTTTGATAATTATTGCTTCCAACACCATCAGGTTTAGAGCGATAATGTGCCTTAACTTTCGTACCATCATCTTTTGTATAGGCATGAACATAAACAACATCTGAATTATTGGTCAAATCACTTTGTCTAGGAATGCCTAAATTTTTCATTTGATAATTAATCGCTTTTTCATTTTCGGCAAATTCTTTACTTGTCATATTACCAATATCTTCTGCTGTGTAAATTCTATTATTATTTGCAATTTTGTTAAAAAAGTTTTTTAAATTAGTCATTTGTCTATCCTCTTTATGATTATGTACTTTATAAACAATCATATTATATAGATTTGTTTAAATATCTGCTAGTCCGTATTTCTACTTACCCCAAAAGGATAATTGACAAGGGAAATGCATACAGTGTGCAGCTTTAGGCAAAATTATGTATGTGAAAGTAATAAAATTTACAACCTTTTTGTAAAAATAGTTCTTTACAATCAATGTGTTTAATTGATAATAAAGTTTTAAAACTCCTTGATATAACTGAAATATAGAGCAATACTATAAGTATGCAATATGCTAAAATGGAGAAATCTTGGGACATTGTTTTGGTTGTCATATATCCCTAAATTTTATAAGAAATGTCTTGTAGGAAAAGAAGAATAAAACATAATATAAGAATTAAAATTGGTAGAAAAGCAAAAACAATGCCCAAAATTTGAGCCATTTGGGTATATTTATTGTTTAAAAATTTTTCATTAGTTATTCTTTTCCAACTTCCGATTTCAAAAACATAAACAAAAAAAGTTAAGATAAAGAATATAATAGTTAAAATCAATATTCCTAAAAAAGTAAACCCAACTCCTATTGCATGAGCAGTATTACCAACAATGTATTGAATATACAATTCCGGTAGAGTATAAATCATAAATAAAATAAATATTATCCAGCCACAAATAGCTAAAAAATTAAAACTATAGCGATTTCTAAATTTATCTAAAAACATAATCTGATATTACAAAAATTTTAAATAGAAAGCAACTATGCTTGATTATAATGTTATGGGTTTTGATAAGAAAATGAAACGTTAAAGTGGTAAAAATAAATTTGAAAAACTACATTTATCTTGAACCCCAAAAATATATTTTTACTATTTTGTTTGTAACTTTATGTATCCTTTAGGCAATTTTACAAAGTACAAATCTTTTATATATACATAAGGGGAAATATCAGGTAAAAAATATATGGGAATATCAAAGATAGTAGGTTTTACGTTCCAAAGAATAGCACCAGTGCAAATAAAGGGTGTTAATGTTTTGTACGTAACTGATCCCTTACAAAAAAAGGCTTCTCAAACTGTTGCTAAAGGTATTGAAAATTTAACACATATTTCAAGTAAGCTTGACTCTGATAGTGCTGCTAAAATCCAAGATTTTTATAAACAAATAGAAAGATATGGAATTCCTAATGGAGATTTGAAATATTATATGGAGGAAGCTCCTGAATTAAATTTATTAGCAGATAATAGGTTTATAGATGCGGCTTTAAAACGTAAGAATTTAGCTCAATTAGATCTTTTTAGTATGGTTACGGATGAAAATAAAAAAATATTTATCAAATTTTTGAAGGATAAAAATATTTCAAATGAACAACTTTTAAATATTGCGCATTTGATATCAGAAGAAAATGCACCAATATTAAAGCAACTTTTGAAGGATAAGACTTTTGATTTCAAACTATTATCATCTATACCTAAAACTCATTTTAGACGTGATAATGTCGATGTTTTAAGACAGATCTCTAAAAACGGTAAAGTAAGTACTCAAGAAATGATATATATTATGGCAAATACAAATAAAAGTAACTCTGATGTAGCAGTCAAGTTACTTGAAAAAGCCGGTGATAATTCTAATGGACTTAATTCAATCTTAGGTTCTGTCTATGCTTCTCCAGAGATAAGTGCAGAAGGATTAAAAAGTTTTAAGTTGAAGAAACGTTTGTTATCAGAACTTTTAGAAAATCCTAATTTCAAATTGGGCACAGATGAAAAAGGTATGGAAAATTATTTTATATCAAAAGTGCTATCTGTTGTAACTCCTGAAAATTACCAACTTGCAAAATTGGGACTTGTTGAAAGAAATACTGATTTAAGCGATTTATCTAAATTTTTAAAAGGTGTAACAGGTGAAAATCAACCTATTGCAAAACGTATTTTGACTTATGCTTCGAAAGACACATCTCTACCGGAATTACAATTGCTTGATACAGATGTGGCTACAAAATATTTAGATGAAATTTCAAAAATAAATAATCCACAAGTCAAAAGTCAATATTTAGGTTTTATGTCAGGATTGTCAAAGGCTAATCTTGATGAGGTTTTACAGATTATAAGAACAACATCACCTGAAAATTCAAAACACGCAAGTTCACTTATCTCTTGTGTAATTAGAGGTTTAAAAAAGGATGAAGCTGAACCTTTGATTAATATGATTGAGCAATCAGGTAGAAAGTTGAGCGTTGGTGATATTGCAAATATTGCTGTACTAGGTAGTAGTGATGAAGTTTATGCAACTAAATTTTTGGAAAAAGTTTTGAATAATAAATCAGTATCTAATTTCCAATTGCAAGGTATAATGTCTAAATATTTGGGTGTTGCAAGTAAACTAAAGAAATCAGAATTCCAAATTCCAATTGAACTCAAACGCCAATATAGTAAAGGTTTGATTACATCAGCTGAATATGACAAGGCTATAACGGACTTGTATAACAACCATTTGAAAAAACAAGATGAATTGGTTAAAAGTCTTTCTGATATTTTTGAAAATTTATCTAAAAATAAAAATTTAGACTCATCAGAAGTAGAAAATATTTTTTCACAAATTACTCCAAAAAATATTGAAGTGGTTCAACAATATGCCCAAAATCCTAAGATTGCAAAAATGAATTTAAGGGCTATTTCTACTGATAATATATCAGAAATTGAAAGATTAGCAGATAGTAATATTCCAAGTGAAATGCAAGGAAATTTATTGAAAACAATCCAACAGTCAGGTGTAAATAAGGATAAGTGTTATGAACTTTTGCCTAAGTTGTTGGCAAAGGAAACAGCATTGGATGGAACAAATATTCAAGAAATTTTTTCTAAAATAGATGATAAAACAATAAAATATATTGATGAAATTGTTAAAAGGGAAGATTTAACACTAAAACAAATTAGTTCATTGCTTGATGGTATTCACAACAATTCAAATGTGGAGAATATAATGAAACTTGTTAAAGATAAAAGTATTAAATCTGAATATTTTACTCAAATATTAGAACCTAAAATCTTTAAACTATACGAAAAAAATCCTGAATTGGTAAGTAAAGCACTTGATTTAAAAGTTTCTCTATTAGTTTCAAATCCTAAGTCAGGATTTGTGTTTGGCAATAGTACGGTTTTGATTACAGACGTTATCGGAGAAAAACGATTAGTAAATATTTTAAAGGGTTTAGAAGAAGCAGAGGTAAAATACAATGTAGTTCCGAAAACCGATTTGGGCTTTAATCTATTTGCCAGTGCAAATGATAGATTTATTACGTTATCAGAATATTCTGACGATTGCTCATTATTTTTCAAATTCGATAAGAAAACAGGCAAATTGGTTAGCATAAACCAACCATATAGATCAATAAATATTCCTAATAAAACAATTGTTGAAGATTTTGTTTCAGAAGATACTAAATCAATGGGTAATCTTGCTCCATATAGAATTAATGCAAGTGTAAACGGTAAGAATGGTAAATATGGAATAACTTATACAGAATCCGCAATTAAAGGACAGTTTGATATTTATCGTACAAATCCTGATGGCTCTACAATTAGAGTTGGTCATGCACTTATTACTCCTAATGGTGCAAAACATGTTAAAAGAACCTTAACCGCACTAGATGGAAGCAAATCAACTTTAGCATTTAGAGAAGATAAATTGGGAAATAGTTATTTACATAGTGTTATAACTGATAAAAACGGACAAAAATTATCTGAAATAAAAAGAACCTTTAAAGTTCTATCAAAAAATCATTTTGTATCAACAAAAGATGGTCAGGCTTATGACATTGTCTTTACAGATAAAAATGTTGTAGTTACAAAACTTGATGAGGCAGGAAAGAAGACAAAAGAAAAAGTCCAATTTAATATAAAAGATATTTCGTTGGATGATGCAAATACAATTATGAATGAAACTGAAAGTTTGGCTGAAGATGAAATTTCAAAAGTTGCAGGTATTTTTAAACGTTATGGAATAGAACCAATGACAATAGACAGAAGTTGTGTTGAAATGTTGAAAAAAGTTCCTGGAGATGAGTGGTTTGTAATGAGTAAACATGCTCAATTTATAATGCCGCAAAGTAATATCCCTGGAAATGCATGTTTTTGTGGAAATAGTATATTTATATCAAAAGAACTTTCTGATGATTTAGGTATATTTTCCCATGAATTAGGGCATGCAAAATTTTATGGTCTTGATTTTAAGAACGACAAAGAACTTTATAAAATTTATAATGCAGAGAAAAAAGCCTATACTGCTAATTCCCCTGAATCAAGAATTAAAATGACAGACTATTTTTTAAATGATAATACACAAACAAATAAAAAAGGATTAAATGAACTGGTTGCTGAAACAAATATGATATCAGATACTATTCAAACAGCTGATTTTATTCAAGATAGAACAATTTTTTTGGAAGAGAATTTTCCTAAAACAATAGCGTATATAAGACAAAAATATAACCAGTTAGTTTAATTGGTCGTTTGGTACTTCTGTTCAGATGATGAAACGGTGGCTTATCTGTAAAAACTTCTGTAAAAGGTGTTCATCCTTGTTTAATTTATTTATTGCGAATATAATTACCTTGTAAATGACAATAAAAGTACATGAAATAATTACATCAAAAGCAAAATTACCTTTAGACATAATTAAAGGTAATTTTGCTTTGCGAAATAAAAAATCCAAACAGTATTATAAAAAATTCTATTCAGAATTAAATCATAAATGTAATGGTAAATATTGCAAAATTGAAGATATTGAAAATGCTTTAAATAATACATTATCTCCGCACAAAATAAATTATAAGATTGAACCTGAAACTGATATTGAATATCTGGGAGGTATGAGATCAGATGTGCAAAATATTCCAAAAAATAATAAAGAATTATATGTAAATCATGTAGGTTATAGAATTTTACTTCCGTTGGAACAAAATCTTGTGAAAAATAAATATACAGTTTTTCATGAAGTAAGGCATCTTTTTGACCACATATGTAATCCAAAGTTTGATTTATTGCGTTGCGGAAAAGCTTTAAATTATAAAAATGTCGATGATGATAATAAAAATTTGTTTGAATTCTTTTTTGAAGACGTATATGAACCAATGTCAAAAAAAAGAGTACGAACAAAGGCAAATGAACTTGTCAAAAAAGTTCCAAGACCAATTGCAATAGATTCTTTGCAGAAAATAAGATATACTCTTATCACAGAAATAAATGCTTATAATGAAGAGCTTTTGTCTTTGTTAAAAGATGGTCAGATTTTTGAATATTTGAGAATAAAAACTGTTCTTGGACTAAATTGTAGATTTAAAACAAAATTAGCATTTGTAAATAAAACCCTGAAAGATTTAATAGGACAGGAAAGACAAGATTTTAAAAAATCCTTGTAGTAGGAATTGAAAAACTCTTAAGTTAAAGTTGTCTAAAATGATTTTATAAATGATTAAAAATTTATGAATCAATGACATCCAGATTTAAAGTTTTGGCTATGTCATTTAACTTTTTTTCTTTATTCATTGCTTCTACAATTTTCTTGTGAAAAATTGCATCGATGTTTTCTGCAATATGACAAGCACCTTCAAAAAGTTTTCCAAAAAATCCTACACATTCATAATTATGTAGGTATGGTACTTTAGGTATATTGTTATCTATAGTATAACAACCATAATTTAAAGCGCTATGCACATCGTGTTCAAAATAATCAACTCTAAGCACATCTCTATTTTCTGTGATATCTCGCATTCTCATTGTTCCATAATTGGTTAGTTCGTGAGGTTTAACAAGTATTTCATTTTCTTTAACCAAAATATCTGCAGAAGTATTATTCTTTGCTAATGCAATTGCGTTTTTAAGAAAGTCCATATCTCTGTCTTGAAATGCTGTTACTAATTTTCTAGCACCTTTTTGTGTTGCTTGTATTCCACTAAAATTTATTTTGTTATTATAATTATTTAAATCTATTTTATCCATAATGTCACCTTATGTTCTATATTAAAAACAGGCATGATTTTATTTGCTATTTTTTGGAAAGCGTTTATATGCAGTTTTGCATCAATTTATTTATAGACAGATAAATTTGTAAAATATTATGAGATTAATGTCAATTCTTTATCTCAAAATGTTTTTAATAGTATAAGGGATATTATAGGGGAAATATGATGTTATCTGTTAATGCTGTTGATACAACAAGTGGAAAAGATGTTTCTTGGGGACCAAAGCAATTAGCGAAGCAAAAAGTCGCTAGTAGCAAACCGCTTTTAACTTTTAATAAAGAGAAAGATAAATTTGAGGATTTGCTACCAAAATTTTATAGAGTAGATTTTGGATTTATCAAAAGAAAAAATTATGTATATGATTATACAAAGAAATTTGCAGATATAGATGGAAAAATCGGACCAACCAAGCAGGTAAAAGGTGATTGTTGGTTACTGTCAGGAGTTAATGCATTAGCAAATACTGCACCAGGTAGAAAATACATCAAAAAATCTATCGCATATCATGATGATAAAATAACTGTAGTGCATTTTGCAGGGACTAATGTCTCAATAACAATTCCGCAAATTGCATTGAGTGCTGCAAAACAAAGTAAAACTTATGTTAAGGGTGATGATGATATGCTAGCTATTGAGTTAGCAGCGGAATATTATAAAAAAATATTACTAGACAACAATGCTTCTGTTAAAAATGTAGGACCTAATGTTGTTACAGGCAAGTATACAACAGGAAATGTGAAGGCTCCGTTATTAGGTGGTTATCCGTCAGATATAATGTATTTACTTACTGGCAAACGAGCTAAAACTGTATTTAACGGAAAATATTCTTGTCCTAAATCTATAAAAAATGCCATTGTGCAAAAACAAAAATCTCCGGATAAAGCTGCATTGGCTTGTAATTTTAGAAAACCTAAAGATGGAGTAATTATTCATCATGCTTATGCTATTAAAAAGGTTGATGATAAATATGTAACACTTATTAACCCACATGATAGCAGTAAAGAAACAAAAGTTACTCTAGAATCTTTTTATTCAAATGTTAAAAGCTTAACTATGTTGGATTTATAAAAACTAAACCTGTATGCAAAATCTAATTTTACTAAAAGCTGAGAATTCTTGAAAAGGCTTTTTATTGTTATATAATGTATTTTGTAAAATATACAGGAGTATGATTATGCAAGAGATTAAGTGTCCAAAATGCGGGGAAGTTTTTCAAGTTGATGAATCAGGTTATGCTGCGATTGTAAAACAAGTTAGAGATAAGGAATTTGAAAAAGAAATTTCATCAAGAGAAAATCAATTTGAGATTGAAAAAGACACTGCTGTAAAACTTGCAAAAGCTGAAACTGAAAACCAATTAAAAGATATTCTTACGGCTAAAGATAAACAAATTAATGATATTACCTCTCAAAAAGATAGAGAAATTTTTGAGTTGAAAGCAAAACTTGATTCTTACGAAAAAGATAAAGAATTAGAATTAAATAAATTAAATACGGAAAAAGAAAAAGAAGTTGCCGAAAAAAATCAACAAATTATTGAATTAACAGGGCAAATTAAAACATCAGAGCAAGCAAATATGTTAAAAGAGCAATCTTTAAAAGAAAAGTATGAAGAAAGACTTAGATTTAAAGATGAAGAAATTGCTCATTATAAAGATTTTAAGGCAAGATTATCTACTAAAATGATTGGCGAAAGTCTTGAAAAACATTGTGAATTAGAGTTTAACAAACTTAGAGCAACAGGATTTCAAAACGCTTATTTTGAAAAAGATAATGATGCTAAAACAGGAAGTAAAGGGGATTATATATTTAGAGAAGCTAATTCTGATGGCGTTGAAATTGTTTCTATAATGTTTGAGATGAAAAACGAAATGGATACAACTTCTACAAAGAAAAAGAATGAAGATTTTTTGAAAGAATTAGATAAGGATAGACGTGAAAAGAATTGTGAATATGCAGTTTTAGTTTCAATGTTGGAACCTGAAAATGAATTGTATAATTCTGGAATTGTTGATGTTTCATATAGATTTGAAAAAATGTATGTAATTCGTCCGCAATTTTTTATTCCAATGATTACAATTTTGCGAAATGCTGCATTAAATTCATTACAGTATAAGCAAGAACTTGCAGTTATAAAAAATCAGAATATTGATATTTCAAATTTTGAAGAAAATATGAATGAATTTAAGGAAAAATTTGCCAGAAATTATGAACTTGCAAGCAGAAAATTCAAAACAGCAATAGATGAAATCGACAAAACTATTGATCATCTTCAAAAGACAAAGGCTGCACTATTATCTTCAGAAGATAATTTGCGTTTGGCAAATAAAAAAGCCGAAGATTTGACGATAAAAAGGCTGACCAAAAATAACCCGACAATGGCAGCTAAATTTGCAGAGCTTGATTCAAGTAAGTAGATTGGTTATTTGATGTAAACTGTTTCAAATCTGTAAGCTTCAAAAGTATCGGAAAAATAATCCGCACTTAATCCAGCTTTCATTTTTAGGGTATTTAGAAATTCTTTTTTATCAGGTAATTGTTCCCAAACAGATGGGAGATAAACTGCTTGATAACCTTTATCTTTTATAATTATTCCATCAATATTCGGTCGCATTTGGTTTAGTAAATCGTCTTCGTCTTTGAACTTCATTTTTTTAGGTTCGGATAAGATTGAAACCGCAATCTGTAATTGATCAAGTTCATCTTTTTCAACCGGGTTAAATCTTGGATCTTTGAATGCGGCGTTTTGTGCATTTGATACTATATCAAGTATTAGTGAGCGGTGAGCGATAATTGAACCTATACAACCTCGTAAATGGTTATTTTTTTCAAGAGTTACAAAACTTGCACCAAGTTGATTAAATACTTGTGGATATTTTATTTGTGTTTCTTGGCTTACAAAATGTGATTTTATTGCGATTTTGCACAAATCTAAAATGGATTTTGTATAATATTTTTTCAAAAAATCATTAGTTTTTCCTTCATACAAAAACCAGCAGCCATAACCTACAACACTATTTTTATCACCTGTTGTAGAACTTGAATTTTCCATATCAATTCTGATAAGTGAATAGTTATTTTCATTACTAAATAAGGATAATCCGACGATTCCTAAAGCCCCGCAGGCTTGTTGATATTGAAATTCTTCAATATTACCGGATTCAATCATTTGCGCAGTTACGGTATCTATTTGTTTAGCTTTTTCATCTGTCAAAAAATGACTTAAATCAGATGAAATTACAAAACCGTTTTCTTTATTTGGATAATAATATTCAATTATCTCTTTAATTTTGTGGGGAGATTCTTTCCCAATAAGTATTGGAATTATGGAAACATTTTCAAATAGGGTTTGGATAAGTGGAACTTGAATTTCTATAGCGTGTTCTGGTGCTAGTGCTTCATCTATAAAATTTGCATTAAACTTTTCTTTAAGTTCATTATTAATTTCTTGGTTAATGTTGATATTTCCCAGCGGAGTGTTCCAACTATCAAAACTTGATAGAGCTAAACCGTCAAAACCTACTCTGTGAGCCGGAGCAAAGATAAAGATATTTTTTATATTTTTATCAAGTTGACTGATTCCTTCATAGGCAAGTCTTCCGGAGTATATTAAGCCGGCATGAGGCACAATAACTGCACGAGTAGAATTTTGGTAATGGTGTTTACTTTGTTTTGCAAAGTTTTCGATTTGATTTTTTAATTCATTTGGGTCTGCTGAATAAAAACTTCCTGCAACAGACGGCTGTTTTATTTTTGTCATAGTAGTATTATAATACTTTTTATGAAATATCAAAATTTGTTAAATAATAATAAAGTTCAATGTTTGATATGTCCTAGGAAATGTCGTTTATCAGAAGGACAAGAAGGCTTTTGCCATGTTAGAAAAAATATTAATGGTGAAATTGTTTTAACAACTTATGGTTATAATACGGGTTTGGCTGTTGATCCGATTGAGAAAAAACCGCTTTATCAATTTTATCCAAACAGTTTAGTGTTATCTTTTGGAACTTTGGGATGCAATATGGGGTGTCAGTTTTGTCAAAATTGGCAAACTACCAAAAATAAAAGTAATCCGCAAAGTTTGAATAAAACATCACCTGAAGATATTGTAAAAGTTGCAAAGTATTATAACTGCAAAAGTGTGGCATTTACTTATAATGATCCGATAATATTTTTTGAATATGCACTTGATTGCGCGAAGTTATGCAAAGCTGAGGGAATAAAAACTGTTGCTGTTACTTCAGGTTATATAAATCAAGAACCTGCAAAAGAATTTTTTAAATATATGGATGCTGCAAATATTGATTTGAAAGGTTTTAGCAAAAGATTTTATAAAAAGAATTGCTTAGCAAATATAGAACCTGTTTTGGATACGATAAAATACGTTGCAAACGAAACTGATTGTTGGGTTGAGCTTACAACAATGCTTATTGAAGGTGAAAATGATTCTGATGAGGAAATAAAATCAGAATGTGAGTGGATTTTGGATAATATTGGAGCTGAAGTGCCGTTGCATTTTAGTGCATTTTTCCCAAGGTATAAGTTTGAAAATAGATTTCCTACAAAATTTGAAACACTTTTAAAAGCTTATGAAATCGCAAAAAATGTAGGTCTAAAATATGTATATACAGGAAATTTAACTAATCAGGAAACCTCAAGTACATATTGCAAAAATTGTAATAATCCAATTATCAAGCGTAACGGGTATGAACTTATAGAATATAATTTGAACGGTAATAAATGCAGTTTTTGTGGGGAAATTTGTGATGGTGTTTTTGAATAAAATGCTTTAGAGTTACTATCAAGAAAAATTTTTGTGCTAGAATATTTTTAATTGGAGGTCTTGATATGTACACAATAAAAGAAGTTGCTGAAAAATTGGATGTTTCTGAACATACCCTAAGATTTTGGGCAAAAAGTGGGTTTTTCCCTTTTGTCAAAAGAGATTCTAATAATATCAGACAATTTTCTGATAATGATTTGGATTGGGTTAAAATTGTTAAATGTTTGAGATCTGTTGGTACAGATAATAAATCTATAAAACGCTATATAAATTTGTGTATTATCGGAGATTCAACTATTCCTGAGCGTTACCAGATAATTCAGGACACAAAAGCAAAAGCTCAACAAAAAATGGCTGAATTGGAACAACAATTAAGTCTTTTAGATTTTAAGGAAAAATTTTATCAAAATTTAATTAAGAATAATTTAAAAGATTCTTGGAACCCAATGAATAAAATTGAAGTTGACACTGAAGCTGTTTAAACTCTTTTATCATTGCGTATAAAGCTTTGAGGACTCTTAATATTTCTTATCTATCTGTTGAATTGGCGGTTTGATAAAATATAATAAATATGGCATTTTATCATAAATTTTTTATTAGTAAATTGCCCGTTTAGCTAAGATTTGAAAGATTAAGTAAAAATTGGTTGTTGGAATTGATAATAGTTGCGATAATATAAATGATTTTCCTGTAGATATAGTGTATCTATGGTGTAATGCTAATGATCCGAAATGGAGAGAAAAGAAAAATAATGAACTTCAAAAATATGGAAAGTCATTAGATAAAGATTCTATAGATGAATGTCGTTTTATTGAAAATGATGAATTGAAATATTCTTTGCGTTCTTTAGAAAAATATGCACCTTGGATAAATAATATTTTTATTGTTACAGATGGGCAAGTTCCTAGCTGGTTAGATACATCTAACCCAAAAATTCATATAGTTGATCATAAGGATATTTTACCGCAAGAAGATTTGCCAACATTTAATGCCTCAGCTATAGAAGCAGCTATTCATAAAATTCCAAATTTATCTGAACACTTTTTATTTGCCAATGATGATATGTTTTTTGGTAATTATGTTACTAAAGAGTTTTTCTTTAACCGTAATGGACTTCCAATTTTTAGATTTTTAAATCGACATATTATAAATAAGGTTTACAAGCATCTTTATGGATATATGATTTCAAGAGCATACAAATTAGTAAAAGAAAAATTTGGCAAATCTGTTCCATATTTTCCGCATCATAATATTGATGCTTATAGAAAATCTGATATAGAAAAATGCTATTCTGAGTTTAAAGAGGGCTTGGATGCTACTGCAAAACAAAAATTTCGCGAAAAAGATTGTATTCAACGTTCTATTTATGAATATTATGCTTTGGCAAATTCTTTGGGCGATTATAAAATAGTAAATAGTGTAAATGCAATAATATCTTCTTTATTTTTAAAAACTCCACCAGATTCTGTTATGTTTACGCTAAAAGTTGAAAAACTTGATTATATTAAAAAGGTGAAACCGTATTTATTCTGTTTGAATGATAGTTTAGATACAAATAATGAAGATAGAGTCGCTATGAAAGTTTTTTTAGAAAACTTATTCCCTAATCCTTCTGAATTTGAAGTGAATAATTTAAAAAATGCTGATATTTTAATTTGTTATCATAAAGAATTTAATTTTATAAAAAATGAGGTTTTAAAACCAATACAAGTTGGAATGGCACTAGCAAATGTTGATTTAGGATTATTGAAAGATAATACAGGTGATAATATTTCTGTTAAAAACCCGTATTTTTGTGAGTTAACGGCATTATATTGGCTTTGGAAAAATTCTGATGCCTCATATAAAGGTTTAATGCATTATAGAAGATTATTTGATTTAAGTTGCAAAGATGATAGATGGTTTAATAATTTCCCTGATGGCATAGTTGAGAGATTAAATTTAAATAGGGAATATGTAAATTTCTTATTATCTGATTATGATATAATTGTGCCTATGAAACGTGTTATTCCGAAGTGTAAATCAATATATGAATACTATAAAAAGAAACATTATATTGCAGATTTTGATAGAGTTTTAGAGATAATAAAATCCAAAACTCCTGAAATTTATGAAGTTGCAGCAGATGTTGTTCATAATACTAATAAAATGTATTTGTATAACATGTTTATTTCTTCAAAAGAATTTTTAAATGATTATGCTTCTTGGTTATTTGATATATTATTTACATTAGAATCTGAAATTCAAACTGAAGTTGAAACCAGAGAGCCTTATCAGCAAAGGGTCTACGGTTTTTTAGCAGAAAGATTATTTACAATATATGTTGAATATAGCAGACGTAAAGGTTTAAAAATAAAAGAGGTTCCTGTAGTATATTGTGAGACAAATAAAAAACGTTATGATATATTTCAATTAAGGACAAAAATATATAAAGTTATTACAAAATTAGGTATAAGAAAAAAACACTGGAAGGAGCAATATGGAGTATAAAGATATAAATCTTGTAGTTGGTGCAGGTTTTTCAGGTGCAGTTATTGCAAATTTAATAGCAACTGAACTAGGTGAAGAAGTTTTGGTTATTGATAAAAAAGACCATATTGCAGGAAACTGTTATGATTATCGTGATAAAAACGGTATTATGATTCACAAATACGGTTCTCATATTTTCCATACAAAATCAGAAAAAGTTTGGAAATATTTAAAACAATTTACGGATTTTAATACATATATGCATAAAGTTGTTGGAATTTTAGATGGTATCGAAACTCATATTCCGTTTAATTTTAATACTTTATATGATGTTTTCCCTCAAACTTTAGCACAAAGATTAGAGCAAAAATTATTAGATATTTTTGAAATTAATACCAAAGTTCCAATTTTGGAATTTCAAAAACAAGATGATGATGATTTAAAATTTTTGGCAAATTATGTATATGAAAAAATCTTTTTACATTACACAACAAAACAATGGGGCGTATCTCCTGAAGAAGTTGATGGCGCAGTTACAGCAAGAGTGCCTGTGTATTTGAGTAAAGATAACAGATATTTCCAAGATAAATATCAAGGTATTCCATTAGATGGTTATACAAAAGTTGTTGAAAGAATTTTAGACCATAAAAATATAAAAGTTGAATTGAATACTGATTATAAAGAGTTAAAGAACGAAAAATTTAAAAGAATTTTTTATACAGGTCCGATAGATGAATTTTATGATTACAAATTCGGGCAATTGCCATATCGTAGTGTTAATTTTAAAATGGAAACATACGACAAGGAATATTATCAATCAAATGCTTGTGTAAATTATCCTTGTAATTATGATTTTACAAGAATTCACGAGTATAAATATTATCTTGACGATAAATCTGATAAAACTGTAATTGCAAAAGAGTATTCAGAATTTTTTGAATTAGGAAAGAATGAAAGATATTATCCTATACCAAAAGAAGAGAATACAAAATTGTATGAAAAATATTTAGAAGAAGCTAAAAAGTCTGAGAATGTTTATTTCTTAGGTCGATTAGGCGATTATAAATATTACGATATGGATAAAGCGATATTAAGAGCAATTGAGTTATTTGAGGAGATTAAATAATGATATTAGTAACAGGCGGAGCAGGATATATAGGAAGTCATAATGTAATTGCATTATTAGATGCCGGTTATGACGTTGTAATATTTGATAATTTGGAACTTGGACATATTGAAACGGTTAATACTTTAAAAAATATAAATTCAAAAGGTAAAGTCGTAGATTTTATAAAAGGTGATTTACAAAACCTTGAAGATATAAAATCAGTATTCCAAAAACATAAAATAGATGCAGTTGTTCACTTTGCGGCATATTCTCAAGTTGCAGAATCTGTAAAAAATCCGCAAAAATATTATTTTAATAATGTATACGGAACATTAAATTTGTTGCGTGCAATGTTGGAAAATGATGTGAAAAAGATTGTCTTTTCATCAACTGCCGCAACATACGGTGAACCAGTTTATGTTCCGATAGATGAAAAACATCCGCAAGTGCCGATAAACACTTATGGCAAAACAAAATTAATGATTGAAAATATTATGGATGATTATGATAAAGCTTATGGTTTGAGAAGTGTTCGTTTAAGATATTTTAACGTAGCAGGAGCAGATAGCAAAAATAGAGTTGGGGAATGGCATGATCCAGAAACTCATTTAATTCCAAATATCTTAAAATCAACCTTTAGCGGAGGAAAAACTTTCCAAATGTTTGGAACAGATTACCCGACAAAAGACGGAACTTGTGTTAGAGATTATATAAATGTTGAAGATTTAGCATCTGCCCATGTTTTGGCTTTAAAATATTTGGAAAATGGTGGTGCTACAAACTATTTTAATCTTGGAACAAATGAAGGAAATAGCGTGAAAGAAGTTTTTTCAGCTTGCGAAAAAGTAACAGGGAAAAATATTCCGCTAGATGTAAAACCTCGCAGAGAAGGTGATCCAGCAACATTGATTGCTGATAATAAAAAAGCAAAAGAAGATTTGGGCTGGTTCCCTGAAAAATCTTTAGATGAAAGTATTTCAACAGCTTATAGTTGGGAAAGTAAATTAACGGAAAATTGTAAATTAGGTGTATAAATTATGACAGTAAAGGAAAAAATATCAGGTTTAGTAAAATTATTTGATAAAGATGGTGTAATGACAAATTATGCAAAGGTTCTTCCATATTTTAAAAAGTATTGGTTTAGAACGGCATTAGCTTTAGGTTTAGCAATTCCAATAGGTTCATTGGATGCAGTTATTGCATTATCTTTAAAACCGTATATGGATATTGTAATGGTTGATAAAACTGTTCAATCTCCTTGGTACATTCCTTTATTGATTGTTGCATTTACTTCAACTCAAGGGTTTTTAAATTATCTTTCAACATATATGAATGCTTGGGTTGGTGGTAAAGTTACTAATGATTTGAAAAAAACTTTATATAACAAATTGATGCATAAAGATGCAACCTTTTTTGATACAAAAACTTCAGGTGATATTATACGTTTATTTAATAATGACGCAAATACATCTTGTGGCAGTTTATTAAATAATTTAAAAACAGGTATCTCAAGAGTATTTTCATCAATTTCGCTTGTCGCAGTTTTACTTTATAACTCTTGGCAGTTGGCAATTATAGCGATTATAGTTCTAATTTGTGCTGTAATTCCTTTAACAAAAATGAGAGAGTTAATTAAATCTATTACAAGTAAATCTGAATCTGCAGGTGGTAGAATTATTACTGCGTATAATGAAGCTTTTGCAGGAAATAAAGTTGTAACGGCATATAACTTATATGAACACCAAAATAAAGCTTTTGATAAGGATTTGGATATTCAATTTGGTTTGGGTATGAAAATTACTCAAAAAACAGGTTGGTTATCTCCAATGATGCATATTATGGTATCTGTTGGTATTGCAGCGGTTATCGGTTTAGGAAGTTATATGATTGTGAAAGGTACTATTACAAGTGGTAATTTCGTTT
This sequence comes from uncultured bacterium, assembly GCA_949292185.1. Lineage (GTDB taxonomy): Bacteria > Cyanobacteriota > Vampirovibrionia > Gastranaerophilales > Gastranaerophilaceae > Zag111. The sequence continues at coordinate 18,834 of CASEYP010000020.1, forward strand.
CATTTATTACTGCTTTGATTATGTTATATACTCCAATCAAATTGTTAGGTAATAATGCTAAAAATATGCAAAATGCTTTATTAGCATTAGAGCGTGTAATTAAACAATTAGACGCTGTTCCAAGAATTAAGAATAAACCGGATGCAAAAGTCTTAAAAGGTTTAAATGATTCTATTGAATTTAGAGATGTAAAATTTGAATATAAAAAGAATAAACCTGTATTAAAGGGCGTTTCATTTAAGGTTCAAAAAGGTGAAACTTTTGCACTTGTTGGAAATTCAGGCGGTGGCAAAAGTACTATAGTAAATTTGATCCCAAGATTTTACGATATCAAATCAGGTAATATTTTAATTGATGGTACTGATGTCAGAGATTATACATTAGAATCATTGAGAGATAATATTTCTATTGTATTTCAGGATAACTTCTTGTTCTCCGGTACAATTAGAGAAAATATTATGATAGGTAACTTGAATGCTACAGAAGAAGAACTTCACGAAGCAATAAAAGACTCATATTTAGAAGATTTTATAAAGTCTTTAGAAAAAGGTCTTGATACAAATATTGGTGAACGTGGTGTTTTATTATCAGGCGGTCAAAAACAAAGAATTGGTATCGCAAGAGCATTTTTGAAGAATGCACCGATTTTGATATTAGATGAAGCAACAAGTGCTTTGGATAATGAGGCAGAAAAAATTGTTCAATGTGCAATAGAAAACCTTATGAAAGATAGAACAGTATTTGTTATTGCGCATAGACTTACAACAGTTCAAAATGCTGATAGGATTGCTGTTATAAAAGACGGTAATCTTGTTGAATTAGGTAATCATAATGAATTGATGCATATAGAAGATGGTATTTATAGACATTTATATGAATCTCAATTTGTTAAAGTTGAAGCTTTGATATAGAAAATATATTCAATATGTTTAATTAGTTCTTGTAAAAACTTTTATAAAGTGGTATAAATTACCTAACGGAGTGTAAGTCTTATGAAAGTAGATTCTGATTTTATCAGAGAAATATTATTGGCAATGGAAGATGAGGAAGATTATTTAATAAGTTCTCATCATTTAATGCAAAAACTGAATATAAAAGGTAATAAATTAGAACGTAAATTTATGGGGCATATTTTGATACTTGCGGATAAGGATTTGATAGAATCTTTTTCGTCAAAATATCCATTTGGTTTTGTTTTTTGCGTAGGCGGTGAATACAGTATTATTGATGTAGGGTATCGCTTAACTGCAAGAGGGTATGAACTTATAGACATTTTGAAAAATGAAAAATTATTTAATAAAGTAAAAGGTTATACTTTGTCTAATGCTTTTGATATCGCAAAACAAATGTTATTAAATAAAGTAAAATAGAGAATTGACAATCTATATTTATTAGCTTATTATAAAACTCAAAGGGAAAAATAATAATTATGCAAAATAACACAATGATGATGCAAATGATGATGATGCAAAGCCTGATGTCAGGTGGTCATTGTTATGCATTTCGAATGTGTTAATCGCTGAAGATAAGTAAAAACAATACAGGCCACCTGATAAGGGTGGCTTTTTTAGTGTGTAAATACAAAATATAGAGAAAAGGTAGAACAATAAATATGATTTCAAAAATAAATTTAGTACAAAATAACAAAATAAATTACAAAAATAATAAAGAACAAATTGAATTTAAAGGAGCGACAGGCTCTGCAGGATTAAGATTTTTAGATGCATTTGTAAAATCTCAAGAAAATTTATCTTCAACAAGATTTATCCAAGATACAGCGACAAATTGGTTGCCAAAAGCTTTGTTATCAAGGAGTAAGGCAGATTTTTGGGAATTTACATTTTTAGAATTTTTAGAATCAGGTTTATTTTATTATGCAGCGCCATTTTTTGGGGAACATTTATTTAGAAAAGGTTTGTTTAAAGCAATTCAGCCTAAAAATTTAAAGGAAGATGTTTTCAAAAACATTCCGCAAAGTTTGGAAGCTATTAAAAAATCTAATTTAGATAAGTCTTTAAAAAATAGACTAATAACAACAAAATCCGGCATGGTGTTGGCGTGTTTAGCTGTTCCTGTTTTAGAATATGCACTAAGTTTTGCTAAAAATTTATTTACGTTAAAAGTTTTTAAAGTAAGTGATTTTAATAATATTGCGAATTTGAATAAAGATAAAAAAGAAAATAAAGCGCAACAAGACCGAGTTGAAAAACATGCTAAAAAAGAGCTTGTAAAAGCAGGAATTTTATCGGTGGCAGGTGTAGGTGCAGGCTTAGCACTAGCAGCAGGCGGACATAAGTCAGAAAAACTTGTCAAATTATCTGAAGGAATTTTAGAGCCCGGTGAAAAATTAGCAGGGTTATTGAAAAAATTTGGATTAAAGTCACCGAAATTTGAAAAATTTTTAAAAGAATATATGAAATTAGATTTTGAATCTTCAAATGGTAAATTAGCTTTAAGTAAAGGTCAACTTGCTGTTATTTGTACAACAGGGTTATTTGGATATTCAAATGCGGCAAAAGACAGAGGAAAGCTTGATTTTTATGAAGTTTGGACAAGAGTTCCGCTTGTTGTCTTATATACAATTTTTGGTTCATCAATTTTTGATGCTGGATTTAAAAATATTCTAATCAAAAAAGGTAAATTCCCTGAACTTGTAAAAAAAGATAAGAACGGATTTATAAATATTCCAGCTCGTGATGAATTACCAAAAATTGCAGAAAAACTTGCAAAGAAAAATAATACAACTGTAGAAAAAGAATTAAATTCACTTATTAAACAAAAAGCCATTATAACAGGTGTTCCGTATGCATTTGGCTTAGCTGTTATGGGTTTTACACTAAGTGCAGTAACAAGGATTTGGACAAAATATAGATATAAGCATCAAGTAAAAAATGCACAAAGTAATTCTAATTTAGATCAAAATTTTATAAAAATGAGTCCAACTTTTGAAGGGTTTAGAAAACAAGTTAAAGAGGCTAAATTTTCAAAATAAATTTAGCAAATTCATTTGCGATTTTTTGATGAGCTTCTTGTGTATAATGAATTCCATCAAAAGTTGACGGACTCGCAATCTGGTTAAAATCGAAATAAAAGCAATTATTTTCATTTGCAAATTGTTCAAAAGAATTGAATACATTTTGAATTTTTGCGATAGAATCTTCGTTAAATAACATCGAAAATCCGCTGTGGAGAAGATTTTTAGTTATTTTTACCGGAGGTACTATAATTATCTTAGTTTGTTCGTTTGCAGATTTTATATCGTTAGTAAGATTTTCCAAACCTTGTTTTACTATATTTTCATCAAGTGGGTAAAATATTTGGGCATCATTTGTTCCAAGACTTAGGATAAAAATATCAATATCTTTATGGTTTTGAAGATATATAGGTAAATATTGAGCCCCGCTTTGTTTTAAGCCTTCAGGGTTTTTGAAAAATCCTGTGCGGTTGTTCATGCCTTCTTCGATAATCTCATAATTTTCGCATAAAATATTTGATAAAACCCCGCTCCATCGAGAATTTTTATCATATCTTGAGCCATTTTGCGGATTAAATCCGAAAGTGTTTGAGTCTCCGTAACATAAAATCTTTTTCATAAGCTTTATTATATAATAATTTTATTTAGGGGACAAATACTATGAAAAAATATAAATATCAAACACAAATCGGTAATATTTGGATTGGGGAAGAAGATGAACAGATTGTTAAAATATCTTTTTCTGACATTGATGGTGAAGTTTTAGAAACTCCAATTATTAAAAATACATATAAGCAATTATGTGAATATTTTGCAGGGGAAAGAAAGGTTTTTGATATTCCTATAAAATTAAAAGGAACACAATTTCAGAAAAAAGTTTGGGAAGCTGTTATGAAAATCCCTTATGGTAAAACTGCATCATATAAAGATATTGCCTGTAAAATTGGCAACCCAAAAGCATCAAGAGCTGTAGGCATGGCAAATAATAGGAATAATCTTTTAATAATTATTCCTTGCCACAGAATAATATCTTCCAATGGAGATTTAACCGGCTATGCAGGCGGATTAGAAGTTAAAAAATTTTTGCTCAAGCTTGAAGGTTCTTATTCGTAATAAGTTACACCGTTAATTGTTTTTGGACCTGATTTTTTTGGGGCTTCTTGTTTAGAGCTAGATTCTTTTTTTACTTCGGTGTCTGCTTTTTGTGTTTCTGGAGTTACCTTTGTATTATCTTCTGTAGCTGCGTCATTAGTTTCAATACTTTCTGAATTATTATTGATGTTTATATTTACATTATGTTTATTGGTAAATTGTTGATAGTATGCATCTTTTAATCGACGTTGTCTTCTTTTTTCAATAATTTTTTTGTTAGTTTTAGGTAGAGTTATTGCATTAGAGCCAAAGTTATTGTCATAATCAGGTTGTCCTGTACTTTTGTATTTTAAAAATACAGTTCCTGCGTATACTGAGCTGCAGCTCAATGATATTAATAATAAGATTGCATAAAATTTTTTCATGAATTGCTCCTTTGGATTACTTACATACATTCATATTACTATAATATGTTACACCATGGCAAGAAATTTGTTTTAATTGATTTGATTTATAATAATCTTTGTGAAGTTTGGATTTTGAATATGTATTTTGCGGTTCAAAGGCTATAACTTTTGCGTTTCTATAAGCTCTACGTTGCGCAATTCTATGCATTGCCAGTTTATGTAATTCAGCATTGCTAATTTTAGGTTTTTTTCTTGCATAACCTTGAGTAGGTTTTGAGAATCTATCTTTTACGAAGTTATTTTTTCGGTGAATTACAGTATATGTTCCATTTCCATCATAGGAAGGAAGTTCTACTTTGTAATATTTATTAGTCGCAAAAGCTGAATTAGATTGCGAAAACAAAAGTATTAAAAATGTTACAATAAAAATCTTTTTCATATTGCCCCAAACATCGTTAATTATAGTACGTAACTCCACCTTTTGTATAAGATGTAGGTGTTTTTATTTTATAACTTTTATCAAATCGTGAAATTGGTTCAGGAGCAACAGAGGCTGCGCTTGTTGCCATTGCCATTGGAGATCTGTAGCAGCAATTACCTCTATTTAAGGAATTAATCAAAGCATCTTCATAGCGTCTTTGGCGGTTTCTTTGGATAATTAATCTATTAGTTGTTGGTGCATATAAAGCATTTCGACCAAATCTTTGGTGTATTCCTGCGCCAACTCTATGACCGCTAACTCTACCTGCGTTGTTCAATTTGACAACTACAGTACCTGCAAGTGCGGTATCACAACTGAGCAATATAACAAATAAAATTGCAATAAGTTTTTTCATATACACAAATCCTTCTACCTTTTCCTAACTATATAACGATTGTAAATAAAATTTGTGCTATATTTTATAAAATATTTTACACTTCTTTATATTTTAATTTAATACAACAATTCCTACATTCAAATATATTGCAAAAATTACTTGTAATAGATACGGAATCATAAGTATTCCTGCAAGTTTTGAGAGTTTGAAAAAATAAAATATTGTAAATGCTAAAACTATAAATAGGAATATAACATCTATCAATCCCAACATAGGGGATTGCATTCCAAAAAATACATAGCTCCAGGTGAAATTTAATATAAGTTGGAGGATAAATAAGTTAATTGCTATGTATTTATTTTGCGAATTTGGTTTAAACAAAATAACAAAAAATGCAATAGTCATAAGTGCATATAATATGCTCCATGCTATTGGAAAATATTGCGCAGGTGGCGTAAATGGGGGTTTTTCTAATGTTGAGTACCATAAATTATTCATACAATAATAATGGTTTATTTTTATAGAAAAAACATTGGATATTTGTACTATGTTTTAAACTAATTTTAAAACTGCACTGTGTCGATTTGTTGTAGCATTTTCGTTTCTATAGGAGAAAAACATATCATTGTTATGTACAGTGCAATACGGGCAAACATCAATCTTTTTAACTCCGATTTCTTCAAGTTGTCTTTTGTTGATGTTTTTTAAATCGACATAAATGTTACCTTGTCGGATTTCTGAAAGTTTATCAAAATTTTTAACGGTAGCTGATAATTTTTCAAAAACTTCTTCTCCTACATTGTAACAACAAAACCCTATTGCAGGCCCGATAACAGCAATTATATCTTCAGGTCTTGTATTGTAATCTTTCCCCATTTTTTCAACCGTTTTAGCTGCAATTCTTTGTGCTGTTCCGCGCCAACCGGCATGAGAAATTGCGCCGATATTTTGCTTTTTGTCATACAAAATTACAGGAGTGCAATCTGCAAAATTTAAAAATATTCCTATATTTTTATCCCTAACAATTAACGCATCACAATCGGGGTAGTCATGCCTTGTTTCTATTGCTAATTCTATATTTGCGGTGTGTGTTTGTGATGGTGAAATTAGGTTTTTTCTGTCTATTTTTAGGTAATCACAAATTATATTTTTATTTTCTTCAACAATATTTTGCATACTATCATCTTTTGATTTTATGCAAATTTCTCTTGTTGTGAAAAAAGCTTCAACACCTTCTAATATATTTGATTTTAAAACTTTTTTGTTATCTATTTTGTCATAATAAAACATAGTTTTGATTATATTCTAAATTTTAAAATTCACATAATTTTTAGCATTACTTAACTAAATTTTATATTTAAAATTTATGACATTTTTTTAAATTATTTAATTGCTTAAAAATTTATCCATATTTATTGAAGGCTTGACTATACAAGGGTTTTGGGCTACAAGCTCAAAACCCTTTATTTATGCAATATTTGCTACTAGCTCTCAAGAACCATTGACGCTCAAACTCTTATATAGTCAAATGTTCAGCCTTTATAAATTTTGATGTAAATTTTTGTTAAGAAAAGTGAAAAATTTTTTCAAAAATCATGGCTTATTACCTTGACTATGAATATTGATGTAATAAGATGGAGTAACATGCAAAAGTAAAGTTGGGCGAAGTGTGCCTAAATCTCGGAAGTTTGATTATAAGCGAATTTCACCAACATATACAAATCCCTGAAATTGCAGATATTTACCAAAAAATGGTAGAGGGTTTACAGCCTTAAGTTAGAAATAAAAAGTTTTATAGTACGTACATCATTATTAAAATGAGGTGAATTGATGTCTGAGACAAAATATGCAAAAAGAGTAACACCAATGGGTATTCCACATACTCGATTGGATGATTTACCGGACCTTATTGAAGTGCAAAAAAAATCGTTTGAATGGTTTTTAAAAGAAGGATTGAAGGAAGAATTACTTTCATTCTCTCCAATTAAAGATTATACAGGCAGATTAGAACTACACTTCTTACCAAATTATACTTTCGACAACGCAAAGTATACAGTAGAAGAAGCAAGAATCCATGACGCAACTTATGCAAAACAATTACGCGTTATGATAAGACTTGTAAACCGTGACAGCGGTGAAATTAAAGAACAAGAAGTTTACATTGGTGATATTCCTACAATGACTGATAAAGGTACATTCATTGTAAACGGTGCAGAACGTGTTATCGTATCACAGATTGTTCGTTCTCCAGGTGTATACTTCAAATGCGATCCATCACCAACAGGAAAACGTTTATATAACGCAACAATGATTCCTAACCGTGGTGCTTGGTTAAAAATTGAAACAGATTCTAACGATGTAATTCACGTTAAAATCGATAAGAACAGAAAAATCTTAGCTACAACATTGTTGAAAGCTATGGGTATAACAGTTTCTGAAATGGAATCTAAGTTTACACACTTCGAATTTTTGAAGAAAACATTAGAAAAAGACCCAACAGAAACTACAGATGAAGCATTAATTGAATTATACAAAAAATTAAGACCTGGTGATCCTGCTTCTCCACAAGGCGGACGTCAAATCTTAGAATCAAGATTCTTTGATGAAAAGAAATATGATATAGGTCGTGTAGGTCGTTATAAGTTAAATAAAAAATTAAATTTAAACATTCCTAACAACCAAAGAACATTAACAGTAGAAGATATCGTATCAACAATCGAATATTTAATCAATTTAACATACGATGAAGGTCAGTTGGATGATATCGACCACTTAGGAAACAGAAGAATTCGTTCAGTTGGTGAATTGTTACAAAACCAATTCAGAGTTGGTTTATCAAGAATCGAAAGAATTGTTAAAGAAAGAATGACACTTCAGGATTCTGAAACATTAACACCGTTGAACTTATTAAATACAAAACCATTAGTAGCATCATTAAAAGAATTCTTTGGTTCATCACAATTATCACAATTCATGGACCAAACAAACCCACTTGCTGAATTGACACACAAACGTCGTATATCAGCATTAGGACCTGGTGGTTTACAAAGAGAAAGAGCAGGATTTGCTGTTCGTGATATTCACCCATCACACTATGGACGTATTTGTCCGATTGAAACACCTGAAGGTCCAAACGCAGGTTTGATAGGATCTTTGGCAACACACGCTAAAGTAAACGAATATGGATTTGTAGAATCTCCATTCTTCGTTGTAAAAGACGGTGTTGTAACTGATGAAGTTGTATATATGACAGCAGATGCCGATGAAAATTATCGTTGTGCTCCTGCTGATGTTAAGTTAACAAAAGACAGAAGATTTGTAGAAAAAGTTGTTCCTGCAAGATATCGTTCAGAATTCATTATGTGCGATGCTTCAAAGATCGACTTTGTAGGTGTATGTCCTATCCAAATCATTTCTGTTGCGACATCAATGATTCCGTTCATCGAACACGATGATGCTAACCGTGCATTGATGGGTTCTAACATGCAACGTCAAGCAGTACCTTTATTGATTACACAAAGACCAAGAGTAGGTACAGGTCTTGAATCTCGTGTTGCAAAAGACTCAGGTATGGTTATCGTAGCAGATGTAGACGGAACTGTTGAAAGAGTTGTCGGTGAAGAAATTGTAATTAGAGATACACATGGCAAACCACATATTTATACATTAATGAAATATGTAAGAAGTAACCAAGACACTTGTATTAACCAAAGACCAATCGTTCACGAAGGTGATAAGGTAAAAGCAGGTGATGTAATTGCAGATGGTGCTTCAACATGTGGCGGTGAGTTATCATTAGGAAAGAACATTTTAGTTGCTTATATGCCTTGGGAAGGTTATAACTTCGAAGATGCTATTCTTTTATCAGAACGTTGTGTTCACGATGATATCTTCACATCATTACACATTGAAAAATTAGAAATCGAAGCAAGACAAACAAAACTTGGACCTGAAGAAATAACTCGTGAAATTCCAAACGTATCAGAAGATGCATTAAGACACTTGGATGAACGTGGTATTGTTCGTATTGGTGCAAGAGTTTATGCAGATGATATTTTGGTAGGTAAAGTAACACCAAAAGGTGAATCAGAACACCCACCGGAAGAAAAATTATTAAGAGCAATCTTTGCTGAAAAAGCAAGAGATGTAAAAGATAACTCATTAAGAGTACCTCACGGAGAAGGCGGTAGAGTACTTGATGTTAAGGTATTCGATAGAGAAAAAGGTGATGAATTACCACCTGGCGCAAATACAGTAATCAGGGTTTACATCGCACAAAAACGTAAAGTATCAGTAGGTGATAAACTTTCAGGACGTCACGGTAACAAAGGTATCGTATCAAGAATTCTTCCAAAAGAAGATATGCCATTCTTACCAGACGGAACTCCTGTAGATATTGTATTGAACCCACTAGGTGTTCCATCACGTATGAACGTAGGTCAGACTTATGAATTGTTATTAGGTTTGGCATCATACTTAACCGGTGATTACTACGAAGCTCCGGCATTCGATGAAATGTACGGTGAAAACCAATCAGAAATTGCAACAAAAGCTGAACTTTTAAGAGGTATAAAAGAATCAGGTTGTGATTGGGTTGGCGAAGACGGAAAAGTAATGTTAATCGATGGTAGAACAGGTGAACCATTTGATAGACCTGTAGCTGTAGGTTTAACATACTTCTTGAAACTTGTTCACTTAGTAGATGACAAGATTCACGCAAGAAGTACCGGACCATATTCATTAGTAACTCAACAACCATTGGGTGGTAAAGCTCAATTTGGTGGTCAGAGATTCGGTGAAATGGAAGTTTGGGCATTGGAAGCTTACGGTGCAGCATATACTCTACAAGAAATGTTAACAATCAAATCAGATGATGTTAACGGACGTAACAGAGCATATGAAGCAATCGTTAAAGGTGACAATATTCCAAGACCGGGTATTCCTGAATCATTCAAGGTACTTGTAAGAGAATTGCAAAGTATCGGTTTAGATATTACAGTAGCTAAAAAAGACGGTCAGGAAGTAGATTTGATGACAGATATGGACGATTTGAGAAAAGCAGCTCCAAAACGTACATTGTCAGATGTTGATTCAGAGTTATTAAATATTAATTTCTTTGAAACACCAACTACTTTCGGTGATCTATAAGTTAAAAGGAGAATTAAAATTGTCTACAAGTATTGATTATTTTGATTATATACGAATAAGTATAGCGTCTCCGGAAAGAATACTTCAATGGTCACACGGCGAAGTTACTAAACCGGAAACAATAAACTACCGTACATTAAAACCAGAAAGAGACGGTTTATTCTGCGAAAGAATTTTTGGACCGACAAAAGACTGGGAATGTTATTGCGGTAAATATAAAAGAGTAAGACATAAAGGTATTATCTGTGAACGTTGCGGTGTTGAAGTTACAGATTCAAAAGTACGTCGTCACAGAATGGGACACATTAAACTTGCAGCTCCGGTATCACATATCTGGTTCTTGAAAGGTATCCCATCATATTTAGGCTTACTATTAGATATGACATTGAAAGATCTAGAACAAGTTATTTATTTCAACAGCTATGTTGTTATAGATGGCGGGGATAGTGATTTCAAAAAACTTCAATTATTAACAGAAGAAGAATATGAAGATTATATGACTGAAAACGAAGAATCAACATTAAAAGTTGGTATCGGAGCTGAAGCTATAAAAGAACTTCTTTCTGAAATTGATGTAAAAGGATTGGCAGAAGAAATTAGATCAGAATTAGCAGGAAATGTTACTTCTGTACAGAAAAAATCTAAGTTAATCAAGAGATTAAGATTATTAGATAGTTTAATTTCTTCAGAAACAGATCCAACTTGGATGATAATGGATGTACTTCCTGTTACACCACCTGATTTAAGACCAATGGTACAATTAGATGGCGGACGTTTTGCAACATCAGATTTGAATGATTTGTACAGACGTGTAATTAACAGAAATAACCGTTTACAAAGACTTTTGGAAATGGGAGCTCCTGAAATCATCGTAAGAAACGAAAAAAGAATGTTACAAGAAGCAGTTGATGCTTTGATTGATAACGGACGTAGAGGACGTACAGTTGTCGGACCAAATAACAGAGCATTGAAATCATTGTCTAACATTATTGAAGGTAAACAAGGTCGTTTCAGACAAAACTTATTAGGTAAACGTGTTGACTATTCAGGTCGTTCAGTTATCGTAGTAGGTCCTTCATTACAATTAAATCAATGCGGTCTTCCAAAAGAAATGGCAATCGAATTGTTCAAACCGTTTGTTGTTAATAAACTTATCGAAAGAGGATACGTTCAAAACATTAAATCTGCTAAGAAAAAGATAGAACGTTCAGAACACATCGTATGGGATATCTTGGAAGAGGTAATCGATGGACACCCAGTATTATTGAACCGTGCTCCAACCCTTCACAGATTAGGTATTCAGGCATTCGAACCAAAATTGGTAGAAGGTCGTGCAATCCAATTACACCCATTAGCATGTACAGCATTCAACGCTGACTTCGATGGTGACCAGATGGCTGTTCACGTTCCTCTATCTATTGAAGCTCAAGCAGAAGCAAGAATGTTAATGTTAGCTACTAATAACTTATTAGCACCTGCTAACGGTAAACCTATTGTTACACCATCTCAGGATATGGTATTAGGTATGTATTACTTAACTACTATAAAAGATCCTAACCAAGAAGTTAAAGGTTACTTCTATAATTTCCAAGATGCAATCGCAGCATTGGAAGTTGGTGTAATCAAGCTTCACGATAAGATCGTTGTAAGAGATGACAAAGGTGAAAGAATAGAAACTACTGTTGGTAGAATTATCTTCAACGAAGAAGTTAGAAAAGCACTTGTATAAGTGTAGAATCAGTGTAAAAAATTTAAACTAATTGAAGGAAAATTAGAATGGAAAGAACATTTAAACATACAAAGAAAACACCTGATTTCATTAACAAACAAATGGACAAAGGTTCGTTGAAAAAATTGTTAGGTCAGATGTATCTTGAATACGGCGGAGCAAAAGCTGCATCGTTAGCTAATGCTTTGAAAAACTTAGGTTATAAGTATGCTACTATTTCAGGTACAACTATTTCAATCGCTGACTTATCAGTTCCATCTGTAAAGAAAGAGTTATTGGAATCAGCAGAAAAAGAGATTGAAAAATCAACAAACAGATACTTAAAAGGTGAAATTACCGAAGTAGAAAGATATACAAAGGTTATCGATACTTGGTCTGAAACAACAGCAAAATTGACAGAACAAGTTGTTGAAAACTTTGATAAATTAAATCCGGTATATATGATGGCATTCTCCGGAGCCCGTGGTAACTTATCACAGGTTTCACAGTTGGTAGGTATGAGAGGTTTGATGGCAGACGCACAAGGTCAGATTATCGACTTACCTATTAAGTCAAACTTTAAAGAAGGTTTGTCAGTTACAGAATACATCATTTCATCATACGGTGCTCGTAAAGGTCTTGTAGATACAGCGTTGAAAACAGCTGACTCAGGATACTTAACAAGACGTTTGGTAGACGTAGCTCAAGATGTAATTATCAGAGCTGATGATTGCCATACTGAAAAATATATTAATATGAAACCAATTATGGATGGTGATGTTGTAATAGTTCCATTAATCGATAGATTATTGGGTAGAACTGTTGCTCAAGATATTGTTGATGCTGACGGTAATGTATTAGTTGCAAAAGGTACAACAATGAATCGTGATGACATCAAGAAAATTTCAAGTCTTGATTTACACGAATTGAAAGTTCGTTCAGGTTTGACTTGCGGTTTGGAATACGGTGTATGTCAAAAATGTTACGGTTGGGCAATGACAACTCAAAAATTGGTTGATATTGGTGAAGCAATCGGTATTATCGCAGCTCAGTCAATCGGTGAACCTGGTACTCAGTTAACAATGAGAACATTCCACACTGGTGGTGCTGTTGGCGTTAAAGAAGCTAAAAAAGAAATTATCGCAAGAGAAGCTGGTACTGTTGTTTCAAAAATCAAAGCAAGAGAATTGAGAACTCGTCACGGTGATATCGTACAAGTTTCTATGTATGAAGCTGATATCGAAGTTAAGGGTGAAAAAAGAACAACAAAATATCATATTCCTGCCGGTGCAACATTATTCATTTCTGATGGAATGGAAGTTGCTAAAGGTCAAAAAATGGCTGAACACGCACCAACTTCACAAGGTGACAGCTCTCGTTTGACTGAAAAAGCTACAAAAGATATTACAACTGATATTTCCGGTGAAGTTGTATTTGAAGACTTCAAAGCTGATGAAAAGAAAGACAGACAAGGTAACGTTTCAAGAACAACTAACAAACAAGGTATTATATGGGTATTAGGCGGCGACGTTTATACTTTACCTGGCGGTTCAAAAGTTCTTGTAAAAGACGGTCAGAAAATTTCTGCAGGTGAAAAATTAGCAGAAACTTTAACAATTTCTGAACACGGCGGTGAAGTTAGAGTTGGTGAAGATTTAGTTATCGAAGAAGACAAATTCGATGGTAAAAAGATCAAGAAAATTGTTCAAGGTAAAGAATTGACAATTGTTATTGCATCTTTACAACCTGAAAATGCTTCATTTGAACAAACTAAAAAAGAACAACTTTGGACAGTTGATAAAACAGGTGAAAAATATATCGTTAAAGCTCCTGTAGATACTACAGTTGAAAACGGTATGATTATTGCCGAACTTATCGATGATGATTGTTCAGTTTCATCTTCAGGTGAAATCAGATACGTTGATGTAGAAGTTGACGAAAATCAAATTATCACAAAACCTGGTAAGGTTGTATTTATTCCTGAAGAAATTCACCAAATCAATAAAGATAGCACTTTGAAAATGGTAGAAAATGGTACAGCAGTTACTGCCGGTACTGAAGTTGTAAAAGACGTATATTGCCATATCGATGGTGTTGTTGAATTTAAAGAATACAATGATGTAATTCATGAAATTACAATCAGACCTGGTGAAGTTCATACTTTGTCAAATATTTCTGAATTGAAAGTTGATGAAGGTGAAGTTGTTAAAAAAGGAACTGTAATTGCAGAAGGTATTAAAGCTAAAGAAACTTCAATTGTTACAATTATGGATTCTTCAGTGGATGATCTTCCAATTGATGATTTGGATGAAGAATTAGATTCTACATTGTCAATTGATGAAGATTCTATTGCAAATCAACCTGTTCAAATTCTTGTTAGACCGGTTCAAGTATTAGAAGTTACACAAAAAGATGTATCAATTAAATTTAATACAACAGATGAATTGATTGATATTATTCCTGTAACTCAATTACAATACAAAGATGGTGCAAGAGTTAGAAATGTTGACGGTGCAACAATTACAAGAACAAGTTTAGTTCTTCAAATGCAAGGTTATTTATCACACTTAAAAGGTATGGTAGAACTTGATTCTAAAGGTTCATTAAGAATTGTTGTATTAGAAAACTTGATTGTACGTCGTGAACTTGAAGGTTCTTCAAAAGCTTCATCATTACAAACAGAATTGTTAGTAAATGATGGTGAAACTATTGAACCTAAAACTCCTGTTGCAAAAACTCAAGTTTTAGCTGTTAATGATGCTGTTGCATCTATCAAGAGTGATGACGAAGAAGTTAGAAGACTTCTTTTAATCTCAGACAGTTCAGAAACAAAAGTTTCTGTACAAGGAAAAGCTGTAGTTAAGAAAGGCGAATTTATTAAGACTGATAAAGTTTTGGCAGAAAGTGGCGAAACATCTCCTGTATCAGGTATTGTTACTGCTGTTAATAAAGGTGAAATTTCTATCAGAAATGGTCGTCCATACTTAATCAGCCCAGGTACTATGTTACAGATTGACTCTGGAGCATTGGTTCTAAGAGGTGATTT
The DNA here is from genome assembly GCA_949292185.1 of uncultured bacterium. Lineage (GTDB taxonomy): Bacteria > Cyanobacteriota > Vampirovibrionia > Gastranaerophilales > Gastranaerophilaceae > Zag111. Next base: position 34,027 of record CASEYP010000020.1, read on the forward strand.
GCTTGCAACATTAGTATTTGAAAGAGAAAAGACAGGCGATATCGTTCAAGGTCTTCCGAAAGTAGAAGAGTTGCTAGAAGGTAGAAAACCAAAAGATTGCGCTATTTTAGCAGAAAATGATGGTACTGCAAAGATTGAAATTGATGACGATGGATTACCAAGGTTATTCTTAGTTGATAATGATGGTTCATCTGTTGAAATTAAATATGCAATTGATGCTAATGTAATCGTTTCAAATGGACAAAAGATTACAAAAGGTCAACCATTAACATCTGGTCCGATGAATCCACATGATGTTATGAGATTATGCGGTCCTGAAGCAGCTCAGCAATATTTGGTAGACGAAGTTCAACGTGTATATCGTTCACAAGGTGTTGAAATTGCTGATAAACACATTGAAATTATCGTTCGTCAAATGACTAAGAAAGTTAAGGTAATTGATGCAGGTGAAACTAATTTATTACCTGGTGAATTGATTGAAATGCAGACATTCGAAAAAGAAAATAAAAAGGCTATTGATGAAGGTAAAGCTCCTGCAACATGTGAATATATGTTGTTAGGTATAACAAAAGCTTCATTGAATACAGAAAGCTTTATTTCTGCAGCATCATTCCAAGAAACAACAAGAATCTTAACTGAAGCAGCAGTAGAAGGTAAAAAAGACTTATTAAGAGGTTTGAAAGAAAACGTTATTATTGGTCGTTTGATACCTGCTGGTACAGGTTTCCATCATCTAATCAACGCAGATGAAGAACGTGACAGAGAAGAAAGAAAACGCGCTGTTGCTCAAAGAAATCAAGCAAGAAAACCTTCCGCAATTTTGGAAGAAATTGAAGGAATGTTTGGTGCTCCAGATTTCAATTCAGAAGATGATCAACAACATTAATTTGTTGTACATATAAGTAAAAAGGTCGTGCATAATATGCACGACCTTTTTGCTGATGGTGGAGAAGTTTCTTTGAGTGATCATAAGGGCAATGATGGAATAATTGATAGTCAAATTGCTATTAGTAAATCAACTTCTGGAGACAAAAACATTGGCGTAAAATATGAAAAAGCTCTTTCTGTTATATTAGATAAAACTAAAGATTACGAAGTTAAAAAGGATAATTTAGATAATGGTCGTACATGTTCTCACTATTATAGTAAAAATGGAAAAGAAATAGCTTTTGTTATTCGAGACAAGGCTGGGATAATAGTTTCAATCAAAGATATGTCACAAGACGGTGACATACAATTCACATATACTGATAATAATAGAGATGGTAAAATCAGTGAAGGTGAAGAAATTATTTCGTATTCAAGAGATTTGAGTGATAAATAAGGGTTACTTTATTAAATTATTGATTAATGTTTTAGTTATTTCGTAACCTGTCATATTCTCAAAATGTACAAACATTGGTGCTGGATTAGCTTCAATAAATACATATTCTCCGGTATTACTTAATCGTATATCAATTCCGGAATATTTTAGACCAAGTAGTTTTAAGATTTTTAGGCAATCTTTTTGAATTTTTTTCGGAAGTTCATGTTTATTAATTTTTGCATTTTCATCAGCTCTAAAATCAATACTATTAGCAATAATTTCGCCTGCAAATATTTCACCTGTTTCAAAAGCATAAACTCTTATATCTATGCCGTCAATGCATTCTTGTAATTGGCATGGACAATTTATTAGGGAGTCTTTTCTGAGCAAATCGTCATCTTTCATTTTTTGAGTGTAAGCTCCGCCTCTTACTGGTTTATAAATAATATTTTTATTGTTATTTATGTAAAATTCTTCAAGAGCATTTTTATCATTTGTAACAATTGTTTTGGGAATTCTTATGCCGTTATTTTGCATTATTTTACTTTGTAGCCCTTTTTTTCTATGAAGTTCCACTGCCTGTAGTGAATTCCAACTTATTGGCTCAAGAGAACTCAAAAAACTTTCCAAGGCTGAAAGTTTTTCTCTATAAACAATATCAGAAGTGCCAAAAGTTACTCCGTAATACCATCTCCAATAGATTCCTGTAATATCTTTTAAATAGATTTTTTCATTTTCAAAAATTATATAATCATTATCACCTTCAGGTGACCAAGTAATGATGGGATATTGGCGTGTATCAAGATACTGTGCTTGTATATTTTGAAGTCGCAAATTTTCTAAAACATATCTTGCGTGAAAATCTTCTGGGCTTCCAATAATAATAATCATTTTATTCCTCCATATCTATATTATTTTATTTCTACAAATATTTCAATTTGTAAATACGTTATTTAAATTTCTAAAGTTATATAAAATTTGGTCGAATAAAATATATGTGTGTAAAATTAAAAGGAGAATAAATATGACAATGAGAGTTGAAGGTTCAGGTGATAATTACGATAAGGATATATTAAAGAAAAAAAATATATCAGCTGAAAAAAATGCACAAAATAATAAACCTACCAGTGCTCAAATTAATGAAGCGATGAAAAATTCTAACTCAGATAAGAAGGTAACAAATTCTGATAAGAATTTGGATGTAAAAGGTTTTTATGTTGAACAAAATCCTGATGATAATACTTTTGTTGATTTTAATGATGGTGCAACTAAAAATATAAGAAAAAATAATAAAGATACTGAAGAAATAGAAATTAAGACAGCTAAAGATGTTCTTCCAGAAGGTTTTAAACTCTCAAAAGAGGCTATAGAGCAAATGAAAAAAGAATTTAAAGAGCTATCACCTGATAAATTGACAACAATGGCCTTAGGCGAAGAAGGCGGCGCAAAATATACTACCCAAGCCATAGGTGAAGAAGGTGGCGATACATTAGTAACACTTGCAGGTGGTGAATCTGGCGATACTACTGAAACTACAAAAACCATAGGTGAAGAAGGTGGTACATCAGTAACACTTGCCGGCGGTGAATCTGGTGACATATCTGAAACTACAAAACCTGCAGGCGAGGAAGGTGCTACACTGATTACTCAAGCTGGCTTTGAAGGAGGGGAGCCAGGAACTCCAAAAATAGATGATGAAACTAAAGAAAAAATACAAGATTTTATAGATGCTTTGAAAAATCGTAAATTATCCACTCAAGCTCTAGGTGAAGAAGGTGGAGATTCCGCTACCACCAAGGCTGTAGGCGAGGAAGGCGGTTCTCATTACACTACAATGGCTTTAGGCGAAGAAGGTGGTGGCAGTGCTGATATAACTACCAAAGCTATGGGTGAAGAAGGTGGTTCTTCTGTAACATATGCATTAGGTGAAAATGGTGATGCTATAGAGCTTGACGATGAGACAAAGAAAAAAATTCAAGAAATATTTGATAAATATATTAAAAATGCTAAATTATCAACTCAAGCCTTAGGTGAAGAAGGCGGTGGTCCAATCAAGATTGAAGGTAAAACAAAAGAAGAAATTCAAAAGATGTTTGACGAGTATATAAAAGAACACAGATTAACTACAATAGCTACAAGTGAAGAGGGTGGTTCCGATATTCTCGATCCAAAAAAAGGTTTATTATAAAATCCAGATAATTTATTTATATAAAAAGGCAGAACTAATATTAGTTCTGCCTTTGAGTTATTTGTAATTTTATTATATATTCATAGCTTTTAGAATGTCATTCAAGTCAGATGTAGTTTTCTTAACTTCATCATTTGAATATTTAATAGCATTATCAGGGTCTTTTAGTCCGTTTCCGGTTAGGATACAAACTATTTTAGAACCTTCTTTTACTTGGTCTTTAACCTTGATAAGTCCAGCAACTGATGCAGCTGAAGCAGGTTCTGCTAAAACACCTTCGCATGATGCTATTAATTTATAAGCTTTTACGATTTCTTCATCAGTTACATAATTTATCATACCATTACTTTCATCACGAGCGGCTTCTGCGAATTTCCAACTTGCAGGGTTTCCGATACGAATAGCAGTAGCAAGAGTTTCAGGGTTCATAATTCTTTCACCTTTAACAATTGCAGCAGCACCTTCAGCTTCAAATCCCATCATTTTTGGAAGTGCTGGGATTTTGCCTAACTTATGCCATTCTTTATAACCTTTCCAATATGCTGTGATGTTTCCTGCATTACCTACAGGGATAAAGTGGTAATCAGGAGCTTGTCCTAAAGCTTCACAAATTTCGAATGCTCCTGTTTTTTGACCTTCAATTCTGAATGGGTTTACTGAATTTACAAGTGTTATAGGGTATTTGTCAGCAATTTCTCTTACAACCTCAAGTGCTCTATCAAAATTACCTTGGATTGCAATAATTTCAGCTCCATACATCATAGCTTGAGATAATTTACCAAGTGCAATATATCCATCAGGAATTAAAACGTAAGTTTTTAAACCTGCTTTAGCACCATATGCAGCAGCAGAAGCTGAAGTATTTCCTGTTGATGCACAAATTATTGCACCAGAACCTGATTCTTTAGCTTTGGTAACTGCCATTGTCATGCCACGGTCTTTAAAACTTCCTGTAGGGTTGCAGCCTTCAAATTTTAGATAAATTTCAGCTTCAATCCCAATTTTTTTAGCTAAATTTTCAGCCTTAATTAAAGGTGTATTTCCTTCATTAAGGGTAACAATAGGAGTTTTATCTGTAACAGGTAAATACTCTTTGTATTTATTGATTAATCCTTGATAGTACATAATCCGTTACCTCATTTCTTTTTTATTATTTTATTTGAATACTGTTTCTTTTTCATCAAAATTCATTTCAAATGTTGGTGATTTTATCTGTAAAATTATTCATATAATTCCTACTGTTACTTAAACTTGTACTCTTATTAGACTGTTTACAGATGTGATAGCAGAATCATTATTGAAAATATCAATAACTTTTTGCATGTCTTTTTCTTTACAAATATCTGTAATTACTCTAATATGAGCGGCATTATCTTGAGTAACTTCTTTTTGAACAATACTTGCCAAGCTGATTTGATTATCTTCACAAGCCTTACCTATTCTACCAATTACACCAAGACTATTTTTTGCAGTCATTGAGATATAGTATTTATTTCTGGTTTCTGAAATATCTATAGGTTCGGCACTTTCGTTGTGGTGGCATCTCATCATCGGAAGTAAATAATCAGTCTTTCCAATTTCAGAAGCTATTGCTAAAATGTCGCCTACAACTGAGCTTGCTGTAGGAAATTCACCGGCTCCAGGGCCTGAAAGTGTTACACTTCCTACAGGATGGCCTGTTAGGGTTACCGCATTTGTTACGTAATCTATATGTGCAAGCGGGTTTGTTTTTGAAATTAACATTGGGTGAACTCTAACATCAGCTTTATTATCTTCTGTAATTTCAGCAGATGCAATAAGTTTAATCTTATAACCCATTTCATTTGCAGCTTGCATATCTTCAGGGCTAATTTTTGTTATACCTTCACGATATACATTTTCTATTTTAACACGTTTTCCAAAAGCAATTGTTGCAAGTGTTGTAATTTTGTATGCCGCATCAAAACCTTCAACATCACCTGTCGGATCTGCTTCTGCGTATCCTAAATCTTGAGCTTCTTTTAGAACATCTGAATATGATGCACCTTGTACATCCATTTTAGTTAATATGTAATTTGTTGTTCCGTTTAAGATTGCCTTTATTTTTCTAATTTTGTTACCGGCTAGAATTGTTTTTATTGGCATAATTAGTGGAATTCCACCTGCTATTGCAGCTTCGTATAAAACAACTTTGTTGTTCTCTTCTGCAAAATTGAATAATTCTTCACCATGTTTTGCTAATAATTCTTTGTTTGCGGTAACTATGTGTTTACCATTTTTTATTGCAGTTTTGATTAAATCAAATGCAGGTGATATTCCACCTACAAGTTCTGCAACAATATCAATTTGAGGATCATTAACAACTTCATAAGCATCATCTGTAATTATGCTTTCGTCTAATCCTTCAATATTACGCTTTTTATTTTTATTGCGTACTGCAATTTTTACGACTTCAACATTATCAAAGTCCTTTAGAGTTTTAAATACTCCAGAGCCTACTGTTCCAAGGCCAATTAATCCGATTTTTATTTTTTTCTTTTCCATGAGACTATTGTATCATAAATATTTTTATTATGAATTTTATTGTTTTTTATTGCTATGTAAATCATTTTTAACAAGTCACTTGCAAAAATGTATTTTTGGGGTATTATTGGTATATTGAAGTAATAAACTAGCTAGAAAAGGAAATAAATTATGGCAAAACATTGTGAAGTATGCGGAAAAGCTCCAATTAAAGCAGCTAAATTGACTTTCTCTCACAAACAAATCGTTCATACACAAGAACCAAACCTACAAACTGTAAAAGCAGTTGTTAACGGTACTACAAAAAGAATTAGAGTATGTACTTCTTGTTTAAGAGCAGGTAAAGTTCAAAAAGCTATATAATTGAGAAAAATATTATATTTAAATTTAACAAAAAAGGACTTATTTATAAGTCCTTTTTTGTGTCAAATCCTTACAGGACAATAATTTTCGGAGATATTTTTCTTTACATTTCTTCATGATTATTAAAAAGTATTTGCCTGTTTTTTATGAATGTAATAAAATGATGTTGGGAATGTTTTTTAAGGGATAGGTAAGAATGATAAAAGACAGATTAAATGAGAGAACTTTAACGCCTCAAGAGGTTAGAACTATTTTAAAAGCTGATAATAAAGAAATCGTTGACTTATGTAAACGCGCAGCTATCAGACCTAGAAAAAATGCAAAAGGTCATACATATTTTTCTTATGATGAAGTTAAAAATTTGCGTAAAATTCAAGCCCAAATCAGAGGTGTTGTAACTGATCCTGTTGCAGTAAGAACTCCTGCTATGGTTTCAGCATCTGCAGCTCAATCAAACAGTGCTGCTGTAAGAAGTATTTTAACTACTTTGCAAGAATTAGAAGTAAAATTAAGCAACAAAATTGCTAAAGTTATTGATGAAAAACTTGAAGGCATGGATGATGTTGTAGTTGAACTTATTCGTTGCAAAACTGATAATGAAACTTTAAAACAAAAAATCGTTGATTTAAATAAAGAAGTTTATCAATTAAAGAACGAATTAAACAGCTATAAACCTGTTGCTTTAGGTTTTTATAAGAAAAAAGAAGTATACGTTTGGGAATAAGAGGATAATATAATGGCAGTGAAGGAAGAATCACCGGCTACAAACATTAGCGAAGAAAGAAGTAAAGCGCTAAAGTTAGCTATTGAAAAAATTGAAAAAGATTTTGGTAAAGGTTCAATAATGAAGCTGGGTGATAAAGCAACTGTCAACGTTGATGCTATCCCTACAGGTGCGTTATCTCTTGATGTTGCACTTGGTATTGGCGGAATTCCTAGAGGTCGTATTATTGAAATATACGGACCTGAAAGCTCAGGTAAAACTACTTTGGCACAGCATATAGTTGCTGAATGTCAAAAACGCGGTGGAATTGCAGCGTTTGTTGATGCTGAGCATGCTCTTGATCCTGAATATGCAAGAAATTTAGGTGTACAAGTTGATGATTTATTAATTTCACAACCTGATACAGGTGAACAAGCTCTTGATATTACTGAAGAATTGGTTCGTTCAGGAGCTGTTGATATTGTTGTTGTTGACTCAGTTGCAGCATTAGTTCCTAAGGCTGAAATTGAAGGCTCTATGGAAGATCAACAAATGGGTCTTCAAGCAAGATTGATGTCAAAGGCTTTGAGAAAATTAACAGGTATTATCGGTAAAACAAATACTACAGTTATTTTCATTAACCAATTAAGAATGAAAATTGGTGTTATGTATGGCAACCCGGAAACTACAACAGGTGGTAATGCTTTAAAATATTATGCATCTGTTCGTATGGAAATTAAGAAAACTGAAACTATAAAAGGTGAAGATGGTGAAATCGGTAACCATGTTAGAGTTAGAGTTTTGAAAAATAAAGTTGCTCCACCATTTAGAACTGCAGAATTTGATATTATTTTTGGTAAAGGTATTTCTAAAGTAGGAAATATTTTGGATGTTGCTGTAAACCTTGATATTGTTAAAAAAGCTGGTGCTTGGTTTAGCTATAATGAAGAAAAATTGGGTCAAGGTAGAGAAAAGGCTAAGGAATTTTTGGAACAAAATCCTGAAATTTTGGCTGAAATCGAATCTTTGGTTCGTGCAAAATTAGCTGAGTCATAAAATTTAATATTTGTAATATTTACTAGCAACTTATTTTTTGTTTGGATTTTATACTACAGTACAAAATATTTACAAAGGCAATATTTATATAAACCCGAGTGAAATTAAAAGACCTCTTTATAGAGGTCTTTTTAAAATTGTAGCTTTGTTTCTGTTAATTTCAGAATTTCGTTATATCGGTTTTTATTGTGTAAGTACCACCAGCCAATTATTGTTTCAAATGCTGTAGCTTGGCGGTATTGGGTTTGGATATTTCGTCGAGCTATCGGTATTGGAAGATTTCTGGCGCGTCTTGTTATTTCTTTTTCTTCGTCTGTAAGATAGTCTTCCAAAAAGTGCAAAAGTTCACATTGAAATTCTGTTTTAACATTTGCGGTCGTTATTTGGTGAAGCTTTTTGGCATTATTAGTTTGGAGAATAGTTTTTTCTCTAATGAAAAGTTCCCAAAGAGCATCGCCTAAGTATGCATAATTTCTTAAATTAATTTCTTCCATAAGCTGATTTTACTACAAAGATTTAGGATTTGATATTTTTTCTGGTTGATGTAAAAATAAAACTAGAATGAGGAATATAATTATGAATAAAAAATTTATATTGTTAGGGTTATGTTTAGTATTAACTTCGCAAATCGGATTTGCAAAGTGTCAGGTTTCGCAAAGTAATAATGCTCAAAGTGTAACAAATAGTAAAAGTTCTGAAAATTGTAGCAAGGTTGATTATCCAAAAGAAGCTGTTAGGTATAAGAATTTAATAAGAGAACTTGAAATGGATAGTGCAACTGTTTATAATGCTTTGAATTTAACAGATGAACAAGTAAAGTTAAGAGAGAGTTTAGTAAAAGAATATTCCCCATATTATGATGAAAAGTTAGATGAATTATTAAAAGAAAGTTTTAGGTTAAAGGCATTGGAATGTGGTTCTGCTAGCAGATCTGATATAAATCGTAGTAAAAAGAATATAAAAAATATCAAAAAAGATATTGAAAAATGTATAAAAAAAGAAAATAAAGAATTTTATAAATCTTTAACAAGTTTGCAAAAATCAAAATATAAGTTGATAAAAGAGCTTGAAGAAAGAGACTATAAGGAAGAAGCAAAAAGGCAAGATTATTATAAATCTAATCCGCAAATGGTTCCGTTTGGCAATCCTGCAAGGACTCCGGTTCCTATAGGAAGGGATTAGTATTTTTGTTTGATAATTACCACTAATAAAGGATGATTTTTTGTAGATAATTATTATAATTATGGTATGAAAAAGAGCCGGTTTTATGTAATTATATTTTTATTTGCATTGGCAATTTTGCATAGCAATGTTTGTTGTGCAAAAGATAGGCCGGAAAGTTTTGATGGGCGAGGTTATGTTGGAACTTTGCCTGATTTGACAAGGGAATATGAACCGGCTGAACCTAAACAGTCTACTCCTGAGATAAATAAGGCTAAGGATTTCAATTCGGAAGATGAAATTAAGCCTGTTCCGAGGGATAATCCTACTTTTGTTAATATCATTTTAAAACCTGATAAAACTTCTCAGTATGTAAATGATTTGAATGAATTTATACCAATGTTAGAGAAAATCTATGATCTTATAGAAGATAATAGTAATGTTCAAATTTTTAATGCAAAAGTTTATTATTTTAACAAAAACGCAGACTATTTTAGGGATAAATATAAGGACAAACCTGAAAGTCAATTTGTTTCATATAAGCGTTTAATGGAACTTAGTATGCATGCAAGATCAATAGCATTATTGCGTAATGAGGCTGAAAAATATAATCCTTATTTGGCTTATGGAAGTGCGGGGTATATTTATAATCCAAATAGTATTTCAGAACAGTTGGGGTATTTGAAAACTGAAATTCAACAGACAATTTTGCTTTTGAAAGAGTCTAATTAATTTGTTTGCTTTAAACTTATTTTTCTATTAAAATCAGGTTATGTTTATGGAAAAGATGAAAGCTTTTTTGGCTAATATTGCAGATAAGATTAATAATCTAAAGATTTTAGATAAATATATTCTAAAACAAGTTATAGAAATGTTTTTGATGGGTGTATTTGTTTTTACAACAATTATCTTTGCATCAGATACATTTATAACTTTGATTAAGCAAATTGCAAAATTTGGCATTCCATTCAAGGTAGCATTTATTATTATTTTATTAAACCTTCCTGCTGTAATTGTTATGACAATTCCAATGGGTGTTTTGTTATCAACAGTTATGACATTAAACAGATTGAGTTTGTCTTCAGAAATTACTGTAATGAGAGCGTGCGGGATTGGATTAAACAGAATTGCAAAACCTATTTTTGTATTTGCTTTAATAATGGCATTATCTAGCTTTTTTATTAACGAAACAGTTGTTCCGATAATGACAAAACAGGCAAAAGATTTAGCATTGTGGGCTTTGGGACAAAAGAATATTCCTGATGGAAAACAAAATTTTGTATTCAAAGAATTAAATGATGGCGGAAGTTTAAAACGATTATTTTATGTAGGTTATTGTGAAAAGAAAACTCTTCACAATGTAACAGTTTTAGATAATTCAAAAGACGGAACTATACAGGTTCTTCAAGCAAGAGAAGGTAAAACTTCTCCAAAAGGTTGGGAATTTGAAAAAGGTGCAGCGTATACTATTGCAAATGATGGACAGGTTTTGAACACTACATTATTTGATACTTCGCTTGTTAAGTTTGGTTTAGACTTATCAAAAGAAATGAATAAAAATGTTGCCAAAGAAATGAATTTCCCGAAACTTTTGAAATTTTTAAGCAGTTCAAAATTATCAAAAGAAGATAGGCAAGTATATACAATCGAATTGTTTGATAAAATTGCATTACCTGTAACAACTATTGTATTTGTATTATTAGGTGTACCTTTAGCAATTACACCACCAAGGGTTCGTTATAACAGAGGTTTTCTATTCAGTATTTTAATTATTTTTGCATATTATCTTGTAAGAGCATTGTCTTTATCATTTGGTGAAGCAGGTTCTCTGCCTCCATATTTGGCAGCTTGGCTTCCAAATATTATACTTACAATTTGGGGAGCTTGTTTGTATTACAAGAAAGTTTATACTATATCTTAATACTTTGTAAAATCATACTTTTAATGGTGAAAAAAATATTTTTCTTGTTTTAAAATATTGGTATGGATAATAGTAGCAACAATAATAAAATAAGCGGAAATATTTTTACGCAGAAATATAATTTTTCAAAAGTAAATCCGTTCAGCGGAAACTATAATCCTGAACAGCCAAATATTAATGCTTTGCCTCAAAAACCTGAACCTGTTGCAAGTCCTGTTAAGCGTTTAAATGGTTATGATTCTACAATTTTAAATCAAACAAATTTTGAAGGTTCTGACAATGAAGAACTAAGTATTGAATATAGAATTAGAGAAAAAGAAGCTGTTATAAAAGACTTAGATTCTAAGATTAAAATTGCAGATAATTATGGTACGCAAAATGAAGCTTTGGGACTTAAAGCAAAGCGCCAGAGAATTTTGCAAGAACTTGATGTATTAAGAAAGCAACAAATGTATGGTGGTAGAGTTTTAGGTGAAAAGAAACAATTCTCTCATCAACATTTTAAAGAAAATATGCCTGTAATATATAAAATTCAAGCATTTATTTCAAGACAAATACTTTCAAAGGTATCGAAGAAAGTTAATTCGGTCGTAACTTTGAGCGATTCATTAGAACAACTTTCACAAATAAGCAAAAGTGTTGATGAACTTATTGAGATGAATGTTCCTTATGGTGAGAAGGTTCAAAATTATGAAAAACTTACAGAATATTTAAATCAGGCTAATATGATACATTCAAAAATATCAAAATCTTTAGGGAAGAAATTATAATTAGCAATTTTGCCCCATAAAAATTTTTTATATAAATAGTATAGGGGAATTATTCTCATAGGGAAATTCACATGGTAAATATAACAAGAATAATTAATAAAGGTCTATCTGCTATGCATTTGCGCACATTGGGCAGATGGAGTTTGCATGCAAATCAACCTCGAACTGATTATCGATTATTACAAAGATTAGATAATGTTGATGTTACATCTATTGACAGAAAAGTTTGGTTACCACCAAAAGAAGCTTCCAGTTTTAGTTTAGTTCAGGTTGGGAAAAAATCTGATTCTAATTTTATAAAGGAAGTTATGACATATTTTGACAAAGACGGTAAAATTATCGAACGACTTTTTCGTCAGGATGGTATAAACACTAAACAACGCTTATATTCATATGGAGACAGATCTCGTGAAATAATTACTCGTGATTTTGTTCATCCAAAGGTTGCAAAAGGTTATACTATTTCAAATGCCTTAAGAAATTTGGGTGGTTCTTGGCGTAAAAAAATATCTGAATTACAGATTATTGAGGAGTATCCTAATTTGGCAAAATCGATTGATCCAAAGTATGAAGGGAAAAATCCTATAAGATTATTTACTAAAAAAGTAGAATATGCTAATGCAGATGATATTGATTCTGTTAGGAAATATCGTTTTACTCATTCCCATATAAATTTGGGTGTACAAAACCCTTCTGAAAAAAAGGTAATAAGTGGTACGATTTATAAAAATGGTAATAAGATTGAATTAAATGATGTTCAGAAAACCGATAATTTAGATTTGAATTTAGATGATAAATTTTTAAAATATAGATTTGTAGACCCTCGTAGTGATGAGGGAATAAAATTGATTTCTGATTATTATATAAAACAAAAAGGACTTGAACCTTTGTCAATAAGAGTATTCCCATCATCAGGCAGTATAAAAGAATCAGATACTTTGGGGTATTTTTGTAATGGCGAAATATGTTATTCAAAACGACTACAGAAAATGGGTTCAAAAGAATCTATTGATACAGCCGCTCACGAAGTAGAACATGCATATCAACATGCTCAAATTGGCAGAATAGGTAAAGGCAATACAAGATATGAAACTGAAGCTGAACATTTATTGCCGGAAATAAAAGATGATGAAATTAAAGAAGCTGTAAAATATTCAATTGCTCGCGATGTATACCCAAGAACAAATAAAGTTTGGTCAAATCCTTTATATAGGGATAATTATCTTGAAGTAAAAGCAAGAGAAGCCGGTGAAAAGGCCACTGAAGAATATTGCGCAGACGATAATAATTTTAGATTTTTTGATGCTTTTTATAAATAAATTTCTCTAATATTTTAAAATATCTTTTGAGTCTTTATAAAGAAAACTTTTATTGCAGTTTAGGCATGTTTGTCTTACAATTTTGGTGAGAATTAGCTTTTAAGGAGAAATTATGAACGAGCTATTAAGAAAGTCAGCTGCAGAACAAAGCAAAGCTTTAAAAAATAAAGAAATTTCTGCTGTAGAATTAACTGAAGCTGCTTTTGAAAGAATTGATTCTTTAGAAGATAAAATTGGAGCATTCAATTCATTAACAAAAGAAACAGCTATCAATACAGCAAAAAAAGTAGATGAAAAAATTGCAAAAGGTGAAGAATTACCATTATTAGCAGGTGTACCTTTAGCATTAAAAGATAATATGAACCTTGTAGGTTCTAAGACTACTGCTTCATCTAAAATATTGGAAAACTTTGTTTCTCCATTTAACGCAACAGTTACAGAAAAATTATTAGGAAACTTAATTCCAATAGTAGGTAAAGCAAACTTAGATGAATTTGCAATGGGTTCATCAAATGAAAACTCAGCATTTAACAAAGTACATAACCCTTGGAATTTGAAAAAAGTTCCAGGAGGTTCATCAGGCGGATCTGCTGCAAGTGTTGCAGCATGCGAAGCTACTTTGGCATTAGGTTCTGATACAGGCGGATCAATTCGTTTACCAGCAAGCTTTTGCGGTATCGTTGGTATGAAACCTACTTATGGTAGAGTTTCTCGTTACGGTTTAATCGCATTTGCTTCATCTTTAGATCAGATTGGACCATTTGCAAGAACTGTTGAAGATGCTGCTAATTTGTTAGAAGTTATTTCAGGACATGATCCTAAAGATTCAACATCTTTGAACTTGCCTGTTGAACATTATTCACAAGCTTTGAATGGTGATATTAAAGGTAAAAAAGTTGGTGTTATAAAAGAACTTATGGACGAAGGTTTAGCACCTGATGTTCAAAAAGCTTTGCAACACGCTATTGATACTTATAAAAATTTAGGTTGTGAAATTGTAGAAATTTCATTGAAGAAATTAAAATATTCAATCGGAATTTATTATATTTTAGCAACTGCTGAATGCTCATCAAACCTTGCAAGATTTGATGGTGTTAGATACGGTTACAGACATCCGGATGCTCAAAATCTTATGGAATTATATACAAAAACAAGAGCAGAAGGTTTTGGTCCTGAAGTTAAACGTCGTATAATGCTTGGAACTTATGCATTGTCTTCAGGTTATTATGATGCTTACTATAAAAAGGCTCAACAAATGAGAGCATTAGTTACTGAAGAATTTAAAGAAGCATTTGAAAAAGTTGATGTTTTAATTTCACCAACTTGTCCAAATACAGCATTTGATTTGGGTGCTAAATCATCTGATCCGTTGGCTATGTATTTAACAGATATTGCAACTATTAGTTGCAACTTGGCAGGTTTACCTGGTATAAGTGTTCCTGCAGGATTTGATGCAGATGGTATGCCAATCGGTTTACAAATTTTGGCTCCTCAATTACAGGAATCAAGATTGTTTAACTTCGCTTATAAATTTGAACAATCTAACGACTTTTATAAAAAGTTGGCTAATATTTAATAGTTTAATTTATAGTGGTAAGTGTAATATTAAAAAAAGAGATTATTTAAATAATCTCTTTTTTTTTACTGGAATTTTGAAATACTAATATCACTTTTTAAATCAAGCTGCATATCTTTTGCAAAAACTTTATTTATTGTAAAAACAAAGATATTAATGCAAGCTAATATTCCTAATATAATCAAAATCGTTTTCATATTTCCCTCGTGGTCTTATAATATTATAATACACATTAGAAATAAATCATCTTTTTAACTGAAATTTACAAAAAAGAAAACCTTGTGAAGATTTCCACAAGGTTTTCTAGATATTTTTCCAAAAGTCAAAAAGTCTGAATTATACAGAAGCTTTTGCTTTAGGACCAGCGTTAACGATTTCAGCAGGCATATTTGGATATTTAGCTGCAAAGTTATCTGCAAACATTTGAGCCAATTTGTTAGCAGCTTCATCGTAAGCGTTTTTATCAGCCCATAAACCTCTAGCATCCAACATTTCATCAGGAACGTTAGGACAAGAAGTTGGGTAATCAACGTTAAATACATCGTGGTGTTTGAATTCAACATTATCAAATGAACCATTTAATGCTGCTGTAACCATAGCACGAGTATAAGCTAATTTCATACGTTTAGCACCTGAAGCAGCTGAACCGCCAGCCCATCCAGTGTTAACTAAGTATACTTTAGTACCATATTTTTCAAGTTTTTCACCTAACATTTTAGCGTAAACTGAAGCATCCATTGGCATGAATGGTTCGCCGAATAATGTTGAGAATGTTGGTTGTGGTTCAGTTACACCACGTTCAGTACCAGCAAGTTTAGAAGTGAAACCTGTTACAAAGTGGTACATTGCAGCATTCTTATCAAGTCTTGAGATTGGAGGTAATACACCAAATGCATCAGCTGTTAAGAATACAACAACTTTTGGAATTCCGCCTTTTGAAGGAATTTCAGCGTTATCGATGTAGTTGATTGGGTAACCAACACGAGTATTTTCTGTTAATGAACCATCATTGAAATCGAATTCTCTAGTTTCAGGGTCCATGATAACGTTTTCAACTAATGAACCGAATTTAATAGCGTTATAAATTTCTGGTTCGTGTTCAGCAGAAAGGTTAATACATTTTGCATAACATCCACCTTCAAAGTTGAAGATACCATCTGGTGACCAACCGTGTTCGTCATCACCGATCAACTTACGAGCTGGATCTGCTGATAATGTAGTTTTACCAGTTCCTGATAAACCGAAGAATACAGCTGTTTCATGAGTTTCAGGATCCATGTTAGCTGAACAGTGCATTGGAAGTACGTTTTTCTTAGTCATAATGTAGTTCATTGTAGCGAATACAGATTTTTTGATTTCGCCTGAGTATTGAGAACCACAAATGATGATTTCGTGAGCTTCATAATCGATTGCGATACAAGCTTCAGAATTTACACCATCAACTTCAGGATCACATTTGAATCCAGGAGCACAAAGAATTGTGTAATCTGGTTCACCATAGTTAGCTAATTCTTCAGCTGTTGGACGAATTAACAATTCGTGAATGAATAAGTTTTGGCTAGCTAATTCGTTAATAACTCTGAATTTTTGAGTATAAGTTTTGTCTGCACCTGCAAAACCATCGAAAATAAATACTTCACGATTTTGTAGATATGATGCAATTTTTCCTTTAATTGCGTTGAATCTTTCACGGCTAATTGGACGGTTTACTTTTCCCCATGCAATTTCGTTGTGAATAGTGTCTGTATCTACGATAAATTTGTCTTTAGGAGATCTTCCTGTGTATTTACCAGTTGTTACAACAAGAGCTCCTGTGCTGCTTAAAGAACCTTCGCCTCTTCTTAATGCAGCTTCTGTTAATTGAGCTGGGCTTAGGTTACGATAAACTGCTTTTGGTCCAATAATACCAAACTTTTCAATACCATATGTTTCCATATAAACTTCCTCCTTTTAAAAGTGCTAGTTTATTCATTCTATATGTACATAAATCTAGTACAAAGATTGTTAAATTGCAATCAAATCTTTGTTTAAATGATTAATTTCCTCTCAAAATATTAGGTTTTAATTTTTATATTTAAAATAAATTTTTAATATTTACTTGTAGCCCAATATAGGGAATTTATGTTAAAATATTACCAGCTTTTAAAAATTATAGGAGAGATTATGGAAAGCTTAAATAAGTTTAAAATTATAACAATAATAGTATTGTGTTTATTTGTGTTTGCGGTTGCTGCAATGTATTCTAATACAAAAGATGCATCTCAAAGTAAAATGGAAATGAAGCAACAAGAACAAAATGAGCAAGCTCAAGAAAATACTAATAATTCTGATATGGCAGATACTCCTCAAGGTGAAGATAGATTAAGTAATATTGAAACAAATTTGTCTAATCTTAATATGAGAGTTGATGAATTAAGTTCAAAAGTTAATAACAATTCTTCTAATGGTTTAGATTGTAGAATAATTGGTTCTATGTCAGGAGATAATATTGAACAGTTGTCTCCGGATGCTGCAGTTGAAGAAGCAAGGAATAATAATAGTGAAATTGTTATCTCTTGTTCTTTACAATAATAATGACTTATAAATATTTGATATAAAAAAAAGACTTAGTGAGTCTTCACTAAGTCTTTTTTTAATAGTTTAAATCTATTATTCTACTTCGATAGCTCCAACTGGGCATGCATCAGCAGCTTCTTTTACTGCATCGATGTTATCAGCAACTGCAGCTTCGTTAACTACTGCTTTGTCTTCAATAGAAAATACAGCATCGCAAATTGATTCGCAAGCGCCGCATCCTACACAACTGTCATTCACTTTAACTGTCATTTTTTATTCTCCTTATTTTACATTATGTGAAATTCTTCACACCAAAAATTATACACTAAAAATATAAAATTTCCAGTAGTAAAATTTATTTTATATCCAATCTTTTATAAATCCTGCGATTGTATCAAAACCAATCATTTCTCCGAGATTTCCTTTAGAAGGTAAAGATTTTGAATATATTAATACAGGAACTTTTTCTCTTGTATGGTCAGTGCCTTCTACTGTTGGGTCGCATCCATGATCTGCTGTTATAATCAACATATCTGTATCATTCATTGCTTCTGTAATTGGTGCAATATACGTATCAATTTCTTCTATAGCTTTGCCATAACCTTTTGGATCATTTCTATGTCCATAAAGCATATCGGTATCTACAAGGTTTGTGAAAATTATTTCTGTATCATTATATTTTTTATTTTTTTCGTATGCAATATCTTCTAAAGGTAATTCATTTTTTACGGCTTTTAGAGTTAATTCAAGCCCTTCTTTATTTGAACCTGTATGGATGGCATGGGTTATTCCTGATTTTGAGAATATATCTTCAATTTTACCGATACCAATAACTTTTCCGCCATTATCTTTAACTTCATTTAAGATAGTTGGTGCAATAGGTTCTATAGAATAATCTCTTCTATCTTTTGAAATTCTGACAGGTTTTCCGTCAATAACTTTGTATGGTCTTGCGATTACTCTTGAAACGTAATAGTTATCTTCTGTCAAAATTCTTCTTGCAATTTTGCACCAATCATATAGAGTTTCCAGTGGAATTAAATCCGTATCAACTGCAATTTGGAAAACACTGTCTGCTGATGTATAAATAATTGGGAATTTTGTTTTATGATGTTCATCATTTAATTCTGCAATAATAGCAGTTCCGCTTGCAGGACGGTTGGCTAAAATTCCTCCGCATTTTGTTTCTTTTATAAACTTTTCGATTAATTCATCAGGAAAACCGTTTGGAAATGTTGCAAATGCTCTATCTAATGTTATTCCTGCAATTTCCCAGTGTCCTGTTGTTGTATCTTTTCCTTTTGATTTTTCCACTAAGGTTGCATATGTTGCGGTTGGGTTTTCAACTTTTTTGATACCTTCAAAATCTTGAAGGTTGCCTAATCCCATTTTTTCAAGATTTGGAACATTCAAACCTTTGTTATATTCACAAACGTGTTTTAGAGTATTACATTCCGGTATATCTCCAAAATCACGACAGTCCGGCATTGCTCCAATTCCCATAGAATCAATTACCATTATAATTGCTCTTGTCATATAAATTCCTCCTATTTGTTTTTTATTTTAGCACAATGAGCAAATGTGTGCTACCGAGATTTGCGGAATTTGTTTGTTGTGAAATTTGTGTTTGTTGCCTGAATTTGAGGTTTGGCTTATAATTTTTATATGAAAAAGTTTGATTTTTTCAATCAATATAGGGATCCGGTTATTGTCGTTAGGGATTATGAAAATGTTGTGTTTAAAAACAACACTTTTTGTCGTGTGTTTAAAAATTTTGAAGATATAAGAAAATTTGCCCATCAAATGACTTTTGACATGTGCCCTGTTGATAGCGAAAATGTCGATTTGTTTTCACCTATATTTCAAGCTATTGCATCAAAAGAAAATTTCTTTGCACGAATTGCTTATATGAATTCTTTTGGCAAAACTTCATATTATGATTTAACGGCCGTAAAGCGTGGAGCTTACACAATTATGTTTTTTGTTGATGTAAGTTCTGAGGTTCTATTGAAAGACAATCAAAAAGAGCAGGAAGCATATAAAGATAAGCTTAATAAATTGGAAGAAGAAAATGATGAACTTCAAAAAATCCGTTTGAAAGCTCAATCTCAAGCCATTAGAATTGCATTAATTAATAAGGTTTCAAATATCATAAGAGAATCCATGGATATTTCTATGATTTTGAATTCTGCATTGAAAGAACTTGCAATGATGTTTGGATGTTTCCGTGCATATTACGCATCAGCAAAAGATTCAGGATTTTGCATTGAAGAAACTTTTGGCGAAAATAATGCCCAAAAAGGTACTCAAATTTCATTTGATGCTTATGCAATGAAACAGTTGAAATCTAATAGAATATCAATAAGTTATTCGCTTATGGAATATGTTGAGGCAGAACCTTTTAAACAGTCCGTATTAAGAATAATTGTTCCTGTATTTCACCTTCAAAAAATGATTGGTGTAATAGTCTTGTTAAGTTATCAAAAACGTGAACTTAACGAAGAAATTGAAATTCTCGATGCTGTATCTTCTCAACTAGGAAACGCAATTATAAGAGCTGAACTTTATCAGAAAAATGCCAAAAACGTCAGAGATTTGAAAAATGCACTGAATGAACTTAAAGAAACACAATTACAACTTATAAATTCTGAAAAAATGGCTTCTCTAGGTCAATTAGTTGCAGGTGTTGCCCACGAAATTAATACCCCTGTTGCTTCTATCAAATCTAATAATTCAATAATTGCAAAATTAATTCCGCAAATTGAGCAAGATGATTTGCGACAAATGTTTGCCGAGATTAATAATATTGATAGTGAAGCAATCCAGCGAATAAGTAATATTGTGGTTTCTTTGAAAAAGTTTGTTCGCCTTGATGAATCTGAACTTCAAGAAGCAAATATAAATAAAGAATTGGATTTAACGTTGGAATTAATTCGCCATGAAACTAAAAATAAAATTGAAATTGAAAAACATTATGGCGATATCCCTCCGATTAAATGCTATCCAAATATGCTCAACCAAGTATTTACAAATATTTTGGTAAATGCCTGCCAAGCTATCGAAACTAAAGGCAAAATTACAATAACTACAGAATATAATGACGGAAATTTAGTTGTTAAAATAAAAGATAACGGCAAAGGAATTCCTCAAGAAAATATAAATAAAATTTTCACCGCAGGTTATACAACAAAAGGTGTAGGAGTGGGTACCGGATTGGGGCTTGCAATAAGCCAAAAGATAATAAACAAGCATAACGGTACAATCAAGGTAGTGAGCCAAGTTGGGGTTGGTACAGAATTCATTATTACTATCTGTGGGTAGTAGTAGTATATTAAGAATTGTTACAAAAAATTTTTAACTATCTCATAAACAGACTAATATTTAGAAAAACAATTATAAATATTTTTAAAATAATTTATATAACTGAGGTAAAAACTATAAAAATGTGTTACTATAATAATACAGCATAAATAAGTGTCAGTATTACCCTTAATCAAAAATTTCTGACAACAAACTGCGTAGTAGTAGGACATAAAATCAATAATATATGAATTGTAAACAAAAATTAATATATAGATGTTAAAAAGGCAATATTTTCACTGAAAAAAACTTTATAAAAGAGTAGGTGTGAAATTATTGTATAGTGTCGGAGGAAAATAATGACAATTAGTGTGAACAGTAAGAAAAAACAAGTGAAGAAGACATTTGATGAATTATTGACAGACTTAAAAACAAGCAATTCCGAAAAAGTCAGATATAATGCAGCTCGTATTCTTGGCGAAATGGGTGATTCAAAAGCCGTTGAACCACTTATTGATGTTTTAAAACACGATAAAAATGGTTC
Source organism: uncultured bacterium (assembly GCA_949292185.1). Classification (GTDB taxonomy): domain Bacteria; phylum Cyanobacteriota; class Vampirovibrionia; order Gastranaerophilales; family Gastranaerophilaceae; genus Zag111. The sequence continues at coordinate 55,292 of CASEYP010000020.1, forward strand.
TGTTAGATTGTATGCTGCTAGAGCTTTAGGTGAACTTGGTGATTCAGCTGCAACTACTCACTTGATTGAATCTTTACGTGAAGACCGTAATGTTGACGTTAGAGTTCGTGCAGCTCGTGCATTAGGTCGTTTAGGCGGTGCTATTGTTGTTGAACCGCTTGTTGAAGCTTTGAACGATGAAAATCCTCAAGTTTGTATTACAGCAACTGATGCTTTAATTGAAATCGGTGATGTTGCTACTGATGCTTTAATTGCTTCTTTGGATCACGAAAAAGTTAATGTTAGATGTGATGCTACAAGAGCTTTAGGTGAAATCGGTAACAAAAAAGCTGTTGATAAAATTATCAATATGTTATATGACGAATGGGTTAACGTTAGAATTTATGCGGTAACTTCATTAGGTAAATTGAACGATACTAAAGCAGTTCCTGCTTTGATTGATGTTATGAAAAATCGTTCTGAAAATGAATTGGTTAGAGCCGGTGCAGCTGCTGCATTAGGCGTTTTAAGAGACCAAAGAGCATTGATGCCATTAAGAGAATTGATTATGGAAGCTGAAGAACTTGGTGAATTAGAAGACACAGCTTTGAAATCATTCAAGAAAATTATGGCAGCTAACTGGCAGTCTATTCCAGGGGCTACTCCTCAGAAAAAACCTGCTGGCACTTTTTAATTAGCCAATGGTCGTCGTTTATTATATAAATCAAATGGTGGTTTAATTCTTTAAGCCACCATTTTTAAATTGTATAATTCTTACTATAAAAAAATACCCGCTACAATTTGTAGTGGGTATTTTTTATTAATACTTTGAAAAATTAGTCTTCGATAGCTTTTACTTCTTCAACTTCATCATCTTCTACAGCTTCTTCTTTTAAGTCTGTACGAATTGATTCTTTGAATGCTGCTGAAGAAATACTTTTATCTTTCAATTTTGTAATTTGTCTTGCTAATTTATCAGCTAACAAATCGATACTTGCATACATTGATTCGCCTGCTTCTTCACAACGAATTGTTCCGGTACTTGTTTTGCAAGATACTTCTGCAATGTGTTTACCTTCTGCTGCAGGGTTTTTAATTACTGAAAGCACAACATCTATAGCTTGAATTTGGTCATAACGTGTTGCTACTTTGCCGATTTTTTCTTTTACATATGCTTTAATTGCATCTGTAATTTCAATGTTTCTTCCGTTTACATGTATGTGCATCTAAAACCTCCAATTTCTATAACACTGCTTTGTTAGTATAACACATAATGAATAATTTTTAAAGGGTAAATTGATTATTCATCAGCTAAAAATTGAGGCAATTCTACATCAGGAGTTCCGATAACTCTAACAAGTTCCAATACAGATGCTTTCATTTGACATTTTTGTGAAGATCCGCTAAAGAAATCTTTATAAAAACAACCTTCGCAATTACATCCTCTCTTATAACACTCTAGTGCTGTTGTAGTCCATCTTCTAACTGCAACTGCTCTTCCCATATCCCTACTTCTAAACAATTATATAATCTCCACTTTCTTTTAACTATCCAATCGATATCCATAGGATATCGATACATCTCCCCTAAAGCCGTATATATCAATGTGTTGCGACTTCATATACCCATTATAGAAAATAAGATAATTTTTTCAAGGTTGGAACATGTTGTTATGAAGTTTTGTAACGTAACCCTCTATTGACGCCATATTCGGCGTTTTGAGATTTAAAGTCGGCGTAAACCATGTCATATCATGGTTATAAGAATTTTAAACCATGCGAAACCATGTCATATCATGGTTTTACATGGTTTTATTTCTTATTAAGAATTGTAAAATATTTTATTTTATTGCCCAATTAGGGCATGCTTTTGTATCATAAGGGACAGATTTTTGATAAAATCTGTCCCTTTTTATTATCGACTGCTTTTCTCCTATTTTGCTAGTAAATCGGTTCATGCTTACCGATTGAGCAGCCGTTTGTATTCCAACCGCTTTATTGCATGCCCATAAAATCATGGGAGAATTCGGTTGCGGAATACAAATCTGTATTATTCTTCTTTTATTTCCAATTTTTTTGTTTCTTTGGTATCTATTTGTTGTTTTGGTAGAGTTATGGTTAAGATTCCATTTTTATATGAGGCGTTTGCTTCATCGGATTTTATTGGTTGGTCAAAAGATATTGTTCTTTGGTATCTGCCATAGCGAAATTCTGATGTATGGTAGCGTTTATTGTGTTCTAATTCATGCTTTTCTTCTTTTTCTTCGTGAATTTCTGCTGATATCGTCATAAAATCGTTATCAATTTCGACATCAATATCATCTTTTTTTACGCCTGGAAGTTGAACTTTTATTTTATAATCTTTATCTTCTTGAATTACTTCTACGGCAGGACGAAGTGTTGTATTTTTGATTATATCTAACGGATGCCCAAATGGATGAGCGAAAAATGTATCTCGTAAAAAATTATCTAATTCTTGGTGGATGCTATCAAAATATAGTTCCGGTTCTCGTACTATTAAATCGTTTTTCATGTGTACTCCTTTCTTTATTAAGATAATTGGTTTTTCTTTCTTTAACATTACTCTTTTGTTTAATGTTTTATTTTTTTGTATTTAGACTTTTCGGCAATAGTTTTTTTCTTCAAAAGAAAATATTTTATGAAAAAAGGAGTTGGTTATGACGTGTAGAATGTTATTTTTTGATTTTAGAGAATCTGAGAAAAATTTTTTTGAAAATCATGAATTTTGTAATTATGATATTAAATTTTTTTCTGAACCGCTTAATGAAGATATGTTGTCAAAGTTAACTGATGATGATTTTGAAAAAACCAGATTTATAAGTGTATTTATTTCTTCTTCTATAGATGAAAAAGTTATCAATAGATTTAAAAATCTAAGGGTTATAATGACTCGTTCTACTGGTTATGATCATATTGATATTCAAAGTTGTCTTGCAAAAAATATTGCACTTATTAATGTCGAAAATTATGGTAAAACTTCTGTTGCTCAATTTGTTATTGCGCTTATTTTAATGCTTGTTAGAAATTTATATTTGGCACTAATGTCTGAGGTTAAGGATTTGTTTAAGTCAAATAATTTTACGGGTAGAAATTTGAATACTTTGACGCTGGGTGTGATTGGTACTGGAAGCATAGGAAGTGGCGTTTGCAGGCTTGCTAGTGGCTTTGGAATGAAGGTTTTGGCTTTTGATATAAGACCTAATGATGAATTAAAAAATGATTATAATGTTGAATATATGGATTTTGAAGGTGTGATAAAAAATTCGGATATTGTAACTTTGCACTTGCCGTATTTGAAAGAAAATTATCATCTTTTTTCCGATAAACAATTTGAGATGATGAAAGAGGGGTCTTATTTTGTGAATGTTTCTCGCGGAAATTTGGTTGATACAGAGGCTTTATTAAAATATGCCCAAATGGGTAAATTTAAAGGTATCGCATTAGATGTTGTTGCTTGTCCTGATGTTAATCATATTACAGTTGATAATATTGAAAATGATACTTTGTTTTGTGTTGAAAATTCAAAATCTGTTCAAGAATTAATGAAGTTGAATAATGTTATTATAACTCCGCATATGGCTTATAATACTCAGGATTCTATTGATTTTATTTTGGAAAGTACATTTGAAAGTTTGTCTGATTATTTGAAAGGCGGTAGAAAAAATAGAGTTCTATAAATTTATTTTTTCATAATTTGTGCTGATATTATTCCAAAAAGATAATCCTGTTTTGATATATATTTAAAACCGTGTGTTTCAAATTCGGAGATTAATTCATCAGGTGTCGGAAATTCGTTTTTTGATTGCAAAAGATATTTATAATTATCTGAATTTTTACCAGAAAATTTCACGATAATTGGAACAAGTATATCAAATATTTTGCCTATAAATTTAGAATTTCCAAAATCAAGATGTAGAAATTTCCCATCAGTTTTTAGAGTTCTATATATTTCTGATAGAGCTTGGCTTCTATTTTGGATATTGCGTAGTCCAAAACCTATTGTAATATAGTCAAATTCATTATCTTTAAATGCTAATTCGGTGCAATCACCTTTTAGAAAACACATTTTTGGATTTTTATTTTTGGCAAGTTTAAGCATGTTTTCTGAAATATCAAGACCAATAACTTTTGTTTTGGGGGATATTTTAGATATTATTTTGCTGAAATCTCCTGTTCCGCAGCATAAGTCTAGAATTGTTGATCTTGGTTTTATTCCAAGTTTTTTTATTGCAAGAATTTTTATAAGATAATGTGTTCCAAGTGATATTTTATTATTCATTTGGTCATAGTAGGGTGAAATTTCATCAAACATTTCTTTTATTTTTTTCGGATCTTTATCACAGCTCATTATTTTAAATCTCCATTTACTTAATTGTTATTTTAGCATACAATTATATTATGAGAATTGCTTTTATTCCTATTGATAATAGACCGGTATGTTATACGCTTCCTAAACTTTTGGCGGAAATTGATTCTGATATTGAATTCTTAATTCCTGATAGAAAGCTTTTAGGAGATTTGAATAGACCTGCTGATATTGGCGGTTTGTTTGAATGGATATTAACTTTGCCAAAAGTTGATGCTGCTGTTTTATCTTTGGATACGGTGGCGTATGGTGGGTTAATTCCTTCTCGCAGATGTAGCGAAAGTTTTGAGGAAGTTAGAAATAGAATTTGTACATTAAGAGAAGTTCTTGAAGAAAAAGAATGTAAAATTTATGCATTCTCAAGTATTATGAGAATTTCAAATAATAATTACAACGAGGAGGAAAAAGAATATTGGGATAAATGGGGCAAAAAGATTTTTGAATATTCTTATTTATCTCATAAAACTGAAGGCAAAACTCGTATAGAAACGGATATTCCTCCTGAAATTTTGGATGATTATATTGAAACTCGAAGACGTAATTTTGAGATTAATAAAATTTATCTAGAATGGCATAAAGAAGGTTTGTTTGATACGTTGATTTTTTCTAAGGATGATTGCGCTGAGTATGGTTTTAATGTTCAGGAAGCTAAAGTCTTAGAAAGAATGGGTGCGTATGTTAAAACGGGTGCTGATGAAATTCCTTTGAGCCTTTTATCACGTGCTATTTGTGGTAATGTAAAAATTTGTCCGATATTTTTAGAGCCTCAGTGCAAGGATTTATTTTCTAATTATGAGGATATTTCTATTGAAAGTTCTGTTTATGGTCAAATTGATTTAGCCGGTTGTTCTGTTTGTGATGAAGATAGTGCTGATATTTTATTGTATGTAAATAATTTCAAAAATAATCAGGGCGAAATTGTTATGAATATCGGAACTGAAGGTTTTGATAGAAGTTTTGAAGTTCCTGATAGACCGTATATGATTGCAGATGTAAGATTTGCTAATGGTGCGGATAATAATTTCATTATGGAATTGTTTAAAAATAAAATTGTTGATAAAAATTTCTACGGATATTCTGCGTGGAATACTTCTGCTAATTCGTTGGGAAGCTTGATTTGCGGTGCTAAAATTAAATTTTTGGCTAAAAAATATAATGCAGATGCTTTTGCAAAATTACAAATAACAAGATTTTTAGATGATTGGGCTTATCAGGCAAATGTTAGACAAACGCTTTTGAAACCTGATATTGAACAGCTTAGTGCAGGCATGAAAAGTTTTGAAAATATTGTTGAAAAACTTTTTGATAGAGATATTAATGTTACTTATAGTTATCCTTGGAATAGATTATTTGAGGTAGAAGTTGAGTTTAATTGATATTATTTTGTTGGCCGCTGCTTTGGGAATTGATTGTTTAATTGTATCTTTTTCTCAAGGTTTAATTTTTAAAAATAACAGATTAAAAAATTCTTTATCTCTTGCTTTTACTATGGGATTATTTCAAGGTTTTATGCCTGTTATAGGTTATGTCGGTACAAATTCTTTGGCTAAAATTTTGATGCCGTTTAGCAAGTGGATTGTTTTTGGAATATTTTTTATTTTGGGTTTGAAATTTATTATTGATTCTTTCCAGCCTAAGGAAGAAGAATTTCAATGTATCGGAATTAAATGTTTAACTAGTCTTGGCGTTGCAACAAGTATTGATGCTTTAGTTTCTGGGGTTTCAATCAGATTAACTTATACAAATCTTGCTTTGTCTACTGTTTTAATTGGTTTAGTATCTTTTTTAATGTCAATGATAGGTTTCTGGGGCGGAAATTTTGTAAAACATATTCCGTCTAAATATTTGGAAATTTTAGGCGGGATCATTTTGGTGTTACTTGCCATTAAATCGTTAATTTAATCGACGTTGAACGTGGAAATTTTAATTCCCGTTTAAAAAGCAGGCGCATTGATGTGTTGGAGTTATGTTTATTGTATTTGGAATTTCTTTTTTGCAGATATTCATACAATAATCACATCGCGGATTAAATTTACACCCATCAATTTGTTGTGATAATGTTGGGGGTTGACCTTTTATTGTTTCAAGTTTTGTACCTTTATTTGACGGTAAGGATTTTAAAAGTGCTTTTGAATATGGATGTGTTGGATTTGCAAAAAATTCTTCATTTGGTGCAGTTTCAACAATTCTTCCTGCATACATTACGGCAATATTATCAGCATTTTCACTCACCAAAGCTAGGTCGTGGGTTATTAGTAAAATTGATGTTTTTTTATTTGTTTTGATGTCTTGCAAAAGATGCATAATTTGAGCTTGAATTGTTACATCCAGGGCTGTTGTAGGTTCATCTGCGATTAGTATTTCAGCATTACAAGCAAGAGCCATTGCAATAATTGCGCGCTGTTTCATACCTCCTGAAAATTCGTGCGGATAGTTTTTCAATCTTGATTTTGCTGCAGGAATTTGAACCATATCAAATGCTTCGATTGCTTTTTTTATTGCTTCATCTCCTGATAGGCCTTGGTGAATTTTTATTATTTCTAATAATTGATCGCCAACAGTATAAAGCGGATTTAATGAAGTCATAGGATCTTGCGGTATTAGTGCAATTTTAGATCCTCTTATATGTTGCATTTCTTTTTGTGATTTTTTTAGTAAATCTTCTCCATTATAAAAAATTTCGCCGGAGGTAATTTTAGCGGTTTTTGGAATTAGCTGTAGAATGCTCATAGCACTCATTGTTTTACCACAACCGGATTCTCCGACAATAGATAACATTTTCCCTTGCTCTAATGAGAAAGATATGCCAAATAATGCAGGACGAAAGATGTCTTCACATTGAAATCCTAAATTTAAATTTTTAACTTCTAAAATTGTCATTATAAATAATTATATTCTTTTTATTTTTTTTAGTAAATAGTTAATAAGATTATATTATTATTCTCTGACTTTATTTTCGTTTCCGTCGCGTAATCTTTTAATATTTTCACGGTGAAGATAAATAACATAAATTGCAGCAAGAAGTGCATAAACAATATATGCAATCGGAGCATTTAAAAACCACATAATTATAGGTGAAAGTGCAAGAGCAACAATTGAACCTAATGAAACATATTTAGAAATCCAAGTTACCACACCCCAAATTGCAGCAATAGTCAAACCTGCTTGCCAATTTAATGCAATTAATGTTCCAACTCCTGATGCTACAGATTTTCCACCGGTAAAGTTTAGGAATATAGATTTGCTATGTCCGATGATAACACATACTGCAGCAACAACAGGCAATACTCCAAGATGATATAATGCTGTTGCTAAATGTGCGGTTAAAATAACAGGAATTGCACCTTTTAAAGCGTCTAATATCATAACGATAAAGAACCATTTTTTACCCATAATTCTTTTTACATTAGTTGCTCCTGTTGAGCCTGAACCTAATGTTCTGATATCTTGACCTGTAAATAATTTAACAACTATATATCCTGTTGGTATAGATCCTATAAGATAAGATGATGCCATTACTAGTGCAAATTGTCTTAATATTTCTGTGTATTCCATAAATCCTTTTTCTCCGAAACTTTCAGCTTGTGTTAATTATAACATGTATGATTTTATTTTTGCAATTATTTTAAAATAAGATTAAAACTTAAATTTTCAATTACTGTTTGCAAATTCATTGATGGGGTTAATGATAATTGGCGTTTTGCTTCTTCTACGTATTTTATATCTTTAGTTAATTTATAAAATAATTGTTTATTAGAAGGATTAGCCTTTATTGTTGATAACATATAATTTTGTATTTGTTCCAAGATATTTTTCGGATCATTTTCTGTTGCAAGTTTGTATAAATTATTCTCAAAATCCAGAACATTATTTCTTTCAATTTGTGTATAATTTTTGATAAAATTTTCTACCAAATCATAGTTATAATTTTCTTCAATTTTTGAAGGTACAAAAAATGATTGTGATCTTGAAACTACTGTTGAAATTATATCTGAGCGATCATTTGTTAGAAAAATAAATGTTGTATTTTTTGGTGGTTCTTCAAAAGTTTTTAGTAAAGCATTTGAAGTTGCTTCAGGAAAATTTATTTGATTTAATGGCAGTAAATTTCCGTCTTCATCTCTGTCACAGAATATATAAACTCTATGATAATCACTTGTTATAGATAATTCATTTATAATTGCTTTTGCTTGATTTATGTTGATATTTTTTTTACCTTTTGTAGAATCTTCATCATCTGAAGGAGTTCCGCTTTCTTTAAAATCCAGTCTTGTATATATTTTTACGGCAGGGTGGGTTTGTTCTTTTATCCATCTGCAGTTTAGGCAATTACAATTTTGGGATTTATCTTCTGTACAATTAAGTAATCTTGCAATCTCCAGTGCTAACTCACATTGAGTTTTTATATCCGGTCCCCAAAATAAAAGACAATGACTTATATTTTTATTTTCGTCAGTAATTCCTTTGGTAAAATAATTGATTAATTTAGGAAGTTTTGAGTTTATTTCACTATTGTAATATAGCATATTCAACCTCCCTATCAATATCTAATGTTGATTGACCTGATTTAATTTTATATTCTGCTGTAGTTAAATTTTGTTTTAATTTAACAAGATTTTTTAATGAAGTATTTTTTAATTTTCCGATTTCAAGTTTCACACGGTACGGGTGCATATTTATCATTTTTGCAATTTCATCGGCACTGTATTTTGATGAATTTGCTTTGATTTGAATTTTGCTATGCAATAAAGTGTGTAAAACTGATAGAATTTCAAGCGGATGTTTTTTTGTTAATAATTTTTGATATTCTTCTAGCGCTTTTGTTTTATTTTCACTTATAAGATAATCTGCAAATATAAATAAATCTTCATTTGTTACACAAATTTCTTTTACCATTTCTTTGGTAATAGGTTTATCTCCCGCATAAATTTTCAGTTTTTCAAGTTCAGAATCTAACATTCGTAGGTTAGAGCCTATTTGAATTAATATATCTGAAACAACTGAATCTGAAATTTTTAAATCTTTTGTTTTTGCTCTTTGTTTTATCCAACTTTCAAGTTCGGCAGTTTTGTAAGATGGAATTTGTACAAATTCTTTTGGATTATATTTTGCAAAAATTTTAAATATTTTTTTTCTTTTATCTATCTTTTTTTGACTATCAGGAGGGATAAGTGCAGTAAATATTATGTCAAGATTTTCATTACAATTATCTAAAGCTTCTGTTAATTGTTTTAGTTGAGAATCATCAAAACCATTTTCATCTGATTTTTTACCTGATAAATATGATAAACAATTTATTTCAAGAATCATTTTCCCAAACATCATAGGTTGCGTTCTTATTGCAGCTATCAGATCAGGAAATTTTGGGTTGTTGTAATATTTGTAGCTCATTTCTATGAAATTAGGATCAAGTTCTTTTTTGAACTTTTTAATTTCATTAGATAAACTAAATTCTTCATCCCCATAAAAAAAGTAAATCATATACTATATTTTATAGAAAAATTTATTTAATGTAAATAAGTTTAAGGGGTTTTTCTAAATTTATTCCCAATCCAAACGAATGGTTTTTTGATGTATTTAAATACAGTTGAACCAAAGTTTTTCAAAGATGTTCCAATATTTTTCAAACTCGGCATTTTCAAGTTTTTAGGAAGATGAATTTTACCTTTTCTAAGTAAAATTGCACCAATTCCTGTGCCGATAATGGCTGTTAAAATTCCACCTAAAGCCCATTTTTTCCAGCTTGGATTTGATACCATTGCACTATCCGGTTTATGAAAACCATCTTGTGTTGGTTGTTCTTTCATTTTTGTGCCTTCAGGAAGTAATGAAATTTCGTTTGGCAAATGCTCTAATTGAGGATGTCCAACATATCTTGCAGGTTGATCAAGAAGGTATGCCGGTGCATCAAAATCTATTACTCCGCCTGAAGCTAAACTATCTAAAGCTAAAATCCAATCTGAAGACATAAAAATATTCCTTTATATTTCACCTACATTTATATAAAGTATTTTTTGTCTAAAAAATTGCGTTATTGATAATTTTTTTTAACAATTTATTGGTTTTGAGAGCAGGTACCAACACTGTAGTTCATCATTAATCTGTCATAAGAACTCATATCAGATGTGCTGAAATGACAGTTGGTTGTTCCACCATTTGTTACACAGTTATTTTTCCCGTCATGTTTCAAATATGCTGCGTGTAATGCGTACCTTTGTTCTTTTGTGAATTTGCAGTGTGTAATGGTCTTTTCTTTTTTTCCTTGTTCTATCATTTGAGCTTGTGTCGGGATGTCAGATTCTTTTAGCTTATCTCCTGCAAATCCTTTCATAATTGTTATGAAGCCTTCATAAATTTTTGGGTCTGCAAAATTTGTATAACTGGAGATTTCAACTTCGCATCTGCCATCCGGTAATAATCCTTTAATAGTGTATTGATTGACTGTTGAGCCTTCTTTATTAACTGAACTCTCTTTGCAGGATTTAAGATTATTTATATATTCCTGTGGGGGTTCATTATTATTATTGGTTGTTGCAGCTATTACTGTGCCAGCTAACATTAAGCTTAGTATACTAACAGATATAAGAAATTTTTTCATTATTTATTCTCCTATTTTCTCATTAAATGATCTTCCGCAAGTACAGCTGGTAAAGATGGGCATCTGCCATTTCTGGCATCGTCAAGAGCTTTATGTTCATATACGTTAACTTTGCATTTTACAATATATTGTTCTGGTCTACTGCCTAAACCAACTTCACAATGACCTTTCTCCGAGTATTGACAGCTATAATATTCTGGAGGTATAAATGTGCATCTATTGCTGTTTAGTTCCCTTTTTATATCACTTAAATTAAGAAAGGAACATTCTGTCATAGCTTTACCTTTCCAATCAACATCTATGGCACAAATATTTTCCTTGCCATTATAATAATATGGACAGTTATATCTTCCGGGTTTAATTCTTTGTATATATGCATAAGCGCAGCATTGTAATAATATTAAACTAATGGCTAGTATTGTAAAAAATTTTTTCATAAATTTTATTCCTCTAAATAGCATTTCCCATTTTGTGCTTGTTTTAAAACTTCTGAAGTCGGTGGTGTAGAACCCATACAAGTTATTCCGTGCCCTTCTTCTCTTAATGTTACTTCACAGGATCCTTGTTCATATTGACACGAATAATATTTACTTTTATCCGGCTCAAATGTGCATTTACCATTTTTTATATCATTGGCAATTGCCTTTTTGTCATCTGAACAATTTGAGAATGATCTTCCTCCGTGTTTGTATAACTCAACAACGCATATATTGGAATATTCTGTTTTTTGTTGCGGACATTTGTATTTCCCAGATTTTATGCCTTCAAATTCATCCATTGAAATTGCAAAACCCAGATTAACGCTAAGTAATATGCCTAGTATAATTAAAAAACTCTTTTTCATAACCCCTCTTTTTTTTGAAAAGTATATCATTTTTTGTTAGGTTTGTAAATATAAGTTAATATTTAGAAGATTTTTATGATAGTATTTTTATATAAAACACAAGAGGAATTATAAATGGACAAATATTATTTAACAACAGCGATTGATTATGTTAACGGTGCACCTCATATTGGGCACGCTTATGAAAAGATTTTGACAGATATTATAGCAAGACATTATTCTCAAAGAACTGATAATATGTTTTTCTTAACAGGAACTGATGAACACGGTATTAAAATTCAAAAAACAGCAGCTGCTGCAGGAAAAACACCTAAGGAACTTTGTGATGAAAATTCTCAAAAATTTAAAGATGCTTGGAAAGCATTAGATATAAATTACAATAGATTTATTAGAACTACTGATGAAGATCATGAAAAAGTTGTTCAAAAAATATTTAAAAAATTAGTTGATAAAGGTGATATTTATAAACACGAATATGAAGGTTTATATTGTTCAGGTTGTGAATGTTTCTTAAATCCTAAAGATTTAACAGAAGACGGTTTGTGCCCTGACCATTTGAAAAAACCTGAAGTTGTTAGTGAAGAAAATTATTTCTTCAAATTAACAAAGTATAAAGATGCTATTATGAAGCATATAAAAGAAAATCCTGAATTTATTGTTCCAAGTTTCAGAGCAAATGAAGTTCTAAATCAATTGGAAGATATTCAAGATATATCAGTTTCTCGTAACAAGGCAAATGTTGGTTGGGGAATTGATGTTTTGGATGATCCTGAACAATCTATTTATGTTTGGATTGATGCTTTATCAAACTATATTACTGCAATAGGTTATGATACAGAAAATCCTACAGAACAATTTAAAGCATTATGGCCTGCAGATGTTCATGTGATCGGAAAAGATATTTTAAAATTTCATAGTATTTATTGGATTGCAATTTTAATGGCATTGGAATTACCTTTACCAAAACATATTTTTGCACATGGATGGATTACTATAGACGAAACTAAGATGTCAAAATCATTAGGTAACGTTGTTTCTCCAACATCAGTATTAGAGCATTTTTCACTAGAACATCCTGATGCTTTCAGATATTATATGGCAACTTCAGCACCTTGCGGTCGTGATGGTAATTATTCTGATCAAGACTTTAAAGAAAAAGTTAATGCTCATCTTGCAAATAGTATGGGTAACTTGTTGAATAGAAGTTTGTCAATGTTGGTAAAATATTTTGACGGTGAAGTTAAAGAGGAATTTTTGACAAATCGTTCTAAAGAAGCGGATAGTCTTTTGAGAACTGCTTTGGGTACAATCAAAATTGTCGAAAATCATTTTAATCATTTTGAAATTCAAGAAGCAGCTCAAGAAATTATTTCTATTGTAGATGCAGCAAATAAATTTGTAACAGATAATGCACCTTGGACACTTGCAAAAGAAGGTAAGATGACAGAATGCGGTTCTGTATTAGTTTCTGTATTAGAAATTATGTGCATAATTTCATCTTTGATTTATCCATATTGTCCAAATATTGCAAAAGATATGGCAAAACAATTATCTTATGATTTATCTGTGAAACTTGATGATATTAAAATTGGGAATATTAAAGCAGGTAAATTGATTTCAAAAGAAGATATTCATCCTGTATTTTTAAGAGTGGATAGCGAATTGGCTGATAAATCTAAAGCTGCAAAATAAAATTTGCAAAATTTAATATAAAAATAGGTAATATAAGGGGTAAGATTTTATTTTACCCCTTAATACTTGCCTAAAATCTCAAGCTATAATAAAATTATCATATAGTAAAAGTGAGGAATATATGGCGAAGCATAATATAAAGGTTTGTATGGGTAGTTCGTGTTTTGCTCGTGGAAATCTTGATAATTTGAATTTTTTAGAAAATTATATAAAAGAAAATAATCTGGAAGCGGAAATAGAATTAACAGGAGCATTATGTCAAGACAAGTGCAGTTCAGGACCAAATATTTATATTGATGATGTACTGTATAATGAAGTAAATCCGGATAAGTTAGAAAATCTTTTAGAAAAATTACAATAAGAAAAAATATATTTAGGGGTTAAAAAATGAACAATCAATATCCAGTTTATACTTTGGTAAATGAGTGCCACGATTGCTACAAATGTGTAAGAGAATGTCCTGTCAAGGCAATTAAAATAGAAAATAACCATGCATCCGTTATTCCGGAAAAATGTATATCTTGCGGAACTTGTGTAAAGGTTTGTCCTGCTAATGCTAAATGTGTAAGAAATGATTTAGAAAGAGTCAAAAATCTTCTAATTAGCGGGAAAGATGTATATGTTTCATTAGCGCCATCTTGGAGTGGAGTGTTTGAAATGTCTCCACAAAGAATGATTGCAATTTTGAAAAAACTTGGATTTAAGGATGTTTCAGAAACAGCATTAGGCGCTCAAGAAGTTTCTATTAGAACTGCCGAAATGCTCAATAGTATGGATAAAGGGTTGTTAATTTCAAGTGCTTGTCCTGTTATTGTTGATTATATAAGATTATATAAACCCGAATTTACAAAATATATTACACCTATTGGTTCTCCTGCAAGAACGCATGCAAAAATTCTTAGAGAAGAATATGGAAATGATATTGCTATAGTCTTTATAGGCCCTTGTATCGGGAAAAAGAATGAAGCGGATGCACAAGATGGGCTTATTGATATATCTCTTACATTTGAAGAGTTAAAAATTTGGATTAATGACCAATTTCCTGATGTTTCACAAATTCAAAAAGATGACAGTTATGTGTTTGTGCCAAGAAGTGCTTATGAGGGTTCATTGTATCCAATAGATGGTGGTATGAATGAAACTATTAAACGAATTGGTGTTAAAAAAGAAGTTCAGTTATTGGAAATTTGTTCAATTCCTGCATTTGAAAAAGCTTTGAATAATTTGGATCCTGAGAAAATCAACAGACCAATATTTGTCGAAGCTCTGGCATGTGAAGGCGGCTGTGTAGCTGGTCCTTGTATTTCAACTGAAAAGGCAAGTATTAGTATAATTTCAGATGTTTTAGCTAAAGTAAAAGATAGACCTGTTATCCCTAAAAAGCCTGAGTATGTTGTGGAATATGATTATAAGCCTTCTGGAGTTGCAGAATCAAAATATTCATTAGAAGAAATTACAAAAACTTTGAAAAAAATCGGTAAACATACAGTTGATGATGAATTAAATTGCGGGGGTTGCGGATATTCTTCTTGTAGAGAACTAGCTGTGGCACTTTTAGATGGTGTTGCTGAGCCTTCAATGTGCGTTTCTTATATGAGAAAAATTGCGATGAGAAAGGCTGCTGCAATGTTACGTTGTATGCCTGCTGCAATGGTTATGGTCGATAATAATATGAATATTTTGGAAGCCAATGATAATTTTATGAGAATGTTTACCGGTGATATGTATGAAATATTCAAATCAAGACCTGATGGCTTAACAGGTGCTGCTATCGATAGAATTGTTGAATTTGCTGATATTTTTAAAACAATTTTAAAAACAGGAAAAAGTCTTCATAAAGAACATTACGCAGTTGGTGACAGACTTTATGATATTAACGCATTTACTATTGAACCGAATGAAATAGTTGGTGCAATTATAAATGATGTTACTCAATCCGAAACTAACAGAGAAAAAATTTCAGAAAAAGCAAAAGAAGTTATATCAAAAAATATTTCTATTGTTCAAGAAATTGCGTGTTTACTTGGCGAGCACATGGTTGAAACTGAAACATTATTAAATTCAATTGCAAATGATTATGATGATAAAACTGATGGGGATAAAAAATAATGTTTATTGATATCGATTGTAGTCAGGTTAAAAAATATAATCAAAATGCTTTTGGTGATTATTTTGTTTCAAAAAGATATCCTGATGAAGCTAAATTGATTGCTGTATTATCAGACGGTTTAGGTAGTGGAATTAAGGCAAATATTTTATCTTGTATGACGGCAACTATGTTGTTAAGGTTTGTGGAAGGTGAGCAAATCCCGATACGAAAAGCCGCCGAAATTGTTATGAATTCACTTCCTGTTTGTAAAATTAGAAAAATAAGTTATTCTACATTTTCAGTTATAGATGTTGATGATGATGGTTATGCAAAAATTGTAGAAGAAGGTAATCCTGAATTTATTTGGATAAAACACAATAACGAAGTTATGGCCCCTCATTATGATTTAATTCCGTCAAAGACTTTTAAAAATAGATGTATGAAAAGTTATAAAATTCAACTTGAACTTGGGGATAGACTTATATTTTGTTCTGATGGGGTTACTCAAGCGGGGTTGGGTAATGGAAGGTTAAAATTAGGCTTGAGAAGAGATGGTTTGATAAATTTGTTACAGGCAAAATTGGAAAAAGAACCGGATATATCAAGTTCAGAATTATCAGCTTATATAATTAGACAGGCTCAAAATATTGAAACAGACAGATTGCCAAAAGATGATATTTCAGCTTGTGTATTGTATTTTAGAGAGCCTAGAAGATCATTAGTTTTCACAGGGCCTCCGTTTAACCAAAAAAATGATGCTGAATACGCTCAAGCCTTTAAGGATTTTAATGGTAAAAAAGCAATATGTGGCGGAACAACAGCAAACTTAATTTCGAGAGAGTTAAACTTGCCAATAACAATGGATAAGGAAATTAGTATAGGTAAACTCCCGAGCTGTTCATATATGGAGGGTGTGGATTTGGTAACTGAGGGAATTTTAACTCTTACCGAAACTTTGGAATGTTTAGAGGCAGGGAATTTAGATATTGACAATGCTGCTGGAAAGCTGATAAAATTCTTATTAGATAGCGATTGCATAAACTTTATGGTAGGTGCAAAGTTAAATCAGGCACATTATAATCCGGCATTACCTGTTGAAATAGAAATTAGAAAAAATATAATAAAAAAAATGGCAACAGTATTGCAGGATAAATATTTTAAAAAAGTTAGTATACAATATATGTAGGTATAAAAATAAAAAACAGAAGAAAGGTAAAAAATGGAAAAAGTTAGTGTTAAAGTATGTTTAGGAACAACTTGTTTTGTAATGGGTTCTGCAAACCTTCAAGAATTAATTGATATTGTGCCTCAAAAATATGGTGATAAGGTTGATGTATCAGGTGTACCTTGTCTAGGTTTATGCTCTACAGATTGGGAATTTTCAAAAGCACCTTATGTAAAGGTTGATGATGAAATTATCAAAGAGGCAACAGTAGAAAAAGTTATAAATGCAATCAATGAAAAGTTAGCGAAACAATAATAAGGAAAAGGATTAAAAGAATGGCAATTAATACCCCTAAACAAACATCTCATTTAAAAAGAGAAATACTTGTAAGACTAATTAAAGCATATTTAGGAAATAATTTTGAAGAAGATACAAGATTAATCCCATTTGATATGCGACCAAAAGGTAGTGAAGTTCCTTTCAGATGTTGTATTCATAAAGAAAGAGCAATATTGAGAGATAGAACAATCGCAGGTTTAGGTTTATCTATTGAAGAAGCTGATGATAGCGAATTGTTATCAACATTAGCTAAAAAAGCTCAAGATAGAACAGAACCTGAAGATAATCCATTGACAGTATTACAAACAGCTTGTAAAGGTTGTGTACCTTCAAGAATATATGTAACAGATTTATGTCAAGGTTGTGTAGCAAGACCTTGCGAGTCAGCATGTAAATTTGGTGCAATAAAGGTTGAAAATGGAAAATCAACTATTGACCCTGCAAAATGTAAAAATTGTGGAATGTGTGCACAAGTTTGTCCATATCAAGCAATTGCAAAAATTATTGTACCTTGTGAAAATGCTTGTCCGGTTGGAGCAATCGCAAAAGATGATGAAGGTTTAGCTCATATCGATTTTGAAAAATGTATTTCTTGCGGAAAATGCGTAAGTGCTTGTCCGTTTGGTGCTGTACATGAAAAGAGTCAAATTATTGATATCTTGAAAGAAATGAAAGCTGGTAAAAAAGTTATTGCGATGGTTGCTCCTGCAATAATGGGTCAATTACCTTGCACTCCAAAACAATTAAAACAAGCAATAATGACATTAGGTTTTGCAGATGTAATTGAAGTTGCTGAAGGTGCAGATATTACAACTAAAAATGAGGCAGCTGAATTTGAAGAAAGAATGGAAAAAGGACAAGGATTTATGACAACATCTTGTTGTGCTGGTTATAATGAACTTGTTGATAAACATGTTCCTGAATTAAAACCATTCCGTTCAGATACAAAAACTCCTGCTTATTATACTGCAGAAATTGTTAAAAGAGATTATCCTGATGCAATTACAGTGTTCTTTAGCCCTTGTGTTGCTAAAAGACGTGAAGCTTTACAAAATCCTAAAATGGATTACGTATTGAACTTCGAAGAATTAGGTGCTTGGCTTATTGCTTTGAATGTTCAAGTTTCAACTTGTGATGAATCTGAATTTAGAAAAGAATCATCAGCTCAAGGTAGAAATTTTGCAAATACAGGTGGTGTAGCAGGTGCTGTTAATGCATTGTTGGATGATGATAAGAAGGCTACTCCATACGTTGTTGACGGGTTGAATAAACAATCTATCAGAGATCTTAAAAAATTTGCTAAAAATGGTAAATGTGAACTTGGTAATTTGATAGAAGTTATGGCTTGTACCGGCGGATGTCTTGGCGGTTCAAGTACAATTAATGCTTATAAACCAGCATTGAAACAGTTGACAAATTATGTAAAAGAAAGTCCTGAAATCAGAGATGTTGTTAAAGAAAAATAGTTAACAACTATAATAAAAAATAAAAAAAGGAAGAAAATTATTATAAATTTTCTTCCTTTTTTGTTGTAAAACTTTTTCAGAATTGAAATCAATTTTGGGTTGATGTAATATTGAAATATATTTGATTAGAAGATAGTAGTATTTATCATATAAAAGAGAGTGTGAATTTATGAAAAAAGAACTTATTTTTTTAGGACCACCGGCATGCGGTAAAGGTACACAGACAACAAAACTTGCGCAATATTTAAATCTTCCGCATGTAGATACAGGTTCACTTTTGAGAGCTGAAATTAAAAACGGAACTCCTAATGGAATTATTGCAAAGAAATTTATTGATAAAGGTGAATTAGTTCCTGTTGATCTTGTTGCATCTATAATTAAAGATAGATTATCTCAAGATGATTGCAAAAACGGTTATATTTTGGATGGTTACCCAAGAAGTCTTGAACAAGCTGATATGTTGACCGGAATTAATGCTGAAATTAATGGTGATACTGAAGTAGATTTCAGAGCTATTTATTTTGATTTACATCAAGATATTTTGATTGCAAGAATTGTAAATCGTAGATCTTGTCCAAAATGTGGTGAGATTTATAATATCAAATTTAAGCCAACAAAAGTTGAGGGAATTTGTGACAAATGCGGTGCTGAACTTGTTCAAAGAAAAGATGATAATGAAGAAATTGCAAAGGCAAGATTTGAAACTTATTTCCATGAAACTGCACCATTGATAGATTATTACAAAAATAAGGGCGTTTTAAAAACTATTAACGCTGACGGATCTATCGATGAAGTTTGGGAAAGACTTTTAAAAGTTATAAATGATTAATTTATAATTTTTATATTAGATAAATTTGAAAAAAGGAACTCTAAATTTTAGGGTTCTTTTTTTTATTGAATTTAACAAATTGAAATTTCTTAAAATATGATTATAATAACAATTATGTCTGATATTGATAAAAGTGAAATTGAAGAGATAAAACAACAAGTTAAAGAAAAACTTGATAAAACAGAATTATATACATATAGAGGTTCTGTTTCAAAACTTTTGGGTTTAACTGTAGAGGTTAAGTTACCAGGGTTAAAAGTTGGCGATCTTTGTTATATTGAAACTTATGATGGGAAACAGAAGCCTGCGGAAGTTCAAGCTTTTAAAGGTGAAGTTGCGCAATTATCATTACTTTTAGATGGAAGTGGTATCGGACAAGGAAGTTTAGTAACTTCAACGGGTCGTCCTATTACAATTCCGGTTGGGGATTTTTTATTGGGAAGATTGATTGACCCTTTGGGAAATCCAATTGATGGAAAACCTTTAGATACAACAGGCGCACTGTGGCGTCCTATTGAGGGACCTCCTCCTGGACCATTTGAAAGACCAATTATTACGGAACAATTTTCAACGGGTGTTAGAGCTATTGATGGTTGTATGACAATGGGTTGCGGCCAGCGTTTGGGATTATTTGCAGGGTCTGGTGTTGGTAAAAGTACCTTGCTTGGTATGATTGCAAGAAATTCAGATGCTGATGTTAACGTTGTTGCACTAATCGGTGAACGTGGTCGTGAAGTTAAGGAATTTGTTGAAGATTCTTTAGGTGAAGCCGGTATGGCAAAATCTGTTTTGGTTTGTTCAACAGGTGATCAGCCTCCATTGATTAGACAAAAAGCACTTTTGTCAGCAACTGCTGTTTGTGAATATTTTAGAGATCAGGGTAAAAAAGTTTTCTTGATGACAGATACAGTTACTCGTTGCGCTATGGCAGGTCGTGAAGTTGGTTTGTCTTTGGGCGAGCCTCCTACTATGAAAGGTTATCCGCCATCAATTTTCTCTTGGCTTCAGAAAGTTTTAGAGCGTGCAGGTAATAGCCCGAAAGGTTCTATTACGGCTTTATATACAGTATTGATGGAAGGTGATGATATTTCAGATCCGATTGTTGATATTGTGCGTGGTATTGTTGATGGTCACATTTTCTTGTCAAGAAAAGTTGCCGAATCTAACCATTATCCTGCTATTGATGTTTTGGGTAGTATTTCACGTTTGATGAGTGCTATTGCAAGTCCTGAACATAAGCAAGCTGCTGCAAAATTAAGAACAATGCTTTCTTTATATAGAGAAAATAAGGACTTGATTGATGTTGGTATGTATCAGCCGGGTTCAAACCCAAGGTTGGATACTGCTATTGAAATGATGCCTAAAATTAATGCTTTCTTGCAACAAAGAACGTCAGAAAGTGTTACTATGGAAGGTACTATTAAACAACTTGTTGATATGATGCAGGGTGTTGATATCTAAATATTTCTAAAACTTTACAGCAGGTTAATTTACGTAAATAAATTTGGCATATAGCATTCTTTTGTGCTATACTATTACTATATTTCAGTATATTAGGGGAGAATTTTATGTCTGAAAATGCACAAGACATCATTAATGATAAAGGAATGGAAGCTATTAAAGAAGTTGAAAATAAGCAAATAGAAGAGCAGCTTAACGAACAGTATGAAGCTATTGAAACTCATACTTCTAAACATTATGACGCAAGTAATATCAGAGTTTTGGAAGGTTTGGAAGCTGTAAGAGTCAGACCTGGTATGTATATCGGTTCAACTTCTCAAAGAGGCTTGCATCATTGTATTTATGAAATTGTGGATAACTCTATTGATGAGTCTTTGGCAGGTTTTTGTACAGACATTTATGTTACTGTTCACAAAGATAACAGTATTACTGTAGAAGATAATGGACGTGGTATTCCGGTTGATATAAAACCTGATAGCGGTAAATCTGCATTGGAAATTGTTCATACAGTTCTTCACGCAGGTGGTAAATTTGGTGATGGTGGTTATAAGGTTTCAGGCGGATTACACGGAGTTGGTGCATCTGTTGTTAACGCTTTATCTGAAAAATATATAGTTGAAGTTTCTCGTGACGGTTATGTATGGCGTCAAGAATATATGAGAGGTGAACCTTTAGCTCCTGTTGAAAAAGGTGAACCTACTACTAAAACAGGTACTAAGACTACTTGGTGGCCGGATCCTGAAATATTTACCGAAACAACTGAAATAGATTGTGATGTTATTGCTAACCGTTTGAGAGAAATGGCATTCTTAAATAAAGGTTTGAAAATTGTTTTCAATCGTCACGATTCAGAAGAAATTGAAACTTTCCATTATGAAGGCGGTATTGCAAGTTATGTAGAATTTTTGAATAAGAATAAAACAGTTTTGCATGAAAAACCAATTTATATTGATAAAGTTGTAGGTGATTTACAAGTAGAAGTTGCAATGCAATATACTGATTCTTATACAGAAAGTGTTTTATCATTTGCAAATAATATTAATACTCATTCAGGCGGAACTCACTTGACAGGTTTTAGAAACTCTATTACAAGGGTTTTGAATGATTATGCAAGAAAGAATAATATCTTAAAAGATTCTGATCAAAACCTATCAGGGGAAGATGTTAGAGAAGGTTTGACAGCTATTGTTTCTGTAAAAATTCCTAATCCTGAATTTGAAGGTCAGACAAAAGAAAAATTAGGTTCTCAAGAAGCAATGGGTGCCGTACAAGATGCAGTTAGGGATAAGTTACAAGAATGGCTTGAATTTAACCCAAAAATTGCAAAGACAATTTTAGATAAAACTTTGCAGGCTCAAAGAGCAAGAGAAGCAGCAAGAAAAGCAAGAGAATTGACAAGAAGAAAAACTGTTTTAGAAAACTCAACTCTTCCTGGTAAATTGGCTGATTGTTCTAACAGAGAACCTGAAAAATGCGAAATCTTCTTAGTCGAAGGTGATTCTGCAGGTGGTTCTGCAAAACAAGGTAGAAACAGAATGTTCCAAGCAATTTTGCCATTGAGAGGTAAAATCTTGAACGTTGAAAAAGCAAGATTAGATAGAATTTATGGAAACAATGAAATTCAATCTATGGTTCAAGCTTTTGGTATAAAAATTAGCAGAAATCCTGAAGAAGTTGAAATTGATAAATTAAGATATCACAAGATTATTATTATGACAGATGCTGATGTCGATGGTGCTCATATTAGAACATTGATGTTGACATTCTTCTTCAGATACGCAAGGCCATTGATTGAAAATGGATTTGTTTATATTGCTCAGCCACCTTTATTCAAGGTTACTCAGGGCAAAACTTCAGAGTATTTATTTAATGAACATGTTTTGGACAAAATGTTAAAAGAACGTGGTATTAAGAATTTGAGCCTGTCTGATAAAGATAAAAAGAATGTTAAAACAGGTGATGAATTACTTGCGTTAATAAAGAATATGTCTGAATTTTATCGTTCATATAATAATCCGATTTTGAACTTGTTCCCTGCCGTATTTTTAAGAGGTTTGGTAAGATCAAATATTAATTTGGAAGATTTTGATAATCAAGCTAAAATGAATGAAATTTGTGATTATTTGAATCATTATTTAATTGATCACGCTCAAAATTATAATATTCAAGAAGCTGAAAATTATAAGGTTGAAGTTAAATATAATCCTGAAAATTCTAAATATTCATTTGTTCTTCACTTGAATGAAGAAGAACATGTTAATTTAAATCAGAATATTATAAAGAGTTCTGAATATAAGAAATTGAAAGCTTCTTATCCATTAATCAGAGATTTCTTGATTGAAGAAACTAATGGATTATTATTAGAAACTGATACTGAAAAATATGAAATTAATTCATTTGAAAAACTTCAAAAAATTATCGATGAAAGAGGTCAAAAAGGTTTACAAATCCAAAGATTTAAAGGTTTAGGCGAAATGATGCCTCAACAACTTTGGGAAACAACAATGGACCCTGCAACAAGAACATTATTGAAAGTTAATATCGAAGATGCAATGATGTGTGATCAATTATTTGATGTGTTGATGGGTGATAAAGTTGAACCAAGACGTGATTTCATTGAAACTCATGCGGTTTATGCAACAAATATTGATACATAATTCATTTGTATAAATAAGGATAAAAATATACTAAAAAAAAGGAAGTTCATTAAATTAAAATTTTGAACTTTCTTTTTTTTTGTGTGCGAGTTTTTAAATAAAAAAGGTTAGATATATTTTATCTAACCTGTGTAAATTTCTAAATTAACCGAATCATTATTAATAATTTATTTGTGTATAGAGTTTATTTGTTATTATTTTGTACCATATCTTTTAAGGTATCATTTTTTTTGAATATTATATTTTTATTAGCTTCAATACTTGGAATATTAACGGCTGTTTGGTTTTGTTGTTGAGCCGGTTGACTATTTCTTGGTGCAACTTCGTATGATTTTATTGAACGTTTACCGGTTAAGCGTTGCATAAAGTTGTAATATTTTTTCTTGAAACCTGTTGAATTGTTTTGTCTTGTTTCTTTTGCGATAAGTTCATCTCTTGTCATCTTCTTAATTGGTGTTCCTACAGATGTTCTTGTTAAGATTTCACCAAGAGTTGTATTTGTTAAGGTAATCCAGCTCATTCCAAGAAGTGATGAGTTGTATTGATTTCTGAAGGTTGAATTAAACAGGTCAATCAATAATGTTTGGTAGAACAATCTTGAACCTTCCTGTACAAATCTTTCTTTGAATTTTGTATCGGCACCTTCTTTATCATTACCGTTTGATTTTAACATTACCATATTGTAGTTATCAGTCATCAAGAACCATATTGTAGCGATTGATGCTGCTGTTTTTGCTAAGTTTGATAATTCTGCATTTGATACGCTTGATAGTGAATCTACGTTAAATGCTTTTAATAAGTTTACTTGGATATAATCTTCAAATTGTTTAGGACTTATCTTTTTATTAGCAAGAGCTTGAGCTTGTTTTGAAATTTTCTCGAAGCTGTTTGCTAGTGCTTGAAGATCACTCATACCCTTTTTAGGCTTACTTTTTCTAAATACACTCATAAGTTTTTCGTCTATCATCCAATATGGAAGCGTAATTGTATTCCATAAGAATTTGAATGGTGCTATAACGAAGTTTACTAATGGTTTTACTTTTTTATCTTTTTCGCCTAAGTCTATGATGTTTTTGCCATCTACAGTTTTTAATGCAGATTTTCCAACTTGTTCATATTTATTTGCAAGTTTTTCAAATCCGTTTTCTCTAAGTGCTTTTACAACTTGATCAAATTTTTGTTCTTCAATTATATATTTTTGAGAAGTTAATGATTTGTATAAATCTGTAAATGGTCTATATAATACTTTCTTTTCAAAAGTAGATACTGCATTTTTTAAATTTAAACCGCCATCTATTTTATCAAGATTTAATTTATTATATTTGTCAGGATTTTTTACTTTTAGTTTTTCAAAATAATTCAATGCTGCACGTTTAACTGTAGGGATGTTTTTAAATCCTTTAATACCATAACCTATTGCTAAGATTACAGCAGAAGCTTTCATTACTGTATCGAAAGATAGCAATGGTTTTTGTTGTTCTTTTTTCTCAGGTTTTGCGGTCTTATTATCTTCTGATTTAAATGATAGAGGTTTAATTTTAGCCTCAGGATTATTTAATCTTTCATTTTCTTTTCTTGCTTGTTCTGGTGTTAATCTTGTAATATGTTTACCGTTTGATAAACGAGAATACATTTCGGTTACTAGAACTGTTATACCTGTTGTAAGTACAATTCCGGCTTTTGATTTGTTGATGAATTTTTGGAATGCACCCATTGTAATCAAGGTCAAGTAACCGCTTGTTAAAATTCTGCTAACTTCCTGTTTAAATCTGACTTTCTTTTCGTGATCAGCTGCCTTAGGGTCATCATCCATCATTCTTGATAGGTTATAAGCATCTGTTGCTAAGAAAATTGCAGGAGGCAAACCTGATACTAATCTGTTTAATGCTCTTTCGTGTTTTGTATCATAGTTGCCGGATTTTGGGTCAAACATTTTTAATGCACTTTGGAAAACGCTTGAATCCATTTTTGAATCTACATCTGCTGTAATTTTTGCAATTTCGTCTTTTGTTAAGTCAGCAACTTTTTTATTGGCGTTTTTTGCAAATGCTTCTTTTGCACTTGCAATTTTCATATCTCTATATGTAATTAAGCCTGTTAAAGAATTTATTTTTGCATCAAGTTTAGAACGCTGTCTTATATTTTTAAATAAAGGTTTTTGTAAAACTCTTTCTGACCAACCTTTTAGTGCTGGAATTTTTCCTAATAATTCAATTATTCCGTTTA
The DNA here is from genome assembly GCA_949292185.1 of uncultured bacterium. Lineage (GTDB taxonomy): Bacteria > Cyanobacteriota > Vampirovibrionia > Gastranaerophilales > Gastranaerophilaceae > Zag111. The sequence continues at coordinate 81,023 of CASEYP010000020.1, forward strand.
GCAAATCTCCAGGTAAAATCTTGAACGGATAAATTATACCGTCCCAAGCCAAATGAGGAATTGTTTTTTTGTTAATTATTATATTATCTGCATTTTTTGGATCAATGGATATTAGCTTGCTTGCTTCATTTGCTCTTTTCCCTAATATATCTTCAAGCAATTCTCTTCCCATTTTTCCAAGATATTTATCTGAAAATTCCAAAAATTCTGATTTACTAAATGTTTTTAGTGGTTTATATAATCCTAAAGAAAGACCTTTAAAACTTAAATCTGAAGGATTTGATTTTAAAGGTCTCTTAATATCTTTATTAATTTGTGAATATAAATCGGAATTTAAATTTGGATTTGAAATAGGGGCTTCGAAACTTGAAGACATGAACTCCTGTTTTGGTCGTTGTTTGTCTATTCGAAATTTTGTCACACTATTTATTATCATTTCACACATCCCATTTTCATGTATTTTCATTCATACTAAAACAAAACGCAAGATATTTTTGCTAAAATTTTACGTATTTTAACATTTGAATTTCATGTATTATAATTTATATAAAATATTTATATACAAAATAAAACGTTATAGCTCATCCTAACTATTTTACAAGTATTGAATTTTAGTGTATAATTGATGTTGAGAGAAGTTTTATGTTAAAAAAGGAAAACAAAACAGAAGTTATAGTTGTCGGAGCAGGTCCTGGTGGTGTGGCTTGTGCAATTACGCTTGCCAGAGCCGGCAAAGAGGTTGTGCTAATTGAGCGCGGGTTATTTGCAGGAAGCAAAAATGTTTTTGGTGGTGCGATTTATACCGAGGCAACTAAAGAAATTTTCCCAAATTTTGAACAGGAAGCTCCGCTAGAGCGTCGCAATATTGAGCATAATTATTTAATCTTAGGAGAACAGGATTCTACAAGTATTTCATATAGAAAAGAAAGTAATTCAAGTTATAGCGTAATTAGAGGAAAATTTGACCGCTGGGCTGCAGAAGAGGCTAAAAAAGCAGGCGTTTACCTTGTTGAAGAAACTGTTGTAAGAGATTTGATTAAAGAAAAAGGTAAAGTTGTTGGTGTTAGAACAGAACTTGAAGAATTTTATGCTGATATTGTAATTTTAGCAGATGGTGTAAACTCACTTTTGGCAAAACAAATAGGTTTGAGAACTGATATTGAGACAAAAGATGTTGCGCTAAGTGTAAAAGAAGTTTTAACTTTAGATAAAGATGTGATAAATCAGCGTTTTAGAGTAAAAGATGACGAGGGTTCTATTGTAGAAATTTTTGGCGGTCCTATGCTTGGAATGCTTGGTTTAGGATTTATGTATACAAATACGGATTCTGTAACTATCGGACTTGGAATTACATTAAATGAACTTGCCGAAAATAATTACAGACCTTTTGAAATGTTAGAAAGATTAAAACAACATCCTTCTATCGCACCTTTGATTGAGGGTGGAGTTTTGAAAGAATATTCGGCACATTTAATTCCTGAAGGCGGGTATAAAAAAATTCCTAAACTCTGTGATAATGGAGTTATGGTAGTTGGCGATGCTGCTATGCTTGTTAATAATCTTCATTGGGAAGGTACAAATCTTGCTATGATGAGTGGTAAGTTTGCTGCTGAAACTGCTATTATTGCTTTAGAAAAGGAAGATTATTCAAAGAAAACTTTATCAAAATATGAGAAAAAATTAAGGCAATCTTTTGTGTTGAAAGATATGAAAACTTATGAGTATCTTTTTGATGTTATGCATGAAAGAAAACAAGCATTTTTATCATATTATTTGAAAAAAATTAATGCATTTTTTGAAATGTTTACATCTGCAGATGGTGTTCCAAAACGTGAAAATTATTGGAAGTTTATAAAAAGTATTTTTACAGACAGAAGTATTTTTGAGTTATTAAAAGACTTTTGGGCTGTAATAAGACTTTTGTGGAGTATTTTATTATGAATATAGATATTGATAAAAAATTATATACATTAAAATACTCACCGGATACAGAATCACATTTAAAACCTGACAAAGAACAATGCCGGTTATGTAAAAATAAAACTTGCGTATATATATGTCCTGCAAAAGTTTATGAGTGGAACGATGAAAAACAGGAGCTTATTGTAAATTATGAAAACTGTTTGGAATGCGGAGCATGCAGGATTGCTTGTGAAAGAAAATCAATTGATTGGCAGTATCCTAAAGGTACAAAAGGAGTTACATTTAAACAAGGATAATTATAAAGGAGAAGGCGTATGAAAGAAGAATATTCTAACAAGTACAGACGTTGGTATGATAAAGATCCGGTTTTGTCTGAGGCTGTTAAAACATTGGAAGAAACAGATGATCAAACTCAAATTCGTATTGCGCTAAATTTGATAAAAATTATTATCGAACATAATATCGAAGATGAAAAATATGAAGCTGTAGATGATATTATTAGTGCTGTAGGTTCAGGATTAGACGATAACAGACGCGGTCGTTGGTATGATATTGATACCACCCTTAGAACTGCAATGAATATGCTTCAAAACTGTCCGGCTGATACTCAAAAAGTTATTGCTAAAGAAATGGCACAGTTGGTAGTTAAAGAAATTAAAAAAGATGAATCTGATGATGAGTCTGCTGAATAAATTTTAAATGAAAAAGGAGTTTAAAATAAACTCCTTTTTTTTATTCCTATATTTATAGGATATCTGAATAGATATGTTTAAGTTATCATATAATTATGGATATTTATGACCAAAACGAAGAAGATAAGCAATTAAAAGCTGTTGGGTTAGAGTTAATGTTTCTAACTCCCGAAAAATGTTCCTCTAAAGAAGGTATTACTGCTGTTGAATTGGCAAAATTGGTTGATCTTCCGCTAGAAGTTGTCAAGAAAAAACTAAGTATCTTAAAAGAAAAGGGCATTGTTCGAGTAAAAGGTATAAATCCTAAATATTGGAAATTTAATGAATATAATTTCCAAAGAATGGATGAAGATGATGAAATTTTCCTTTTATTATGCAGTTTTGATGATGTAGATTTTGATAAATATTTTTCATATAAATAAAATTATTAGTATGAAAATATGTTTGGTTATGGTATTATAGAATTGAGTTTATAATGTAAAGGAGTAGAGATGACATCCAGCACCAATCAGTTTTTGAAACCTATTACAACTAAAGTGAATGATGCCGGAAATTTAGAAATCGGCGGATGTGATTTGGTTGAATTGGCTGATAAATACGGAACTCCTTTGTATGTTATTGACGAAAAAACTCTTCGTGCTGTTTGTAATGATTATAAAAATGCTTTTGCGAAATATCCTAAAACTCGTATGATGTACGCATCAAAGGCACTTTGTGTTTGTGCAATTTCAAAAATATTGAGTGAAGAAGGGTTTGGGTTTGATACTGTTTCTGCCGGTGAAATTTATACTGTTTATAAAGCCGGTGTTGATATGAGTAATGTTTTATTTAACGGTAATAACAAGTCTTATGATGAATTGTCATTGGCTTTAGATTTAGGTGTTGGTAGAATTTCCGTTGATAACTTTTTAGAACTTGCATTACTAAATGAAATTGCTCATAGTAAAAATAAAACTGTAGATATTCTACTTAGAATAACTCCGGGGATTGAATGTCATACTCACGAATATATTCAAACAGGTCATTTGGATTCAAAATTTGGTTTTGATTTAACTCAGATTGATGATGCTGTTGAATTAGTTTTGAATGAATATAAAAATTTGAAAATTCACGGGTTGCACGCACATATTGGTTCTCAAATTTTTGAAACAAGTATTTATCCTGATGAAATTGAAATTTTAGTTAGAGAACTTGCAAGATTAGACGAAAAGTTTGGTTTAAAACTTGATGAAATAAATATTGGTGGTGGTATTGGTGTTAAATATACAGAAAAAGATGTTCCTCCATCAATATATGATATAGGTTCGATTGTTATTCAAAAGCTTGAAGAAGCTGTAAAAAAATATAATGTTGATTATCCGACTTTATTCTTAGAACCTGGAAGAAGTATTATTTCAACTTCCGGGGTAACATTGTATACGGTTGGAAGTTCAAAACAGGTTCCGCATGGTAAAAAATATGTTGCAGTAGACGGTGGTATGGCTGATAATCCTCGTCCTAGTATGTATCAGGCTGAATATGTTGCTGAAGTTGCTAATAAAAAAGATAATGCGGAAATGGAAAAAGTTACTGTTGCCGGTAGATTTTGTGAATCCGGTGATGTATTAATTCCTGAAATCGAATTACCAAAATTAGATGAAGGTGATATTTTATGCGTTTATAATACCGGTGCATATAATTATTCAATGGCATCTAATTATAATAAAGTTTCAAAACCTGCAATGGTACTTGTAAATAATTCTCAATCTGATATTATTATCAATAGAGAGACTCTTGATGATTTAATTGCAAATGAAGTAATTCCTGATAGGTTAGCAAAATGATAGATGAGTTATTAATGTTGTTTCACAATTTTATAGGTAATTGGCACCTTTACATTAAGGATACTTTCGGCTGGAAAAATATCTTTGAAATTTGTATTATCGCCGCAATATTAGTTGTGTTCTATCAGAAATTTATCAAAAATACCCATTCAGAAAAATTTGTAAAAGGTGCTTTTGTTTTGGTATTTTTGTGGATACTTAGTGAGATTTTAGTTGCAATTGATTTAACTATTTTAGGTGTATTTTTAAGGTCTATTGTTACTTTGATTGCATTAAGTTTAATCGTTATTTTCCAACCTGAACTTCGTAGATTTTTAGGTTATTTGGGTCAGGTGGATTTCTTTAAACGACTTTTTGAAAGTGAAAAGAAAAAACCTTCAAACAAATCTATTGATGTAATTAAAGAAATCATTGAAGCAGTTAAATATTTATCTAAAACACATACAGGTGCATTGATAGTTTTCCAAAATGATTTGAGTAATACATATCATGATGTTGGAACAATGTTGAATGCTGATGTTTCAACAGAATTGTTGCTTACAATTTTCCATGTAAATACTCCATTACACGATGGTGCTGTTGTAATAAGCGGTTCTAAAATAATTTCAGCAGGGGTATTGTTACCGTTAACAGATGATCCAAAGCTTAGTTGGAAATATGGTACACGCCATAGAGCAGCTATTGGAATGACAGAAACAAGTAATGCAGCTTGTCTTGTTGTATCTGAAGAGACAGGTGATGTTTCTATTACTTTGGATGGTGCATTGAAAAAATATGATGATATCCCTACTTTAAAGGCTGATTTGGAAAATATTCTGGGTTATAAAAAAGCAGAACAAGTTGAAAAAAAATCTATTTTTAATTTAGAAAAATTAATCACCATAAAGAAGGACAAAGATTAGATGCCAAAAGCTGTTGAGGGTTCAAAAAAAAGTAATATCTTTTTAAAGTTTATAAAAAATATCTTTTTTATAACTTTTGGTGCTGTAGTTGCAGCATTTGCTTTGGAAACTTTTTTGGTATCAAATCAAATTATTGATGGTGGAGTTATTGGTATTTCAATGATTATAAGCCATGTAACCAAGTGGAATTTGGGTTTGTTGGTAATTGTTTTAAACACTCCATTTATTATTTTAGCCTTTAGAAAAATGGGTAAGATGTTTGTTTTGCAGACAGCTTATGCAAATATAATTTTGGCTTTGGCACTGAATTTTTTCCAGCATTATAAAGTTACTGGGGATTTACTTTTGGCAACTGTGTTTGGTGGAATTATTTTAGGAACAGGTGTCGGATTAATTTTGAAAAATGAAGCTTCATTAGATGGAACAGAAATTTTATCCCTTTTAGTTTCTAAAAAATTTGGATTTTCTGTCGGTGAATTTATAATGGGGATAAATATATTTATTTATCTTGTTGCAGGTAAAGTCTTTGGCTGGGAAAATGCAATGTATTCCATTTTGACATATTTTATAGCGTCTAAGGTTATTGATGTTGTAATGGAAGGTTTGAACAGTTCTAAATCTGTCGAAATTATTAGTGATGAGGCTGGTGCTATTGGTAATGCTTTGATTGAAAAATTAGATATAAGTGTTACTTATTTAAGAGGTATTGGCGGATATTCCGGACAAGATAAGGATATTATTTATTGTGTAATTTCAAGATTGGAATTGCCTAAAATGCTTGAAATTATCAAAGAAATCGATCCAAGAGCATTTGTTGCAGTTGTTGATGTGCACGAAGCTTATGGCGGAAGATTTAAAAAACATTGATGAATTTTAATAACTGGACAATTGTTTAAAAATATAATATACTTAGATTTAAGAAGAGGTAAAAAAAGAATATGGCAAAACATAATGATACAGTTCCTATAGAGGTTACTATTTTAACCGCAGATCACGATATTAAAGGCGTTGTTCATGTTTCTAAGTATACAAACACAAATAGAGAACTGACTGATTTATTAAATGATAAAGAAAGAAGATTTTTAGCAGTTACAAATGCTGAAATTTATCCTCGTGGAGGAAATCAATCTCCTAGAAGATATAATTTCTTAGAAATTCATATGGATTATGTTTTGATGGTTCATCCGACAACTCAAGCAGTATTTAGAGATTCAAGCAAGACTCAGGAAGATATTGCAAGGTTTAGAGATTTGAGATTGAAACTTAATCAAACAAAACCATTTTAGAATTAAATAAAAAAGACCTGATTTTTCAGGTCTTTTTTATTTTGTATGATTATGTAATCTTATTTTTATCTTAAATCAGGGAAAAAGTATCTGATTCCATCATCAGAACGCCATCTTATGTATCCTGTCTTTGGGGTTCTATCAAGGTCCATTACGCTTACTAATGCCCAGTTACCTCTTATTACATTTAAATTAATCTTTTGTGGATAATTCATAGTAGATATATTTTGGCCCAAATCATTAGTTTCTGATTTTATATTTTTACAAGATTCAGGGCTTCCGTGAAGAAGCATTAAACCATATTTTTTCCCATAAGTATTATAAAAATTATTCCAAGTCATGAATTTGTATGGATCATCTTTCTTTATCCAGCCTGTAGCTTCTGTTGCATTGTTATAAACTATTTGTACCCAATCATCTGTATAATCAACTACATTTACAAGTGCAAGAGCTTTTTTCTCTATGAAGACTGCAAAAAATTTATCAAAACCGATTTCTTCCGGGAAAAATTCATTATTTCTATTCCATCTTACTCTGTATAGAATATGAGAATTTTCGTCAGGTTCTTTGTATATTGTTATATCATCTCCTACTTGATACATTCCAATAGTTTGAGTATTTGTAATTGGAGAATTTGGAATTACATCTTTGGCAAAGATTTGGTTATTTATGCCAAATGTTATACAAGTCATTATTGCTATTGTGATGAGTAACAATATTTTTTTCATAGGTTTACTCCCTGAATGTTATTTGTGCATAGGCTTTTTGTAATTTTTCTCTTACAGATTGCATTTGTTGTTCAATTATTTCATCGGTTAAGGTAGCGTGTTCATCTTGCATTTTAATTCTGAATGCTACGCTCTTAAAGCCTTCTTCGATATGTTCGCCTTGGTATACATCAAAGATTTCAGAACCTTTGTAGATATTTTGTTTAACTGCACTTTTAATAACTTTTGAAATATCATCTGATGATACATTATCGTTGATGATAAACGCTAAATCTCTTTTTACTTCCGGATATTGCGGAATATGTTTAAATCTTGGAACAGTTTCTTTTACAGCTGAGATTAGAGCATCTAAGTCAACTTTGAATAAAAATGCATCTTGATTAAGTTTTAATTTATCACGCAAAGTTGGATGAATTTGTCCAAAATATCCGATTGGTTGAGGTTTTTTACCAAGAAGTAATATAACTGCGGTTTTGTATGGATGGAAGATTTTGTGAGTTTTAATTAATTCAGTTTCTTCCAAAGGTACAATTTTAATTCTTCTTGATACATCTAAATTATTGAACAGATTTTCTACAATACCTTTTACTGTGTAGAAGTCTGTTTGAGTTTTAATTTGCCATTTAGAATTTTGAACTTCGCCGGTTAAAACGCCTTCCAAAACTTGAGTTTCTTTTACGCCTGAGTGTTTTTCATCAGCTTCTGCAACTTTTAGATATGTTCTTCCGATTTCATAAGCCCAGAAATTCTTTTGACCATTATCAAAATTATATTTCATACAATTTAGAACACTTGCGGCTAAAGTTTGACGAAGCATTGAATAATCTTCACTTGCAGCGTTTGCAACTTTTACTGCATTAGCATCATCGTATGGAATTTTGAATTTATCTAATAACGGTTTACCGATTAGTGAACTTGTTTGGATTTCATTTAATCCTGATGATAACATCAATTCATGAACTCTTTTGATAATTTTTTCTGATAATGTAATTGTTGGAGTTTGAGATTTATTTGGAAGAGTTGGTGCAATTTTATCGTAACCGTTAATTCTTGCAATTTCTTCTATTAAATCAATTTCTCTTGTTACATCGTATGCTCTGAAACTTGGAACTAGGAATTTTGCAGCTGCATCATTTCCACCAAGTTTTTTAAATCCTAAGTTTTCTAAGATATTTATACATCTTTCTGGTGTAATTTCGCATCCTAAAATTCTTTTGATTTGATTATATCTTAGGGTAATTTCTATAGGTTCTAATTTGTTATGACCATCTTCTACAACACCTTCAACTTCTGCATCAGCATATTCAACAAGTAATTGCATAGCTCTGATTAGCGCAGGTTTAACGGCTTCAATATCAATACCTCTTTCAAATCTTGCGCTTGCTTCACTTCTATAACCGGCACTTCTTGCAGATTTTCTGTTTGTTGCAGGTGTAAAATATGCGGCTTCTAAAGCAATAGATTTTGTATTGTCATCAATTTCAGAATTTTCTCCGCCAAATACACCGCCTAAGCAAACACCTTCTTTTTCTGTTGCGATTAGAACTGAGTCTGTTGTTAGAGTTCTTTCAACACCGTCTAGGGTTGTTAATTTTTCGCCATCAGTCGCTCTTCTTACACATAAGTAGCCGTTTAATTTGTCATAGTCAAATGCGTGTAATGGGCAGCCATATTCAAGCATTACATAGTTTGTAATATCAACTACGTTATTTATTGCTCTAACACCTGAAGCAATTAAGCGTTTTTGCATCCAATCAGGTGATGGCTTAATTTTTATATTCTTAAGTACAGCTATAGAATAATATTTGCAAACATCTTTGTCTTTGATTTCAACTTTAAATTTGTCAGTTGTAAGATCTTTTGTGCATTCTATTTTGTTAGATTTTAGCGGAATATTAAATATTGCGCTTAATTCTCTTGCAACACCGATAACAGACATTTGATCACCACGGTTAGCTGTTGGTGCAACATCTAAAACTGTGTCTTTTTCAAATCCTAAAACGTCTTTTACATCTTGACCAATTTGAACATTTGGGAAAATTCTATTTAAAATTAGAATACCATCTTCTTGTTGATAACCTCTTTCCGCTACACCTAATTCATCAGCTGAACAAAGCATTCCTTGAGATTCAACTCCTCTTATAACAGCAGGAGTAAGAGTGAACATTTCACCTGTTTTTCTATCTAATACTTGAGAGCCAACGCTTGCGTAAGGTACAATCTGACCTTCTTGAATGTTTTGTGCTCCGCAGACTACTGTTTTTTCGCCTGAACCTGTATTTACGGTTACAAGGTGTAGTCTGTCTGAATTTGGATGAGCATCAATTTTGTCTATTTGAACTGTTTTGATGTTGGTAAACATTGGTTTAACATCTTCAATACCTTCAACTTCCAATCCGCTCATTGTAAGTTCGTGAGCTATTTGTGATGTTTCTATATTTGATAAATCTACGAATTCATTTAACCAATTTAAAGATACTTGCATTTATTACTTCCCTCATTATATATATTAAATCTATGCCTATATTTTATTACAAAAGAATTTGGATGTAAAATCTCAGTTTAAACGAATAATCTTATTAAAATTCACATATTTGATTTTATCATTTTTTTTGTGCTACCCTAAAGTTAAGGGTAGGGAAAAATTATGATTAATAGAAAATCAAGAGATGAAATTAAGAGGATGCGCCATGCAGGGCATATTGTTGCTCTTGTGCATCAAAAAATGAAAGAGGTTGTAGAACCTGGAATTTCTACAAAAGAATTAGATAATATAGCAATGCATATTATCAAAGAAAATCGTGCAATACCGACATTTTTAGGTTATGCAGGATTTCCGGCAAGTATTTGTACATCAATTAATGAGCAAGTCGTTCACGGAATTCCATCAGAGGATGTAATTTTAAAAGAGGGCGATATTATCGCTATTGATGTGGGAGCTACTTATGGCGGTATGGTTGGTGATAGTGCTTGGTCATATCGAGTAGGTAAAGTTTCAGATGAAGTTGATAAACTGATGAAGGTTACTGAAGAATCTTTATACGCCGGAATTGAACAAATGCGTCCTGGAAATGTATTGGATGATATTTCAAAAGCAATAGAAGCAGTTGCAAATCGTGAAGGTTATGGAATTGTTCGTCAATATGGTGGACACGGTGTAGGACACGAAATGCACGAAGATCCATTTTTGTTTAATTACAGCGTTGGAGATAATACTTTAATCAAACCAAATGTTGCTATTGCAATAGAACCAATGTTAAATTTGGGCGGTGATGATGTTGTTGTTTCACAAGAAGATGGTTGGACTGTTAGTACAAAAGACGGAAAACCTTCTGCTCACTTTGAACATACTGTTATCGCAACCGAAGATGGACCATTAATTACAACTCAATTAATGAAGTAGGAGATTTAGATGAATTATTATATAGGTTTGTCTTTGGCATCAGGATCAAGTATGGATTCTGGAATTGCTGTTGTTGATGAGGATAATAAACTTATCCTGCTTGACAAACTTTATAAAATGAATGATATAATTTTCTTTTTTGAAAATTTTCCATCACTTAAAAACTCTAAAATATGTGTTTCAGTACCTTCTGACAGAACGATGCTTGAGGGGAAATGGAGAATTTTGTCAAAGCCTTATCAATTGGTTTCTACAAATAAATTAATTCCAAATCGTGATAATTGGACTCAGCGTCATTCTAACAGAGGTTCTGAATATTTTAGGGAACTTAGTGAACGTGGAATTCAGGTTACTCGTTTTGATATTTATATGACAAGACAGAGTTTGCACTTGAATTCTTGTTACAAAGACAGATCCCCTGCGGATTGTAAATTTTTGCAACAGGCTTTGAAATATGAATGGGGATTTGAGGATTTGCCTGTTAATATGATTCCAATGTCTCATTTGGAAGCTATTTTGGGCGCTATGCTTGCAAAAGAATATGCTACTAATCCTGAAATGATTAATGTTATTTATAACTTTAGAGGGCTTGATGTTATCGATATAAAAGATAATCTCAATGTTTCAACTGATGTTTATGATTTTGAAAAAACTCTTGGTGTTAAGTAATATTTTGCATAATTAAGGTTATATATTATAATTGGTATTATGATGTTTAAAGAAATTTTTGAAAATCTCAGTAGTCCTATATTGTATTATGTTGATAAATCCGGGAATTCTATATTTAGAAATTATAGCATTACGGGTTTAACAGGTTGTTTATATAAAACTACAATACCAAAGGCTAATGCCGGTAAAGCATTGGAATATAGGTTTATGTTGGACGGGTATTTAAAATTAGCTTATATTCTTATACCTGTTATTTTATATGTTATTTTTATCCATGTGAAATTTTCATTTTTCGGTTTGTTATTTTTTGAACTTTTATGGTTATTGTTGGTAAATGCTTGCAGGCTTTATTGTGCTTCTTTGTATAGAGATTTTCTGGTTCATACATTTGGGAAATTTGAATATGTTAAGTTTAATCCTAATATTCCACAACAGAAAAAAGATGAGTTTGCATCATTCTTTAGGTCAAAAATAATTATTATCGGAATTGTTGTTTTATTATTTTTCCTTCCTGCATTTGTAATGCAATATACTATGAAGTTAACTCTTAATGCAAAACGTAATTTTGCTCAAATGGTTAAACTTGCAGATGTGTATTTTTTAATTTATCCAAAATCTCAGAAAATATATGATATGCGAGCTTATGCAAAAGCTATGCAAAGAGATTATAAAGGTTCATTAAGTGATTATAAAAAAGTGCTGGATTTGTCAGGAAGTAATTTTGGCAAACAAGATTATGTAAGGTTTGCAAACCTTTTATTTATGCAAAAGAAAGTGACAACCCCAACTGATGCTGTTGATGTATTTAATGAATATGTTACTAAAAAGGATTTATCAGTATTGGAAAATTCACAAATGTTGTGGATTAAATCTATATTTAAGGTTGAAAATAATATTCCGGAAGGCATTATACAAGAATATAATGATTTGATCGATTCATTGGATTCAAAAGATACAGATAATCAGTTTTATATTTCGTCTGATAAAGCATATATTTTATATTTAATGGGAGAATATGCTTCAGCTTTAGAAACTTATAATATTTTGATTTCCTATGCTCAAAGTAATTCCGAAAAATATGCAAAACAATTGAAGTCTTTGTACGCCGAAAGAGGTTTTACAAAACAACGTATGGGAGATAATGCAGGTGCATCATTAGATTTTGCAATGTCGCAAATTCCTACTGCTGAGATATCAAGTTATGAACCTTCATATACAAATCAAGAATTTGTAGTGGATAAATTTTAATTTATATATTTATTTATAATATCTAAGACTTGTTTATGAACATCCTCAATGGACTTTGTAGAATCAACAACTTTTATTCTATCAGGTTCTTGTTTCGCAAGTTCTAAATATCCGTTCCTTACTCTGTTAAAAAATTCTATTCCGGAACTTTCCATTCTATCTTTATGGCTTCCAACTCTTTTCATCGAAGTTTCAATATCAACATCAAAAACCAAAGTTAAATCCGGTTGTTTGCCTCCTGTTGCAAGGTTATTAAGAGTTTTGATTTGTTCAATATCCAAACCTCTTCCGTAACCTTGATATGCAACTGAGCTGTCTGTATGTCTGTCACAAAGAACAATTTTACCTTGTTTGATTGCAGGATTTACGATAACATCTACGTTTTGAGCTCTGTCAGCTAAAAATAGAAAAGATTCACACCTATTTGAAACTTCTCCATCATAATTTAGCAGAATTTCTCTTATTTTTTCACCTAACCCTTTGCCTCCTGGTTCTCTTGTTAAAACCACATCAAAATGTTTTTTAGTGAGATAATCTTTTAATAAATTGAGCTGTGTAGTCTTTCCACAACCGTCAGCACCTTCAAATGTTATAAATAAACCTTTTTGCATACAAACCTCTTTTTGCCAAGTTTTATTATAACTTAAAAAAACGAACTTATGAAAATCATAAATTCGTTTTTAAAAAAAAGCAGTCCGTAAGCCGTGTTCTGTTTATAGATAATCATCTGTCTGGTATTAGGATTGCTCCTAATCTCTAGCGATTTTTCTGAAGATGGCGAACAACCTTAACCTTCAATTCAATCTTGCATCCGACTGGGGTTTACCTAGCTGATACCTTCCGATATCACTGGTGAAGCTCTTAACTCACCGTTGCACCATCGCCCGTAGTATAAAACCCGTTGGCAGTCTACATTTCTGTGGCACTATCCGCCGATTCACATCGCCCGGAGTTTCTCCGGCAGCCTGTTCTTGGATGCACGGACTTTCCTCACTTGAATGTTACTTCAAGCGCGATTATCCGACTGCTTTAGTCATCTGTTAAACTCTTGTTGACTTTGACAGCTTCAATTGCCCATTTGTCTCCAGAGTCAATTTGGACTTTTCCGGTACCATATATTTTCATACGGAATCTGTCAAAACCTGTTTTTCTGCTAGTACAATTTCCGTCTGTACCGCTTTTAAATTCACCTGAATAAGAGTGTCCGTTACTGCAGTTTGGCTCATCACTACCGTTTACGTCTACTGTCAAATATGTAAAACCGCCATCAGTTCCGGTTGTTGTGAAGTTTGTACTTGTAAATACCCAGTCCATACCGTCATCTGTGTTAAATACGGTTCCTGCACCTACGGCATCTTTACCAAGTTTGTCTAAAAACAATGTTCTGAATTTTGTATTTTGGTCGCCTCCGTTTATGTATGCTTCACCCCATTTTAGACAGTTAGCAGTACCAGCTCCGTCATCAAATCCGACCTTTTTATCTGTTATTGAAGATGTTTTATCAGGATAACAAGCTTCATCATTTATTAGTTCACTGACAATTGTTTGTACTGTGTAATATGCCCTTTTTGCCATAATCGTATTTTGGTTTGGTATTAAGTTGAATATAACAGGCATTAATATCGCACAAAGAATACCAACAACTCCAAGAGCAACTAACAATTCTGTCAGTGTGAACGCATTATTTAATCTTTTCATCTCAAAATCCTCAACTCTATAAACACAGTATATTCTTAATTATACCATAGGTTCTTGTAATTTTCAACATAATGTGTTATTATGGTAGTAGTAGCAGTTTAAATAAGAGGTTCTATAATATTGCGGATTGTAAAAATTTTGTTCACATGGTAGCAAAATAATCCGTTCAGATGAGTTAATAACATATCGCACATTCTATAATGTGTATGGAAAAATTAAACACGGATATTTGGATAAATCATTCCAAAAAGTAGTAAAGGTTAGAAACTATGGTCGATAACAGATCTGCCGGTTTCTTTGGTATAGGTGGCTCTTTTAATTTTAAGAGTGGTGATATATCAGGAACGGCGGCAAAATTATCAGATGATAAAATGGGACAAGGCGGCGAGTATTTTTCACAAAGACACGCTGAAGAAGAGCCTGCTCCTCAAACTAATCAATATATGGATCAAAGTGCTGTATTAAGAGCTACTTTGAATTCTCTTGCTATGATGAATGTTGCGAATGTTTTGAATGCTAAAAAGCGTAAACCTGTTGTTGATGAAGAAGAAAAAATTGCGGATGATTTAAAGGAATTGTTAAGAATTAAAAAGCAACAAAATCAGTCTAAGCAAAATCAACAGCAAAATCAGGATAATGATCAAGAAAATCCTGTATTCGAAGATGATGAATAAGTTTTGAGTTTAGATTTTTTCTTTTTATGTAAATTCCTTAATTTGGACTATTGAACTTTGTCGGTTTGTGTAGTTTAATGTGTTTAGGTCAGATTTACTTAGGAATAGTTGCTTATGTTAGAAATTACAAAGACACAGGAAAATGGCTCCTTGCAAAAATTGAATTTGAATGAAGCTGTTTCAGGTTCCTGGTTTAATCTGATTAATCCGACACATGAAGAAATTCAACAAGTGTCTTTGGTTTTAGGATTGGATGAAAGTTTTTTAAATAACTCATTAGACGCGGATGAGTTATCACGTATGGATTTTGAGGACGGTAATTTGCTTGTCATCACTAACGTTCCTGTTATGGATGATGAGGGTAATTTTGATACTTTGCCGTTAGGTTTAATTTTTACTCCTGAAAGCTTTATTACGGTTTGTTCTCACGAAAATAAGATTATTAATTCGTTTAATGAAGATACTGCAAAATTCTTTGATACTCGTCATAAAGCGAATTTTATGCTTAACATTTTGTTTAGAGCTGCAAAATTTTATTTGAGGTACTTAAATATAATAAATAAGCAAACTGAAAACATTGAAGATTCTTTGAAAAAGACAACAAACAATAAGGCTTTATTTCAGTTGATGGAAATTCAGAAATCTTTGGTATATTTTACAACAGCATTAAAAGATAATCAGCTTGTGTTGCAAAAGTTGTTGAGAATGGTTAATACTCCGGCATTACAGACAATTTTAAAGTTTACGGAAGACGATATTGATATGTTGGAAGATGTAATCATTGAAAACAAACAGGCTGCAGAGATGGTTGAAATGCACAGAACAATTCTTGAAAGTATGATGGATTGTATGGCTTCAATTATTAATAACAACTTGAACCTTGTTATGAAATTTTTGGCTGCAATTACGATTATCATGTCTATACCTACTGTAATAGGTAGTTTCTGGGGAATGAATGTTCCTGTACCGTTTAGTCATACTCATTACGGATTTTCGATTGTAATATTAATTTCTGTTTTTGCTACTTGTATTGTGGCAATATTCTTTAATAGAAAAGGTATGTTCTAATTTATGTTACTTTCTATTGGCGCATTGTTGGCTAGGATTTTGTCTAATCCTATGGCAAATGTTTTGCAAAAAAAGTTGTCGCAGGATAATTCTGCTATTTTAATTAACTTGTATTCATATTTGTTTTTGAGTTTGTTTTGTACTTACCCGGCATTGCAAAACAATTGGCATTATGGATTAAATTATTGGGGGTATGTCGCTTTAGCAGGAATTTTATGCACTTTGGGATCTATTTGCTTAATAAAAGCTTTGCAGTGTGGTGAAATGTCCTTGTTAGGGCCTATAAATTCTTATAAATGTATAGTGGGATTGGTTTTAGGGTTTGTAATGTTGGGCGAAATACCTTCTGTTGCGGGACTTTTGGGTGTAATTTTGATAATATTTGGCAGTCGGTTTATTTTTGATACCGTTGCTGAGGGGTTTACATTCAAGCTATTTAAGCGAAAAGACGTACTTTTAAGATTTTGTGCATTAATTTTTAGCGGGTGCGAAGCTGTCGTTTTAAAAAAGATTATTTTGATGTCTTCCGTTATGGAAAGTTTTATTTTATGGTGCTTTTCGGGATTTGTTTTTACATTAGTATTGTTATTTTTGTATCGGGTAAAATTTAGGGTCTTTAATAAAAAAGATTTTGGTGGATGCTTTGGTATTGCATTATGTTTAGGGGTTATGCAATTATCTACAAATATTGTTTTTGAGCATTTGAATGTTGGTTTATCATTGGCATTGTTTCAATTATCAAGTGTTGTGGCTGTAATTTTTGGGTATAAAGTTTTTCATGAAGCAAATATTTGGAAAAAACTTTTAGGTTCTGCAATTATGATTTTGGGCAGTTGTTTTATTTTGATAAAATAGTTATTTAAGATAGTCTTTGAAATTTTTTATATGAACTGTATATCCGCAGCCTTCGTGGAGTTTCCCTGGGTAGGAAATTCTTTTGGCAGGGTATTTTCTGCACATTCTTGGACGGTGTTTATAGTCTGAGCATAGACCTTCCGGGGTAACAAGTTTGCAAGCAAATATTAAGTTGCCTTGTTCATCTTTGCCTTTTATATAAAATCTTTTGTAGGTGGGGAATATGGTTTGCATTATTTTGAATTCTTTTTCGGTGTAGGTGTCAACGCTGTACATATAATTGCAGCATTTGCCGCATTTTTTACATTCCCCAGTTATTTCGTAGGTTAAGTGTTCCGGAACAAAATATGATAATGCTTCATAAATTATTGATTTTATAAGGTCTAGCATTCTATAAATCTATTACAAAAATACATAAAACAAAATAACATAATTTTATAATAGTTAACTTTGTTGTATAATATTGACTATGAAAGTTTTTGGTAATATCAGAGTATATGCGTGGATTGAGTTTGTTATATGGCTCTTTATTGTTGCATTTATTGTTTTAGGGTTCAGATATTATCATTACCAAAATCAAAAACAGTATAAAAATTATCAGATCTTTATGGAAGATGTAGATGGACTTATTGTTGGATCTCCGGTTAAGTTTTTGGGGGTTCAAATTGGGTATGTTAAAAAAATTCAGGTTTTATCTACAGATGTTTATATCAAATTTGTAATTACTCAGAAAAATTTGGCATTGCCGGCAGGTTCTGTGGCAACGGTTGAAGCTTCTGGACTCGGTGGTTCTAAAGCATTAGAGATTTATCCTCCTAAAGATAATTCAAAAACTGATAAAATTATTGTTTCTAAAGATCCGACAAGATTAAGCAAAGTTATGTGGTTGTTTGATAGTATATTCAAGGAAATCGATTCTATTGTATCAACATTGGGCCATGCTGCAGGTCAGTTTGAATTTACTTCGGAAGGTAAGATTCCAAATAATGTTGTTACTCCTGTTGAAGCAACTGAAAGTCTTAAACAGGTTGATAAATCAGTTGAAAATATTATGGAAACCAAAAATAAATTTATGGATAATTTCAGATAAAAGTTTGGGGGAGAAAGTATGAATAATGACAAGGTAAGAGTTATTAACAATCCTGTGGTACTTTTAAATCTTTGTACAATGAGGGATAAAAATACTGATAGTCAGGGGGTCAGAATTGCAACAAGAAAAATTACAAGATGCTTGTTGTACGAAGCTGCTAAAAATCTTCCGCTTGTTGAATGTGAAGTTACTACTCCTTTAACTACATTTAAAGCTAAGACAGTTGATCCTGATATTAATTTAATCATTTCCCCAATATTAAGAGCTGGTTTAATTTTTACTGATGAAGCTATTGATATTCTTCCGCAAGCAACAATTAGACATATCGGGATGTATAGGGATGAAAAAACTTTAAAACCAGTTTGGTATTACAACAAGGTTCCTATGGAAATTGATAATCCAGAAAAATTCTATATTTATATTACAGATCCGATGCTTGCTACAGGTAATTCTTTACTTGCCGCTATTGATTTGTACGCAGGAAAAGGGATTCCTATTAAAAATATAAAATGTGTATGTATTATCGCTGCACCTCAGGGTATTGAAAATATTCAAAGCCACTATCCGGAGATTGAAATAATTACAGCGGCTGTGGATGATCATTTGAATGAAAAAGGTTATATAGTTCCTGGCATGGGCGATGCTGGGGATAGAATTTTTAATACATAGTATTAATTATGTAAATTTTTATTAATTTTAATAGCGGCAAATGCTAAAGTTTATTTTAGCATTTGCCGTTAATTTTTGTGTGTAAAAGTATATTCTATGGAGAAAATATAATGTCAGGTAGTGTTAATACAGTTGATGCAGTTGAGAGTAATAATAATAATATTCAGCAAAATAGACCTAGTCAAATTGTTGTAAAAAGTGGTGAGTCTTTGTCTTCTATTGCAAAGAAATTTGGAATGTCTACTAAACAATTTATGCAATGGACAGGTTT
This sequence comes from uncultured bacterium, assembly GCA_949292185.1. Lineage (GTDB taxonomy): Bacteria > Cyanobacteriota > Vampirovibrionia > Gastranaerophilales > Gastranaerophilaceae > Zag111. Next base: position 100,022 of record CASEYP010000020.1, read on the forward strand.
AAAAAAATCTCAATTAAACGCCGGACAAAAAATTAATCTTCCTAGTGCTGAAATTCCAAAAGGTAAAGGAATTCTCGCCTTGGTTAAGGCAAATAATATGACGATGGAAGAATTTGGCAGGTTAAATAATTTGCCAAAGCCTTATAAAGATTATAAAGCAAGGGCAGGTGAAAGATTTTATGTAATCAAGCATTCAACATCAGCTGCTGTTGGTTCTTCTCCTGCTCAAAAAAAGTCTGTTCAAAAATCTAAATCTTCAACACAAAATTCTAAAACTTCAAAACCTGTTTCTCGTAGTGCTGCAAATAAAGCAAAATGGGGTTCTTCATATTCTCCAAATGAAATTGCAACTAATTTATATCAAAAATCTTGTGATTATTATGGTGCTGTTGGCAAACCTGATTTTGATGCTTTAGTAAATGAGATTAATCCAAAAAATGTTTCTGAAGTTTGGAAAACATATAAGCAAAATCCTAAAAATGAAGATCACGAAAGTTTAATAAATACAATTACAAGCGAAGTTCGCAGTGATAAAGACAAACGTAAAGCAGCAGTGATAAAGGTTTATGATGCTGTGGCAAAAAGATATGGTACTCCTGTATCTGTTAAAAAAGGTTTTGTTAACGAATTGAATGAGCAATTTGATTCTTGGGGTATGGTAAGTACTAAAAAATTAGATGAAACTATTAACAGAATGATGGCTTCCCCAAAAGAATTAGCAGCAAAAATGGAAAATGATATTGATAGTAAAACTTCTGCTGTTGGTAAAGAATCTTTTAATGAATTATTGGCCATGGTAAATCCAAGAAATGCCGCACAAGTAATAAAAGCTTATGATGATTTGCATACAGGCGAATCTTTGATAAATGGAATAACAAGTGAAATTGGAAGCAGTAAGCAATCCAGAAAAAATGCGGTAATGCATATATATAATTCTTTGGCAATTCAAAAAGGTGCTAATACCTCAGCTAAAAAAGCTTTTGAGCAAGAATTAAATAGTCAGTTTAATTCTTTTGGAATGGTTGATACTGAAAATCTTGATAATATGATTAATAATTTGATTTCCAGAAAATCAAAATCTGTAAAAGTTAAACCTTCAAAAACCTCTGCCAAATCAGGAACGACTAAGGTAAGTGGAAATAAAATTAAATTCCCTGATAATCCTGAAGCAAAAACTCCTGAACAATGGCGCAAAGGTGCAATTGCAGGTTCTTCAAATGATGCAATAGATCAATATAAGATTTTTTGTCAAAAAAATGGTATAAAATTTAATAAAGATGATTTGGATTTGGGTCCATTAAATAGAATACCGGAGCCTATTGCTAAAAATGGGAAAATTGTAGCAGGAATTTCTCCTGTTTTGAAACCAACAACAAAACCAAATGGTAAAGTTGTTATCTTAAATCCTGGCCATGGTGCGTATAATCCTAATAGTGGGGCATTTGATCCAGGTTCATTTAGTTTTATAAAAAAATCTAATGGCAAATATGCACCTTTATTAGAAGGTGATAAAATGGTGGATTATGCAGAAAAAGCCGCGGATAAGTTGCGCTCAGAAGGTTATGCCGTTGTTATTATAACTGGACATGTAAAAACTTTTTCTCAGCAAGATAGTGTATCCAAATTGATAAATGATATTGCAAGTGGAAAACTTACAAATCAAAAATATGATAAGAAAAATATTGCTTTGATTTCACTTCACGCAGATTCTGATCCTGGAGAATCAGGAACAGGAGTTTGTTATAATCCGGGTTTTCAGGATGATACAAAACTTGCAAATACTCTAAATTCAGCTTTTCTTGAAGATAATTGGATAAAATCAGATACTCATGAACGAGTTTGGGGTAAAAATGGTATCCAAGTCCTTCGCCAAAGTGAAGGTAATCCTTCTGTTTTGGTTGAAGTTGAATATGTTAATGGTTCTAAAAGTAAAAATTTAGATTCATCGGCTTTTCAAGGCAGATTTTTGGATAAGCTAACAGTTGGATTAAATAGATATTTCGGATTGCAATAAAGGATTTTGAAATTATGGAATATATTACTCAATTATGGAACTATTTTAAAGTAAATATTTTGGGAATGGCTCCCGAAACTAAAAAAGTAACTAAAACAAATTCTAAGCAGCCAATATTAAACAAATATAATAAGGCTAAACGTCCTAATGAAATTAAAATGGTTAATGATATATCAGATGCTCAAATTCAAGCAAATATGGTTCGTGCAAAATATCTACAAATTACAAAACATGGTAATCATAAAATTCAAAAAGGTGAAAATGTTGCGACAATTGCTAAAAAGTACGGAGTTGAAGAAGCTAGTATTTTAATGGCAAACAGGTTGACTAAGGATTCTGCTAAAAGTCTTCAAATTGGTCAAGTTTTAAAAATTCCAAATTCAAGAAAAGCCAAAAATGTAAGATCATTAAATGATATAGCAAAATCACTTGGCGTAAGTGTAGATTTTATAAGAAGATTAAAAACAGTAGAAGATAATAAAAAACTTTCAATGAATCAGTTTCATAATACACCTTATGATGATGGGCTTGGTAACCCTACGATTGGTATTGGACATCTTATAAGAAAAGGTGATCCTAAAAGCCTTTCTAACGCTCAAGTTTGTGAATTATGTGCAAATGATTTATTGAAAGTTGAAGAAAATCTTTTTGCATTACTTGGCGGTAAGCAAAAATATGATAGACTTCCAACTGGAATAAAAGAAGCTTTACTTGATATGGGTTTTAATAAAGGTACAGGTAGTATTAAAAATACACCGGGGCTTTTATATTGTCTTAAAATCGGTAAATATGAGGCTGCAATAAATAAATTCACTAATGTTAAATCTGAAGCAACCGGTGAAGAAATGGCCGGTTTATGTAAAAGAAGACTATTCGATATTTCTCTTGGTATGAAAATATATAATGGTAAAATACCAAAAAGTAATCTAAATACTGCTCAACAAATTTACAATAAGGGCGTAGCTCTTCTACGTGCTGAATGTAAACGCAAGAATAAAAATTTCCAAGATCAATTAGTTGGATTTAATAATGATGTCAAAAGTTACCTTGGTAATAAAATAAAATTTATAACAAAGTAATTACATCACCTATTTTTTCATGTTGATTTGTTTCAATATTGTGAGAAAGTTCGATTTCTCCCCATTTTAAATTATTGATTAAATCAACAGTTACAAATTCTCTTGCTTTCATATCGGCATCGCAGATTTTTACAATAAAAGCTTCTTCAAGTTCAGTGTTAACAACAATGCATAAACCTGAAGCACCGACTTTTGCAACAAGATTTTTTGTATTTTCGATAATCTTTGTATCTGTTCGGTTTTCACCACCTATTATGTATGGGTGATTTAAAAATGCATTTTTAATTTTTTCATATTTTGGATCACAGAATAGATTTAAGTATCCTTTTACCATATTTTTTAATGGCATAGAATGTACCGGAACTCCACATCCGTCTTTTGTTATAGGATATTGAGTTTTGACTTCGCACAATTCATATATTTTCTTTTTAATTGCTTGTTGTAGCGGATGGTTTATATCATCGTAATTTTCTATATCCCAATTATTGATTTTACATAAGCCAAGCATCATTGCATGTTTTCCTGAGCAGTTGTTATGCAATACTGTAGGCTGTTGTCCGCTTAGTAATAATTCATTTTGCGCTGTTTGTGAAATCGGTTGATGATCTCCACATTTTAGCTTTTCTACAGGTATTTCAAATTTGTCTAACAATCTTTTTACGATATCAACGTGAACTTTTTCACCGGCATGTGATGCTGCGCAAACGGCAATTTCTTCTTCTGTTAAATCAAATTTTTTATCAAGTTCATAGTCTATAATTAGCGATGCTTGCAATGGTTTTTCACAAGAACGCATGTAAAATGGATAATGTTTATCTTCTCCAAGTTGTTCTATTGTATGAACTTTGTCACACTTGATTACATAACCAAAATGTTCTTCTTCTATTAAGCCATCTCTATTATATACAACTAATTTTGCCGGTTCTGTTTCTTTATTCATCATCTTTCTTCACCATTGTTAATAACTGTTCTAAACGCGATTTTAATTTTGTATTCTCATTTTTGAGATCTTCTATTTGTTTTTTATAACTGTCTATTTCATTTGAATATTCTTGTGTAATTTTTGGAACTTCATTATGATCAAGTATAAATCTTTTTTTAGCCTCTTCTTTTATATGAATAACTGTGTCTAATTGTTTTTGAGTAATTAAACCTAAATCAATTAGGTATTGACCGAATTTTTTATGATGAGTATCATTTTCTTTAGTTTTAATTGCAGTATCAAGTTCGTTTTCTGAAATTATACCATCTTTTACAAAATATTCACCTGTTCTATATTTACCGGCTAAAAATCCTGCAATATTTAATATTTGTGAGTTATCAGGAAGTTCAAAATACCCTTCATCTACACAAAATAGAAAATATCCTGCAATTTCTTCCATTGACATATATGTATTTAATATCATTTCAGAAATACTGCAATCATTATCACTTGCATCCAGTATATTGTAGATATTTGTGTCAAAACCTGATTTTTTGAAATCCAGTTCACATCTGCCTTTGTATGTAAGTATAGGTTTATAAGTTGCAAATGTATACGCAAGCTGGTTATCTTTATCAATGTCTTCGGAAAGCTTAATATAGATAATTTCTTTTATCCATCCCGGAAATCCGGAAATTTTATTTAAAAATTGTGTTAGGAAATTCCGTTTCAATTTTTTACCCCTTGAGTTTCTACATTTTATCATTAATTATTTTTTTCTTCAACTTTTTTAGTTGTTAAGTTAGTTGATTAATTTATCGTGAAAATGTAATATTATATATAGAAGAAGAAAATGGAGAGAAATATTATGGAAGACGATAAACTTCAACTAAAAAAAACAATATTAATAGGAATACTTCTTTTTATAGGAATAATAGTTACTATTGATTTGGCTTATATTTATTATCAAGCTAACTTTAATGAATATGCATTACCAAGTTTTTGCTCTGTTAGTGATTTTATTGATTGCGATGGCGTTGCAAAAACTACGGAATCTCAATTCTTTGGGGTTCCATTAGCTTATTGGGGTATATTTTTATACTCATTTATCACAATGTTGTTATGTGTTGATAAGTTAAAGAAAGTGCCGTTTTTAAAATTTTTAGAAGTTTTTAAAAATAAATTTCACTATATTGCATCATTGGGATTGATTTCTTTTATCATTTCAATGAGTTTGTTATGTGTAAGTTTATTTGGTATACATAAATTATGTATAATGTGTGCTTTTACATATCTTCTTAATTTATGTATAGGTATTGTTGCAGTTGTCGGGATAAAAGGTAATTTCTGGGGAGCAATAAAACAAAGTTGGTTTGATTTTTTAGATGCTCTAAAACCTGTTCCTTATAGAATTGCATTTATTGTTGTTATGGTTTGTGCTTTTAGTTTCTTATCTTGGGCTTATGTTAGTGCAAAATTTTCACCTGCTTTGAAATTTAAACGTGAATATGGTGCATTTGTTAATGCTAAGGCAACTCAATATGGAACAAAAGGTAATGTTTTAGGTTCTGATGCTACTGATGCTGTAGTTTTAGAAATTTATTCTGATTATATGTGCCCAATGTGTCATGCTTGCAATAATATGTTAAATGCAGTTGTTGCAGATTTTAAAAATCTTAGAATTGAACCTCATAGTATGCCGTTAGATACTTCTTGTAATAAATATTTGAAACAAGAGTTTCACCATGGATCTTGTACAATGGCTCAATATGCAGAAGCTGCCCGTATGCAAGGTAAATTCTGGGAAGTTAACAATTTGTTCTTTGAGAAAAAACCGGCTACAGAAGATGAGGTTATCTCTGTATTGAAAGAAGCGAATTATGGGCTTGATATGGATAAGTTGAAAAAAGATGCTCATAGTAAGGTTGTTAATGATATGATACAAAAAGATATCAAGTATGCTATTGATAAAGGTCAATTTGGAACACCTTCAATGAAACTTGGAGATGATTTCGAGATGGGTATGAAAGGGTATCATAATTTAAAGAAATGGATTAAGGAACATGGTGGCGAACCAGAACATAAATTCTTCTAAGAAAATTTTATTACACGCTTGTTGTGGTATATGTTCGGCTTATCCCATATCTTATTTAAAAGATATGGGATATTCCGTTGTTGTATATTTTTATAATCCTAATATTTTCCCTGTTGAAGAATATCAAAAACGTCTGGATGCAGAAAAAACTTTGTGTGAACATTTTGGGTGTGAGCTTATAGAAGGAAAATATGAACCTGATAAGTATTATGATTATGTGAAAGGTTATGAAAATGAACCTGAAAAAGGTTTAAGATGTGATAAATGTTTTGAATTGAGATTATCTTCAGCAGCTGAGGTTGCTAAAGATTTAAATATTCCGATATTTACGACTTCTATGGTGATTAGTCCTCATAAAAATTATGAAAAGTTAACTGCTATTGGGAATAAAATAGCACAAATTTATAATTTAGAGTATTTATCTACAAATTTTAGAAAGCAAGATGGATTTTTAAAAACTAATAATATTTCTCGTTCATTGAATTTATATAGGCAGAATTATTGTGGTTGTAAATTTGCTATGAAAAAATAGGAATATCCTCCGTTTGTATTATGACGTCAAAATTATAATATCATATAATATTTTTGACAAATAAGATATTTTTATTAAAAAGGAATCTAAAGAGGATAGAAGAATGAAGAATCGAATAGGATTATTAATAGCAGCAGTTATGGTATTGGGAACAGTATCATCAGTAGCATATGGATTTACAAATCCGTTAAAGAGTTATGATTTATATGCTGATACTCATCCTGGAGAGGCAAGTTCATCTTCAGGTACTAATGCTTTAGTCCCTACTATAGCACCGCCTACATCACCTGTATCTTCTATGGCCGATAATAGTTCCGAATCTGCTGAACCACAAGAAAAGGGACGAAATGAAAAATTAAGAGATTCTTCAAGACAGGTTTATTCAGATCAAAACTCAACTCCGGCGTGGGAAGAGGGTCCTTCATATTACAGTAATCCATCTTTAAACAGCATTATTGAAAAGTATCGTAAGAGTGATTTTGCAGGTTGTATGCAAGAATGTGTTTCTTATGTAAGAAAATATCCTAATGATACGTTAGGTTATTATTACCTTGCTATGTCATACACAAAAGTTGATCAAAAGGATAATGCAATAAGAGCTTATGAAAAAGTTATAGCTCTGAATGATAATCCTATGATTGTAAAATATGCTACAAATGGAAGAAATTGCATTTTAGGTAATGAAAATGAAGAGTGTTTCCCAAATGTAAACGAACCGGAATTAGTATATCCTTATGCTAATATCGTAAATACAGATTTAACACCTGTTGATCCTCAAACTTTGGTTAATCAAAATCTTGCTAAGTTAAGAAATAAATTGTCTCCACAAATTGAAGAATCTGAGGACGAAGCTAATAGCAATCCGAAAGATGAAAAAGATAAGGATAAAATTGTACTTCCATTTGGTCAACAAGATGCAGAACTTGATAAGTTTATTAATGCACCATACGGAAATGGTTTATCTCCTAAGTTAAATAATGAATATAAACAAATTCAGTTAAGAAAAATTCAAAGTACAATCAATACCGGGGAAGATTCACCGGAAAAAGATTCAAGAGAATTGAAATTTATTCAAAAATTTGATAATCAAAAATCTGAATTAGATACAATTAAATTAGCTTATGATAGTACATCTCCAACTTTGAATGATATTACAAAAGATCCTCAATATATTCAAAATAAACAAGCAATAGATGAGTTAAATCTTTTGTTGGGTAAAGATTCATCACAAAGCGGTACAGATATGATGGATTTAATTCCTTATATGACAGATTCAGAAAATAAAAAGCAGAATTTATCACCTGAAGTTATCCAAGCTATGATGATGAAATCAATGATGGGTGATTTGAACTTATAATTTGTATCGGTAATTTTATATGATATCAGATTATGAAAAGGTAAAACAAGACTTTTTCTCAGGTAGAATAAAAGGTTGCAGAGCGTTTTTTGAAAATAACCATTATTATACGGAAGCCGGGTATTGTTGTATAATTTTGGATAATTTTGCAAAGGCAGAAGAATTGTTTTCAAAGGTTAAGGATATCGATACGAGAGCTAGTTGGGGGCTTGTTTTATTACAAATCCTCAGGGGAAATATTGTAACTTTTCCTACTTATTTTCAAATAAGAAATTTTTTGGAAATTGATTTAAATATTCTTATTTCTTATTGTAAGGGTGATTATGTTGAAAAGGTTATAAAATTTGCAGATTTTATGGCTTATTATAATCCTGAAACTTATAAGTTTATCGGTCGTGTATTTTGGGCAAATAATTTGATGAATGCATCAATGTTTTTTTTAAGACGTGCAAAGGATAAATTTTATCAGGATCCTGAATTACATTATTTGCTAGCTTATATATATTATCAGGATAAAAATTTTGAATTGTGTAAAAAATATCTGGATTCTTGTCTTTCAATTTTACCTGAATATAATCCTGCTAAAAAATTATCATTATTAGTTAAATAAATATTTTATTAAATATTCACTTATAATTAATTTTCATGTTAGTATAATTTTATGAAAAGGAAACCAATAGTTGCAATAGTAGGAAGACCAAATGTAGGAAAATCTACATTTGTAAATCGTCTTGTGGGTGCAAGACATTCTATTGTGGATGATTTACCTGGGGTTACAAGAGATAGGATTTATTTTGATGTTGAATGGCAAAATAAAGCATTTACTGTTATTGATACAGGTGGAATTATTCCTGGTGATGATGATGATATTATGGTTTCTATTTTTGATCAAGCAAAGTTAGCTTGCGAAGAAGCTGATAAAATTATTTTTCTTGTTGATGGGCAAGACGGAATAAATCCTGTTGATTATGATATTGCAAATATTTTAAGACAATCAGGAAAACCTGTTTTTGTCGCTGTTAACAAGTGTGATAATAAAGATTCACTTATGATGATTAGTGATTTTTATGCACTTGCATTGGGTGATCCTATTGGAATTTCAGCTTTGCATGGATCAGGTGGAGTTGGTGATCTTTTGGAAGTTGTTACTGATGATTTTGAAATTCTTGAAGATGACGAAAAAGATAATCATATTAAAATTGCAATAGTTGGACGTCCAAATGCAGGGAAATCATCTATTGTAAATTCTTTATTAAATGCTCAAAGGGTTATTGTTTCTGATGTATCAGGAACAACAAGAGATAGTATTGATAGTTATATTACATATAATGATAAAGAATTTATTATTGTAGATACTGCAGGTATAAGAAAAAAATCTAAAGTTGATTATGGTGTTGAAAAATTTGCCGTAGATAGAGCTATACGTTCGATTAGAGATTGCGATATTGCAGTTTTGGTTATTGATGCTAAGGAAGGCATTTCTGATCAAGATAAAAAGATTGCATCTATGGTTACGGAAGCTGGAAAAGGTTTGATTGTTGCAATTAATAAATGGGATTTGATTGATGATAAAAATTCTACAACGATAAATAAATTTGAAAAAGAATTGTCTGCGGATATTCCATTTTTGAATTTTGCACCAAAGATTTTTATTAGTGCTCTTACAAAGCAACGTTTAAATCAGATTTTTGATAAGAGTGTTGATGTTTATGAACAATGTATTAAGAGAGTTTCTACAGGCTTATTAAACAAAGTTGTATCAGAAGCTTATGCACTTAATCCTCCAACAAGTTTTAAGGGTAAAAAATTAAAAATATATTACGTTACTCAAGCTAAAACTCAACCTCCAACATTTATTCTTTTTGTTAATAGCGAAGAGTTATTAAAAGATAGTTATAAAAGATATTTGGAAAATAAATTGAGAGAAGCTTTTGGATTTTTTGGTACTCCTATAAGAATATCTGTTAGAGAACGAAAAGATAAAAAATAATTATTTTTTATTTTATTTTCTATTAATCGTTATTATATTGATTTAGGGTTTCGTTTATTAGTTGAATCATTTTTTCGCGTAATGGTTTTGGAGATATAATTTCGCAATTAAAAGAGTATCTCATTAGTCTTTGTAATAATTTATCAAAAGGTTCACCACTATTTATTACAATTAATTCTCCATTATCATTTATGCCGTCTGTGTGTTCTCCGGGTTTTAGTTTATATGTTTTTGCAAGTCTGTTTTTTAATTTGTAGACAACAGTTGTTGTCATTTCTATTGATTTTGCAATCTGCGGAAGCTTTGCGATTGATAGAATGTTTGTTATTGGAATTTCTCGATTTTGACGAGCTATTGTATCATAAACTTTTAGGTATGCTGTTTTTGTGTCATATAAAACTTCTTGCGCTGTACATTTACATTTTGTTTCTTTACCTTTTTCAAGATATAAAATATTTAGGATAAAACCTTCTTTGCATATTGCTTCACATTGTCTAACTTGTTCTTTTATACTTGAATAATAAAATGAAAAATCATAATTTTGATTTTGTTCAAAATTATTTAAGGTATTCCTATCTTTATTATTCATTCTGAATTTTACGGAATTTAGAAATTTTTGCACTTCGCTTTTTACATCTTCTTCCGGAAAATCTTTAATAGTATTTGTTAAAATACTTATAGCTTTTAAATCATCTATTGTAAAATCCATTGAGTATAAACTACTTTGTAATTTATACTTATTATTTTCTTTTACAACTTTTATACCGAATACTTTTAGGGCATTCATGTTTTTATTTAATATAACTTGAATATTATTTGTGGATTGGTCAGATAGTTCATCTTTAAAAATTTCTATCACAGATTGATAATCTGCTTTATCTTCATATAGCAGTTTCAAAAGTTGAAAAATTTTTAAACATCCTTCGTTTAATTTTCCACTACCCTTCAATGTATCCTTCTTTCATTTTTTTCAAATTTGTTATAACTTCAGATTTTATATTTTCGGGATATAAAACTTTGCATTTGTTTGATAAAAACATTATTCTTTGTATAATTTCAAATTTATTTTTTGATGTTAATTCTATCGTTATTTTATTTTTATTTTGTTTAATGATTTTTTCATTTTCAAGTAATTCAAATTTTTCATTTTTATCTTGGGTATATTCATATCCTACAATGATTTCAGGAACTTCTAGTGTTTTATTATGAATATTAATACTTATTATTTTTTCTATTTTATTTACTAAAAAACTTGAATAGTTTTTATGCTCTGAACTGTAACCGTATAGATATAACTTACCGTTAGTTATTGATAATTTATCAGCCAAAACTGTAATATTTTTTTCGCCTGAAATATCTGATTTATAATAAATTGTTATTTCTGAATTGTTGTGGGTGCAATTCATTAAATTTTCAATAAGTTTTGGATCTATATTATGAAGTGGTGAAATTTGTGCTAGTTTTGTTTTTAAATCTTGATTTGTAATATATTTTGAAAAATTATCAAAAAATTTCTGTAGTGCAATAAGGTCAGAAACTTCTATAGATTGAGAAATTGCTTTATAAATTTTGATAATACTTTCGGTTTGTTTATCATCAATATTTAATACAAAAGGATGTGAACTTATTGAATATTTTGTTACTCCATCTTTATAAGATCTTTCTATTTTACAACCAATTTTTTTTAGTGATTTTAAATATATTCTTAAAGTATCTTTTGAAATATTTTCGTGTAAATATTCGTGATTTCTAAAACTTTCTTGTAATTCTTCATAGGATTTTGGGCCTGTTGTAAGTAATGAAAATAAAAGTATAGACTTAAATCCCGTGAATGACATAAGGTTATATGTTATTGTATTTGTTTTTAAAAATTCTTTCATGATAAATCTCTTATTTATTTAAATTACAGTCTAACATAAATTAAAAATATTAGCTAATTTTATTTAAAATCATGCTTTTAAATTTTAACTGTAATTTTGTATTGTCAAATAAAAATTATAAAAACTTTTACAGTATTTCATTAAATTTTCTTCATTAAGAATTAATAACACGAATTTTTTCTTACGAAATCAAGGGGCATGGTCAAATGTAAAAAAATAATAATTTTTTTTTACTTGTAATCATGCAAAATTAGGACTACATTAGAATACATAAGAAAGCCGAATTAAAAATCACCGGCTACCAGAAATGTGGAAGGGATGATTATCAAACAGATAATCAAGTATGAATAAAAATTTAGTTGGACGATAGAAATAGAGGTGATGGCGAAGAAGTCCAAAAGGGAAAAGAGATTATTGAGGTACAGTTTACTGTAGATTAGGGATATTTTATTTAGTTTACATCTGAAAGTTTAAAATATATCTAGTTTATTTTTGGGAGATAACTAAAAGACTTTTAGAAGAGAGTTAGTAAGGATAGTTGTAAACTTTTAACTAGCTTGCACTTGCATAAGTGTAAGCTTTTTTATATTATTTAATTGATGGAGAGTTTGGAATCAAAAAAAGTTATAGCATTAATGTCAGGTACATCTTGCGATAGTATTGATGCGGGTTATTGTGAAGTTTTGCCTGATAGAAGTGTTAAATTAATTCAGGGAATAAATTATAAATACCCTGAACATATTAGAGCAAAAATATTTCAATTATTTAGATCAGAAGCATCTATTAAAGATATTTGTCAAATGAATTTTGCTATTGGTAAATGTTTTGCTGATGCTGCAAATGTATTAATTTCTGAGTTTGGAAAACCTGATTTTATATCAAGTCATGGTCAAACTATTTATCATTATCCTTTTGATGAAAAAATAGATAATATAAATTTAAAAAGTACATTACAAATTGGTGAAAGTTCTGTAATTGCACAAAATACTGGTTGTACTGTTATATCAAATTTTAGAGAAGCTGATATGGCACAAAATGGTCAGGGTGCACCTTTAGTTTGTTTTGCTGATGAAGCTTGGTTTAAACATAAAGGTAAAAATTTTGCCATCCAAAATATTGGTGGAATTTCTAATGTTACTGTTGTGTCAGCTGATTTTGATACATTTGGATTTGATACGGGGCTTGGAAATATTATGATTGATTATTGTATGAATAAATATTTTTCCAAACCTTATGATAAAGATGGAGAAATTGCTTCTCAAGGTATTATTTCTGATAGTTGGTTAGAATGTTTATTATCAGATGAATATTATTTTATGGATCCTCCAAAATCTACAGGTAGAGAATATTTTTCAAATAAATATATTGAAAATGTTTTAAAATTTGCACCGGAAGATCCAAAAGATATTATTGCAACTGTAACAGCTCTAACAGCCAAAACAATAGCGCAAAGTTATGAACGCTTTATTTATCCTAATGTTGGTATTCATGAGGCTGTAATTTGTGGCGGAGGGGCTTATAATAAAACATTAATGAAAATGTTGAGAGGATATTTACCAAAGCATATTGATTTAACAACTTGTGAAGATTATGGAATATCTAATAATTTTAAAGAAGTAATGGCATTTGCACTTTTGGGATACTGCACATATTACAATATCCCAAATAATCTTCCGTGTTGCACAGGTGCTAATAAGCGTGTTGTAATGGGTAAAATTACCCCAGCATATTAAAAGTTATAATCAACAATAAATAAAAAACTATTATGCTTTAGATTTGTGAAGAACAACTTTACCTGTTTTTAAAGTTTCAGGCACATTTATAACTCTTTGATTGCTGCTTCCAACCCAAGGAATATTATTGTCATTTAAAGCTTTAACAAATCTTCCGTCAGCTAAAACATCTGCGTATTTCATTGCTTCTTCGTCTTTAACATCTTCCCAAAGAAATCCGGTATATACCCAAACTGTTTTATCAGGACAAACTTCCTTGCATTTTTTCATCAGTCTGAAAACTTCACTTCTATTAAACGGATGAAGAGGATCTCCTCCGCTAAAAGTTATACCTGAACAATGAGGTTGTTTTAAGGCTTCCAATAGTTCTTCTTCAGCTGCCTTATCAAATGGTAAGCCTCCTGCCAAATCCCAAGTTATAGGGTTTTGACAACCTTCACAATGGTGTGTACATCCTGCAACCCATAAAACTACTCTTAGACCGTCGCCATTTAACATGTCGTCTTTTGTTATATTATGATAATTCATTTTTACATACTCACTCTGTCTTTAATTTCTTCCATTTTAGCTTCATTTAAACGTGTATCACCATTTACACGTGAGTATGATAAATAACCATTCATACGATCTATTTTTGTAAGGTTTCTGCTTCCACATTTTGGACATACATCCATTGACAATTCTTGGTGTCCGCAATCATCACAATATGCTAATGATAAATTTACACCTTCGTAAAATCCTTTATCCATTGCTCTTTTAATAAGTGTTTTTATTGCATCTACATTATAAGATATAGGATATTTTACATATTGAATTTTACCGCCATTGAATAAATCCCAGAATCTATTTTCCAAATCTTGTTTTTGAATTGGTGTAATATCTTCTGCAACGTGGCAGTGGAAACTATTTGATACATAGCCTCTATCAGAAACTTTTTCTTTTATTCCGTATTTTTTTCTAAATTGTTTAACTTGTAATCCGCAAAGATTTTCAGCAGGCGTTCCATATATTGCGTATAAGTTTCCGTCTTCTTCTTTGAATTGGTTAACTTTTTGATTAATATATGACATAACTTCTACTGCAAATTCGCCATCTTCAACTAAAGATTTTCCATTATAAAGTTCTTGAAGTTCATTTAATGCGGTAATACCAAATGAAGCTGTTGCTGATTTTAATAATGGTTTAATTTTATCAGATGGTTTTAAATGTCCGCCGTAAAATCCGCCTTCGCAATATGCTAAAGGATTTACTGAAGCTTTCATTTCGCCTAAATATTCATAAGTTCTTATATGAATTTTTCTGATAAGTTCCAAATAATAATCTAAAACTTCATAAAAATCTTTACTTTCTTGTCTTGCTTTAGCCAAAATCATTGGTAAGTGTAAACTTACTGCACCGATATTAAATCTTCCGACAAAAATTGGTTGATCATTATCATCGGCAGGTTTCATTCCGCCTCTTTCAAACCAAGGTGATAAAAATGCTCTGCAACCCATTGGGGAAATTACTTTTTTATATTTTTTATAAATACTTGCAACATATCCGTCACCTGTTAATGATAACCAATCCGGATACATTGTTTTTCTTGAGCATTCAACACCTGCTTCAAATAAATCTTCTAATTCTTTTCCTTTTCCATGAAGATTTTCGTCATATAAAAATACAATTTTAGGGAATAATACAGGTTTTTTATTTTCTTTTTTACCTTGACCTTTAGCATGAACTTTTAACATAGTTAAAGATGCCATTTTTTCAAATTCACCTGTACCAAGACCGATTGTCATTGTGATAAATGGATAATCACCTCTTGAAGATGCTACTGTGTTGAATTTGTATTCCCAACCTTGGAAACCTTGTTCAAAATCGTTTTGAACATCTTTTAAGGCTTCTTTTCTTGCATCTTCAAATGATAAACCCATACATAAATATCTGTCATATTGTTTTTCATAAGATTTTTGAGCATAAGGTGCTAAAATTTTATCAACTTCAGGAACTGTAAATCCGCCATATTGTTGGCTTGCTGCTGCCATAACAATATCACCGATTACATCAAATGCAACGTCTAAAGTTTTAGGTTCGTTATACCATAAGTTACCCATTTCAAAGCCGCCTTTTAAAACTTCTGCAACATTGAATAAGCAACAATTCATTGTATCGCGACGTGCTGACATATCATGAATATAGATATAACCTTCTCTAATTGCTTGTAAATCTTCTACTGTTAAAAAGAATTTTTTGTATAATTCTTTATTTAACTGATTGAATATTAATGAACGTTTTGTTGATACTAATGCTGAATCAGAGTTAGAATTTTCTTTATCGCCAATATACATAATTTTTTGGCTTTCTTGATATACTTTGTCAAGCATAGCAACAAAATCTGTTTTATAGTTTCTGTAATTTCTATAACTTTGAGCAACAAGCGGATTAATATTTTCCAAAGCTCTTTCTACAATGTTATGTATTTCTAAAATACTTACTTCATTTTTTTGTAAGTCGTTAACATTTTTATTTACGAAATCACATATTCTTTTTAAATCTTCTTCTGAAAATGTAACAAGCATTCTTGCTGCAGATTTTTTTACAGCTTCCACAACTTTTTGTACATTAAATTTTTCTCTGGTACCGTCTTTTTTTACGATGCATACATTTTCTAATTTTGAAGCACTTTCTATTACTTGTTTTGCAAACATAGCATTAGATTCGTGTACTCTTTTGATAATGTCATTTACATGTGAATTGGATATACCAACTACATTCTCTTTCCCATTCTGATTAACCGCATTTTGCATAATAAAATCTCCTCAGTCTCGTAAGTCATGCTCTCATTAAGTATTCCGACTTTCACGGTTGCGGACCAGTGAGGGACTTTCACCCTTACTTCCCTTAATCTCTATTCAATTATTTTATCATAAATGACTTTAAAAATTAATATTTATTCGAAAAAATAAATCCATTGACGGATGGTTTTCGTAATGTATTGAAATATTTGTTAATCCGTTTTTTGGAAAATGAATAATAACAAGAGTCATGCAAGATGCAAGTTTTTATTTTAAATATTAAATCATGATAAGAAGGATTAACATTTGTAAATCTTACACTAAATTAAAAATAAAAGAGAATTTTATCTAATTTTTACAAAATAGTCTTTTCCTTTTTTGCAAACTGGGCAGACAAATGTATCAGGTTCTTTTGTTAGATCACCTTCATAAACGTATCCGCAAATTTTGCATTTGTATGCAGGACCTTTGTTTGAAGTTGTTGTTTCTTCTATGTATGTTGGTGCATTTTTAGGACTTGTTCCTTTTCTTACGGCATGATAATAAGCGTAAGTCATGGGAATTTGATTATGCAGCATTTCACCATCTATAATTTTCCCAAGAAAAACCGTATGAGTTTCTGTTTCCATTTTGTCTACAAGTTCGCAGATAATGTAGCCTACTGAATTTTCTATTACATCTATTCCATCTACGGTAACTTTTTTTATATTTTCAAATTTGTTTATATTTTGTCCTGTTTGAAATCCGAATATTGGAATTATATTTTCATCAGAGTCTACTCCAAGTATTGAGATTGCAAATTTTTTGTATTTATTGATACATTCATTTGTGTAGTTGTGGTGATTTATACTAACTGCGATTGTATCGTATGTAATTTGCATTAGGCTATTTGCGATACAGCCTGTGGATTTTTCATCACCGTTTGGTGTTGATACTACATAAACTCCGTATGATAAATTCTTTAGTACATTAACATCCATATAAACTTAAATCCTATTTTTTTGTCTGCTAATTATATTATAACATTTTTGTTTAACAATTTCATTAGCTTACAGTTTGAGGAGTTGGAGGATTTTGTTTTTTGCTTCTATGTTTTGTTAATTTATCATTTACCATAGGTAATATATAGCCAAGAACTATTCCTGAATATAATAAACCTGAAGCATGTGCTACATTTAGTTTCCACATATTTGCTTTTGCAAAAGATTTTCCTTTTGCAGCAATTTCAGCGTGTGTTTTTAGATGTAAGTCATTTAACCAATGTTTTACACCTTTGCCTTCTTTTGTAATATTAAATAAGTTTTTGCGATCTTTATCAAGAAGATTAGCTACACCTTTTGCTGCAAAACCGCCAAATACAAGCCAGTTTAAGAATCCAAAGTAATCTCTTGTTACTGATTCTCTTAATTCGGTATCATTATCTGCTGCTAAAAATCTTCCAACGATAGTTGATGCATAAACAGTTTTAATTGCATTACCACTTGTAATCGGGCTTGTAAATTGAAGTTTTTTCACAAAATCTTTTGGATTTTTTACTCGCATTACGCCTATTACCATTGCAACCATGCCGGCACTTGCCAAAAGTTTTTTGAACCATAAGTTTTTGCTTTTTGCAGCTTGTTGGTTTGTTGGTTTATCGTTATAATCTACGTCGCCAACGAATCCTTTTTTACCTGTTCTTTTTTCTGTTAATTTTCTGTTTAATCTTTGGTTTGTTAAGCCTAGGGCTGATGCTATAATTAGAGAACCAAAGATTTTAATTTTATTTAGTTTTGCTACTTTTTGGAGAGCTTTTTCTAAGTTGACATTTGGATTATTGAAAATGTCTTTTCCCATGTCGTAGGTATCACGTAAGATAAATTCTAACTTTTCTGACCATTTTGCATCATGTAATTCAACATGTAAATCTCGGTTAGCACCAAGTGCATTTGTAATTCTACCTTCCATGATTTTTAAGATATTTTTCTTATCTCTTTTAGAAATACTTTTATCTTCTATGATTTGGGTAAATGTATTAATTATTCCGTCTTTTGTTTTTAATGAATCTTTTATGTTTTTGTATTTTGTGTCATCCCATTTTAGTCTATCCCAAGCTTTTTCATCTTCCCATTCTATTTTGTCCCATTCAATGTCTTTGAAATTATTTAATTTGTTGCCATCTTGTCCTTTTAAGCTTTCAAATACATTTGTAACATATTTATGTACGTTATTATCTGAATCTTCCCAGGCATGATTTAGAACTTTTATTGAATCATCGCTATACCAAGTATTAGGATTAATTTTTACATCAGGCATGATTTTTTTGCTCATTAAATGAGATAATCCAAGTGCAATTAATCCGGCAGATAGGCAGTTAATAAAAGTTCCGCTTATTTCTCTAAAAAATGTTTCAAATCCTGCTTCTTTATTTCTGTGGTGGTAATCGTAATAAGATCTTGGGGTAACCATTGCTCCTAAGTCGATTAAAACGGCATTTGCCATATCATTTGTATCAAGTGTTCTTAATGCGCTTGTTACTACTCCGTCTAGTGCTCCTTTAAATTGAGGTTGATGATTTCTTCTTGCTTGTACATCATAATTGTTGATAGTTAGGTTCATTATAATCTCCATAAAAATATTAAAAACAAAAATGCGGTCCCAATTATATCGGGACCGCATTCAAATAAAATCTGGTTTAAATTGTATAATTACTAAAAATTACACACGCTCAAACTGCCAAGTCCCGATTGTATGAACTTGGAGGAGGAGGATGTATTATTTTTAGCAAATAGATTTATCATTATTTTCCTTACTTTTGTTACAAGTATAATAATACCCAAAAAAGAAAAAATTTGTCAAGGTGTGAACTTTTTTTAATTTAAATTTTTATGCGGACAAAGTAAATATTTCGTAAATTTCTTCGTCTGAAAGTTCTGTAATAATCTTTTCGCCTTCGTAAACAGCTAAGTCTGCTAATTCTTTTTTAGATTTCAGCATTTCATCAATTTTTTCTTCAAAGGTACCTAACGTAATCATTCTATGAACCATTACGTTCTTATCTTGACCGATACGATAAGTTCTATCTGTTGCTTGATCTTCAACAGCAGGATTCCACCACAAGTCGTAGTGAATAACATTTGTTGCTTTTGTTAAGTTCAAACCTGTTCCACCTGCTTTTAATGATAATATCATTATCTTAGATTCATCATCAGTTTGGAATTTTTCGATTAAGTTTTCTCTTTGAGAAACTGTTAAGCTTCCGTGGAAGAATAGAGGGTCTGTGTTACATTCTTGAGAAATTACTTTGCATAAAATGTCGCCCATTTCTTTATATTGAGTAAAGATAAGTGTCTTTTCTCCATTATCAAGAATGCTTTGTAATAAATCTAAGCATTTTTCAAGTTTACCTGACATTTCTCTGCCCATTTCACCTGATTTTAAGAATTGATATGGGTGGTTGCAGATTTGTTTTAGAGCAGTAATAAGTTTGAAGATATTTCCTCGTCTGTTAACTCCGGTAAATCCGCTTATTTTTGCCATCATTTCGTTTAATGTCTTTTCATATAATACTGCCTGCATCTTAGATAAGTAACAGTATTCGTTCAATACCATCTTTTCAGGTAAGTCTGAGATTACGTGCTTATCAGTTTTTAATCTCCTTAATACGAATGGTGAAATTGACATTCTAAGTTTATTTGCTCTTGAATTTTCTTTAAATCTTTCAATAGGTATTGCATAACTCTTTTGGAATTCTCTAAGTGAACCAAGATAACCTTTGTTGATAAAATCAAATATACTCCATAATTCGGTTAATCTGTTTTCTACAGGAGTACCTGTCATTGCAATTTTTACATCTGATTTTAGAAGTTTTATTGCTAATGTTTGAGCGGTATCAGGGTTTTTGATATTTTGAGCTTCATCAACAATAATTACGCTCCAAGAATGTTTCTTTAACTCTTCAACATCAATTCTCATAATTGCGTAAGTTGTTAGAATTACATCGTGTTCAACATCAAGTTTTCTATCTGCACCGTGATATATTACGGCATCAAGGGTTGGTGCAAACATTTGTAATTCTTTCATCCAGTTACCCATAAGTGTTGTTGGGCATATTACTAATACAGGTTTTTTAAGTTTGCCTTCTTCTTTCATTTTTAGAAGTAAGCTTATAACCTGAATAGTTTTACCTAATCCCATATCATCTGCCATACAAGCTCCAAAGCCTTTTGAAACATTTGTCCATAACCATTTTAAACCGACTTCTTGGTATGGTCTTAATTCTCCGTTCAAAGTTTTTGGAACACTAACATCAACAGGTTTTGTGAAATCTGATAGAACTCTTGCAAATGCTGCATCATAATCAAAATCATATTGTTCAAATTGTCCTGATAGTGATGCGTGGATAAGTTCCATTCTGGACATTGATTTAAGATTTGATTTTGCAATTTGTTCAAAAATCTTTTTACTTTCTTCTTGGTCAATCAAAACATATTTATTTTTGTATTTGATAAGTCCATTATTGGTTTCAAGAAGTTTTTTGTATTCTTCAATAGAAATTCTTTCATCACCCAAAGCAATTTCGTATGAAAAATCTAATATATCATCAAGTAAAATCTTAGAAGATGATGTATTATTGATTAAATCTGCCAAATTTTGTGATCTTGAAGCTTTAACTTTTGCATTAATAGAGGCTCTTGGGATTATGATATTTGCAAGTTCTTTTGGTAATATAACTTCAATTTGAGCTTTTTGAAGATAATATGCAGTTTGTGTAATGATTTTATAAACTTCATTCAAATTCAAATCAAGATAAAGTTTATCTTCATCTTCAAATAGATTTTCCAATTCAGGCATATAACGAAGAGCATAATTTAATTGTTTTTCTACAATTCTTGAAATATCTGAAGCTTTAGCTCCAAATACATCTTCATCTGTGTATAATTTGTCAATTAAAACGCTTTCATTAGTTTTTCTGTTTTTAATATAGACTTTGAGTCTAAATAATTCATCTTCAATTTTTTCAATTTTAAAGTATGGAATAACGTCATATTTACCCAAATATAGTTCATCGAACCATTGGGCAAAGCTTTCTGCAATATCTTTACCTTTTAATACTGCTCTTTGTTCTAAATCTTTTAATAGATAAGTTCCGGATTTAACATCTTTAAATCTATACATTTTAATACCCAAGAACTTATAGATAACATAATTTAAATATGTGTAAATAAATTCATAAACGAAATCTTTAGGCTTTTCACCTTCTATGAATAAATCATCAGGCATACATTCTTCGAACTGATTAATAATTCTAGCCATTTTTTGGTTATTTATAATTGGTTCATAGACAATTCTAAACATTTGCCCGTAGCGTTTAACTGTAGGGATGAAATACAATTTTTCAATAAGCTTCATAACAAAGTAAGTTAGCTTATTAAGGTAAATAAATGTTGGGGATAAATCTGCCAAATCAACAATATTTCCAAATCCTCCAAAATAATCCATAACCAAATCCCAAGCCATAAAGTAACCAACCTTATCGCCAAGAACACTTGATTTAAATCTAAATAATGAACCTTTAGATTTTAGATAATATTGGAAATTGTTAGTCGGCGTAACAAAGAATGATAATTTGCCGCCTTTATTTATTAAATAGAAGTTAGTATTACGAGTTGGAGCATTAGGGCTTAAAAAGACTCCTGCAAATTCATCTTCAATGATTTGATAAATCATACTTAATGTGTAGCGGAAATCTTTATTTTTAAAGTATTCAGGGTTTTCGCTTAAATTAAAAAACAATTCATCAACGTTATTCTTTTTAAACGAAAAATCTATATCTAAATTTTCTATTTTATTATCACTCATAATTTTCTCTTACTAACTTATATTTCTAACCTTGTAAAAAGGTCAGGCTAAAGAGCCTAACCTTTTATTAAAATGAATTATTTAATTAATGACTTTCCGGTCATTTCTTTAGGTTGAGTTATACCCAACAACTGTAAAACAGTTGGTGCAACATCACATAAAGCTCCGGTTTCTCTTAAGCTCATATCTTTAGGGGCATTGATAAGAACAAATGGAACATCATTTGTAGTGTGAGCTGTGTGAGGTTTTCCTGTAGCTTCGTCAACCATTTCTTCTGAATTTCCGTGATCAGCAGTTAATAGCATAACCACATCATGTGATTTGCAAGCATTAGCAATTTTACCAACGCATTCATCAACGACTTTGCAAGCTTTTGTAGCAGCTTCAATAACTCCTGTATGACCAACCATATCAGGGTTTGCAAAGTTTACTAAAATGAATTGATATTTCTCATCATCAATAGCTTTTAATACGTTGTCGCAAACTTCTTTAGCACTCATTTCAGGTTGCATATCATAAGTTGCAACTTTTGGAGATGGAACAAGAACTCTTGTTTCGTGAGGTTGAGGAGCATCAATTCCACCGTTAAAGAAGAATGTAACGTGAGCATATTTTTCAGTTTCGGCTGTTCTGAATTGATTTATTCCGTTAGCTTCCAAAACATCACCTAAGATATTCACTAATTTTTCTTTAGGGAATGCTACAGGGAATGTGAATGTAGCTTCATAACTTGTCATTGTAGTGTAAAGAATGTTTTTAAGAACTTTCTTTCTCTTAAATCCGTCAAAATCAGCAAAGTTGATAGCTTTTGTAATTTCTCTTGCTCTATCAGGACGATAGTTAAAGAAAATTATAGAATCGTTGTCGTGAATTCTTGATTCTTCACCGCCGATAACAGTCGGAAGTACAAATTCATCAGTTTCACCTTTTGCGTAAGATTGTTTAACACCTTCGATAGCAGAAGAAGCTTTTTCACCTTCACCTAACAACAATGCGTTATAACCTTTTTCAACTCTATCCCAACGATTATCTCTGTCCATAATGTAATAACGACCGATAATTGTTGCAATAGGTGGAAGTTTATATTCTTTTAATTCATCTTCAATAACTTGTAAATATTCACAAGCACTGGCAGGTGGCGTATCTCTTCCGTCTAAGAATGCGTGTACATATACTTTAGTTAAACCGTTATCTGCAGCCATTTTTATTAAGGCTTCCAAATGTTCAAGTGAAGAGTGAACTCCGCCTGTTGAAACTAAGCCGTATAAATGTAATGCTGAGTTATGTTTTTTAGCATGTTCGATTGCAGCCAAGAATTTTTCATTTTTGAAGAATGAACCGTCTTTTATTGCGTTGTTGATTTTAGATAGATCTTGGTAAACAATTCTTCCTGCACCTAAGTTCAAGTGTCCAACTTCAGAATTACCCATTTGCCCTTCCGGTAAACCAACATATTCACCTTCAGCTTTAATTTTAATAAATTTCCCTTCATGTTCTAATTCAGGAACATTAATAGGATGAGCTAACTTTGTAGCATCATATTTATCAGATCCGGTTGAAATTCCCCAGCCGTCCATAATACATAGCAAAACTCTTTTAGCCATATTTAATCCCTTCTTTCTATCTATATACTAGCGAAATTTTAGCAAGAACATGTTTTTTTTTCAATGGGGCGATTATAGCGAAAATAACATTTTAAACTTGAAAAATTTGCAAAAAAAAGCTTCTTGTGAAAGAAGCTCCTTGGAATTTTTTACAATTCCTCGTGTAAAAGATTAGTAGGTAGAAAGTAGAAGGTAGTAATGTATATATAAAAAGCATTTATATATCATTTGTATATATCTATAAAGTATTTTTTATATATCAAATTGCCATATTGCAGATACATGTTTACAAATATTTACATACACTTATAAATGTTGTGTAAGTGCTGTAAAAGTTGAAAAAAAACTTATATTCTACTATAATCAAGCAAGAAATGAGGAAATTATGAAAATTGCAATATATCCGGGTAGCTTTGACCCGATAACAAAAGGACATTTAGATATTTTAAAAAGTGCTGCAAGTATTTTTGACAAAGTTATTATTGCAGTTGCTCATAATGGTGAAAAAAAAGGTTTTTTAACAGTTGATGAAAGGGTTGAACTTATTAAAAAAAGTATTCCGCACTTGAGTAACGTTGAGGTGGATGCGTTTGAGGGTTTGACTATTGAATATGCAAAAAAACGTGGGGCAGAAGTTTTGATTAGAGGACTTCGTGCTGTTTCAGATTTTGAATATGAAATGCAGTTATCTCAAACAAACAGCGCGCTGTGCGAAGATATTAAAACTGTATTCTTAATCACAAAACCTAAATATAACTTTATATCTTCAAGCACAATTAAGGAAATACTTGCTAACGGCGGAGATATTTCAAAATTCGTCCCCGAAGCAGTAAATATCTATCTAAAAGAAAGGAAATAAATGCAATTTAGAACAAAAAAAATTATACAAGAGCTTGAAAATAAAATAGAAAAAAGTTATTCTTTACCTATTTTCAGAGGATACGTTGCCGTTAACAAAAGAGGATTAGAAAAACTTCTTGATGAAATGTATGCAACTTTACCTGTTGATATTCAAGTAGCAAGACAATACCTGAAAAATAGCAGTATAGAATTAAAGAGAAACCAGCAAAATAGCAATAAAGCAAGTTTATATGATTACCTGAAAAAATTTGAGATAATTATTGAAGAAACTTTGAGTGTAGCATCCTATGTCATATTAAATATTCGTGAAATTGAAGAATTACTTGATAAAATGTATGAAACTATTCCGGATGAAATAGTAGAAGTTGAAACCTTAAGCAACAAATAATAAAACATGTTAACATATGTAATTACATAGAAAGATAATATTTGACAATTAAAAAGTGCTTATGTAATATATATAATATAACATGTGAAAGGGATAAGGGATACTAGAGATGCCACAAAACGGAGTGTATGATTTACTAAAGATGTTAGAAATATCCTTGGATGAAGGGTATTCTGTATTAAAGTACACTGTAGTAAACAAAAGAGAAATAGAAACTTTAATTGATAGAATATATGCAGCTTTACCTGTTGAAGTTCAAGAGGCAAGATTGTTTTTGAAAAGAAAAGAAGAATTGCAAAATGAAGCTCAACAAAAAGCTAACAAAATTATACAAGATGCTCAGGCTGAAGCAGACAGAAAACTTTCTGAATCAGATCAAATTAAAGCTATTGAGCGTGAAGGTATAAGAATAAAGAATGAAGTAGTTGAAGATTGTGAAAAAATTAAGCATATTGCATTGCAAGATGCTGAAAATATCAGACTTCAAGCTACAGATGAGGCTATGAAAATCAGAGAAGGCGCTGAATTATATGCAGAGCAAGTTCTTACAAGTTTGGAAGGCAATTTGACGCAATTACAACAAGTTGTTAAAAACGGTCAAATTTATATGGAACAGTTAAGAACAGATTCAATAGGTAAATACCCTTCTCAAACAACAGCTCCTCGCAATTAGTTAAAAAGGAATTAATAGTAAAAAGACACCCTTTGTTTAGGGTGTCTTTTTCTGTCAAAAATGTAGTATTTGTTTACAATTAGTTTGCAATTTATTTTGTTTGGTATAGAATAAAACTATAAGCCGAAAAAGATAGAATGTGTAATGTTCACATTCTATTTTAAATAGGAGACAAGTGAATAAAATAAAATAATAGAAGGAAATAAAAACAATGGGTATCAAAGGAAAAAATGACAGAATGGTAGTTCTAGCCTGCGAAGAATGTAAGGAAAGAAACTACACAACAACAAAAAACAAAAAGAACATTAAAGAAAGATTAGAATTAAACAAATATTGTCCAAAATGTCAAAAACACACAACACACAAAGAAACAAAATAGTCAAAGTGTGTTTTGGACAGGAATTCTAAAAGCAAAAGGGGTAAAAACCCCGCTTGCGTCCTTAGTTCAGTTGGTAGAACGTCGGTCTCCAAAACCGGATGTCGAGGGTTCGAGTCCTTCAGGGCGCGGATTTAACTTTAAAAATAAAGGATTACAAAATGAATCAAACAGTAGAAGCAATTAAAGCATATTTTAAAGGTGTAAAAACAGAATGGAGCAAGGTTAGCTGGCCTGAAAAACGCCAAGTAGTTACTGAAACTGTTTCTGTAATTGTGATTGTTTTTGTTTTTACTGTGGCAATATATTTGATGGATCTTTTGTTCAAAGGGTTGCTTAGCCTGATTAAGTAAGATATTAAGCAGAATTTATAAAGGTGGCTTATGACTAAAAAAGAAAAAACAATGGAAGAACAACTTAATGAAGATGTCTTAGCAGAAAAAGCTGAAGCAGAAGCTAAAGAATCAGCAGAAAAAGAAGCTAAGGAAGCTAAGAAAAACCAAAAAAGATGGTATATTGTTCATACATATTCAGGATACGAAAACAAGGTAAAAGTAAATCTTGAAAAACGTATTGAATATATGAATATGGGAGATAAAATCTTCAGAATAGAAGTTCCTCAAAAAACTGTAACCCAAATGAAGGCTGGTAAAAAACAGGAAAAAGAAGAAAAAATCTTCCCTGGCTATGTATTAGTTGAAATGATAATGGATGAAGACAGCTGGTATGTAGTAAGACACACTTCAGGTGTTACAAAATTTGTAGGATCTGCTAAGAAACCAATCCCTGCAAGAGAAAGTGAAATCAAAAAGATTCTTCACAGATCATCATCTCAAGTTGAAAAAGTTGAATTGGATGTTAAAGCAGGCGATAAAGTTAGAATTATATCAGGTCCATTTGCAGACTTTGATGCTGACATTATCGAAGTTTACCCAGATAAGTCTAAGTTAAGAGCAAATGTATCAATCTTCGGTCGTGAAACGCCGGTAGAATTAGAATACAAACAAATAAATAAATTATAATAAGTAAGTACAAATAAGGTGGAAGGATTTTCCGAAAGGAAAAACCGCTTGAACCACAAAAGGAGAAAAAAATGGCAAAAAAAGTAGTAGGAAAAATCAAGCTTCAAATCGAAGCAGGTAAAGCAAATCCATCACCACCAGTTGGTCCGGCTTTAGGTCAACACGGTGTAAACATCATGGATTTTTGTAAGCAATTTAACGCAAAAACTCAAGATAAAGCTGGATATATTATTCCGGTTGTTATTGATGTTTATGAAGATAAAAGTTTTACATTCATCATCAAATCACCACCAGCTCCTGTATTAATTAAAAAAGCATTAAATATCTCTAAAGGATCATCTGTTCCTAACAAAGATAAAGTTGCAGAAATTACAAGAGCACAATTAGAAGAAATCGCAAAAATTAAGATGGACGATTTGAATGCAACAACAATGGAAGCTGCTGTAAAAATGATAGCAGGTTCATGTCGTGCAATGGGTGTTACTGTTAAAGATTAATTAGATGGAAGGACGAAAGTCCGCTAATACCACGAAAGGGAAATTAAAAATGTCAAAATTAACTAAAAAACAAAAGAAAATGCAAGAAATGCTTGAAGGTTTTGTTCAACCTTCTACAGCAGTTGATGCAATAAAAAAATTACAAGAAATTTCAAAAGAAGTTTCAAAATTTAATGAAACAGTAGAATGTCATATGCGTTTAGGTATTGATGTTCGTCAAGCTGATCAACAAATCAGATCAACAGTTGTTTTACCTGCAGGTTTAGGTAAAGAAGTAAAAGTTTGTGTTATCGCTAAAGGTGCAAAAGCTACTGAAGCAACTGAAGCTGGTGCAGACTACGCTGGTGCTGAAGAAATCATTGATAAGATTTCTGGTGGCTGGTTTGATTTTGATACATTGATTGCAACTCCAGATTGTATGGGTATGTTAGGTAAATTAGGTCGTGTTTTAGGACCTAAAGGTTTAATGCCAAACCCAAAAACTGGTACTGTAACAATGGATATTGCTAAAGCTGTTAAAGATGCTAAAGCTGGTAAAGTTGAATATAGAGCAGATAAACAAGGTATGATTCACTGCCCTATAGGTAAAATCCAATTTGCTGAAGCAGATTTGATTAAAAACTATGCTACTTTGGCAGAAGCTATTCTTAAAGCTAAACCAGCTTCAGCAAAAGGTACATTCGTTAAATCAGTTTACTTATCAACTACAATGGGTCCTGGAATCAAATTAGATCCTAAGACTTTTGCAGCTGAAGTTAAAGAATTAGTTTAATAAAATTAATTCATAATAACATTTAAAAAAGCCGTTATACTTTATGTGTAACGGCTTTTTTATTTATATAGATTAAATAATTTTCAAATATTATTTAAATAGAGTTAAATATTATCAAGAAAAGAAAAATCCGGATGAGGTAAAATTTTAGGGAATGATTTTTCTATATAATCGTTTACTGTTTCTTCAATTTTAGAATTTTGTTCTTTTAGGCCATTAAATGTTTTTATTGTAGCGGAGCCGTGATCTGTTACGATTGCACGCTCATATCTGTAATCTCTTGGACGAACTCTATCTATAAGAACTCTATCAAGATATTTTCCATCGTCTGCTTCTAGTAATATCAATTGTTTCAATCCTTGATAAACAGGTTTTACTGTAATAATTTTATTATTGCTTGATACAGTAAAACTTGGAGAGTCCATTATATTTTTACCTTTTTTGATATTGGTCCAGGTGTCATCAATGTAATGACTCATTTTTTTTATCAAATCAACAGATTTTGGTGTTAGAGCTGTTTCAAAACCATTAATTGTGTATCTTGCTGTAAAATTTGGTTTTCTACAATTATTAGATGCATAAGAATTGTACGAATTAGTAATTTGCATAGTTCAATTAACCTCCATATGAGGTATTAATTATGAAAAAAAATAAATTTGTTAGTCTTGTTATTAAATTGAGTGAATTTAATTTTTGGATAATTGGTTTTCTTATGTCTTCATATTTTCAAAAATCAAATAAATTGTTTTTAAAATAGAACAACCTCGAAATTTATATTATCGAGGTTGTTAAAAGGAATATCTATATATTTTAAGCCATATAGCAAACAGGGGCATCAATATCTTTTAATTTATTTTGTGCCAAAATTAAGTAATCAAAAAAGGTTCGTTTTTCATCCGGTTTGTTTAAAATTTTTTCAATAATACGTTTTTGCATTCGTTCATTCATAACTTTATTTGGATCTTTGATTTGAGGTAATGATTCATCAATTACGAATGGAGTTCTTTTTCGTTCACTTCGAGGAGCTACTATTGGCATAATCATTACCGGTACGATTCCTTCTGACATTCAACACACCACCTTTCACCTATAAAAATAGAAAAATATTTTCACACATATATATAAAAACATTGATGATAAATAAATTGCGTTTGTGGTATTTAAACTTTACAGAATGGATACTTTTTTATAAAATAAAAATATTGGGCGGTTGGCGCAGATGGTAGCGTATCACATTGACATTGTGGGGGTCATCGGTTCGAGTCCGGTACCGCCCACCATTAAAAAAGATATCCAAATATTTGGATATCTTTTTTATTTATCTAGTTTCTTAGTAAATTTAGATTTTATGCATATTATCAAAGATTTCTTTTTTTTGAACCCAAATTTCCATTCCTAACTCTTCACCTGTTTTGATTAAGGCTTCTTTTATTTCCTTGAAGGAATATTTAGATTTTTCGATATCGCATAGCATAAACATTACGAAATGTCCTTGCATTAGTGTTTGTTTGATATCTTCGATATTAACTTCGTATTTTGCTAATACTGAAGTTACGCTAGCTACGATTCCAATTTTATCAATTCCGGAAACTGTTACAATAATTTGATTAGACATTATTAGTTTTCCTCCTTAACTTCAACAGGAACTGTAGCTACTTGAGCTTCGTCAAACCATTTTTTATTAACTAATTTACCAACATTATGTTTTAAACAATATGCTTTTAAATCTTTTTTGATTTCAGGAGCTAATATGTAAAGAACTATAATATTTGGAACACACATTGCAATCATCATAGCATCTGTAATGTTTATAACAGATTCAACGTTCATAACTGAACCAATTACAATAAATATACAGTATACAATGTTAAATGATAAAGCTCTTTTCTTACCTTCACCAACTAAGAAAGTCCAAGCTTTTTGAGAATAATAAGCCCAAGAAATTAATGTTGATAGAGCAAACATAATAGCGATTGCTGATAAAATATATGGGAAAAATGGAATTACTGATTGGAATGCATTTGATGCAAGTTCAATACCAGATATTTTTCCGATATGAGTAGTTTTCAAAACTCCTGAGAATATAATTGCAAAAGAAGTGAACAAGCATAAAACGCCTGTTAAAAATGTTTCTAATAAAGCAACAAAACCTTGAGAAACAGCCTCTTTTGTTTGAGCTGTTGCATAAACAATAGCAGCAGCACCTGTTCCAGCTTCATTTGATTGAACAGATCTTCTTAAACCTAAAATGATTGTTCCAAAAACCCCCCCGGCTACAGCTGTTGGATGGAATGCTTCTTTTAGGATTAAAAGTAGAGCACTTGGAATATTACTTATATTTGCAAATATAACGATTAAACCTGAGATTATGTACATAATACACATTGTAGGAACTAAAATTGTTGTAACTTTAGCTATACTTTTTATACCGCCAACAATAACTAATCCGATAAGGATTGCAACAACTAAACCAACAACCCAAGTCCAACCGTGTAAGAAACTGTGTTCTCCCCCAGTTATGAATACTAATTGGTGAGCAGTTTGGTTTATCTGAATCATGTTACCGCCGGTAATACCACCGCCGATACAAAGTATTGCAAATATAACTGACAAAGGTTGACCTAACCAACGCATATTTTTTCTTGTTAAACCGTGTGCAATATAATGCATCGGTCCGCCTGAAACTGAACCATCCATGTTAAATCTTCTATATTTAACAGCCAATGTTGCTTCTACAAATTTTATGGACATTCCAAGTAATGCCCCAAGAAAAATCCAAAATGCTGCACCAGGTCCACCTATAGAAATAGAAATTGCAACACCTGCAATACTACCTATACCTATTGTTCCTGATAATGCTGTTGCTAATGCTTGGAATGAGGAAACTTCACCGCAACCGTCATGATGGTTTTCTGCAGGTTTTGCTACATTATCTATTGCGTGTTTAAATCCCCAAACTGCAATGCCCTTAAAGTATATTGTGAAAAATATACCTGCAATCAATATCCAAAATATTATTATAGGAACTTTCGATCCGCAAATAGATATTGGAAAAAAGATTAAATTGGCAACAGCATCGGAGATAGGAGCTATATGCTTATCCATAAATGCGTCTACGTTAAAAGCATAAGCACCCTGTATTCCAGCTAACAGTAATGCTAGTAAAGTCATAAATCTTTTCATTTTCATATATCCTTTCGAACTACTATAAAAAAGGTTCAATTACCTGATAGGGTAAACCAACCAAATGTCTACTAATAGTATAGCAAAAACATGTTTTTTATACCCAAATACTATCTTTTATGTTACTAACTGTTACACAAATTTTATTTTTTATTAATTTCCTTTTATAAAAGTTAACATTTTAGCAATTCTATTAAAGAAAAATCTTTTAATATCATGTAATTAAAAGGGGAAAAAACGAAAATGGGTATTTTATTTGTTACTATACAAGTTCTAGCTATTGGTGCACTTTCTAAAGACTTACTTGCGCAATACTAATGATGGACGTGTGATTGATAAAACCATTTCATTTGGTATGTAAAAATCTTTTATTCCATCATTTGCGTTGATGAATATAAATTCAAGAGTTTCACCGTTTTTGATTCCTAGTGCGTCAAACGGAATTTTTAAATCAAAAACTTCATCATAAGCATATTCTAGAGGTTTTGGATTTGAGATAATCCAAATATCTCCAGGTATTGCTTTTATTATTCGAATTGTTTTTAGTTCATTATTGCAAATTGAAATTTGGATTTCATTGTGAAATTTTTCCATAGAAATTGGAAGTATATTTTGAGTTTTATTTATCAACCTTACAGGAGCTAAATCTTGTTTGTGTGTTGATTTCCTTGTATAAATATACATTTGATAAGTCTTATGACTTAAGTCTGCTCTTTCTTTTATGTATTTATTTAGGTGGAATTTTAAATAGAAATTTTCTTCATCATTTCCAAATCTTATTTTATCAAATAATTTTGATTCTCTAAGAACAGGGCCATCCGGAATTTCTATATATCCTGCATTATTCCAAATATCATCTTCTGAGGTTACATTTTTCCCGTCAATTACTGGTGAAATTAAAAATTTCGGATATTTTGAAGGTTTTGATGCTGAAATATTTGACAATGGTTCATCTAAATATTTTGGTGTGTCTAAGTCCAGATATCGATAAATATTTTTTAAGTGTGTTCTGAATATAAAATCAAAAATATTATCTTTCCCTGAATCATTAGGTTCTCCATACCACCAGAACCAGTCACTACCTTCACAAACAAATAGTTCTCTTCTTGCTAATTCTATATTAGGATTTAATGGTTCTCGTTTTACAAAAGCGGAAAAATCTTGTCTTACGCGTTTTAAATATGTCCAAGCAAGATCTTTAACAGGTTCATCTATCCACAATTTAAAGTTTCTGTTTATCCATGAGCCTGCTGATATTTTATTTAATGCTTTATTCTCTTTTGCTTTTTCAATATAATCACTTATTAAAACAGTTTCTAATGTATCGTCTTCGGTTATTAATGTATATAAAGTTTTTAAAAATGATGCGCCATCTTCTAAATAATTTTCCCAGCAATTTTCGCCATCTAATGCTATTGTCAAAAGATGTTCATTATCAGGTGATGATAAAATCTTACTTTGTAAAACTTTTATTCTGTCATATAAATCATTTGCTGTTGAAATAGGATTATGGTTTGCATATTCAAAACCTATCAAATTCGGAATTGTAGAATCTCTAAAAATCATTTTGATATCTGAATTTTTAGTTTTATATTGATAAGTTTTTAAAAGATGATAAGGTTCTTTTAAGTAGCCTTTAAAGTCGTGTTCAAATTCAAAATTTATTGAATTTGCTAAAACACCTTCATCCGAAATTGACCATTCAACACCTAGTGAACTTAGCATATCTAAAGTTTTTCCGCTGACGCATTGTTCAGATGGCCAAATTCCTTTTGGGCGTTTGCCGATAAGTTCTTCAATTCTATCAAGCGCCATTTCTGTTTGAATTTTTGCGTCTAATTCTGTGCGTAGATTTGATAATTCTTCATCCGGAATTGGAGTTTTTTTAATATTTTTATAATCTAATAATATTGGTAAAATCGGATGATAGTATGGACTTGTTGTAATTTCTATTTTATTTTTTGCAACTAAACTTTTTAATGTAGGAATAATTTTCCTCATTATTTCTCTGTGAAGTTCAATAATTCTTATTCTATCTTCAAGTGTATAATTTTTACCTTTTTTTACCAATTGTTTTAATTCTTTGTTGCTTGTCTTAAAAGACGGATCAGTCCAAGCTAAGTTAAATAGTGCCATCAAATCTGCATATTCTTGATTTGTTAGAACTGATATATCATTTGAGCCGGATGCTTGTACAATTTGGTATAACCTGTGGTATTCTTCATTTGGAAGAATCATTGTTTGGTAATTTGCATCAAAAAAGTTATTTAAGATAAATATTTTATCTTCTTTAGTCAATCTGTCTTCGGGGGTTATAGTTAATCTTGAATGGATATCGTGGGCTTCTTTTTCTGCATAATCTATTATAGAATCAAGCAAAACAGGCACATAATTGAAATTTAATTTTAATTTGTCAAATTTCTTTGCCCATAGTGCCATATCAAGATAATCTTTCACTGCGTGAAGTCTTACCCAAGGCATTAAGAAATCTCCATTTATAGATAAAGAATATACCGGCTGATGCATATGCCAGTAGAATGCTATGGATAATTTTTTTGTTTGACTCATCATATAGAGCTTAACCCCTTGTTTAATTATATTGTACCATTGAAATATTTATAAACAAGGGGCGCAAATTTTGTTAATGATTTATTTTTATAGGTTTTACATATCAAGAGCTATGTCAAGAGTTGGAGCTTTTGCAACTATTGCGCTTGATGATATAATATCTACTCCGCATTCTGCTATTGCTCTTACTGTTTCCAAGTGTACATTTCCGCTAGCTTCAACTATTGCTTTATGGTCAATAAGTTTAACGGCTTGTTTCATTGTTTCTAAATCCATATTATCAAGCATTATAATATCTACACCTAGAGGTAGAGCTTCTTTTATTTGGTCGATTGTGTCGCATTCAAGTTCAATTTTATGAGCGTGAGAAAGGTTTTCCTTAACCATTTTTATTGCATTAGTAACAGATCCTGCAACTTGAATATGATTATCTTTTATCATTGCACAATCTGATAAATTAAATCTATGTAATGCTCCACCGCCAACTTTTACTGAATATTTTTCAAATGCTCTAAAGTTTGGAGTTGTTTTACGAGTATCTACAATTTTGCAAGGTAAATCGCCGATTGCTTGTTGATATTTGTGAGTTTCAGTTGCAATTCCGCTCATTCTTTGAATATAATTTAGAGATACTCTTTCTCCCAGTAATAAATATTTCCCGGGTCCTTTTAGTGTTGCAAGTACATCACCTTTTTTGATTTTATCGCCATCTTTGAATAATAATTTTACTTCAACTTTTTCGGATAAAATTTTATAAACTGTTTTGAATACTTCAAGTCCGCAAATTATTCCTTCGCATCTTGAAACTAGTGAGGCTTCAAAAATTTTATCTTCGCCAACTATACTTTCTGTTGTTACATCGCCAAATCC
This sequence comes from uncultured bacterium, assembly GCA_949292185.1. Classification (GTDB taxonomy): domain Bacteria; phylum Cyanobacteriota; class Vampirovibrionia; order Gastranaerophilales; family Gastranaerophilaceae; genus Zag111. The sequence continues at coordinate 135,059 of CASEYP010000020.1, forward strand.
GATATCTTCCATCAAGGCTGATTTAACATGATCTTCTACATAAAAATTAATTAACAAAACTTATTTCTCCTTTACCTTTTATTGATAAACTATGTTGACCCACTTCGTTTGTATTCAGATAATCTGTACGATAATGGGCTCCTCTTGATTCTTTTCTGTTTAGTGCAGATTTTATGATTAATCTTGCCGTAATTATCATATTTCGTAATTCGTATTCTTCTTTTGTAAGGCATTTGTATTCACGATTTAATTTTGAATTTATTTTTTCAATGCCTTCTAATGCTGTGGTTAATGATTTTTCGCATCTATAAATTCCAACATTTTCCCACATTAAATTCTCTATTTCTTGCTTAATTTCATCTGTATCAAGTGGTTTAAGTTCAAGTTCTTTTTCATATCTTTTTAAAATATTTTCATCTTGATTATTTATATCTATTTTCTTATTAATATCTAAATTTGAACCTACTTGATAAGCGCAAACTACACATTCTAAAAGTGAATTGCTTGCAAGTCGATTTGCTCCGTGCAATCCTGTTGAAGATACTTCGCCAATTGCATAAAGATTTTTAATTGAAGTTTCACATTTAAGATTAGTTTTTACACCTCCCATAAAATAGTGTGCGGCAGGTGCTACTGGAATATAATCTTTTGTTATATCAATATTGTTTTGTTTACAAACTGAAGCGATTGTTGGAAATCTTTTTAGTAATTTTTCTTTTCCAATTATTGTTGCATTAAGGTAAACATTTGGAAGATTAAGTTTATGCATTTCTGAAAAAATAGAACGTGCAACAATATCTCTTGGCGCAAGTTCTTTTCTCGGATCGTATTTTGCCATAAATTCTTCACCGTTTTTGTTGCATAACTTTCCGCCTTCACCTCTTACGGCTTCACTTATTAAAAATCTGTTATGAGTTTTTGGATTGTCTATTGCAAGTGCTGTTGGGTGAAATTGTACAAATTCCATATCTTGTAAAACTGCTCCTGCATTATAACAAATTGCAATTCCATCACCTGTTGCACCTATTGGGTTTGTTGTGTATTTATAAAGTTGTCCTATTCCGCCTGTTGCCATAATTATTGAATTTGAATATACAGCTTCATAAGTCTTTGTTTCATTATGAAATGCAACAAGCCCATAACAATTTTTAGATTCTTTATCTACTATTAAATCAACTACTGATGTATTTTCATAAATTGTTATATTTTTATTTTTCTTAACAGCTTCACATAATGCAATTTCCATTTCTCTTCCTGTTGCATCTCCGCCTGAATGTAAAATTCTTCTTACACTATGAGCAGCTTCTTTTGTTAGAGTGAAATTACCATTTTCATCTCGGTCAAATTCTACTCCAAATTTTAACAAATCTCTTACAACTTTATCTGAATTTTCACTGATAAATTTAACAGTGTCAGTTTCACTAAGTCCGGCACCGGCTTTTAAAGTATCATCCACATGCATATTGACAGAATCTATTTGATTTTCTTTTAATACAGCAACCATTCCGCCTTGAGCGTAATAAGAGTTACTTTCACCTAATTGTGATTTTGTTATTAATAATACTTTGTTTGGTAAGTTTATATTTTGTTCAATTTTTAAGGCTGCATATAAGCCTGAAATTCCACTACCAACTACTACTGTTAAAAATTCGGAGTGTTTCATATTTTTATACCCACATCTTCTATATCCATATCATGTTATAACAAAAAGTTTGTTATGGTTATATATTTTAACTCAAAAATTTTATAAAAAGAAATAAAATTCAAACTCAAATTTTTACACAAAAATAACTATTTAAAATAATATCCTTCAAATTTAAACATAAAACACTTACTCAAAAACAATCCGCTAAATATAATGAAAATAACCCATAAGGAGTACAAAGATGATGAATTCTTCAATAAAATTACTTCTTGTAGAAGATCATAAATTAATGCGAGTAGGTTTGAGATCTCTTTTTGAAGAGCAAGATGGATTACAGGTAACATCAGAAGCTAATACAGGCAAAGATGCGATAGAAAAATTTAAAACAACACATCCTGATGTAACCCTAATGGATATTGGTTTACCTGATATTTCAGGAATAGAAGCGACAAAAAGAATTCTTGAGTTAAATACAAACGCAAAAGTTATTATGCTAACCTCGCATTTAAGTGAACAAGAAGTTCTAGATTCACTGCAATCTGGTGCTTGTGCTTATGTTATGAAAGATATAAATACAGATATTCTAAAAATGATTATCCAAACAATAAAAGATGGTGCAATGTGGATTGATCCTTTGGCTGTTCCAATTCTTAGAGATAAAAATTGCGGGCTTGTTCCACAACGTCAAATGTCTCGAGCAATGTTCAGAGAACAACATTCCAATCTGACACAAAGAGAATATGAGGTTCTAAAACTTGTTGTTGAAGGTAAATCTAATAATGAAATTGCAAAAGCTTTAACAATATCTTCACACACGGCAAAAGCTCACGTTTGTAATATTATTCAAAAATTATTAGTAGATGACAGAACTCAAGCTGCTGTAAAAGCTCTAAAAGAAGGTCTTGTATAAAATTTTAGATACATCAAAGGGAACCAGATACTCTGATTCCCTTGTTCTACCAGCGACCCAAAATCTCACACTTGATAATTAAGCCGCAGCCTCTGTCCGCATATGTTTTAATACGTTACTTGCAACTGTTGATTGAATATTGTTGTTCGAATCCTTTAAATACTCAAAGGCCATAAATAAAAATCTGTTTTTGTCGTACCAACGGCGCATTTGATAACTTCTTATTCTATCTAAATAAATTTGTTTGTTGGGTTCGTAACCTGCCAACCTTAATTCTCTAAGTAGAAGTTTCGCATAACGTGTTCTGTCTTCTTCCTTCGCAAGTTCAATTTTGCTGATAACTATACAAACATCCGGAGACAATTCATACCAGCGTCTTGCCATTAATCCCTCCATATAAAATGTATATCCTATACATATATTATAAGATATCTTTCTAAATTTTTAAAGTCTAATTCTTTAGAATTAATACATTGCTTAATAAAATAGCAGAAGCTTTAGTCAAAAGCTTCTGCTATTTTGCTTTTCAGATATTTATTTAAAAAAGTTATTCTTGAGTTTCTGATTCTTCTGAAACACTTTGATTTTCAATATCACTTTCATCAAGTGCTTGTTGATTCATTTCTTCCTCAATTTCTTCTTGCAATTCTTCTTGCGCTACTATATCGTCAACTGCTGAATCATCAGATTCTGAATTATCTTCTTCTTCGTATTCGTAGTTATTGATATTTTGGTTTTCAGCTTGTTCCATTTGAGAAACTGATTTGATATCAATTTTCCAGCCTGTTAATTTGTGAGCAAGTCTAACGTTTTGACCTTCTCTACCGATTGCAAGGCTAAGTTGATCATCCGGAACAACAACCAATGCTTCATGAGCATACTCATCATCAGCCATAATATCTACAGATACAACTCTTGCTGGAGATAGAGCGTTTACGATATATTCAACAGGATCTTCTGAATATCTTACGATATCAATTTTTTCGTTTTTCAATTCACCAACAATAGTTTGAATTCTGCTACCTCTAGGCCCGATACAAGCGCCTACAGAATCTACTTCAGGGTCATTTGACCATACTGCAATTTTTGTTCTGTATCCTGCTTCACGTGAAATTGATTTGATTTCTACAATACCATCTTCAATTTCCGGAACTTCAAGTTCAAATAATTCTCTTACGATTTCTGCATGTGCATGAGATACAATTACTTGAGGTAATCTTGTTGTTTCTTTTACGTTAAGTACAAATACTCTGATTCTGTTACCAGGTTTGTAATATTCGCCAGGAATTTGTTCTTTTCTTGGCATTATTGCATCAGTTTTACCGATATTTACGATTACGTTTCTTCTATCATCAACTTTTTGGATTATACCTGTAATTAGAGTTCCTTTTTTCTCTAAAAATTCATTTAATACAAGATTTCTTTCAGCTTCTCTGATACGTTGTGTTAAAACTTGGTTTGCTGCTTGTGCTGCAATTCTTCCAAATTGTTCAGGGGTAACTTCAAGTTTTACTTCATCACCAAGTTCTACATCTTCATCAATTTCTTTTGCTTCTGCTAAAGAAATTTCATTATCAGGATCTTCAACACTTTCTACTACGGTTTTACCTTTGAAAATTCCTATTTCTCCTGATTGCTCATCTAGAAATGCTTCAACATTTTCTACGTCTTTTACTCTTAAATGTTTTTTATATGCTGCAACCATTGCATCGCACAATGATGATATAACAACTTCTTTTGAGATACCTTTTTCTCTTTCTAACTCTTCGAAAACTTCATTTAAGTTTCCTGCTCCGATTTTAATCATAATTATTCTCCTTTTATATATTAATTAATCTATGTATAATTTGGCTGATTGGATATTTTCTTTTGGAATTTGTAATTCGCATCCATCGTCAAATCTAAAGAAGGTTAATCCTTCATTGTAATCATAATCAATGATTTCACCTTTGAAAATCTTTTCTGTTTCACCAATTAATGGTTCTTTTAGTTTCAAGCTTATTCTTTTACCTTTGAAAATTATAAATTCTTTTTCAGATTTAAATTTTCGCTCTAAACCCGGTGATGAAACTTCAAGATAATATTTCACAGGGATTAATTCATCTAAAAATCCTTCAAGACTTCTTGTAATATTTTCGCAATCATCAAGTGTTATATTTCTTTCTTTTGAGTACAAAAATATTCTTAAATACCAGCGATGATTTTCTTTCGAAAAATCTATTTCGATAGGAATAAGGTTATAACGCATTGCGGTATTTTCAATTAATGGTGTAATTGCGTTTAATACTTCCAATCTGTTTACATCTTGTTTCATCGGCTTAACCTTTCCCTACTTAGTGAAAAAAAGAACGGGGTAACCGTTCTTTTTTTGAATGCAATACTGCTTGCTGTTTATATTTTAATATAGATATTATTAAATGTAAAGTGTTTGTAAATATTTGGTTAAGATTGAATACCTTGTATTGCAGCTTCATATTCCGCCTGTGGTACTTCTTTTGTTCCTATAAAATAAACCTTTTTCCCAGAAGGAAGAGTTCCGCTGCGAAGTTCTTCTCCATTTGCACTCATTTGAACATTAGTATTATCATTTAAGATATTTGTCTTTGCCACATTATCTGCAAGTTCGGCCTTTTCCGCACTCATTTTATCAATCTTGTTTTCAGCTCTTTCGTTCCGTTTTTGTCGTAATTTTTCAACCAAACTCATTCCATCACTTGCATCTATTTTTCGATTGAGTACCTTATCGGTTTTAGCATCAATCTTATCTCCTAGTTCATTAAAACGTTCTTGTTCTTCAGCTTCTAATTCTTGAAGACGTTGCTTTTGTTCCGTTATTTCTTGATTTAATTTTTCATAATCTTTTTTATCAGACTCAAATTTTTCTAAAGCAGTTTCCTTTTCTTCAAGTTCAGCTTTTTTATCATCTAATTGTTCTTTTGCTGCCTTCAAGGATTCTTCAGCTTCTGTTTGTTTAGTCTTTGCTTCATCAAGTTTTTTCTCTTCATCCTTCAAACTCTCTTCAGCTGTTTTAACATTACTTTCCATTTGTTTTACTTCTTCTTCGGACATATCTAATTGTTTTTTAGCCTCTTGTTCAGCTTGTTCAGCTTGTTTAAGAGCTTCTTGTGCTTCTTTCTTGGCTGGGTTTGGCTTAGTTGTTGTTGTACCATCAAGATTTGTTACAGTTATTGTTTCAGGAGTATTTTCAAATGCGGTTTGTGCTGCTGCCAGATTAGCTTTTGCCTCTGCATAAGCCTGTGTGCATTTTGTATTTTTCTGCATAGCACTTGAAAGATTTTTCTTAGCTACATCACGTTTTGTTGTGGCAACTTCAACCTGCTGATTTGCCTGACCGACAGCGTTTTCTTTTTCTTTAACATCTTTTTCGCCAGCTTTTACTTCATTTGATAATTTTGTTGTTTCGGATTTTGTTGTTTCATAATCAGCTTGAGCTTTATCTGTATTGACATAAGATAAAGTATCCAGTTGGGTTTCAGCTCCGTTTATAGCCTGTCTTAATGAAGCAGAATCTGTTGCTCCGCTCATATTTGCTATTGCAGATGAAGCTGAAGTTGAAGATACAGTTGAAGCTGTACTGATACCACCAGCTGAGCCAAATGCAGCATCCAGCTTTTGAGAATTTGTCTGTACAGAATCTCCGCCTTTTAATTTATCAAATACACCAAATTCATTCAATAGTGAGAATGTACCATTTAATACTTGACCAATAATCTGTCCAGTAGCATAGGCATTACTACCGTTATTGATAGTAAATGTAGTTTTATCCGTAGTTACAGACGGTCCAACATATGTCCTTTGAGGAGTAAATGAGCCATTTAAAGCTCTGCGTGCTCCGTTATAATTAACTTGATTTAATCCTTTAGAAACATTTTGACCAGGAACCCAATTTACTTTGTTGTTTGCTCTGAATGAAATTGAGGTTGATTTATTTGCAGCAGAAGCGTTGGCCAAATTCTTTGTGGCCTGAGATGAGACGCCTGATGTCTTGCGGGTATTTCCAAAAGACCCGTTCAGACCAGGTTTATATGTTTTTCGTAATTCAATAGACATATTTGCTCTCTCGTTTTTTTGCTCTTAAATATATAAAAACATGCCAAATCAAGCGATTTCACATGTTTTGAGAGTTGTTACATTTGTTAACAATTTTATTAACAATAAAATTCGAGAATAAATTTTGAAAAATTTTTACATAACTTAATGATTAAATTTTAAAAATTGAAAAATTTATACAAATAAAAATATTATTACAGCAAGAGAAATTATTGCAAAAATTCCTACAATTATCCAAAAGTAGGGGATAGTTTTTTCTTGCGGGCATGATTTTATTGTAGAAATTTGTTTTTTAGTAGTTTTTTTAGTTTTGGTAGTTGTTTTAGTTTTAGAGTTATTTTGTTTACTTTTAGCGTGTTCATATCTTTGAGCAAGTGTTTTATCTTTTTTACCTGTTGCAAGAAGTTGAATATCGTAGTGTAGGTTTAGATTATTTTTATCACCTTTTTGGTTATAAACCGAATAATTTATAGCAACTTCAAAGGATCTTTGGAGGCATTCAAGAGCATTTATTCCATCTTTTTTTACAGAAGATGAATGAACAGATTGGTTGCCGTATTTTTTTAGGAAATACAAATCTGCTATAAATTCTTTTTCTTGTTCAGAGCCTTGGGAATTATCTTTCAGTGTTGCAAGCATTTGATCAAAGGTATTTTCTGTGGTTCGTTTTTTGCCAAGAACTTTTTTGCAGACATTTTCTGCAAATTTTCTTGTCTGTCCCATGCATTGATCAAAATATTCATCACGATATAATTTTTCGGCTTCTGAAATTATTTCGTATAAATTTTTATCAGTTTTTTTTAAAAAATCAAAATTTGTAGCCATTACAATTCTTTTTCCGAAACTTATAGTACAATGTGCTTATAAAATTGTCAAAGGGGGATATATTTTCATGTTTATATTACAATGTAGGAAAATGGTACGAAGAAAAGGAGAGATATAATGTTGACAAAAAATTCAGCTGTAAAAACAAGTTTTTCAGGTGTAGATTTTGGTAAATACAAATCTAAAGTATCTGAATTTGTAAAAGAATTTGCATCACGTGCAAACAAAAAAGGTTATTTTTTAAACTGGGTAAATTTACCATCAGAACAATTAAAAAGAGTTGATGAATTATATTCAATGGTTGAAAAATTCAAGGCTCAAACAAATGTTAAAAAATTAAGTGTAATGGGTATTGGCGGATCTAAACATACTGTTGAACATATGTTAGGAATTAATGGTCTTAATGTATGTCATGATTGTGTAGATTTTTATTCAGATGTAGATTCAATCAGTTTAGCAAGATTTATGCACAGATTGGGAGATGTTACATCTTCAAATTACATGATTGCATCAAAATCAGGTTCAACATTTGAAACAAAAGACGGATTTTTAAGAATTCAACAAATGTTAATTGATGCATATATGGCAAAAGGTCAATCAAAAGAAGAAGCTGAAAAATCTGCAGCAAAACATTTCATTGCAGTAACAGACGCAAATGCTGAAAAAAGTGAATTACGTCGTACATCAACAGCTAACAACTGGTTAGGTGATTTATATATTCATGATGATGTAGGCGGAAGATTTTCTGCATTTGATGATCATGCTTTATTTACATTAATATGGGCAGGATTACCAAAGGCTGATATGATTACTCTATTAAATGCAGCTCAAGAAGTTTCATCTCAATCATTATCAGAAGATTTAGAAATAAATGATGCATTAAAAGAAGGTATATTCTGGGCAGATGCAAAATTAAACGGAATAGATGCTTCAGTTCATCAATATATGGGTTCAATGTTTGAAAACACAGTTTACTGGCATGCTCAAATGCAAAATGAATCAGTAAAAGATACCCTAAAACAAGTAGCAAAAGTTCCTGATGCAATGCACCACTCAGCAGAAGCACACTTCAACCCTGCAAACAAACTTGTATTTGCACTTACAGTTCCTGTAGATAATGGTGTATGTTCAGAAAACGCTAAAGCATATATTGGAGCATTAACAAAATCTTATGAAATTACAGGTGCATTCTTCAAAGAAGAAGTTGAAACTGCAAATATGGGCTTAACACCTGCAGCAGCCGGTGCAATGACTCAATTAAGAGCATTTGCAACTGTATATCAAGAAATTGTACAATGCGTAATGACAGGAAAAGCATTACCTGAAGTATTAGACAGTGTACTTCAACCACACGTAGAATTCTACAAAAAGAATTTAAAAGGTGGAGTTGTAGTTCCAGGTAGAATTTCTAAGTAATTATTTAAAAACTTAGTAAAATTTTAAAGAGTATCCCGTTTGCTAATTTAGTGAGCGGGATATTTTTTAGTATAAAGAGTATATAAAATCATTATTTTTTTATTAAGATTTCCGTGTGATATTATGTTTATGGTATATTGATTGTAATGTTATACTTGGAGAGGTATTGAATTAATGTTGAAATATTTACTAAAACTATTGGGTGATCCGAATGAGAAGAAAGTTAAAGCAATGATGGGTATTGTAGAGCATATAAATGCTTTGGAACCTGAATTTGCGAAAATGACTGATGATGAATTGAGAGCGAAAACCCAAGAGTTTAAGGATATTCTTGCGAAGCGTCCTACATCAAAGAACTTTAAAGAAGATTTAAAACTGGAAAAAGAAGCATTGGATAAAATCTTACCGGAAGCTTTTGCAACAGTTAGGGAAGCCGGTAAAAGAGTTTTAAATATGCGTCATTTTGATGTTCAATTAATTGGTGGATATTTCTTACATAATGGTCATATTGCCGAAATGAGAACAGGTGAAGGTAAAACTTTGGTTGCAACATTACCGGCATATTTAAATGCTTTAACAGGTAAAGGTGTCCACGTTATCACTGTAAACGATTACCTTGCAAAACGTGATAGCGAATGGATGGGTAAAATTTATAAATTTTTAGGATTAACAGTAGGTGTAATTTTATCAAATGGAGAAGGCGCAAGAGATTTTGAAGTAAAAAAAGCAGCTTATCAATGTGATATTACTTACGGTACAAATAATGAATTTGGTTTTGACTATTTGAGAGACAATATGGCAGGCAGTATGGAAATGCTTGTTCAAAGACCATTTAATTATGCAATTATCGATGAAGTTGACAGTATCTTAATTGATGAAGCAAGAACTCCATTAATTATAAGCGGACGACTTGCTCAATCAGCAGAAACTTATCAACTGATGGCAAAAATAGCACCTCAGTTAAAGAAAGATGTTGATTATACAGTTGATGAAAAGAATAAAAATGTTATTTTAACAGAAGAGGGTATTGATAGAGCTCAAGAACTTATAGGTATAAAAGACTTATTTGATATTCATACTCAATATGCTCATCACTTGTTGCAAGCTTTAAAGGCAAAAGAATTATTTGTAAGAGATACGGATTATGTTGTTCGAAATGGTGAAGTCATGATTGTAGATGAATTTACAGGACGACTAATGGAAGGTAGAAGATGGTCTGATGGTTTACACCAAGCAGTTGAAGCTAAAGAAGGTGTTCAAATTCAAGACGAAACTCAAACTCTTGCAAGTATAACTTTCCAAAACTTATTCAGATTATATCCAAAACTTTCAGGCATGACAGGTACAGCGATGACTGAGGAAGCTGAATTTGGAAAAATTTATAACTTAGAAGTTACATCAATTCCGACAAACAAACCTGATATAAGAATAAATTACCCTGATGTAATTTATAAAACAGAAGTTCAAAAATATTTAGCTGTAATTAATGATATTGTAGAGCAGCATAAAATTGGCAGACCGGTTTTGGTTGGTACAATTAGTATTGAAAAATCTGAATATGTATCATCATTATTGCGTCAAAGAGGTATCAAGCATAACGTATTAAACGCAAAACACCATGAAAAAGAAGCACATATTATAGCCCAAGCTGGTCGTTGGGGTGCAGTTACTATTGCAACCAACATGGCAGGTCGTGGTACAGATATCTTGTTAGGTGGTAATGCTGAATATCTTGCAAAAGAAGAATTAGATGAACGCGGTATTGATGAAACTAATCCTGATTATGAAAAATTAAAAGAGGATGCATTAGCTCGCGCAAGAAAGATTACAGAAGAAGAGCATGCCAAAGTTGTAGAAGTTGGCGGATTGCATGTAATTGGAACAGAGCGTCATGAATCTCGTCGTATTGATAACCAATTAAGAGGTCGTGCAGCTCGTCAGGGTGATCCGGGTTCAACAAGATTTTTCTTATCATTGGAAGATAATTTGATGAGAATATTTGGTGGTGAAAAAATTACACAACTTATGACAGCCCTAAATGTTCCTGAAAATATGGCAATAGATTCACCTTTAATTACAAAGAGAATAGAATCTGCGCAGAAGAAAGTTGAAACATTCCACTTTGATATAAGAAAATCAGTTTTGGAATATGACGATGTAATGAATATTCAACGTGAAAAATTCTACAGACAAAGACGTAGAGTTTTAGCTGGTAAAGGCTTAAGAGATGATATTTATTACATGATGGAACGTGAAGTTGATAGACTTATGAGAAGTTATATTTCACCTGAACAAAAGGTTGAAGAGTACGTATATGAAGACTTAGAAACCATGATAAAAGAACTTCATTCAACAGTTCCACAACTATCATCTTTTGGGGTATCAGATATTCAGAACATGCGTTTTGAACCTATGTATAACAAGATAAAAGATTTTGTTATAGACGCATACAAAAGTCATGAAATTGAAATTATTAATTTCTATAATCAAGTTGTTCAAGATTATGGTGCAAATTACGAAATGCAAGAACCATTTACTGATAACAATGTTGTAAGACAATTAGAAAAAGATGTTTTATTGAAAGTTGTTGATAGCAAATGGATAGACCACTTACATAATATTGACATGCTTCGAGATGGAATAGGTTTAAGAGCCTATGGACAAAAAGATCCGTTAATAGAATATAAAAAAGAAGCTTATGACATGTTTAATAAAATGATGTACGAAATTCAAAGTGATACAGTAAAACACTTATTCAGAACCAGATTTGGCGTACAGGTAGTAAATAATGCCCCATCTCAACCGGAAGAAGAGTATGAAATAGAGCATGAAGATCCTGTAGAACCAGAAGGTGGAGAATAAATAATATAAGCATGCTATAAAAATTTGATTAAAAGGTATTTTACGAGAAAGTAAGATACCTTTTTTCATGCTAGAAATTAAAAACACATGCTACATGCTTTAATAAAATGAATATGATTTAACATGAAAAAATAAAATAATTTATAAAAAATAATCAAATGTTTTTCTAAATTCAGCATATAAATGGGTGAAAAAGCCTGATTTTGTGCATATTTTAAGAAACATTAAAAAAATAAAAAAATATTGGAAAAAACACTTGATTTTTAATTTTTTTTATCCTAAACTAAAAGACGTGCGAGATGCACATTTGAATTTTGAAAATATAAATAGCAATTTTAAAATTCATTAAAAAACTACTTGACATTAAAAATTTAGGTAGTAAGATAAAGGAACCGCGAGTGAGCGGTTTGAAATTACCCCGATAGCGAACGACCCGCTGGGTTGGAGCGTTGGAGACTAAAGAAGATAGGACATTGAAAACAGAATAGCTGAAAACGAGGTGTGAGCATATGAAAATATGCAAACACAAAGAACTTGTTAATTTCGGAAAATGATTTTAGACAGCAAGCATATCGCAAGATATGGTAAAACGAAGTCGAGCAGTCTATAGCGATATAGACGAAGGACATAAACTTTCTGACAATGGAGAGTTTGATCCTGGCTCAGGACGAACGCTGGCGGCGTGCTTCATACATGCAAGTCGAACGAGAATCTGGCTTCGGTCAGA
>CASEYP010000021.1 GCA_949292185.1 uncultured bacterium
ATAACCATCAGCTCTATCAATCGCCTCCCAAACATTAATAGCAACATTTAAGGCTGTTTTTGCGTCAGGTATAAGTCCCTTTGAGATTCTTCTTACTCTTTCTTCTGGTACATAACCATATTCAGCTGAACGTTTAAAATACAATTTCTCATATACTTCACCTTCATTTGTAATGATTTTAGTTGCTTGTTGTTTAGCTTTACCACGATTAACTTCAAATACGCAATAACCTAAGCCCAAACCTGCCATTACGCAGATTAAATATGGCAATATAAACAATAATCTCTTTCTCATAAAATAAATCTTAAAATTCATTATACATAAATTACCTTAGAATATTAATCGTTTCAAAACCGCTCCTTAACGTCCACAAACTGCACCTGTCAAGGATTCCACACGTGTTATAAGTGTATTCAGTCTGGCGCTCTCCGCTGTCGGTGAAGTCAACCGAGCCCTTGCACGCTACGGGCAGGGCATCGTCGGTGCGCAGGCAGAGTACGTAACAGAAAAAATTAAGCAAAAGGTCATATTCATTCATTTATTTTCTTATTTATTTTCTTATTTATTTTTTCATCACGAAATTCTTTAAAAACCCAATCCAATTCGTCTACATTCAAAGTATAAATAGAGTCTACGAACTTTCCCTTTTCATATTCATAACACAAATATAAAGGATCGTAAAATGCAGTGTACGTTTCTTGTGGGAAATAAAGTTCTTTTAGGAATTTTCGTTTCCGGGTTGGAATCAACATTTCACCAAACAAAGATCTGAATATATCTTTGTCATTTACATTTGTCGTAATAACGACGACTGCATCTCCACAAACAGTATATCCCAACATTGTCCTATAAGCGTCACGAAAAATTTTTACCCATAATAACTCTTCATCATTTGCACAAGTATATGCAAAATATATTTTATCTTTTAAATAGACATACACGGAATCCTGACAGGAATTTTCAGAAGCATAGCGGTTGGGCATTTTAGATGGGTATGCTATTAAATCCATGACAAATATTTGGTCTTTAAAATTTATCCTCCTTTTTTTCTTTTCTTCATTAATGAGCGTTTGTATTTTCACATATTTTCGTGTTATGGAATCAAGCTCGGAATTTTTTATCTTAAACTCCTGTAGATAAAAACCTGTTTCTTCATTCTCATAACCCATATATACTCCTGACGGCTTTTCATTATTACTACATGAAGCCAAAAGGAATGAGAGTATTATTACTATCAGTAAGAAAACTCTACTCGGTCTTATAAATTCCATCTTCATCATACCAATATGTTTTATCGTTGCTTAAATCATAAACTCTAAAAATTGCATTAGGAAACTCCTTAGACAAAGCTTTATCTTCATCCGTTGGCACAAGTGTAAAACCTATATTTACTCCATATTTTTTTATATCTCTTGGGATTGGATGACTATGATCGTAATACAATAATGAATAACCTTTCTGCGTGGCCTGACGGAAATTATTTTATTCATGTTAAAAAAACAATGTTCTATTTTCACATACCAAGAATTAATTTACGTTTAACTTGTTTATCACCAATCTGTAATATCATCCACATACCATATACGTCAAAAATTATTTCCAAAAGAATAAGTATAAAATCCTTCCGTCAGATTTCTGCAGATAAACAGATGCACCACCTCTTCCTGCACTTATACTAACCACCCAAACTGTTTCATTTATAAGTTTGACCGTATATTTATCATAAAACGTACCAGTATCTTCTTCTATTTTTAACAAAATAGTCGTACCAACTTTCAGTGCTGTTTTTGCGTCAGGTATAAGTCCCTCAGAAATTCTTAGTACACTCTCTTCGGGTACATAACCATATTCAGCTGAACGTTTAAAATACAATTTCTCATATACTTCACCTTCATTTGTAATGATTTTAGTTGCTTGTTGTTTAGCTTTACCACGATTAACTTCAAATACGCAATAACCTAAGCCCAAACCTGCTATTACGCAGAGTAAAGATGGCAATATAAACAATAATCTCTTTCTCATAAAATAAATCTTAAAATTCATTATACATAA
>CASEYP010000022.1 GCA_949292185.1 uncultured bacterium
AATACGTGTTAATATTATATATATCTTTTTTCTTCAAATTCTAAACTCTATTTATAAATTACATATTTATTATTGAATTTGAAATTTAAGACAAAAAGAAATAAATGAAAACAGTTGGGAATATAGATTATCGCCACACTGAACAATCATCAGCCTTCAAGCTTTGATCGCTTTGTTGGCGTGGAGCGGTATTCTTTTTCAAATGCGTTGAAATTAATGATTAATTACACATGATTAATTTGCACATGAGTGATAATTCGTTTTCGCATATAACATCTTTTATTTTTTAAAACAAATTTGGGGGAATTGAGGAAAATTTTGTTCCAAATAATCTATTATCCATGAATAAGTTTGATTAATCAAAATTTGACTGAAAGTTGTAAAGCATAGCAGCATGTTATGAAAGGAGACATTTTAGTGTGTTAAATTGGCTTTGAATAAATTATTTTAAGCAATAAGTGAAATTTTAATAATTTTAAACAAAATCGATAAAGTTCTCCACTTTGCTTCGTTTCTGGTATACATTGAAGCTCTTCAAAAATGAATTTTGTGAGAAATTATGCTTTGGAAATGTTTCATTTTGAGAATTAATTTGCTTGAGTTTTTATAGTCGAATAAATTTGTAAATCGGGGCTTGCTAACCGTGATTTTGAAAGTGATAATACTGTCCATGATCTGAGTTAGAGAGCTCAGAGCTCAAAACTCGCATAAATGAACATTTAAAAATTGACAAAAAACAGAAATTTTGCACATTCACTTTATGTCCAAGAGAAGAGTTCCATCACATGTTGCGAAGTATCTAGACGAGAACTTTGCATTGTACGATGATATCTCGCAACGTTCCGACAATATTCGTAAACTTGCAGAAGATATCAACTTACAAAATAATTATTCCGGAGATGACGAATGGAATTCAGAAAAAGTCAAAAAATATTATTACAAACATGCAAGCAGGCTAAGAAATAGTGAAAAACGCCACGAAATTCCAAATTTCAAAATGCCCAATCTAATTTTTCACAATAATTCTCCTTGTCATTTTGTTACATTCCACCAAACTCAAAACAATGAAACCCACTGTTATTACAAATGCAGCCAGTGTGGAACATGTATCGCTACACGGCTTGTTGGTGATAACAAAATTGAGCTTTTAAAAAAGAACATCCATCAATATTGTATTGAACAATCTCAGCATGATTGTAATGTAATGACAAATTTGTTTTTTGATGGAGTCTCAAAAGCCGAAACATTATTGAAAGAAAACAAAGCATTGGGAAAATTTTCATGCATTAATGCTCTTATAAAAGAAATACCATCACTTCAAGGAAACTTAAAGCTGGCAGAAAAAATGGTTCAGACAGCATCAAAAGAGACCCGCAAAGTCAATTTTATTGATGCTATATTACAAAGTGCAACTGAATACAAACGCTCGGCAGATGATCCACTTCTTTTTGTACTTCAATATCCACGTCATACAATAGCATTTTGTTCTTCAAAACAAAGGGAACAATTAAAAAAATCCAACATATTATTTGTTGATGGAACATTTGATGACACCTCACCTGAGTTTAAAAAAGGACAATTATTAAACTTTCTAACCATTAATGAAGAAGGCTTTCCATTACCTTTAATTCATGTTTTAATGACACAGAGAAATGAAGAATCCTACATTCGCACTTTTGAAGATTTAAAACATTTTGGATGTGATTTTAGTAAAATACAAAGAGTTATGTGTGATTTTGAAAATGCATTAATCAATGGTTTGAAAACAATTAATGAAGGTGTACAAATTAATGGTTGTTTTTATCATTATTGTTCTGCACTTAACAAATATATCACAGCAACATTTGTCAAAAACAACACATCACAACTTTTGTTTTCAATATTCAAAAACATTGTCATTGCCAAAAAGAGAAACAAAAAACTGATAATTTATCAACTAAAACAAATGAACAATCAAGCTTTAAACACATTTTTAGAGTATTATTGTGAGCAATGGCTATCTCATCAAAGTTTAAAATATCTCATTAATATTGATCATGACGACCCAATCACGAACAATGTATGCGAGTCTTTCCACTCACAACTTCCGAGATTCTGTGATGCTTCTCATCCTCATATTACTAAACTTTCATATGCACTCATGGAGCTTTGGAATAAATACTCAAGTGATGCAGAAACGAAAGAAAAAGAAAAACAAGAGAGATATCAATTCAAAACTTTGCACGATATTGTTCAAGATACTCAGAAACTACAAACAATGATACGCGAAGGAAATCTAATATGCAAAACAGCAAAACTTAAAGATAGATTTCCATGTTTAGAAAAGATTGAGGGTTTTGAAAATGATTTTGAATTTGATTTTGAAATTGAAATCACAACTTGAAGAAAATAATCCACAAATAAACATAAAAAAGTTTTCATGTTGTATTTTGATTTCTTTTATTCATAAGACTATATGTACAAACAAAATTTTTGTAAATTAATCAAATTAGATAATTGATTCTGAGAAAAACAAAATCTAGTTGAAGTAATCAACATTGAATAGAGTGAGTAATTGAAGTATTAAGCATTGAGGTTAGTGATTAGTTGACTTAATAAGCATTGAATAGAGTGAGTAATTGAAGTATTCAGCATTGAATAGAGTGATTACTTGACTTAATAAGCTTTGAATAGAGTGAGTAATTGAAGTAATTCACATTGACTAGAGTGAGTAATTGAGTTAATAAGCATTAAATAGAGTGATTAC
>CASEYP010000023.1 GCA_949292185.1 uncultured bacterium
AAAATAAAAAAGGGCGATAGTCCGAATCAATTTCTGGGCTTGGTTTAGTTTAATCCCATATTAAATATCTATAACCTAAACTAAACCATTTATCTTCCGACTACTATTAATGTCATGCCGAATGGTCAAGATCAAAGATTAAAAGAAAAGGAATAACACATTATAGGCTAAGACAAATGAGAACCAACACTTTTTAACAACACGATTTTGAGTTTAAAAAAACTCCGATTTTTCGTCAGATTACAAAGATATACAAAGAACTGCAAAGATAAATGTACCTAAAGAAGCTAAAATTGAAGGTTACTCTTTCACACCATTTTCAGCGATTGCAAGAATCTGCAAAAATACGTGTTAACGAATGTGAATATACAAAGAACTGGAAAAACGTCTTTGCAGATGTTTGTATATTTTATTTTTGACGGCAGCTTCATTTGCAGATTCTTGTATATTTTCCGTCCCTCCTCCGTCCCTCGGCATAGTATCTGTCCCCCATAATTGGATGAATATACGCTGATTATCAGCGATTTATATTTGCAAATAGTAACTTCTGCATCGGAAAGTAGATTCTGCGTGGGGAAATAGCCAACAAATAACGACACAGTTTTATTAAAAAAGCACTCTTTTCAGAGTGCTTTTTTATCATCAAACCGATTAGACTGGTGTGAACGCCACCCACCAAACGGTTTACTTCCAACTACAATCATTAACATACTATTTTTCATAATACGTATAAAATATATACGTGCTTAATTATTCTGCTTGTTATTCTCAAAGGTTCATAAATCATGTGGAAGTGAAATAGGTTTTGGCATTTATTTTCAAATTATTTTTTTATGGAGAACATCAGGAAAACTCTTATTTTTCTAACGAATATTTCTTATTTATATCTTATTTATTAATTGCTTCACCAATGTGAATTAATTAATTCACAAATATGATTCAATTAATTTACAAATATGAATTGATTGCATCACATTAGTGAATTAAATAATATATAACTGTTTTTTCAAGAGTTTCATATGAGGTTTACATTAATTTATGGATGATTTTCAATAAATTAGATTCTTGTGCATTTATTTGCAAATCACAAGTGTATAGGCTTATTTTTGTCTCAAAACAAAAAATAAGCGAATATGAAAACACAGAAAATGAATGTAAGAGACTATTGGAATCAATGGTCTGCATGGATCAGAAAAATATGTTTTGGTGAGATGGATAAAGTGGTAAAACAGAGGACTCCTCTGCCATCCGGTCGAAATGAAAATCCGGATGAAGTATTATTCTCATTGGAAACTTTTCTGACTGAAAATTATGAGTTCCGTTATAATCAGTTGAAAGACTGTACTGAATTTCGCAAACGGAATACGCACGATGATTTTATCCGTATCGACCAACGGGGAATGAATACCTTGTGCTTGGAAGCCAAGAAACAAGGGATCAACTGTTGGGATCGGGATGTCAGCCGTTTTGTCTATTCCTTTCAAATTTCTTCCTATCACCCATTTCAGGATTATATGAAACATTTACCCCAATGGGATGGTCAGGACAGAGTAACCGACTTGGCAAAAAGGATTTCGAACGACATGCTTTGGATACAAGG
>CASEYP010000024.1 GCA_949292185.1 uncultured bacterium
AGAATACTCTTGTTTACCACCTTGAATATTTAATTTATTAACAATTCTAGCACGTTTTTTACGGAACAACATATCTACAAAAGCCTCTAAACGTGTAACAAAACCAGCTTCACCTGTTTGCTCATCAATTGTCAAATTCAATAGAGGTTTGTTAAACTGTTTTGCACGACGAGTAATTCTCTCAACCATCAATGAATCCGGTCCGCAACCAAACGCGGTAATTGTGATAATACCATCAACTTTATTATCTTTTAAGTAATGTCCGGCAGAACCAGTCATTTCATCTTCGTTTGCCCAATATTTTTCATTACCTAAACTTACAATACCTTCATCTAACTGTTCATCTGAAAGTTGCAATGATGTACAAACTTCTACATCCATTTTTTCCAATTTGTCAAAAATTTTCATACAAACACGTTCGTCATAAATATTATAAGCATGACCAACTAATGCTACAGAAATTGGATACTCTTTATTTTTGCTTGCAATCACAACTTTACCTTGAAGAGCATAGCTAAGTGCTTTTGAATAAGGCATTCCAGATTTTGTCATAACATGAAAATTGTTATAACATCTCCAACCTGCTTTTGAAGCCCTTTTAATAACTTTCATATCTGTAATTCCAAAAGGTTTTACAGCCTCTGCCAAGAATTCATACAAACCTTGATTCTTTTCAGATTTATCTAAAGTTGCTTCAATCATTGTAAAAGGTTGTTTAATAACATTTCTAACCAAATCAGGCAATCCTCTGATTTTAGAACAATTATAAATTTTCTTATCAACAGATTGCAAAGAAGGTACTAAAATCATATCTACCCCCTTGTGCAATAAATTCAATATATGTCCAATATATACCTTTATAGGTAAACAAGTTTCTGTAACTACTAAACTTGCACCTTCAGACATTGTTTGCTTTGTTGTAACATCTGATAAAATAATTTTTATACCAAGATCATTGAAAAATCCATAATAAAACGGGTAATTGTTATAAAAAGACATTGCTCTAGGTATACCAATAACTTTTTCTTTATATTTTGCTTGTGTCATGACAAAAAATCCCTAATTTTTTCTACTATATATATAATAGCTCAAAAAACAAAAATTGACACTAGTAAATTATATTATTTTACATTAGAAACATAATCAAAAAATTTATTAAATAAAATTGAGATATACTTAGCATCCAGAGAACTAAAATCAAAAATAAATTCATTAATACCAATATCATAAAGTTTATCTAAATTTGAAAAATCATCTGTTATACAATCTTCAAACATGTGCATACGACAAAAGCCATCACAAACAAATGGAAAATTCTTCTTCAAAGATGGATCTTTTAAAGCGTATTGCCCCTTATAGC
The DNA here is from genome assembly GCA_949292185.1 of uncultured bacterium. Lineage (GTDB taxonomy): Bacteria > Cyanobacteriota > Vampirovibrionia > Gastranaerophilales > Gastranaerophilaceae > Zag111. The sequence goes on from CASEYP010000024.1 coordinate 1,361, forward strand.
AAGGTGCCTTACAAGAAAGTCTTGAAACTATTGCACTGTCATTATTTAATGGGCATAACCCCATACTTGAAACTCTTATATTTCCTGCGATTGTATACTTTTTATTTGGAACTTCATTTTTTATCTTCTTTAACATCTTTTCTAAAGATGAAATATCCTTAAACGGTGTAAAATCTATAGTATCAATTTGAGCTAACTCATTAAGACATTTTATAGACATACTGTTTAACAAATTTATACCTTGACCTATCTCAAAAGGTATATAATTTACTTCAGGATCATTTATAAATGACCAAAAATATCCTATATTATTAATAATTAAAGAACTTGGCTCAGGTTCTGATAATAAAAGCTGTTTTTCATATTCGTAAACCCTGTCAAAATCCCTTTCAATTAAAATACTTGGTGTAGATAATTGAAACTTTATATCATATTTTGCACAAAAATCTTTAACATAAGTTATTACCTCAGAAAAACTTCTGCTTGATAAATCGCTTGTTGAAACGATTTCGCCATATTCTATTGAATACACAGGATTAAAGCCCAAATCCTCAATATATTTTTTCAATTCTTGAGTTTGAGATAATGATGTTAATCTCAAATTTATTCGATATTTCTCCAATAATTTTAATACTTTATTTTTATCAATTAAAGGTAGTTTATCTATATAATTTTTATACCTTTCACTCAAATTTAAAGATTCATCCCAGTTAAAAGATTTTATATTTCTGCTGAACTTAAAATCCTTACCCTCCGCACTAACTATATCACCTGAAAAATGATTTGTTTTATAAATTGATTTTCGGACATGCTTAAACGGCAATTTTTGATTTTTAAATAATTTCGGCTTATCCAATATATTTTCGATAAGTTCAATACCTTCTAAAATATCATCTGAACTTTTGAATTTACCTTTAATAACGACACTATCAATAGCTTTCAATTTAATAATATCTTCTGCGCACCAAGGCAAATTATCGGAATCAATAGCTAAAGGAAGCCTTGTATATTTTTTTATTTTTAGAATATTTTTTAAATAAATTTCCTCAGTAATAATAAGCCCCGTAACCTTGTGGAAGCTATTTATAAAATCAATTCCTGCCAAATTGTGAATATCAAAATAAGAATCCGCAATAACCTGAAACGGAAACTTAAAAACTTTAATCGCCTCTAATACCGCAAAACTGTTAATAAAAATTCCATCAATTCCTGAATTTTTCAAATATTTCAAGAACTTTTTAATTTCCGGCAATTCTTCTTCGACAATATCATGTTTAAAATTCACAAAGATACGACAATCCACAGACTTTGCATTAGTAACAAATTCTTTTATATACTCAAAATTTCCATTTAAGAATTTGTTATAATAAACATAATAATCCTTACACCTTGTATTTTCAGAAAACTTTAAAATATCCTCTGGCTTTTTAACCGGAGCGATTATATTAATCTCTTTCATACTAACATTATAGCATAAATTCTACTTTGCAAAACGTTTTATTAAATTGGAATTATTTTGTTCCAGTTTTGAAGGTTCACTCTTATTTTCCAAAGACTTATTATCTAAAGATGGAATATTACCGGCCTTATTTTGGGTATAGTCAACATAATGTCTATAATCTTCCAACTCTTTTAATGCCAACATATCAGCAACTCTTGAAGCTTTCTTCTGAGCCTTTGTTGTATAAATATCAATTCCAATGATAGGTAACACAACAACTGCAAATGGAGCTAATGTTTTTAACATAACGTTTACTATAGATGGCTTTTTAACAGCTTTATCCATATTTTCAAGCATTTTTAACATTGAAACCATTGATATACCCATTGCGGCAAATGAGCCAAACAATGATACACCTTGTTTTGTAATTTCTCCGACTGCTTCAACACTTTCTGAGTATGCTTGAGATTTTTCATCAACTTTATTAAATGTTTTAAACACATTCATTTGAAGAGTTTTGGCATCTTGCATTTGTTCTTTTGATAAATCTAACTTTTCTACAGCTTTATTAAACTTTAAATGATCTAAAAATTCAGTTTTTCTATATTTTTGATATTCTTTATTATCTTTAAGCAATTGTACAAAGAAAATAAATATATTTGGCTTCTTAGCTCTTGGTGGAAGTTTAACATCCTTCATACCTTCAGTTTCCTTACTATCGACATAAACTAAAGATGCAGGATTTTTTTGCATTTCTTGTTTAACTTTAAATCTACCAATACGAGAAGCTTGTTTTTGAATTTTGGCTGAATAAATAGCCATACCAAGCGGAATAGCTGCACCCACAACCCACGGAAGAACTTTACTTAAAGGTCCGCCCTTAACTTTTAACAATTTTAATAGTTTATTTGATACCCAACCAACTAAACCACCTGTACCTAGGGCTAATGCTGTAAGAGTGTTTGTCGCAAGTTCTGCATTTTCAGCATAATCTTGAGATGCTATATCAAGCTTTCTAACAATATTGGTCAAAAGTTGCTGATCTCTTTTAGCACTTTTAACTTGCTCATCAGTTAATTGAACTTTATCAAAATATTTTTCATTTTCTTTTAATTTTGCATCAAATTCAGCTTTTTGTTTTTCGTATTCTCCACCTTTTGAATAATATTTTTTCAAAGTTTTAAAAGAATCCGTAGGATTTACACCAATTCCGTTACCTTTTTCAAAACGCTTTTTCTCTTTTTCATCTAATTTTACATTTTTCGCATCATTTTTAGCCTTTTCCATTTGTTCAGGAGTTAAAACTGCAAAAATTGCCGGATTTTTTAAATCCGTACGCATAGCTTCAAAACGACCTTTACGAGATGCACTGACTTGAGTCTTAGTTGCCCACATTATTGCAGGAAAGCTTACAGCAGTACCAACGCACATACCAATTATTGAAGGTAATACACTTACAATCATGCCAGCGCCATGAACATTCTTTGATATTTTTGCAGCTAAATTTTTAACACCTTTTAAAGCTGACAGTGGAGCACCCAAAATCATGCCGGCAAATGTTGCTAAAGATACAATCTGACTTGTCGCAAATTCTGTTGCAACTTCCATATCCTCTGCATTTGATTGAGAATACTCATCCATTACATCAATTGCGTGCAATAAGATTTTTCCGCGCTGAACATCTTCTGATGAAATTTTATCAGGATGGTTTTTCAAATACTCAAGACGTTTTTCAGTATCCAAATCCTTCTCATCACGCCAAGATTCATACTGCGGTAAATATTTTTGATAACTTCTACAATTATTTAACACTTCCATAACTGACGATATAAGTTTTATGATAACCTAAAATTGCCCTAATATTAAGATTTGTAAATATAAATTTTATAAAAAAGGCAATTTTGAAGACGAAAAAAACTTTATTATTATATAAGGAATATCTAGGATATATTTTTTACAGGAACAGGATAATATAAATCGATAGGGAGGACAACGCATGGGTGTTGGCGCAGAAGATTACATCGATAAGATGCTAGTACAAAAATATCAAGAAGAACGAGTTGATAACCATGAAAATATGGAATCAATGGTTGATCCTAATAAAATGATGGAAGCTATGAATGATTACGCTTCTACTTTACGAAACATGATGGAATTGAGGCAACGACTCAATATAGCTTGCTATGCGATAAATGCAAGAACCGCAAGGTACCAAAAATCTTTGGGTCAACGATAATAAAAGTTTTGAGTTGAATTGAACTTGTTTTTGGTAAACAATAACAAGAAACAAGGAGACTCACACTATGGGAAAAATTATCCTGGGCTCTTCATCTCCAAGAAGAGCAGATATATTAAAAAAACTTAATTTAGATTTTGAAATTATCCCGTCTTCTTATGTGGAACCACATGATCAGACGGTTTTTTCTTATGATTACGTTGAAAATTTAGCATACAATAAAGCTTTATATGTAGCAAAGGATTTAAGCTATCCTGCACTTGTAATAGGTGCTGATACTATCGTTGTAATTGATAATAAAATTCTAGGAAAACCTCATGACAAACAAGATGCATATAACATGCTAAAAATGCTATCAGGCAAAACCCATTTTGTTGTAACAGGAGTTGCTGTCGTAAATTCGGAAAATCTTAAGTATAAGATTAAATCAACAACAACTTATGTAACCTTTGAAAACTTAACAGATGAGCAAATACATTATTATATAGAAAACTTTAAACCGTTTGATAAAGCCGGCTCTTATGGAATACAAGAATTGCCGGATGGCTATGTTAAAAAAGTAGAAGGAGCTATTGATAACGTAATAGGTTTACCATCTGAGACTTTAACAGAGCTACTAAATATGGATTATACATAATTAAAATTATTCATAATATTTTACTTAAATAATTGACAAATATAAAAAATACGAAATAATTATAATATAGGAATATTTTGAAAGCGGGTTATGAAAAAATACAAAGGTTTTACTTTAGCAGAAGTTTTAATTACATTGGGAGTTATAGGCATTGTTGCAGCTATGACAATTCCTGTAATATTTTCAAACGTTAGTGGAGCTCAATATAGAAGCAAATTTAAAAAAGCTGTATCCACCTTAAACCAAGCAGGTCTTATGGCTCAATCACAATATGATTTTAATTTTGCAGGAACAAGTGTAAAATGTTCTTCAACAAGAGAAACCGCAGCAACAGAACATCCTGATACAACAATGTCTTTTTGTGCTATTTTTAACGGAACATTATCTTCTGTTGCATACTATGGTAAACTAACCAACTTAAAAAGATATACCAGCGATCAACAAATCGTTGAATACAAACTTGAAACAAGAGACACAATACCTGCAGATTATGAAAATTACCTTACCTACACATTATCAGATGGTATGATTGTAGCTTTTCATCCTGATGCCGTACACTGTGAACTACCTCTTGGTTCAAGAATAACACAAAACTTTATTGAAGGTAGCGGAGGCGGATTAGATTTATCTACATGCGTAGGATTTGTAGATGTTAATGGCGTTTCGCTTCCTAATAGAGAAGTTAACTGCTCAACAGGTGAAAATAGAATAGGATCTGCTGACCCGTGTGTTGTGAAAAACAACGCAGGACACATGACAGATGTATTCCCTATTGTTTTTCACGACGCTACAGTAGAACCGGCATCAGCAGCTGCTGCTTATGTTCTTGATACAAGTAAATTATAAAACTTAAACTATACCATTCCTTCTTTTACAGCTTTTACGGCTGCTTGTACTCTATCATTTACGCACATTTTTTGAAGTATAGAGCATACGTGAGCCTTTGCAGTATGAACACTTACGATTAATTCTTTTGCTATTTCTGTATTACTTTTACCGGCCACAAGATGTTTTAAGACTTCAAATTCTCTTTCAGTTAAAGGTATTCTAGACTGTTCGGAAACTTGTGAACCCAACAGACCTACATTATCTACTTTTGGAATAGACCTTAATGCTAAATTTGCAACAACTGAATCTATCCAACATACACCTTTTGAAACATCCCTAATTACATCAGCTAATTTTGCAGGATCAATATCTTTTAAACAATAAGCGTTAGCTCCTGAACTTAATGCCGCTACAACTTCTTCTTCTCTATCATGAGAAGTTAGTGCAATAATTTTGATATCAGAAGAAAATTCCCTAATTTTTACCATTGCTTCAATACCGTTCATCATAGGCAAACCTAAATCCATTAAAACTACATCAGGATGGAACTTTTCAATTTGTTTCAAACCATCTATAGCATCTTCAGATTCAGCAACAACATTCAAATCCTGATTTGCATTCAATGCACATCTTAACCCTACTCTTGTTAATTTAAAATCTTCAACAATAACTATTGAAATTTGTTTTTCTTTTGTAACCATTTTTTAATCTCCATTCCTATTAATAAAGCTGGGTAATCTCACTGTTCACCTACAAATTTATACCTTAAAGGTAATAATGCCATTAGTCTGGTAGGTAATATTTAATATTGCAAAATAAAATTTTTCTTATGATATAATTTTTATTACATAATAGGGAGATATTTATGTTGAATTTATTATTTAAGAAGAGAGAGCAAGAATTAGCCAAAGACGCAGAACTAAATAGTGTTTATGAAAAATTAAAACAAGAGTATTCTTTTGACAACATTTCAGAATTAAGAAAGAAATATTTATCCATGCACATTCAAAAATATGGATATTTAACATATCCATTTCAAAAAGCTCTGGATGAATTAACACCTGAAGAAACACTTTTTGCCCTGGAAGAAAAGTGGAAACAAAATAATGTATTCAAAAACGGTAAATTTCATTTTAAAAACAACCAGATAAGTGTTCTATCAAGACACCAAGAAAAAAATTCTGATTGGTTTAAACGCGAAGGACATAATATCAAACTAATAAACCTGGCAGCATTAGGTAATGGTAATAAATCAACTGAACCAGGAAAATTCATTGACTGGTTGAAACAATTATTAATTTTACCAACAGGAAATCAAAGTAATGGAATATATAATACAACAATTTATTTAATTCCATTCCACCCAAGAGAATTTGGTTGTGCTTATTTGCCAAAAAGCAGCGAAGTTAGTCCAAAATTGAAAGATTCTCATATCGAAGAAATAACAGGAATGGATGCAAAAAAACAAGTTCAAATTTTTATAGAAATGGCACAACTTGCAGGTCATCCTGTAATTTATGATATACTTCCTCAAACAGGACGTTTTTCAAAATTTGTACTTGCAAACCCTCAAGTTGCAAGATGGTATGACATAACTGAACTTCAAAAACAATTAATTGCAAAAGTCGAAGAAGTCGCAGAATTTCTATCAAAAGATCACGACCAAGATGATATTCAAATTGCAAAAGATGTATATATTCAAAGACTTCAAGGCAGTGCAGGAGATCTTAGTCCGGCATTCCAAGAGTTATATAACAACTTTGAAGGCATTATGATTGAATATAAAAAGAAATTTTCTAATGCAATGCTTGAAAAGCCTTATCAAATGAAAATTCACAAAAGAGTAAAAGAACTTGTTGCAAAAGTTCACGAATTTAAAAATGATAAGAAAAAACTTGAAGAAAGCGATATTACAAAACAAATTGAGACAATTCAATTACTAATGAACGAAGGTTTATGGCCGGCACCAGGTGGCGCTTGGTGTTCTGCAGGAGTTCCTGTATATGATGGAATGAGCGAATGTGGCGGATATCCTGTATTTAAACATTTTGACTACAAAGGTGATGATGTTACTGCATTTGCAAACCTTGATTGCCAAACACCTTACTATTTCGTTAACCTTGAAAATGGAAAATTCAACGAAGATGTAATTGAATTATTTATAAATAGTATGGTTAAACTTCAAAAAGATTACAATTTTGACGGATTTAGAGTTGACCATATTGACCACGTTGTTGATGAAGTTTCTGAACGTAACGGTGTTCCAATAAGTTACAGAGCCCCTCGCTACGTATTAAGAAAACTAAATTCAACTATGAAAAAGAAATTCCCATATTTCGCAACTTTAGCAGAATATATGCTTTGGGATCATTATTACAAAGAATACCATCAGGATATGAAATTCGATTTGTTATGGGGAAATGATATTGTTTCTCAGTTTGACAAAACTCCTGAAAAAATTTGTGATGATAACCAAGATTTAGCAAATTACAATTCTAAATTCAAAAAAGGGAATATGCTATCTATCCTAAAGACATATAACAACCAAGATGGTGAGTTTCATTGTATAGACCAATACCCAGGACAATTAGGGGAAAAAGGAGCTCTATACAAATGGTTTAAATATAAATTTTTACCGGGAGGTAAATATGCACAACGCCCTATGTTGTATGTTGATGGCGATGAAAGCTATACTCAAGGCGGAACAGAATATACAATTGGCGAAGAAGTTGCTATGAAAAGAGCATTAAATGAAGATTTTTACAAAAAATTTGATGCAATCGACAGATTTGTAAAAAATAATAATGTTATAAATAAAGGTGAAGCCCAAATTATTATTGATGATGACGATGGATTTAGTGCTTGGCTAATCACAAGAGAACCAATGAAAACTGCATATCTTATCGTTTCAAATCACAAATACCCGACAGAAAAAATTACTAAAACCGCAGCAACAGGCGAAAATTACAGAGAAATTGTTGAAGGCTATGCTATTTTTGATAAAGAAATATTCATTCCTAGCGACTACAATCTAAAACACGAATATATTTTCAACGAAAATGATTTTGAAGCTCAACCGATTGAAAATATGGACAGCATACACTTTGATAAACTTGAGCCGAGTGATTTTAGAATATACGAACTTGAAAGAGGCTAAATTTAACATTAAATATAATTCGCTAAAAAATCCTGTTAAGCAAAACTCTTAACAGGATTTTTAAATCAAAAATACGACTTGCACCGATATAAAATAATGCTTATAATACTAATATGCAAATAAGAAGATTAACATATTTTGATTATCCGAAATTAAAACAACTAATATCATATCTCTGCACCGATGATAACGATAAACTTGCAAAATCACTAATGGAAGAGCCTATCGGTTATCTAAATGCAATGCTGCCACTAGAATTAAAGTTCAAATCAGAATCATTTATATTGTTTGAACAAAATGAGATTTTAGGCCTAATCACCATTGCAAAAACACCCGGCAATCCTTACAAAATAAACATTACAAAATTAATCTTCAAAGAAAATTACTACGAAATAGCAAAACAACTGGTTGAATACGTAATTCATAAATTAGGCGGGAAAGGTGCAACTTCATTCACCGTAACAATAGATGAATGCCACGATGAATTGTTTAATTTATTCATAAATGGTTGTGGCTTTAGACAATGTGCATCCGAAGTTCTTTGGAAAATAGAACACCCAAAACCTGAAAAATCAGATTTAAAATGGAGATACGCACAAAAATCTGATGCCAAAGAAATTGCACAACTATACAATTCTGAACTTATAAATATGTACAAACCTTCAATGCTACGCCATGAAAAAGAATTTCAAGACAATCCGTTTTATGGATTTACAGACTATTACAAAATAAGATACGTAATAGAAGATGATAGACACATTTTAGGTTATTTTTCAATAACAACAAGCGATAACTTGAATTATATCCTTGATATTACAACAAATAGCGGTTATGAATTTGACTACGACCAAATTATAAATACTATGTTGTGCGAAATTGCACGAAAAAAACACGCCTTTTACCCTCTCATAAAACAAAAAAAATACACTAAAAACGCAGAAGATTTTGGCAATTACCTTCAATCAAAGAATTATACCCCAATTCAAACCCAGCAAATTCTGGTTAAAGACTTCTACAAACCTGTAAAACAAGAATCTACAAACTGGAACGTATTTTTACTCGGAGAAAACCAAATAGGCTAAGTTTTAACCTATTTTAGCTGGAATACCCTTTTACAAAAGTTAATAAAGCCAAAATAAAAAATAAAATATTAATAAATTGTTACAAAAAAATTTTATTGATATATAAGAGTTTCGAGGTAGTTTTCAATAAAAAAATAATTCTAAAGTATTAATTTTTAATAATTAATGTTATTCGACTAAGAATTTTGGGATAAATAAGACTATAGTATTAATAAAAATGAGGATAAAGAATTGCTAATAAAGTGTTATCACAATAGTGAATAACCCCGAAAAAACTGTCAACTACTGGAAAAATCCTCCATATAGTTGACAGATTTTTGAAAAAATAGTAATATAATCGATATGTAAAGCGTATGTTATAGTTAGTTTTATTTAAAAGAAAGGTGAAAAGATTATGACAAAAAGATTCGGTTTTACTTTGGCAGAAGTTTTGATCACTTTAGGTATCATTGGTGTTGTAGCAGCAATGACTATTCCTACATTGATCGCTAACACAAACGGTGCAAAATACCGTTCACAATTTAAGAAAACATTATCAACATTGAACCAAGCAGGTTTGATGGCTCAAGCTCAGTATGACTTTGACTATGCTGGTACTTCAGTACCATGTAACCAAGGTACAGCTCAAGGTGTAATTACTCTTGAGCACCCAGATTCAACAATGTCATTCTGTGCTATCTTAAACGGTACATTAACTGGTCAAACTTACCAAGGTAAGGTTACTAATATTACAAGACAAACTACAAATGCTGATGGGACAACTTCAGCAACAGCTTATTCAATCCAAAACCAAGCTCAAGGCGCCATCGATGCAGCATATGGTGATTACCTAGCTTATACATTAGCTGATGGTTCTATCGTTGCATTTAACGCTGGTGCTGTATCTTGTGAATTACCTATTGGACAACAAATGAATAGTACTTGGATTGATAGCCATCCATTATGCCGTGGTTTCATCGATGTAAACGGTGCTACATTACCTAACAAAGCTGTTACTTGTACTCCAAATGCTGCAGGTTCAGGTGCTGGTGCTACTGCTTCTACAGCTGTTGAAGATCCATGTATCGTTAAAAACAACGCTCAAAACATGACAGATGTATTCCCAATCGTATTCCACGATGCAACTGTTGAACCAGCTTCAGATGCTGCTAAATACGTATTAACATCTGCTAAATAGTAATTTAAAAGATGATAAAAGTTTTATAGCTTTTGACAGAGAAGAACAAATGTTCTTCTCTGTTTTTTATTGCTCATTTATCGAAAAATTTGTTTACCGCATTATATATTCGTGCTAAAATTATATGCAAAAAAGAAATCGAGGTGTGTGTATGGAGAGTTTAAAAATCTATCTTGATAAAGATATTAATCAAGAATTAATAAAGTCTAAAAAAATTGCTATTATCGGATTTGGTTCACAAGGCTACGGACAGTCTATGAATTTAAAAGATTCAGGATGCGAGGTAGTTTTAGGACTTAGAAAAGGCGGGAAATCCGAAGTTAAAGCTAAAGATTACGGTTTTAAAGTTTTATCAATTGAAGATGCCGTAAAATGGGCAGATATAGTACAAATTCTTATTCCTGATGAACTTCAAGCTCAAGTTTACGAAAAACAAATAAAACCTAATATGCACTCAGGTCAATACCTGATGTTTTCTCACGGATTTAACATTCACTATAAAAAGATTGTTCCCCCATCTGATATAAACGTTATAATGGTAGCCCCAAAAGGTCCTGGACATACTGTAAGAAGTCAATATACAGAAGGTAAAGGCGTACCGTCTTTAATTGCAATTTACCAAGATCCGACTGGAGATTCCAAAGAAGTAGCATTATCTTACGCATCTGCGATAGGTGCCGGTAGAGCCGGAATTATTGAAACTACATTTAAAGAAGAAACCGAAACAGACTTATTTGGAGAGCAAGCAGTAATTTGTGGCGGTGTTTCAGCTTTAATGAAAGCAGGTTTTGAAGTTTTAACAGAAGCCGGTTATTCTCCTTATATGGCATACTTTGAAGTTTTGCACGAAATGAAACTTATAATTGATCTTGTAAACCAAGGCGGATTAGCTGATATGAGATATTCAATATCAAATACCGCAGAATATGGTGATATGACAAGAGGCCCTCAAGTTATCGGAGAAGCTTCTAAAAATGCGATGCGCCAAATTCTTAAAGATATTCAATCAGGTAAGTTCGCCGATGAATTTACAAATGAAATGGCAACAGGATGCAAAAACTTTAACAAATTAAGAGAAGAAAATCTTTCTCACCCTATAGAAAAAATAGGTGAAGAAATTAGATCTTCATTTGTATGGGGTCAAGAAGACAAAATTATAAACAGAGACAAAAATTAATTAAAAGGATAAAAATATGTTTAGCACAGAAGATATTTATGAAGTTGTAATATTCTCTATAGGAGATACCAAAGCCGGAACAAAAATGGGTAAACTTCAACTGAAAAATACCGTTGATGATACTTTACTAAATTGTATTCTCTGGGAAGAAACACTTAATCGTTTCGATAATAAAATATTTAGAACAGGTAATTTAGTCAGAATTGTTTCAGCAAGTTTCAATGAAAAATTCAACAACTGCCTTGTATCAGCTCTTGAACTTGTTAAAGAAGCTAAACTTGGTCTGAATAATGATGAAATAGATAAATATTGGTCAAAACTTCAAGATTATATTAACAAAATTAAAGATGAAAAATTGCATAATTTTGTTGCAGAAAAATTTAGCCAATATGAAAAACAATTCAGAATTATGCCTGCAGCTAAACTTATGCATCACAACTATATTGGCGGACTACTTGTACACACAGTAGAATGCGCTCAATTTGCAGAACTAAATATGGCAAAATTTACATATAAAACAAATGAAGATGAAATTTATGCTGCGTGCTTATTGCACGATTTTGGCAAAATTTTTGAATACACAATAGATACAGAAACCGGACTTATAGATTATGCTCCAAACTTCAGAGAAGAATGGATTTCGCATTCTCAATACGGCTTTAGTATCTGTATGACTGCAGGATTCAAAATGGTAGCGAAAATGATTGCTGCTCACCACGGAAGAGCTGAATGGGGAGCTATTATTGATTTGGATCAAAAAGATCTTGAACCTGAATTGTATTTAATCCATTTTATAGATAATTTATCTGCAAAATTTGGTAAAATTAGCACAAGATTACTTGAGCAAAATTAAGTAATATTCAAGCTTTTAACGTAATCATCCATAAAAAAAAATCAATATATTTTTGATAAATGTAAATAACTTTAAATAAAAATTTACGTTGCGAAACATTTTGAGTCATGGAATAAGTTTTATGCTAAATTAAAGGGTATAAAAGGATATATTTAAGGAATAGTTTTCAGTAAGGAGATGTTTGAATGTCAGAATATCTGAGCAAGGAAGAGATAAAACAATGGAGAAGCTCTTTAGAAAAGATTACACTCGAGGAGTTTGCTGCGAGATTAGGGAAAAAGGTCGAAGAAAAGAAAGAAACTAATGACTTGATTGATATCGTTTTACACGGTAAACCTGTTGTTTCTGAAGAAGTAGAGTGGAATGGTAAAGTTGAAAGATTAAGTTCAATAGCTGACAGAGCTTACGAAAGAGAAAAAGAACTTTATATATCACCTTTCTCTGCTCAAAATCTTAAAATTGATGATGATGTACCTGTAAAAAATGCAAAGACTGAAGTTAAGCATACTGAACCTAAGAAAATAGAACCTAAGGTTACATCTAAAAAAACAACAACCAAAAAAGCTGCAACCACAGCTAAAAAGACTACAACAAAATCTGCAAAAGCTGAAGAGGCTATCAAAGCAATTGAAAATACTTCAACTGGAGATTCATTGAGAGATGAAGTGAGAGTTGTATTTAAAAAATCTTTAACTGATAGAGAACAAAAAGTTTTTGACTACTTCTCTGCTCATAGAAATAAAATTGTTTATGCAAAAGATTTGGCTAATCTTCTTGATCTTCCAAGAGATTATGTCTACAAATATATAAAAAATCTTAGAGCTAAAATTGAAGGCGAAGCTCTTAAAAATGCAGATAAAGGCGGTTTCATCTTAACTATATAAAACTATATATCTATAACAAAAAATACCGAACTTGATAGTTCGGTATTTTTTTATCAAATATAAAATCAATTATTATTTAATTTCAACCTTTGCCCCAACAAATTCCAAAGCCTTTTTAGTTAAATCAGCTTCTTCGTCTGAGATATTTTCCATAAATATTAATGGAGCGGATTCAACAATCTTTTTAGCAGAAGTATAATCAATACTGGTTATCTGTCTTAATGTTGCCATAACTGTAGCCTTATTAGCACCAACATCAACAAGTAATAAAGATTTCTCCCCAGAACTACGTTTAATTACACAATCAACTTCATTTTTAGGGCTTTCTTTATGTTGAACTTTCTGTTTAATAATATTAAACTCGGATTTTACCCTATTCAGATCTACATTATCCATATCAAAGCCATAACGTTTCTTTAAAAACTCTCTTGCAAAAACAATCAACATAATTGCAAGTGCGGCGTAAACATAAGGCATATCCATATATAAAGCTCCTTTTCACTTAAAGATTTACATTTTAATAATAACATATTATACAGCAAAAATCAAACATAGTAAAAGGGTAGCCATAAGATGACTACCCTTTTTAAACTGTTAAATATTGAAATATAATTACTTGATTTCAACAACAGCACCAGCTGCTTCAAGAGTTTTCTTGATTGATTCAGCTTCGTCTTTTTTGATGTTTTCTTTAACTGCTTTTGGAGCTGCTTCAACTAAATCTTTAGCTTCTTTTAAGCCTAAACCAGTTAAAGTTCTAACTTCTTTTAATACAGCGATTTTCTTATCAGCTGGAACTGAAGCTAAGATAACTGAAACTTCAGCATCTGCATCTTCAGCTGGAGCTGCTGCTGCTGGAGCTGCTGCTACTGCTACTGGAGCTGCTGCAGATACGCCGAATTTTTCTTCCATAGCTTTTACTAATTCAGCTGCTTCTAATAATGTTAATTTTTCGATTGATTCTAAAATTGATTCTACACTCATTGTTTTTCTCCTTTATTGTATTTTTGTTTTTCTACTAAGTTAATAAATTTGTTCTAAACTGATAGCCTAAACTTAAGACTATGCAGCTTTTTGATCGCGAACTGCTGCCATAGCTCTTGTAAGTTGAGTAAGTACAGCGTTGATAGAGTTTGCGATACCAGATGCTGGTGAATTGATTGATCCAAGCATTTTTGCGTAAAGTTCTTCTTTTGATGGAAGTTCTGCCAATGCTTTTGTTTCTGCTTCTGTTAATAATTTACCATCTAATACAGCACCAATAATTGAAGCCTTCTTAGTTTCTTTGATAAATTTAGCAACAGCTTTTGCAGGAGCAACAGGATCTTCAAAACCGAAAGCTAATGCGATTGGTCCAGTCAATTTTTCTGTTAATGCTTCATATTCAGTACCTTTTACAGCGATTTTAGCCAATGTATTTTTTGTAACCATATAATCGCCGCCTAATTTTTGAGTTTCACGTCTTAATTTTGTGATATCCTCAACTGTTAGTCCTTGATATTCTGTAATAACTACTGATTGAGACTTTTCGATTTTTGCTTTTATAGCATCTATTTTTGCTTCTTTAAATGCTCTTGTTGCCATTTTTAGCTCCTTTAGTGTTACCTGACTGTAATCTTTTACAATCTTTTTTTATCGACCTGTTTCTAAACTAAAAAAGATTTTGCTTTCCTAGTTTTAACCGCAAAATCTACACAAACAAAGTCTATATATTTTAACTATTTACTTTCTAACTGTGTAACCTCGATTAGCTGACTTTTGCCATTTAACCGACTTGCTTTCGCTCATCTGGACTAATTGTCTGCGGCTATATAATATAAATATATATAAAAAAATATTAAAAATCAAGTG
>CASEYP010000025.1 GCA_949292185.1 uncultured bacterium
ACAATAAAAAGCTTTTGGTACAAGTAAAAAAGGATAATCAAGCGATTACCCTTTTTATTTATAAATTAAATATTACAATTTTAAATTATTAGAAATTATATTCAGGAATTTCAAAAGGTTCATTATTTGCATCCTTATCAACGAATTTCAAATAATATTCCATAGCAATATCCTTAGCTGAATTGTAAAATTCCTCAGATACTAATGATTGATGGAAATAAGTTCTCTCTCCTGAATAATTGCCTAAAACTGAAGCATAATGTTCAATATCTTCTTTACTTATACCGCCACCATAAGCTTTTGTTTTAGCATCAGTTCCTGATGGTCTAATTTCGATATATTTATCATCAAATTCCAGATATGTTCCATCTCCTACAAACTTGATTGATTTCAAATTATCAAAATTCAAACCTTCAGAAGCAAATCTGTCATTTAAAACTTTAACAACATCTTCTAATGTAATCAAACCTTTTTTATTTGCAATTGCTAAAGACAAATAGAATAAATCATTTTTAGTTCTTAAAGCTTCTCCTTCAATTTTAGCTTGTTTTAATTTATTAATATCAGGTTCCGATTCATTATAATAAGCAATATCAACTCTTGTATCATAACGACCGATAATTTTATTTCTATTAAATACATTAGCTAAATACTCAGATAATGAAATATGGAAAGACGCTAATTCAGAAATTAAAGCAGAAGCAACTATGATAGCTTCAGTTGCGCTTTTCTCTCTCATAGCAACTGCACATCTACCATGTTGAGATTTAATCAAATCTTCAGTACCCATAATCATACCGCCGGATTCTTCACCGCCAAATAATAATCTAGGATTTACACCAAGATTGATTGAATTGCCAAATACATCATCCAAGATAACTTCTTTATCAGGAGATGTTTTAATTTTTAATTCTACTTTTTTCATTATGTTGGCAATTTCTTTAAATCCAACAGGAACATTTATAACTTTAACATCATTTTTTGCAGCCCATTCATCCCAAGACAAAGCTGATGCTGTAGTTTTTATCATAAATCTAGGATGATTATTCCACAAATTCTGAGATTTTAACTGTTTAGCCCAAAAATCCATAATCATTAAGAAAGCTTGGTTTGCAGTAAAGACTGTTAAAACTCTATCATCATCAAGTTTAATATAATCAACACCAAGTTTTTCAAGATCAGGAATACGCTTAGCTGATTCCGTTTGAGTAATAGTTAATCTATCATGATCAGGATCTGTAATTAAAACAGCTGTACCGACAGGGAAATCTTTTAACTTTTCCTCATAATGTAAAGTATCAATTACAGGGAAAAACTTTGTTCCATCAGCCTTGTTTGCAACAACAGTTGCATCTACTGAATAATCATAAAAAGCTTTTTCGCCTTTAGGTGTAACATCATATTTCCCAATAGAGTGGAAAAACGGATCTTCTTCAATATCAAACCAAACGAATTTATCAGATATTCCTAACTTATTCAAAACTCTTGATAAAGTACGATAAGCAGAACCTCCAACATTTTCTATTGCAATCTTTGAGTTGAATGATTTTATTAAATCTAAATTAACATCTTTTGCAACGCCTGATTTTAGATATTCAACATACAAATCAACACCGTCATCAATAGATTTCATTAAAGATTCATTTATCAAAGGATTATCTTCTGCCTCAATTTTAATAACATAAGAACCTTTAGCCTTAACTTCATCAAAGATTTCTTGAATTTTATTAACAAATTCCATAGACTCTTCAGGTAAATATTGGCTTCCTTGGCAATTCAAATCCTTTGTAGCATTCTTAACTGAAATACCATGACTAGATGTAATATATTCCCCACCTAATAAGTCTAACTTAAATGCCAAAAATGAAGCTAACCATATTGGAATAGTTTTTCTTTCATAAGGAACAATAGTTTCAATACCGTAAGCAGCCTGAATTCTTGATATAGCATCCAAAAACAATTTTGAATTATATCTAACTTCACAACCCGCAACTTTTACAATTCTTTTATCAGGGTATTTTTCTTTCGCAACAAGAGCCTTAGCTAAAGTAGCTAACACAATACCTACTAAGTTAATAGGAAATCTTGTATCTTGAGGAAATAAAATATTTTGCGGACCTCTAATTCC
Organism: uncultured bacterium; assembly: GCA_949292185.1. Taxonomy (GTDB): domain Bacteria; phylum Cyanobacteriota; class Vampirovibrionia; order Gastranaerophilales; family Gastranaerophilaceae; genus Zag111. Next base: position 2,129 of record CASEYP010000025.1, read on the forward strand.
TGCAGTTGAAACTTTTGCCTCTTTAGCATAATTTGCAAACCAATCTTCTAAATTCAAGCCCTCAGGATTGTTTTTTTCATCATACGGAAGCAAATGCTCCTTCTTTAAGGTAAAAGTAAAAGCTCCTTTATTATCAAAATTCATTAAATCAAGATTTTTTATATAATCAGGTGTTTTTGAATATACACTTTTAAACAATTCATTTTCTAATTCATTATCAGACTTTTTCAATTCTGCCATAACATCATCTCTCCTTCTATCAAAAAGATAATACAATAAATATACATTAATATATAGTCTATGTGAAAATTTTTATGTATAATAAAAGCATTACAGATTGGAGAGCGAAAATGGCTAAACAAAAAAAACAATATTCATCAAGAAAAGCTTCTCAATTTAATATATGGAGATCATTATTTCAGTTTTTAGTATGCAAAATAGGCTATATGATAAGACTAAAACTTGTATATAGACTAGAAGTTAACGGTTTAGAAAATGTACCAAAAGATAATGATTATATTATCTGTCCAAACCACTTATCAACCTTAGATCCTCCACTAATAGTTGCTATTATGCCAAGAAGTGTATCTTTTATGGCTAAAAAAGAACTTTTTGATATTCCGTTTTTAAGATGGTGGATTGATTGGTTAGGAGCGTTTGCTGTTAATAGAGAAAGCTTAGGACCTTCAACAATAAAAACTGTTAAAATTATAAAAGAAAGTAACTGGGTACTTGGAATGTTTCCTCAAGGAACAAGAGGTGTACCTGGTGAAATAAAAGGCGTAACCAAAGGCTTTGCAGGACTTGCCAAAATCACAAAATGTAATATACTACCAGTAGGAATTATTGGTTCTAATGAAGTAAAAAGATTACCTTTTACAGGCAAAATTATAGTAAATATCGGAAAACCTATTCCTTATGAAAAAGATCCTGAAATTGTTAAAGAAAAATGGATTCAACAAATTCAAGAGTTAACAGGATTTAAATATATAGAGAACTCAAAAGAAACAACAACTAATGGAGGTACGAATGGCTAAAGAAGTGAGGAACTTCAATAGGAGGTATGCAAAAGAATATAATATTTTCAGAACTATATTTTATATGAGTTTTCTGTATATCGTAGTTTTTGGATTTTTTAATATATTCTATAACTATAAAATTGAAGGAAGAGAAAATATTCCAGCTAGAAAAGCAAGAAAAGGGAAATATATCTATGCGGCCAATCACGTTTCAATATTTGACCCAACAATGGTTGCAATGGCAGCATTATGTCCAATAGCTTTTATGGCTAAAAAAGAATTGTTTGAACCTACTGAAAAATTAAGTTGGCTGGTAAAAAGGCTTGGTGCTTTTGCTGTCGATAGAACAAAACCTGAAATTGCAACATTTAAAACAGTAAGAGATATTGTTAGTACAAGCTGGTCCTTAGGAATTTTCCCTCAAGGTGGTACAAGACCTTACGGAAAACTTGAAGATATAAGAAAAGGTTTTGCTGCCATTGCTAAAAATGCAAAAGCAGATATTGTACCTATTGCAATCGCAAATTGGGACGGATATCCAAAATTAAAACCTTTTACAAGAAGAAATGTCATTATCAGAGTTGGTAAACCAATTTCATATACTCTAAAAGATGATGAGATAATATATGAATGGTGCAAGCAAATATCAGAACTTGCAGGATATGAAAATTGTGCACCAATTCCGGAATCTTACAAAGAAAAACAAACCGTATAGTTTTGAAGATTTCTAATAAAAACAAATATATAACAAAAATAAAGCCCCTTTGCAGGGGCTTATTTATTTAAAGAAAGGAATTTATCTAGTTTTTATAAATCAAATCAAATTCAAATTATATCTGATTTAATCTATCTAATGCAGCTTTAGCAGACTCAGCAACACCCGGATCTTGATCATTTTGAGCTACTGTAAATACAGTTGTCAAGTCCTTTTTGTATTCTGGATTTTGAATATAGCTTAAAGCTTCAATTGCTGATGCTCTTACCATTGGGTTAGGGTTGTCTTTTAAGTTATCAACCACTGTTGTAACTCCTGGTAATTCTGTTAAAGGAACTGTTGTATTAGATAAACGTTTTACTTCATCACCATATAATTTTTGCATTATTGCTGATGTGAATAAAGCGTAGCTTTTATTTCTTTCAGCTTGTTCTTTTGGAGAAAGTTTATTAGCTAATTCTTTTTCCTCAGGTGATACTTCTTTACCACTCATGAATTTTTCTCTAGCTGCTAATTGTTCTTTAGTTGGTCCTTCAAGCTTACTTGTATCAGCGTTGATAATATTTGTTAAAGCATCAAATACTTTTGTATCAACTAATTCTGTAGCTTTTTCAGGAGAAGTTTTTACCAAATTAGCAATTTCTTCCATACCTGCAGCTTGAGTATCATAATCTGGGTTTGCTAATTTAGCAATAAACGAATTGATATCAACTTGAGGAGCTACTTGTTCTGAAGGTACAACTTCAGGTTTTGCTTCAGTTTTTGGAGCTTCAGTTTTAGCTGATTCTGGAGTAGAAACTACTGGTTCTGGAGCTTTTGGAGTCTCAGTTTGAGGAACAACAACAGGTTGAGGTACTGGAGGTACTTGTTGTACCGGTGGTACATTTATATTTTGTTGTTGTATTTGAGGCTGAACCTGTGGTTGTACTGGAGCTGGTGCTGGGTTTACATCTACTGGAGGTAAAGCCTTTGGAGCTTCAGCTACTTTTGGTGCAGCGTCTACATTTACTGGACATGGTGGGCAAGCTACAGGTGGATAATATGGTTGAGCCTGAGCTTGTGGGTAATTATAAACTTGTGATTGTGGGTACGTATAATATGGCATTGTAGGTTGAGCATATTGCGGTGCATATTGCTGACCTAAATCTGGAGTACCTACAGTTGGATTATGTATGTCTATTTTAACCGCATTATAATTTGGGTGTGGTACAGGCATATATGTTGTTTGTTGTTGTACCATATACGGATTAGTCATTGGTACAATTGGGACTTGATTCATAAATTCTTCCTTTCCTACATAATATTGAGTCTATTACCATTCTACCCATTAAATACGCATAAAGAAAAAATATTGCTAAAAAACCTTCATTTTTTAATAAAACTTTACATTAAAATGAAAAATATAATATATAAGCCGATTTACAGACTTTAGAATTTAAATAGTTGTGTTTATTGGAAAGAAAAATATTTTTATGCTAAAATATAATATTATAAGTATTAAAAACGGTCAGAAACCAGATATATTCGAGGATATAGATGAAGATAGACAAAAAGAAATCCAATTCCATTAGAAAAGCTTTTGGAAAAACTTTAGCACAAATTGGTGAGGTTAATGAAAAAATTGTTGTCATGGACGCTGATTTGGCATGCTCAACCCAAACTAAAATATTTGGTGATAAATTTCCAGATAGATTTTTTGATTGCGGAATTGCAGAACAGGATATGATGGCAACTGCAGCAGGTTTAGCTTCTGAAGGTAAAATTCCTTTTGTGGCAAGTTTTGCAATGTTTGCCACAGGCAGAGCTTATGATCAAATAAGAAATGGTATTTGCTACCCTGATTTCAATGTTAAAATTATAGGCACGCATGGTGGTATTACTGTTGGCGAAGATGGTGCTACTCACCAAGCCTTAGAAGATATCTCTTTAATGAGAGGAATTCCTCACATGACAGTTATTGTTCCTGCAGATTGCAGAGAATGTGAAGAAGTTATTAAATATGCTTCATTACATGATGGTCCTATGTATATAAGAATTTCAAGATGTAATGTTCCTGATATATTTGACGAACATTACCACTTTAATATACATAAAGCTGTTGTTGTAGAAGAAGGTAATGATGTTTCAGTTTTCACAAACGGTGAAACGTTAGCTGAAGTTCTACTAGCTGCCGAAGAATTAAAAAAAGAAAATATTAATATAGAAGTAATTAATGTTCCGGTTGTAAAACCTTTAGATTTTCAAACAGTCATTGACAGTGTAAAGAAAACAAAATTTGCTATAACAGTTGAAAATCATTCTATTGTTGGCGGATTGGGTTCTGCAATTTGTGAAACTTTAGCAGATAAATTACCATCTAAAGTTTATAGAATAGGTATCCATGATGAATTTGGACAAAGTGGAAAGTCTGATAAACTTATGGAATACTATGGATTAGATGCTAAAACACTAGTTAAAAGAATACGCACTATATATAAAAAAGAAAAAGAACAAGGAAATTTTTAAAAAATGATAACATTTCAAAACGTTACTAAAAGATATAAAAATAATCACTATGCATTAAAAAATGTAAGTTTGGAAATTCACTCAGGAGAGTTTGTATTTATTGTTGGCGCTTCAGGTGCAGGAAAATCTACACTAATGAAACTTTTATATAGTGAAGAAAAACCAACAAGCGGACTTATTTCTATTGGTGGAATTAATATTGCAAATTTAGCAAATAATAAAATTCCTAACCTTAGAAGATGCATGGGTATAGTTTTTCAGGATTATAAACTTTTACAAAATCAAACAGTTTACGATAATGTAGCATACGTTATCAGAACTCTTGGTATCAGTAGTAAAGAAATTGATGCAAGAGTTAACGGAGCCTTAAAAATCGTTGGGCTTTATGAAAAGAAAAAAGCAAAACCGACAGAACTATCAGGTGGAGAACAACAAAGAGTAGGTATAGCAAGAGCCATTGTTAATGGGCCACCTTTATTAATTGCAGATGAACCTACAGGAAACTTAGATCCAAAGAACTCAATGGAAATTATGCAAATTTTGGATCAAATTAATCAACGTGGGATTACAGTTATTGTTTCAACACATGATAACGTTATGGTTGATTATTTTAGAAAGAGAGTTATCACTTTAGACCACGGAGAAATAGTAAGAGACATACAAGCAGGTACTTATGAATAATAATTTAAAATCAAATGTGAAAAAACATATACCAAAAGACTGGTTATGTGAATTAAGAATTTTATACAGACTAGGGAAAGAGACATTTAGCGATATTATTAGAACCGGCTGGGTTAATGTTGTTATTATAACAACTATGGCTGCAATTTTAATGATATTTGGAGCATGTTTTAGATCTGCACTTTCAATTTCAGCTTTTTCAAAGGAACTAGGACAAGCTTTAGAAATTTCTGTTTATCTAAAAAACAGCACGGATGCTAAAACTGTAAAAAGCGAAATTGCACAAATCCCGCACGTTCAAGACATTTCAATAATTACAAAAGCTGAATCTTGGCAAAAATTAAAAACAGAAATGAGCTTGCCAAATATCGAAAATCCACTTCCTGATACTTTACATGTTAAAGTTGATGCACCGGAAAACTTGCAACCGGTATTTGATAATATAAAAAAGATAGCTTCTGTTGAAGACATGAGCTATGCAAAAGATTTAGCGGCAAAAATCGAATTAGTTAATCATGTTGTAAAAACAATAACTCTTGTTATTATTGCAATTATGGCATTATTAACTATAACTATCATTAATAATACTATTCAACTTGTAATTCAATCAAGAAAAGATGAAATAGAAATTATGCGACTTATGGGTGTTAGCAACTGGTATATAAGATTTCCATTTATTATGCAAGGAGCATTTTATGGATTTACAGGTTCTTTACTTGCTTTAGTCCCTCTAAATTATGTTCAAAATGGATTAAATAATATTCACAAATTCTTTATGATACCATCACCGCCAAATGCTCAACATTTAGTAATTCTTGTTATGTTTTCAATGAGTATTTTATTTGGTGCAGTTGGAAGTTTCTGGTGTATTAAAAAGCACTTACAGGTATAAAATTAATGGTTGATAGCAACAATATATTACTTATTACTGATTACGATGAAATTGCCAAAACAGTCCTAAAAAAGCTGGTTTTGCTAAGAAGTAATGACAAAATTACTGTTTGCGATACCAAAAATGCAAAGAAAATTCTTGAAAATTCGCTATATTACGTAATTATTTTACACGAATTAGAAGATAACTCAGCAACATTAAAAATGATAAATCACATCAAAGAAACTAAACCTGATGCTGAAATTATCTTGTTACTTAATGATATTAATCAAGAATTTATCCTATCTGCTTATGATAATGGAATTTATGATTATTTTCTAACTGATTCTGAAGCCTATGAAATGCTAATAAAAACAATAAATTGTTTCAAACTCAGACTTCTCAAAGAAAATATTACAAGAAATGAAAAATTTTTATACCAATTAGGCGTAATCGATCACAAAACAAACTTATACAATTATAAGTATCTCAAAGAGATATTTATAGATTTATCTGATGATTTAAGGATTCAAAACGGGATTTTTGCAATACTAACACTTGATGAAACTAATAAGACAAAAATTTCAACAAACAGACTGGCTTTATCGATAAAAAATAGTGTTAGACAAGATGATATTATTGGAGTTGCAAGAGGCGGTAAATTTTATCTTATTTTGCCAAATATAGACATAGATGGCACTAAAGCTCTAATTTTAAAAATTCAAAATAAAATGGGAGAAGACTTTAAAATTCACGCCGGACTTTCAAAAATAGGCATCCAGTCATTTGAAACCCTTGATAAAAATTCTCAAGACGGTTTAACATCGGCTATTCAAAACGACTTAACTGCAGTATGTCTAGAAGATAGTATCGACGTTCAAAATTCTTGGCTTGAAGACGATGAAGAAAATAAACAAACACAAAAGAAATTTAAATTATTTAAAATGGCCTTTACCAATAAAATGAATAGCGTTATTGTACCAGGCTTTTATAGATTTCAAAAAGAGTGCGAAACAAAATTAACAAACACTCAGGTTAGCCAATATGCAAACAACATTGAAAGTGTATTCAGCTTAAAAAATGAAAATTTGCACAGTGAACTTACAATAAGATATAATGGTTATGCAAAATTTAAAATAGAAATAAATCATAGCGGATTAGACAGTGCAGAAAATACAAAAACAGAAATGCCACTAAGCCAAATGACAGAAAAATCACTAAATACTTTATTAAAACAATTGAAAGATGAATACAAACAATTTGCATTTACGAAAGGAAAATAACAATGTTAAACATAGAAGATAGCGTTTTAGTAATAATAGACATTCAAGACAGATTAGTTTTAGCTTCAAAATATGGAACAGAAGTTGCTGAAAACATGACAAAAATGGCAAAAGCTGCCAATATATTATCAATACCAACTGTAATCACAGAACAATACCCAAAAGGTCTAGGAAATACTGTTCCAATGCTAAAAGTTGCAATTTCTCCGGATTCATTTGTAACTGAGAAATCAGCTTTTTCTGCAATGTTAGAGCCTGAATTTGCACAAAAAATACAAGATTTAAAAGCTCAAGGCAAAAAACAAATTATAATTGGCGGGATTGAAACACATATTTGTGTACTTCAAACAGCTACAGATTTAATGAAAGAAGGCTTTGAAGTATACGTAGTAAAAGATACTTGTGCTAGCAGACACAAAGATGAATATAAAGCTGGTTTGGAACTTCTAAAACAATATGGTGCTAAAATCACTTGTGTTGAAATTGCACTGTTTGAACTTCTAAAAACATCAAAACATCCTAATTTCAAAGAAGTTCAAGCTCTTATAAAATAACTAAAAACTTATAAACAATAATTAATAATCTGACTGTAAAAATACTATGGACTTAAAATAGCCATTTCACAATTTTTACAGTCAAATTTTAATGGATACTTTTTACCTTTTTCATCAACTAAATATAGCTTTTTAGTCGGTTTTTGACATAAGTTCGCAGCAAACTTAAGACAATGCTTAGTTCTCATCAATTCAATACCTGATGGAATTTTAGAAAAAGTTTCTAATGCGGGTTCTGCTACATCACAATTACAGTCATTATAAAAGGCTTTAGCAGAATTATTATAAACATTGCCCCTATAATCTAAATATTTTACCGGATAATCTACATATTTTAAAGGCTTTTGCGATAAATGTTTATAATTTCTCAAACGCAAAAACATTAGCAATTTTAGAATATCTCTTCTTAATTCGTTAATTTTAGACACTGGAACAAATTTCAAATTATCATCCTCAATAGAAACAGATTGAGTATAGAAGTCACTATTACCTGTTTTACTTAATTGAGAAATATAATTTTCTTTCAATTTTTCTAAGGATTTAGGATCTTCACCCTCAGGAAGAGGAACTGAAAAAGAATTATTATCTTCATCAGTTACATATAAAGTGCCATCCTTTATAATAAAAGAAACAGCAATCTTACGAACCGTTTTAGAATTATCTAAAGCTTTTTCAAATTTAGCATCAAAATTTCTATATAACAAAAGACCAGTTTCAATTCCATCCATTTTATTAGGATATACCTTATTACCATCTACTTTATTAACAAGACAGCCTTTCATCTGTCCATCTTTTATAAAGCACAATCCATCTTGAGGATTAAGATTTGCATCAATTTCAAAATAATTGTGAAAAACTCGCTTAACTTTGCCAATCTTTTCACCCCTTGATTTTGGGGATAAAAAGTTGAAACACTGTTCTCTACCACCTAAGAAATAAGTTGTATAACCTCGATTAAAAGTCTTATCAACATTAGGCTCAAAATCCAGAAAGACTTTTCCTGAAGATGTTCTTTCTACATTCAAAGAATTTAATAAGTTATTATAATAAGCCGTAACATTTCTAACATAACTTATATCCTTTAATCGTCCTTCTATCTTAAACGACTTAACTCCACAATCAACAAGATCTTTCAAATATTTTGAAGCATTAAAATCTTTTAAAGATAACAAATATTTATCTTTTAACAAAATTTTTCCATTTTCGTCAATCAAAGAATATTTTTTACGACAAGGTTGAGCACATTCTCCACGATTAGCAGAACGCCCACCATTTGCGTAAGACATATAGCATTGTCCGCTATAAGAAACACATAGAGCTCCGTGAATAAAAGTTTCAATCTCGCAAGACGTATTTTCGCAAATTTGAGATATCTGTTCTAAGGATAACTCCCTTGCCAAAATAACTCTTGATAACCCCAAAGTATCAAAAAATTTAACCTTTTCTAATGTTCTATTATTACACTGTGTACTTGCGTGAAGTTGAATTGGTGGAATTTTACCATCTATAGCAGCTTTAAATATTGCCATATCCTGCACTATAATAGCATCTACATGGATTTCGTATAATTTATTAATAAGCTCTATTGCTTTATCAACTTCCGAATCATTAAGAATTGTATTAATCGCAACATGAACTCTTACATAAAATTTGTGAGCATAAATAACAAGCTTTTCAATATCTTCAAGGGTATTTGGAGCATTTTTACGAGCACCAAAATCTGCCGCACCGATATAAATAGCATCTGCACCACTATTTATAGCGGCAATAGCTGTTTCTAAATTTTTTGCTGGAGCTAACAATTCTACTGTTTTCATATAGGTATTTTATAACAAAAAACATCAATATATCGTAATATTTCAAATATTTTTTACAATTAATGATAGAATTAGTAAAAAGGGAATTTATGAAAATATCATTAATAAATCATGGATGTGCAAAAAATTTAGTAGATTCCGAACTTATACTAGGAATCTTAGATAAGAACGGGTATGAGGTTACTCTGAATGAAGATGAAGCTGATATTGTAATAATCAATACCTGTTCATTTATACACGATGCTGAAAAAGAATCAGTACACAGCATTCTTGAAATGATTGATAAAGGTAAAAAGGTAATAGTAGCAGGATGCTTATCTCAAAAACACAAAGAAGAACTAAAAGAAGCTATACCAGAACTTTCAGGAATGATTGGTACTTCAAACCTTTATGATATCGTTAAAGTTATAAAAAAGATTACAGGTGGAAACAAATATGAAAGCCTGGTAAATGACAAGCCACAATATATCTACCCTGAAGATATAAAAAGACAACAAATTACAGTTGGGGCAAGCTCATATTTAAAAATAGGAGAAGGCTGTAATTACCAGTGCGGTTACTGCATTATTCCAAAACTTAGAGGGAAATATATTTCACGTCCTATTGAAAATATCGTAAAAGAAGCTAATGAACTTGTTGATAAAGGCGTTACTGAAATAATTTTAATCGCACAAGATACCTCTTCTTACGGAATAGATTTATATGGGAAACAAGCCCTTCCTGAGCTTCTTGAAGAACTTAATAAAATTGAAAATTTATCTTGGATAAGAATAATGTATGCATATCCAACACAAATGACAGATAGACTTATAGAAGCAATAGCAAACTTAGACAAAGTTGTTAAATATGTTGACATTCCTTTGCAACATTCACATCCAAGAGTGCTAGAATCAATGAAACGTCCTGTTATGGATTATAAAAAATTAATACAAAAAATTAGAAATAAAATTCCTGGAGTATCAGTTAGAACGTCCTTAATAGTAGGTTATCCGGGTGAAACAGAAGAAGAATTTGAGCATTTGTATAATTTTGTTAAGGATGTTAAATTTGATAGAATGGGTGCGTTTGAATATTCTAGAGAAAAAGGTACATACTCAGATACGCTCAGTGGGCAAATTCCAGCTAAAGTAAAAAAACAACGTAGAAAAAAATTAATGGAATTACAACAAAAAATTTCACTAGAAAATAACCAAAAATATATAAATAAGAACCTAAAATGTATCGTAGAGGGATATACAAATGACGGTACAATAATTCTTAGATCTGAACACGATGCTCCTGAAATTGACGGTCTTGTCTATGCAACTTCAGAACAAGAAGTTGTACCTGGCGACATTGAAACTGTAAAAATTACAAATGCAGATGAGTATGATTTATTTGGCGAAATTGTAGAATAATATAAGGATAAGATATGGAATATATTGAAAATAAAGAACTGGAAGAAAAAGAAGTAAAAGGTATATTTACAGATATTTTAAAATATGCACCTTCAAAATTATGCGGAATGCTTGGAAATGTAATAACAGTACCTATTTATACAAGTTTATTTACAACAGAACAATATGGTCTTTATACAATTTCTATAGCTATGCTATCATTCCTTTGCATAATATTTTCAGATTGGGTTGGTCTTTCTGGACTTAGATTTTTCAGACACCACCAACTTGTGGAAGACCTACCAAAATATCTTACTACCTTAGTTGCTATTCTTACCATAAATATGATTTTAATGTTTGCGATCTCATTCATATTTAAAGATAGTTTATATAGCTTTTTCCACGTACCTTTTAAATACTTTTTAGCTGTGCTTGTATTAATTATACCTGTAGCAATAAGAGCATTGTTATCTCAACTTCTTAGAGCACAATTAAAATCAATATCATATACAATTACAACAATTCTAAATCAATTTGCAACAATATTTTTAGCAGTATTTTTCGCAAAATTCTTCAATCTTGGTGCCGCTTCAATTTTATTAGGTATGGGGGTATCTATATCACTAATCGATATATTATTACTCTATCAAAGTGAAATTCTAAAGGTTTTCAAACCTCAAAAAATAGAATGGAAATTTATCTTACCTATAATGAAATATGGAGTTCCAATAGCTGCAACTTCACTTAGTGCTTGGATTATAACCCAAAGTAATAAGTTCATTATGAACAGTATTAGCGGATTTTCAAAAGCTGCACTTGTTGGTGTTGGATATGGACTAACTCTACCTATCTTAATGACTCTATTTGCAATGATTACAGTTGCTGCTGTTCCTAGAATTATTAACTTATATGAAGCTAAAATTGATGTTCGACCTATTATCACTAGATTTTTAGGATACTACATTTTAGTTGCTTTCCCTGTTATCACTGTAATGTCAATTTATAACGTGGATTACACTCATATATTTTCAAATCCAAAATTCTACGAAGCAAGTACATTAGTTCCTTATTTTGCATATGGAGTATTTTTCTTAGCAATGGCAGAGTACACAACTTTGCAATACCATTTGGCAAACAAAACTCATATTGAATTTATTATCAAACTAATTTCAGGTATTGTAGGTGTTGCTCTAAACATAGTTTTAATACCTAAAATGGGACTAGTTGGTGTTGGTTTAGCTACATTTGCAGCCAATTTCTTATACTGGTTATTAAGCGTTATTATCGTTTTACCTAACTTAAATTTATATTTTCCTAAGAATATGATTGGTAGAATTTTAATCGCATTTGTTCCAAGTGGTATTATTTGGTACCTATTCAAGAGTTTTGGCAATTCAATACCAAGCGCAGTTCAAATGTCTGCGTTGTTAATCATATTCTACTTAATTTACTTTTTCGGAAGCAGAAAAATTATCAAAAAATCAATGTAATAAAACTTAATGTTATTCTAAAAAATAGCAATAATAAAAATTTTCAAACGTTTAAGATTAATAAGGGGCATGGGGGAAATATGCCTTAAGAATTCGTAATAAAGACGTATTTTTTAGTATGCTCCTGATAGAATAGTAATATCTAAATTATCGATTAGCTTTTTAATAACGTTATGAAAGGATTCAAAAATGCGTAAGGGGAAATTATCAAAAAGAATAGTTGCAGCATCGCTGACAGGTCTGTTCTTAGTACACCAGACAATGGCCTTAACTGTAGTTGCATCCGAAATTACAGGAGTTACAGGCAATAATGGGGTTTTTAACATAAATCCTGCGGATATAAAAGGAGACTTAGGTTTTAGACACTATGAAAAATTTAACTTAAGTAAAGGTGATACTGCAAATTTAAATTACACAGACATCTCTACCTTTGTAAACATGGTAGATAACCAAGTTAATATCAACGGTGTTTTAAACACTGTAAGAAATAACCAATTTTATAACGGAAATGCGATATTTGTTTCCCCTAATGGCATGGTTGTCGGCGCATCAGGAGTTTTAAATGTTGGTTCTTTAGGTGTTTATTCACCTGACAAAGGTACTTACAATAACTTAGTAAAAGATCCTTCAGAAGCGAATTTAGAAAAAGCTAAAAACATAAATACAGGTGCCCCAATCAAAATTGATGGTAAAGTTTTCGCAGCAAATAACGTTGAATTAAACGGTGGGAAAATAACAGTTAGCAAAAATGCCGGAGTATTTGCAGGCGTAAATGAGACTCAAATTGCTAACAACATGAATAATGCAGAAGCATTATTTAACCAACTTGTAAATACAGACAATTTAAAAACAGGTAATACTTTTACAAGCAACAACGGTAATATAGTTATCAGGGCAAACCAAAATTCTGGAGACAATATTGCAGGAGTTGAAATTGCAGGAAATGTAGTAAATTACGGCAATGGTAATACTGAAATCTATAACTATATGGGTTCTGATAATGGTACAAACATTTCAGGTACAGTTGCAAACAAAGACGGTACCTTATTAATACAAAACAACCAATCCGGTGTAGACATTTCTGGAAAAATTATAAACAATGGAAAAACTGAAATTTATAATTTACCTGTAGAATCTGGAAATCTTGGTACATCGGATCTAAACGCTGAATCTGGTATCAAAATATCAGGAGATATAGAAACAACAGGTTCAATAAATATGATAAACTCCGGTTATGAAGGTATTGATATTTCAGGAAACATCAACCATTCAGGTGGAGATATCACAATTCAAAACGGCAACGATGGTAAAGGAAATCCTTCAGTTCCTACTGACAACGATAAAATTGCAGCTCTCAATATATCTGGGAATTTAGTAAATGCTGATGGCAATACAACAATTAAAAACTATGCTGCAGGTGGACTAAATGTTTCTAAAGATGGCACTGTTAATAATACTGGTGACTTATCAATGTTAAACACAGGCATCGGAGGTTTAACAATTGATGGACAAGTCCAAAATGAAGGAAATGCAACCATAACAAATGAAGCTGGGGATTTAAGCATTGGTGGCAAAGTTCAAAATAGCGGAAATGCAGATATTGAAAACAATGGAGCTGAGTTAAATGTATCAGGCGAAGTTTCTAATGCTGACGGTGTACTTAATATGACCAACAATGGTTCTGAAGGTTTCACAATTGAAGAATCAGGTACAGTAAAAGGTGCTTTTGGTAACGGTAAAGTTTCTGAAATCAACTTAATAAATAACAGCCAAAATTTTGATATAAACGGTAGCGTTTCAGGAAACGGCGGAGAAATAAATCTAACCAACAACGGTACTGAATTTAATATTAATGGAACAGTTGAACAAAATGCAAAAGAAGTTTTCCTTGAAAAAGGTCAATACGCTACAGCTGGGGATGTTAATATCACAAACAATTCCGGTGATTTGAATATTACAGGTACAATTGACACAAAAAATACACAAAAAACAACTAATATTACAAATAAAGGTAACGCTTTAAACATTACAGAAACTGCTAATGTTGATAACTCTGGTGAATTGAATATTACAAATGAAGGTGAAGGCGGTTTAAACATTGATGGTAATGTTACAACTACCAACACAACAAGCAGTAATGCAGAATCTCTAGACGAAGGTTATCACGGAGATACTACAATTACAAACAAGGCCGGAACTTTAAAAATTAATGGTAATGTAAAAGCTACAAACAACTCTGCTATAAATATTAATAATAGTGGAGAAGGAATTGAAATCAATGGAAATATTACTGCTGACGGATTAGCTGTTAATAATGAATTAGCTCCTATCCCAACAAAAGGTAACACTGTTAATATTACAAACACAAATGGAGCTGTAAATATAAATTCTACAGCAAAAATCAATGCAACAGAAGACATTAATATCAAAAATATAGGTAAAGGTGGTGTTAATGTTAAAGGTTTAGCAAAAGCAGATAATAATGTAAACATTCACAATGAAAACAGTGATGTTATCATCGGTGATAATACAGAAAATGATAATTATATTACTGCAGGAAACAATATTAAGATTGTAGTTATTGATGGAAACATTCTTAACTATGGAGTTGAAAAAACATTACTTAATGCTGCAGGCGACTTATATATGAACACTATCGACGGTGCAATAGGCGAAGAAGTTGGTGGTGGCTGTATTGGAGAAGCTTGCACAGGAATAGGTCCAAAAGAATATGGAACAAGAGACTTTACAAAATCAATCAACGCTAATATCAAAGGTAAAGTAACTGCAATAACTACAAAAGCAGCTAAACCTGATGACTTAGTAATCAATTATGCTGCTATTGATTCTGATATGAACATTGACCAAATTAAGGCAGATGGAAGAGTAATCTTAACTGTTGATTACGGTTCAGATGGTTCTACAAGATACAATATGGTTAATGCATCTACTGATCCAACAAAAGCAAATGTTGAAGGTAAAGGAATTTCATTAATTTCCAGCGGCAAAATCGGTAGTATGGACAACAAATTAACATTTAACCAAACTACAACCGATGGTTATGCAATGGACATCTTAGCAAACGAAGATATCGCAATGAAAGGTTTAGATGACAATTACATCAACACTGTAGTATGTGATTTAATTTCAAAAGAAGGAAGTATTTATTTTGAATCTTCTGGTAATCTTCACATAAAAGAAACTACCGCAGATAAAGACATAACAATTATTGGTAGAGGTGCTAATGTTCTTATAGATTACTTAGGTACAGTACCAAACATGCCAGTTGACTACTTTGGACCAAATGAAAACATTACACCTGATAATGCTGAAGTTAAAGCACTTGATATAAACAAATTCATCAGACCAAATGGCGAAATGGTTGATGGTTACTATGCTTGGGCAGACTCAACTGTTAGAATTACAAATGCGAAATTAGATGGCGGAAACCTAGATATCACTGCTGATAATATATATGCAAATGGCGTAGCAGCTCACTTCAAAGATGAATTCACTAAAGTAGCAGATGCATCTACAAATAAAGTTGAAGGTACTGCCGATATTCCAACAGGACACGCTGTAAGACCAGATGATGTCACAGACATCGGCAGAGATGAACATGAACGTAACTACTATTACCCAGAAGGTGATGGAGATGGAATCTTTGATGGCAAACCTTCAGATGTTGACCCTGATGATGGAATAGCAAGTGATACTCCATTAGAAATACCTGATGAACCAGGTGACACAGATACAGATACTGACACAGATACTGATACTGATACTGACACAGATACTGATACTGATACTGATACTGATACTGATACTGATACTGACACTGACACTGATACTGATACAGATACTGATACTGATACTGATACTGATACTGACACTGATACAGATACAGATACAGATACAGATACTGATACTGATACTGATACTGATACTGATACTGATACAGACACAGACACAGATACTGACACAGATACTGATACAGATACAGATACAGATACTGATACTGATACTGATACTGATACTGATACTGATACAGACACAGACACAGATACTGACACAGATACTGATACAGATACAGATACAGATAC
>CASEYP010000026.1 GCA_949292185.1 uncultured bacterium
GTTTTGTCTGAATTTGCACCGGAAGAGATGTTTATTGACCCTGCTATTCATTTTGCAAATCACATTAAGCAGGAACTTGGCAAGATGGACTTATTGTCATCAAAAACTACATCTTCAGACAAATTTTACGTAAGTTCAAATCCTGAAAATTTTCAAAAAGCATCTAAAATGTTTTATGAATTAAATGAACCACCTGAATTATTAGTTTTTTAAGATTAATTCAAGACATTTTTCATAAGTTTCAATTTCAATTATATTTGAATTTGGAAATAACTTTTCTTTAGTAATATCAAGTTCTGTTTTATTTTCTGTAATAGCATAAACAGGAATATTATTTTTTAAGGATTCAAAAACAGGCACAGAACCAAGACAGTCATGTGGCATTACAAGAAAATCTACATCTTTAACATTTATACCCTTTGTCAAATCTGTGGATAATCTTGGCGCATTTGAAAGCCCTAATAATATACAAGGCAAGAAAGTTGGAGTTATATATTCTGATGAAGATTTAGGATTAACTAAATCAGGATAAATTGTATAATCTTCAAATGCCGGAGAATGAGCACAAGGTATTTTATATTTTTTGGAAATATAATGAGAAATTACAGCCTCAACTCCGCCTACTGGGTCAACACCAATACCATTTGCATATTCAGGGTTATCTTCTTCAGGTTCTTCAAAAAAGCAGACTACAGCAATAGCATTACAGCCTAGTGATAGCATCTTTTCACATGCCCTATCCAATGTTTGTATATTCTTAATGTTTCCTGTAGAAATTCCGCTATCTGTTATAAAAAATTCTACGCCAACCTCTTCATCTGTAACAGTATATGCCGAAATATCAATTCCATAAACAGCAGAGACAGCATTTTGAGTATTTCTATGCACATTTAAAACATCTTGCGGAATAGATTTATCATAAATTATTCCTATTTTATTGTCAGTTGATGGCAGAAGATTAATTTCGCCTTTAAAAAATGAATCAATACTGTAACCTTCCACATAAAACATATTTTCACAAATTCCAGAAAAACCACCCGCATTTACAACATTAGGGTTTACTATAATATTTGTATATTTAGCAAATTTTCTCGCGTAAGGTGAAGCATCACCGGCATATCCTCCAATTGATGCACCAATCCCTGTTGGAACAATAAAAGCGCCTAGTTTTTTATTATTGTATGTCATTTAAGTAGTCCTCCAAGCCATGCAATATTGCCTCAGCTGCTTTATTTTGGAATTCAGGATTTCTAAGTTTATCATTATTATCAGGATTTATCATATACCCAAGTTCAATCAACACACATAAAGATTCTGTATTCCTTAAAACCGCAAAACTTCTTTGATAAACTCCGCCATTATACATATTTAACTCTTTTGATAAGCTATTTACAATATCAGTTGCAAGTTTTTTTGATAATGGGGAATAATAATATAATTCTGATCCAAAATATTCTTTATTAGCGGCTGAATCTGGGATTGAATTGTTATGTAGACTAATAAAGATATCAGATTTATTCTTTTGGGAAATTTTAACTCTATCGCCAAGCGCTACATCAGAATCATCATTTCTTGTCATATAGACTTTGGCACCGTTTTTTTCTAACAGGTCTTTTAATTTTAGAGTTACGGCCAAATTTATATCTTTTTCCCTATCTCCAAGACAACCTATAGCACCAAGTTCATTTCCACCATGCCCGGCATCTAGAGTTATTGTAATTCCTTTTAGCGGTAATTTTTTATTTATTGTAGGGAATTTAGTAACCTTAATAATTAACTCATTATCTGAATTGTAGTAACTTTTATATCCTCTTATATTGCCTGAAACATTTAAAAACTGCTCATATTTGTTTTCAGGATAACCTTCAACATTATAAACAACAAGATCAAGACCACTATATTTTGGAACAGGTTTTGATTGTTGATTTTTCCAATCGTAGGTAATACGTTCACTTAATATATATGGAACTTTTTTATCTAATTTGATGTGAAAAATATTATCAGGTGGAATATTATCGTATGTAAAACTCAATATTTTTGCAGGTTCAAAGTCGTTATTGTCAGCCTTTGACAAAAAATCTTTATTTATCCAAGCAAAATCATCTCTTGCAAGTTTTACCTTATAAAAATCTCCTTGTTCACCTACTACATCCACTAAAATACCTTTTTCTAAATGTTGTAATCGGTTCATCCCAGAATCAATAGGAGTAGCTCTTAGCGGAGTATTATTTTTATTTACAATGTATAAAAACTCTTTTTTAAAATCAGACTTTTGAACTGCTTTTTTACTTGAAACCCCTGTTGGTTTTGGTCTTGTTATAGTGTAAGTTTTAGAAACTTTTCCGTCCTGAATAACAAATTTATTTTCACCATACTCAAGACTTACAGGTTTAAAAAAGCCTCCTGATGAATGAATTTCTATGGGTTCGGAATTTATTTTTAATATTGAATTAGGTTTTGTATTGCCTGCAAAAAATGTTTTATCAGATTTTATTGTTACATTATCTGATTTTGGGTAAACAATATTAGCAGCGGCGGCTACATTTTGAATATTAAATAAAATTACTAACAATAAATAATATACAAATTTTCTCATATACATAACTATACAATATAATAAAAAATAAAATAATTTCGTAAATTTATTTAATAATTCTTTTATTTTAACCTCATTGTGCTAAAATAAAAGAATAAGGGAAGAGTGATGAAAAGGGATATTGATAAAAATATTAAACCCTCAAAGAACCGTTATTGTAATAATGTTTCTGGAATATTAGATGTACTATATTGTATTGCAATTGCAATACTTGTTATTCACCTTTTTATAATACAGGTCTTTGATTTTCAAAAGTATAAAATTAGGGGAAAAATGCAGCGTTCAAGTCATGATTTTGCCGTAAGAGGCGATATTTATGACAGAAATGGTATAAAACTTGCAACAGATAGAATTTATTATAATATTTACGCAAGACCAGTTGATTACTCTAAGACTGAAACTCCAAGAAAAATGGCAAAGCTTTTTGCGCCAATTTTAAAGATTTCAGAGGCAGATTTATACGCAAAACTTTCAAATACTAAGATTCCTGTTATTGCAGTAAAAAAAGATGTAGATAGAGATACTGCAGAAAAAATAATGAAAGTAATCAGAGAAAACAGCTTTCGTTCAATAAGTTTAGATAAGAAAAATACCAGAGAATATCCACAAGGAGTCTTTGCTTCCCATGTTTTAGGTTTTTATAACTTTGATGCAAATGTTTCAAACGGTGTAGAATTAACAGCAAAAGACAAATTAGAACATACCGTAAAAGTCTCTTATGACAAAACACGTGACGGTAAAATTATCTATAGTACAACTACAGATCCGATTTTGCCGACAAGAACACCAAAGGGACAAGATATAACACTAACAATTGATGCAGCAATTCAACACGTATGTGAAAAAGAATTATTCAAAATAATAAAAGAAAAAGAAGCTTTACGCGGTGCTGTTATTGTAATGAACCCTAAAAATGGTGAAATTCTTGCCTATGCAGTCTACCCAACGTATGATCCTAATAAGTTCCAAAAGGCTACTAATACTCAGATAAAAAACTGGACATTAACAGATGTATATCCACCAGGTTCAACGTTTAAAACTATTACAGTAACCAGTGCAATGGAACTTGGAAAGATCAATGAAAATTCAATAATTGAAGATTCAGGAAGAATGAAGTTTGGTGGTTACACAATTGAAAACTACGACTACAAACAAAAAGGTGCTCCTGGAAAAATTAATCTTGTATATTTATTTGAACATTCAAGCAACATAGGTTCTGTAAATGTCGGATTTTTAATGACTCATAATGAATTTTATAATATGTTGAAAAAATTCGGATTTGGTGAAAAATCTGGAATTGATTTACCTGGTGAATCTTCAGGATTATTAGCACCACCAAAATATTGGGATAGAGGCTTACATATGACTATGTCATACGGATACGGTACATCTGTTTCAATAATGCAAATGGTTTCAGCCGTTTCAGCACTAGCAAACAATGGCGTTAGAGTAACCCCACACGTTATAAAATATAGTCCGGAAGAAGAGGCTGAAAAAGTAAAACATATCCCAACAGTTAGTCCGCAAACAGCAAGAACAATTACAAAATTACTTGCAATGAGCGTTAATAACGGTAAATCTTGTATAAAAATGGATAAATACAATGTAGCAGCCAAAACTGGAACCTCTAGAAAGCCATTAGAAAATGGCGTTGGATATTCAGGTGCAATGTACACATCTACAATCGGATATTTACCGGCAAGTGACCCTAAGGTTCTAATTTATGTTGTTGTAGATAGTGCTAAAAAAGGTCCAGTTTGGGGTAATACAGTTGCAGGCCCTGTATTTAAAGAAGTTGCAGAGCAAACCGCGAGAATACTTGACTTAAAACCTGATAAAATTCCACCTGCAACAAATTCAAACAAAAGTACAAACTAAAACTAGGAGATGATAATAATGAAGTTAGATGAATTAATTGAATATCTAAAATATGATGACTTAGTAAATTTTAAAAATGTTGAAATTTCAGGAATTTCATACAATTCAAAAACTGTAAAAAAAGGCGATATATTTGTATGTTTAGTCGGCGAACATACCGATGGACATGAATATGCAAAAATGGCTATTGAAAATGGTGCAGCAGCATTGCTTGCACAAAGACCTGTAGAAGGAGTAAAAGTTCCGCAAGTTATTGTTGATTCTACCCGTCATAAAATTGCAGATATAGCAGATAGATTTTATTCTAGCCCTTCAAAAGGTATAAATTTGATTGGCGTTACCGGTACAAATGGTAAAACCACAGTAACCCATTTAATTCAAAAAATATTTGAAGAAAATAATCAAAAGTGTGCCTTAATTGGTACTTTAGGTTATAAGTTATCATCAAACGGAGAATATAGAGATGCTAAACATACAACACCTCAAGCTCCGGAATTACAAGCAACTTTGAGAATGATTAAAGATGTTGAAAAAATTGATAATGTTGTAATGGAAGTAAGTTCTCACGCACTTGATCAAAATAGAGTAGGCGGTTGCCGTTTTGATGGCGCGGTATTTACAAATTTAACTCAAGACCATTTAGATTATCACATTACAATGGAAAATTATTTTAAAGCAAAAGCTTTATTGTTTGAGCGATTAACTGAAGGTAATTTTGCTATTATCAATAAAGACGATGAATATGGTGACAGATTCTTATCCGTTGTACCTGAAGGTGTTAGAAAATATACTTATGGTGTTAAAAAAGAAGCTGATGTTATGGCAAAAGATATTAAATTCTCACTTAACGGTGCTGAGTTTAAGCTTGTTGTAAACAAAAAGGATGAATATAATGTAAATCTTCATATGAATGGAATGTTCAGTGTTTACAATGTCTTAGCTGCCCTAACAGCTGCACTTGCTATGAATATTGATATTAAAGTTGCATTAAAAGCCTTGCAAAACGTTCACGGTGTTGCAGGAAGATTTGAAATCGTAAATAAAAAACCATTAGTAATAGTTGATTACGCGCATACACCTGACGGTTTAGAAAATGTTTTAAAATCTGCAAGAGAAATTACACCGGCTGATGGCAAATTGATTTGTCTATTTGGTTGTGGTGGTGATAGAGATGCAACAAAACGCCCTAAAATGGGTGCAATAGCTCAAAAACTTGCAGATAAAATTGTAATAACAAGTGACAATCCTCGTTCAGAAGACCCTCAACAAATTATTACAGATATAATTGCAGGATTAAAATCTGTTGATCCTGATATCGTAACAGTTGAACCTGATAGAGGGGAAGCTATTTCACTATTAAAAACAATTGCTGACAATAATGATGTAGTTGTTATAGCTGGTAAAGGTCATGAAGATTATCAAATATTGAAAGATAAAACAATTCATTTTGATGATAGAGAACAAGCCAGAAAAGTTTTTGAAGGAAGTGTTATCTAATGAAAACAAAGTTACTTGTTGAACAACATTTTCACGGCTGCTACGGTGTTAATTTTAATACAGCATCTGTAGATGACATTTTATATTTGGCTAATAAAATACTAACAGAAGGTGTAGGGTATATATTCCCTACACTTGTTACTGATAGTGTTGATAATATAAAGACTCAAGTTTCAAAAATTAAAGAGGCAGCAACAAAACAAACTTCAGATATGGCAAAAATTTGTGGAGTTCATTTAGAAGGTATCTTTTTAAATCCAGAGAAAAAAGGCATTCATGACTCAAAGTATTTTATGAAACCTACAATTGATAATTTCAAACTGGTAGAAGATGATTTTATAAAAATTGTTACTGTTGCACCTGAGCTTGCTGATGTTGAATTGTTAAAATACCTTAGAGAAAAAGGTGTAAAAGTTCAAGCCGGGCACTGTGTTGGTTCTGATTTATCAAATTGTGACGGGACAACTCATACATTCAATGCGATGAGCGGAATTACCCATAGAGCATCTTCAACTGCACTGAGTGCTTTGATTGACGACGATATCTATACAGAAATTATTGGTGATGGTGTTCATGTATTTGATGATGCGCTAAAGCTATTATTTAAAGTCAAACAGATGAATAAAATTTTACTTGTATCAGATTGTTTGCCATGCACACATAGTGAGGTTAAAGAATTTGATTTTGCAGGTTCAAAAATTTATTTTGATGGAAATAAAGCTACTTCAAAGGCCGGAACACTTGCAGGTAGTTCAAAATTATTGCCTGATATTGTTAAAATTCTTGGTAAAAAGGATTTATTTAGTAAACAATACATCTCTAATTCGTATGATTACCATAAATTAGAATCAAATGGCGAAATTGAATGGGATGAAGATTTTAATATCGTAAAAATTACGCACTAAAAATGAGAGAAAATATATGAGAAGCGATAATATAAAAAAAGGAATAGCACATACACCACATAGAGGCCTACTTATGGCAGCTGGTGTTAGTAAAAAGAATATGGATGCGCCATTTATTGGAATTGCGAGCTCTTTTTCAGACCTTGTTCCAGGTCATGTAGGGATGAGGGATTTAGAAAGACAAATTGAAAAAGGTATTCATAGTGCAGGCGGACAGGCATTTATTTTTGGTGTTCCTGCTGTTTGTGACGGAATTTCAATGGGGCATAGCGGAATGAGGTATTCTCTTCCTTCAAGAGATTTGATCGCTGATTGTGTTGAAACTGTTGCTGAAGCTCACCAACTTGATGGTCTTGTACTTTTATCAAATTGTGACAAAATTACACCTGGAATGCTTATTGCAGCATTGAGATTAAATATCCCGACAATTATTGTAACTGCAGGTCCTATGCTAGATGGTGAAAGTCGATGTGAAAAACTTTCTATGATAAAGGGTTCATTTGAAGCCGTTGGAAAATATAGAAGCGGTGTAATTGATGAAAAAAGATTATTAGAACTTGAAGAAGAGTCTTGCCCAACAGCAGGTTCTTGTCAGGGAATGTATACGGCTAATACAATGGCTTGTTTAACTGAAGTTATGGGATTAAGTATGCCGCTTTGCGCAACAGCCGCTGCAGTATCTGCTAAAAAACGTAGAATTACCTTTGATAGTGGTATGCAAATAGTTGATTTGGTAAGAAAGAATATTTGTCCTTTAGATATTGTAAATAAAGAGTCTTTACGTAATGCTATAATTTGCGATTTAGCTATGGGCGGATCTACAAACTCATTTTTGCATATTTTAGCTGTTGCAAATTCTGGCGGGATTGATATTACATTAAAGGATTTTGAAGAATTAAGTCATAAAATTCACCAAGTTGTAAAATTGGATCCCGCAGCTGAACCTACAATGACTGATTTTCATAAAGCCGGTGGTGTTCCGGCATTATTAAAAACATTAATTGATGCAAATGTGGGAATTACAGATAGAGTAACATGTTGTGGATTAAAATTATCAGAACTTGTCAAAGATGCCTATGTAAATACAAATTTAATACACCCATATAATGAGCCATTTACAACAAAACCTGGACTTGGAATATTATATGGGAATGTGGCACCTGATGGTTGTGTAACAAAGATATCAGGAATTGCAGAATCTTGTTATCACTTTGAAGGGGTTGCAAAAACTTTTGACAGCGAAGAAGAAGCGATGAAAGCTCTTGAAAATGATGAAATTGTAGCAGGCGATATAATAATAATACGTTATGAAGGACCTAAAGGTGGTCCTGGTATGAGAGAAATGCTTGCCCCAACATCTTTACTTGTTGGAAAAGGTTTAGGTACAACGTGTGCATTGATAACTGATGGAAGATTTTCAGGAGGTACAAGAGGTGTTTGTATTGGACATGTATGCCCAGAAGCTGCTTGCGGTGGTAATATAGCACTAATTGAAGATGGTGATAAAATTGTAATTGATATTAATACAAGACAAATTAATCTTTTGGTTTCAGATGAGGAATTAGCCAAAAGAAGAGCTAAATTGAAACCTTTTGAATTAAAATGCAAATCTGGTTATCTTACAAAATATGCAAAAAATGTTCAAGATGCCTCACACGGTGCGATAGTAAATTAAAAAAATAGTGAAATAAGTTATGAGTACAGAAATAAAAGAAATAGTAAAAGATACAAATTTAAAACACGTTGCCATAATTATGGATGGTAACAGACGTTGGGCAAAAGAAAAGAATCTACCAACTGCAGTAGGACACAAAAAAGGTGTTGATGCCCTAAAAAAAACATTGCGCGCATGCGATGAATACGGAGTTAAATATCTTACTGTATATGCATTTTCAACTGAGAATTGGAACAGAAAAAAAGAAGAAGTTGATTTTTTGATGAATCTTGTTGCAGTTACTTTATCAAACGAATTAGCCGAAATGCACAAAGAAAATGTCCAAATTCATTTCATAGGTGATATGTCAAGATTATCTGATTCATTGCAAAAAATTCTAAATAATGCAGTTGAAACAACAAAAAATAATACCGGTGTATGCCTTCAAATTGCTCTAAATTATGGTTCAAGAGATGAAATTATACATGCAGTAAAAAATATTATTGAAGATAAAAAATCTGCTGATGAAATTAATGAAGAATTATTTTCAAATTATTTATATACAAAAAATGTTCCTGATCCTGATGTTCTAATTAGAACTGGAGGGGAACAAAGAATCTCAAATTACCTATTATGGCAGATAGCATACTCTGAAATTATTATAATGAAAGAGTTTTGGCCGGAATTTGATAGAGAATTACTAGCTAAAGCTATAAAAGAATTTGGAAAAAGGCAAAGAAGATATGGAAAATAAAATAAAAATAGTTTTTGCAACAGGTAATAAGCATAAACTTCAAGAAATAAACGAAATTTCAAAAGGTTCAGGTATCGAGTTTGTATTGCCTCCTGAAGGGTTTAATCCTATTGAAGATGGCAAAACTTTTGAAGAAAATTCGCAAATTAAAGCAATAGATGCTGCAAGATTATCAAATTGTATAGCATTAGCGGATGATTCAGGACTTTGTGTAGAAGCCCTAGATGGCGCTCCAGGAATTCATTCTGCTAGATACGCTGAGACCCCTCAAGCAAGAATTGATAAACTTCTAGATAACCTTAAACAAGTAGATAATAGAAAAGCTCAATTCGTTTGTGTTATGACTTTAGTTGATGCAAATGGAAAAATTCTAACCCAAGTAAAAGGGGTTTGTAATGGTAAAATTGCGACAAAGCAATCTGGAACAAACGGTTTTGGCTATGATCCTGTCTTTGTTGTTGATGATTACGGGATGACAATGGCAGATATGCCAGAAGAGTTAAAAAATAAGGTTTCACATAGATATAACGCTCTAAAGAAAGTTCTTTTATTTATAAAAGCACGTTTGTTATAGTGAAACATTATATTATTGACAGGCAATTTATCTATTATAAAATTAATGTAGTTGATTAGGTATTTATCCCAAAATTAAATTTAATATAATTTTATCAAGGAGTCGATAAAATGAAAAAAAAGATAATATTGGTAATTCTTATAGTCATAATTGCAATAGCTGTAAGATTTATAGTTTCATCTGCAGGATCATATATAAAACAGCACTACGGAGCAAAAATTATTCCACCAAAAGTTGCAGTTGAAACAATAAAAGAAGATAATGTTACAGAAAGTTTTGATGCTCCTGGTCGTGTGGTTTCAAAATATCAAGTTAGCATAATGGCACGTATCTCAGGCTATTTACAAAAAAGTTACTTTAAAGAAGGTGATTATGTAAAAGCCGGAGAAACTCTATTTTTAATAGAACCGTTAGAATATCAAAATGCTTCAAATGTAGCAGGTGCAAATATTCAAAACATAAAAGCGCAACTTGAGTACGCTAATAAACAATTAGCGCGTGCAGCAGAACTTGTTAAACAAGATTATATTGCAAAATCAAGATATGACGAGCTTTTATCTAATCGAGATGCTTTAAGGGCTCAGCTTAAAGCTGCACAGTCAAGTTACAATGATACAAACAGAAACTTAAGTTATACACGGGTAAAAGCCCCTGTTGACGGAAGAATTGGTATAATTGATGTTACTGTTGGAAACTATGTAACTCCATCATCAGGCTCACTTACAACAATAAACAGTACAAACCCAATATATGTAACGTTTCCATTAACAGCCGAAGATTACGCTGAATTGTCATCAATTGATAAAGACGCAAATTCCAAAAGAAAAGTTGAATTATATTTTCAAAATGGTACAAAATATGATTTAAATGGTATTCAAGATTTCTTAGACAATAAAGTTGACCAATCAACAGGTACAGTAACCATGAGGGCAACATTTCAAAACCCTGATAATAAGCTTTTACACGGGGAATTTGTTAATGTAAAATTATTCGCTAATAGCAAAATAAAAGTTCCGGTAGTACCACTTGTGGCAGTACAAGAAAACCAAGAGGGCAAGTACGTTTATGTAATTGACAATAATGGCTTGCCAAAATTAACATATATAAAAGTCCAAGGTCAAGATGGTGATAATTGGATTGTGAAAGAAGGTCTAAAAGCAGGAGATAAGGTTATTGTAGAAGGAATATTAAAAGTTGTTCCTGGATCTCCTGTTAATATTGTCTCAAAAGAAGAAATGGCCAAACTTGACGGTAAAGCTAAAGACAATAATTCAAACACTAAAAAATCAAAATCTAAGGAAAAATAATGTCAGAAGAAAAAAAGGGTAACATATTTATACAAAGACCAAAACTGGCAATTGTAATATCACTTGCAATATTACTTGCCGGTATTCTTATGATTAAGACATTACCTTTAGAAGAATATCCGTCAATTACACCACCTCAGGTTGTAGTTACAGCGACTTATGCAGGTGCAAGTTCAGATGTTATCGAATCAACAATCGCAGCTCCTGTCGAAGCTCAATTGAATGGTGTTGAAGATATGATTTATATGACATCAACTTCGCAAAACGGCAGTTATAAATTAACATTATTTTTCGAAGTTGGTTCAGACCCTGATATGGCGGTTGTAAATGTTCAAAACCAACTACAACTGGTAACCCCAAGATTGCCAGAAGAAGTGCGGCGATACGGCTTAACAGTAAAGAAATCAACCGGTGGTCCTGGTTTGATGATGATTTCTGTTAATTCACCACATAATTCTTATGATAAACTATTTATTTCAAATTACGCTGACATATTTATAAAAGATGAACTTGCACGTATTAAAGGTGTAGGTTCCGTTTCAGTATTCGCATCTTCAACATATTCTATGAGAATATGGCTTAATGCAGATAAAATGGCTAATTATGGCCTATCGGTAACAGACGTAACAAATGCAATTCAAGCTCAAAACATTCAATCTCCAGCTGGGGATTTGGGTGTTGAACCTATGAAAAATAAGCAATTATTAAAACTTACCATGAGAACAAAAGGTCGTTTAAAAGATGTCAGTGAGTTTGAGAATATTGTTATTAAATCATTACCAAACGGTGCGCAAGTAAGATTAAAGGATATTGCAAGAATTGAGTTAGGTGCAGAAAATTATTCTAAATTTTCAAGAATAAGTGGTAAAACATCTGCTATTATTACTGTCAGCCAATTACCTGAAGCAAATGCTATTGATTTATCAAATAAAATAAGACAAAAAATGGAAGAATTAAGTAAATCCTTCCCAAAAGATATCGAATATAAAATTCAGCACGATGAAACAGAATTCGTTAGAGAATCAATTAATGAGGTTGTTAACGCAGTTGCTCTTGCGGTACTGTTAGTTTCTATTGTAACTTACGTGTTCTTAGGAACTGCCAGAGCTGCATTTATTCCATTCTGTGCTATTCCGGTTTCATTAATTGGTGTATTTATATTCATGAATTTGTTTGGTTTTTCAATAAACCTATTAATTTTATTTGGATTAGTACTGGCGGTAGGTCTGGTAGTTGATGATGCCATTGTTGTATTAGAAAATACTCAGCGTCATATTCAAGAAGGAAAAGATCCTAAAGAAGCCACAGAAATTACAATGAAAGAAGTTTTTGGTGCGGTTCTTGCAACATCTCTTGTGCTTATGGCGGTATTTGTTCCGGTATCTTTCATGGGTGGTATTACAGGTAGAATGTTTAAACAATTCGCTTTGTGTATCGCATCATCTATCGGTTTATCAACAATGGTTGCTTTAACCCTAGCTCCTGCACTTTGCTCTATGATTTTAAAATCAGGTGAGGAAAAAGCCGATTTTAAATTTATCCAAATTTTTGATGATTGGTTTAATAAGGTTAGAGATAAATATTTAGAAAACACAAGACATTTCGTTGATTCTTGGAAATTAACTTTTGGAGTTTTAGGTATTATATTTATTTTCACTATTGTAATGTTTATGATAATTCCAAAAGGGTTCTTACCTGAAGAAGATAGAGGTGCAATATTTACACAAATTCAGTTGCCGGATGGTTCTTCAGCTTCAAGAACTGATGAAGTTGCTAAGGATGTTGAAAATAAACTGTTACACACCCCTGGTATTGAAGATACAGTAACACTTGTTGGTATGAACGGTGAAAATACGGCATTTATTGTATCTGATTTTAAACCTTGGTCAAAAAGATGGCGCTCAGAAGAAAAACTTAGCGGAATAATGAAAAGTATCAAAAAACAATTTGGTTCATATCCGCCAGCAACTGTAGCAACATTTTCACCACCAGCAATATCTGGTTTAGGTATGTTTGGAGGTTTTGAATACCAACTGTTAGATAAAGGTGATAGGTCAGCTTCTGAATTATATGACCAAGCTAAAAAACTTATTGCTGAGGCTTCTAAAAATCCTGATTTATCAATGATTTATACATCATACAGTGCAAATTTACCTCAATTATTGGTTGATGTAGATGTTCAAAAAGCTATGGCTCAAGATGTTGATGTTTCAGAAATTTATAATGCTATCGGTGCATATTTTGCGACATCATACATAAATGACTTTAACAAATATGGACGTGTTTACCGTGTATATGTACAGGCTGACTCACAATTCAGAGAAAAAATTTCTGATTTAGAGAAAGTTTATGTAAAAAATAAACTTGGTAAAATGGTACCATTAACATCTGTTATAAAAATTAAAAATATAGTAGGGCCATACACAAGAACAAGATATAATATGTATCCTGCAATAACAATAAACGGTAACTCACGTGCTGGAGTAAGTTCCGGTAAAGCAATGGATATTATGGAACAAATATCAGATAAAGTGTTACCTGAAGATATGGGATTTGCATGGTCTGGGACATCATTACAAGAAAAGCAATCCAGTGGACAAATTGTTCCGATACTTATGATGTCATTAGTTTTCATATTCTTATTCTTGGTAGGTTTATATGAAAGCTGGCTTTTACCGATAAGTGTATTGTTAGTAACTCCTGTTGCGTTAGTTGGAGCTTTAGTATTCCAATATGTTGCAGGATATGCTCTTGATATTTATTCTCAAATCGGATTAGTTATGTTGATTGGTTTGAGTACAAAGCAGGCTATTTTAATCATTGAATTTGCAAAAGATGCTCATAAAGAAGGGTTATCTATAAAAGATGCGGCAATGCGAGCTGCGAAATTAAGATTTAGGGCGGTAATGATGACAAATATCGCATTTATCTTAGGTTTATTACCGTTGGTGTTTGCATCAGGTGCAGGTGCTTCTTCTCGACATTCTGTTGGTATGACTGTATTTGGCGGTATGATTGCAGTTGCGTTTATTGGAACATTCCTTGTTCCTGCATTTTATGTTATGGTTGAAAACTTTAAAATCAATTTTGCAAAAAAAGTTAAGGAGTACAAGGAAAAAAAGAAAAATGCTTAAGAAAATAGTATTAATAGCTTTTATAATATTTAATTTTACATCCTTATCTTTTGCAAAAGGACTTGGAAATAAGATTGATTCTACAGAATATCCAAAAGGTGATGGTGTACTTCCTAGTGTTGAGGTTAACCCTGATTATGTAATTTCAGGTTCTGTCGAAAAAAATATCGATATGACACTTGATAATTGCTTAAAATTAGCTCTTGGAAATAATCCTCAAATAAATGCAGCTTTTCAAGATATTTTAGCTTCTGATGCAAGAGTCAGACAAGTTTGGTCAAATTATTTCCCAACTATCTCTTGGCAAACAGGATATACAAGATTAAAACAATTGCAATTATCAGATGCTTTAGGCAGACGTCTTGAATTTGATTATTATCTTTTAGGGCAAATTTCACTTCAAGAAATGCTATATGATTTTGGAGTTACTCAAAATCAAGCAACGATAAGAAAATTAGATTATGAAGGTTACAAAAAGACTTTTGAAGCAATTGTAAATAACGTAATTTATGAGACAAAAGATGCATATTATAATGTATTATATGCCTACGAAGCAAAAAGAGTTGCTCAAGATACAGTTGATAAATTTCAGTTATTCTATGATCAAGCAAAAGCGTTTTATCAAATAGGAATGAATCCGAAAGTTGATGTTACAATTGCTGAAGCGAATTTAAGTAATGCAAAATTAAGACTAATAGAAGCTGATAATGCGGTTAACTTAGCTATTGCAAAATTAAATAATGTTATGGGGGTTCCGTATATTACAAAATATGATATACAGGATAAACTTCAATACAAACCTGTAAATTTAACATTTGAACAAGCTATTGATATCGCAAGAGACTCAAGACCGGAATTAAAACTTGCAGAAATTAAAGTTGAAGGAACAAATCAGACTATTAAATTAACCAAAAAATCATTTTTGCCAACAATATCTGTAGAAGGTCAATATCAAAGAGGTGGTCGTTCTTGGAATTCCAATTACGGTTTTAACCTAGGTGCTTATTTAACATTTCCAACAATTAATGCAATGCTTATAAAAAATGAAATTAAGGAAGCAAGATATCTTTATGACAGAGAACTTGCAAATGCCAGAAATACTCAAAATTCAATATATTTAGAAATTCAAAATGCGTATTTAAAATTAGATGAAAAAAGAAAC
Source organism: uncultured bacterium (assembly GCA_949292185.1). Lineage (GTDB taxonomy): Bacteria > Cyanobacteriota > Vampirovibrionia > Gastranaerophilales > Gastranaerophilaceae > Zag111. The sequence goes on from CASEYP010000026.1 coordinate 15,462, forward strand.
CAATTGCCTGTTGCAATTCTTCAAGTAAAGCAGTCAAAAGAGAATTATGAATTGTCTTATGGCAGATATAGAGTAGGTGAAGCTAGCCCTACAGAATTAAAAGATGCCGAGCTTTTATATGAAGAAGCACAATTGACATATTATAATGCACTATATCAATATAATTCTGCAAAAGCCGAACTTGAAAAATCAATCGGTAAAAATATCCCTGATGATGCTGATTCTGTAGATCTTGTTCAATAATATTAACGATTGTTAACATTTATATTTTCAAAAAAGCAATTTTTCTCGAAATATTTACTTTATATATATGTAAGATATAAACGAGAGAGAGAAAATAAAATGTTAGCAACATCAGGTAAACCATTTGGAACAATGACAAGAAGATCTTCAAGACGCAATAGACAATCTATTGAAGACTTTAAATATTTGGAAAGTAAAGATAAAAGAATGAGATTTAATAATTCACAATATCCAATATATTATGTTTTTGATTGTATTGAAAATAGACCACTAAAAGTATTGGCAAAAGAATTTGTGAAAGATTCATTTTTTGAAGCCGTAAACTTCGTATCAAAAGTTGTTGGATAAATCAATAGGATTAAAGAGAAAAGAAATTATAGGAAAAAGGATAGGAAATAAACATATTTAAGCGGTCAGTTAAGACCGCTTTTTATTTTGCATATATAAAAATTTACTAGAAAATTATTGTTTGTGGGTAAACTTCTTCAACATAGTTAGCCCAATCTTTAACATCGAAAAATCCTATATAAAACTCTGCTGTATTTTCACCAAGTTGTTGTAAACCTGGAACTTCAATAGGAGGTCCGGCAGGAGTTGAACGTGAAGGATTTTTAGGGTTAGATATTAAACCTGTACTTCTTAATAAAGTAATTGAAAGAGTATTTTTATAGACTTCATATTCAGTAAGTCCTTTTGTAATTACCCCCAATTTATTTGTCCAAACAAATCTTTGCATTGGCGCAAAATTAGTTTTTGCCTCTATACCCTTTGTTTGAGGTAAATTTTCTCTGATATCATAATTAGGGTCAAATTTCCTTGTTATTAAAAGATTCATATCTTCTGATTGAACTTCTTTAACAGGATTATTAAAATTAAATCTAACTTGCCATAATTTATTTGATAGTAAATTTAGCCATTTAATCTTAAAGTTTAATAATTTTGATTTTTTATTTAAAGAAACATCAACAGTGAAAAATGAAGTTAAAATTCTCAAAGTTACACGCAAAGGTCCATTGACAATAACTCTTGCAGATTTAATTTTTGCAACTTCATAAGTATCACCAACAACAGGCCCAAAGTTATAACTATCGCCTTTATCTTTACATCTTACAAATTCAATAAAGTTTTTATAACATTTAGACTTATCGTATACATTCAATTTACCATCTTCAATTTCAAGTCTGATATTAGAATTAAAGATATTACTTGTATCAACCAAAATATCTGATGGAGAATTGTTTGCATTAAATTCCTTTAGCATTGTATATAATGTCGTATAATCTTCAGTTACAGGAATTTTATTGGTATCATAAAGCAAAGATGATGGAAATCCTTTTCTCTGAGCTATTACTTGAGAATTCTCATCTACTGTAGGTCTTTCAACCTCTAATATTTTATATTTGTCCAGATACTTGAAAGTCATAGTCAAGTTTTCAGGCTGATCTAAACGAATTTCCTCGATAATTGTTTCTGCAATTTGTAAAATCTTTTTATATCGAACAATATTTTCTTCATGAACCATATCGGTAGAACAACCGCAAATACTGTCATGGGCCTGGTTTTGTAGAAGCAATTTATAAGCATATTCAATACTATTATCATAATTGCTTCCGAAATTAAATTGTAATTTGTCCGCAATATCAAGCTTGTAAGAACATTCCGTATTCATCTGTTTTAATTTCATTCTAGATGAATATGAACCAGGTAAAATGAAGGTTTTAGAATTATCTCTCAATTCATCATTATGCTTATGTTTAAATTTAACAGTATTAAAATACTCAAATGGAGAACCAATTCTAATTGTATAATCTGTCAAATGTTCATTTACAGCATCAATTTGCTCCAAAATATCATCAGGCACATCCAAATGATCTGCGCCAATAGGCAATAATAAAGTATCACCTGATTTTTCGGCAATTTTATCTAAATTAGATTTTAAAAATTCGGCTTTTTCTTCTACAGTTTTGTCAGAAGAAAATATATCCATGAAATAACCTCTAATAAGGTTTACCGTATTAACTTTATCCCATACAAATTCTGACGGGATATTATCACCACACCCACGCCAAACCATGGCTTTATCTATACCAAACTCTTTTAATATTGAAGGTACATTTTTGCTATGACCAAAAGTATCTGCTAAATATGCTATAAAATCTTCACAACCAAAATCTTTTGCTATTTTTAAACCAATTTCAAGATTTTTTCTAAAGCAAATACCATCTGTTAAAAATTCATCAACAAGGCAGTAAAAAGGTCCGATAAATAATTTTTTCTGACCAATAAACATTCTTATTAAATCTTCTTTTTCAGGACGCATTTCAAGGTAATCTAACAACGCAGAAACTTGTCCATCAAAATAAAAAGATGGAATTTTGTCATCCAATAACATATCAAGAACATGGTCAAAGACTCTCAATAATCTGAGTCTGAATACTTCATATTCTCTATACCATTCTCTATCCCAGTGGGTATGTATATAAGCAATTACTTCTTTTTTCTTCTTCTTATTTTCAAACATAAATATATATTAGCATTTTAATAAAAAAAAATCTAATTGTTAAGATTAACCACAAGTTGAATGTAAATAACTTAACTAACACATATTATTACGGTAAAGAAATGAGGTAAAAATGAAGAAAATACTGGCAATTGGAATATTATTATGTGGATTTTACATGCTAAATAGTGATGGAGTCCATGCTTACACAATAAGACAATCGTCAAATTATCCAAATTACACAAGCACAACAGATAACGCATATAGCAATGATTTAACTCATATTGAAAAATCATTATTTGGTAAAACTTACAGAAATGATGATATTAATACAAGATTAAATAGAATTGAGGAAAAATTATTTAACAAAAAATACTCAACAATGAATACCGCAAACCGAATGAATAATATTTTAGCAAATTACAAAACTAAAACTAGCGGCACAACATATAATGATTTTATGAGTACGGCACCTACAAATAATTCCGGTAGTTATTTTACGCGCACAGGAAACTTTACAACATACACGCCGCGCCAAAGATTATATAATAGATTTATAGGGCAGCCGACAGGATTTACTCCACCGATTATGAATTCCCCATTTCACAGAAATAGTTTTATCAGACCAGGATACAGATCCTACCATAGACCGCACTATAATCGCTATAGAAACAGCTACTATAGACCAAGAATAAACAATACTTACGGGACAAGAACATATTACGGAACACCTAGTTACCTACAACCAACATCTGCCCGCGCAGGAATTACAATATTACCATAATATAAAATTTATATTAAGGTTTAAACAAGTTTTCATTTTAATGATACTATATATATTGTAGTTAGATAAGGGAGAAGAATACAATATGTGTGGTATTGTTGGATACGTCGGACATAAAGCAGTTTTAGATATATTATTAGACGGCTTGGAACAGCTTGAATACAGAGGATATGACTCTTCAGGTATTGCTGTAAAATGTGATAATGAAATCAAAATATACAAAGCAGAAGGTAAACTTGCTAATTTAAAAGAAGAATTAGCGCCGCATGCTTATGAGATTTCAAAAGCTACAATGGGTATAGGACACATTAGATGGGCAACTCATGGTGCTCCATCTGTTGTAAATGCTCACCCTCATACTTGTGGATGCGGAAAGCTTGTAGTCGTTCATAATGGTATTATTGAAAACTACAAAGAACTCAAAGCCGAGTTAGAAGCTAAAGGTTGTAAATTCCGTTCTCAAACAGATACAGAAGTTGTTGCACACTTAGTTGCTTCTATTTATGGTGAAGTAAAAGATTTAACAAAAGCCGTACAAATTGCAACAAAGAGATTAGATGGTGCTTATGCACTATGTATTATGCATAACGATGAGCCTGACAAACTTGTTGTTACAAAAAGAAATGCACCACTTGTTATAGGAGTTGGAGAACACGAATATTTTGTAGCATCTGATGTTCCGGCAATTATTAAACACACGAAAAAAGCAATTTATTTAACAGATAATCAAGTTGCTACGTTAACACCTGATTCTTTAAAATTAGAAGATGAAAACGAAAATGAAGTAACTCCAAAAGTTGAAGTATTACCTTGGGAACCTGTTGCGTTAAGCAAAATGGGTTACAAACACTTCATGCTAAAAGAAATTCATGAACAACCTGATGTAATAAGAAACATTTTGGTTGGAAAACTTCACACATCAGATTCTCCTATTGTTTTAAACGAAGTTCAACTTACAAGACATACATTAAAAGAGCTTAACAGAATACAAATTATTGCATGCGGAACATCACTTCATGCTGCAATGATTGGTAAATATGTTATCGAAAATTTCTGTGGCATTCCTGTTGATGTTGAAGCCTCAAGTGAATATATTTACAGAAAAAATGTTACAGACTCTCACACTCTTGTAATAGGTGTATCTCAATCAGGTGAAACAGCTGATACCTTAACGGCAATAAAACAAGCAAAGGCTAAAGGTTCTCATATTTTAATTATTACCAATAGACCTGACAGTTCTATGGCAAGAGAAGCTGACAGTTTAGTTCCAGTAAATGCTGGTATCGAAGTTTCAGTTGCTGCAACAAAATCATATATTGCACAATTAACTTCATTCTATTTACTTGCTTTATATATGGCAGAAATCAAAGGAACAATGCCGGAAGATGAATTAAAAGAAATTAAGGCAGAAATGCTTTTATTACCACAAAAAATAGAACAAATACTTGCTCATAAAGAAAATATTCAAACTTGCGCAAGAAAATACTCTAGCACAAGAGATTTTATCTATATAGCAAGAGGAATAAATTACCCAACAGCATTGGAAGGTGCTCTAAAACTTAAAGAAATAAGTTACATAAATGCAACAGGATATCCTGCAGGCGAATTAAAACATGGTCCTATTGCAATGCTAGATGAAACAATGCCTGTATTATCAATCCTTATGAAAGGCAAAGTTTACGAAAAATTATTATCTAACAGTGAAGAAGCAAAAGCTCGTAATGCAAGAATGATTGCTCTTACAAACTCTGAAGATAAAAAATTGGATGATTTATTTGATTACATAATCAGAGTTCCTGATGTTATCGAATTACTATCACCAATTATTGCAATTGTTCCATTACAATTAATCGCATATTATATAGCTGAATTTTTAGGAAAAGACGTTGACCAACCTAGAAACTTAGCAAAATCAGTTACTGTAGAGTAGGATATAGCAATGCAAAGTCTAATATCAGATGTTGTAGAAATCGATTATGACAAAACGCAAGATTCTGCGTGGATTGAAAGCTTTTTGCAACAAAATTACGGTGATATTATTCGATGGGCTATTGTTCAATATGATAACAATAAATTAAAGGTAAATATTACATATAAAAAAGAGGTATAGAGTAATCTATACCTCTTTTATTTTTTATTCGAAAATTATTATCCGATAATAAATTTCTTACCTTGTTCTTCAATTGCAGCTGAATCAGTGTATTTTTGATCAATTTGACCAGCTTTGAAAGCGTGATTTGTTAATTTATTTAAAACCCATAAGCCACCAGCTACAGCCAAACCAACAGCACCAAATTTAGTTGGGTTTTTCATAATTTTAGCTGCAACACCTTTGCCACCTAATTTACTAAATAATTTTGCTGCTACTTCGCCAACTTTTGTTGCTAAAGTAATAACTGGTTTTGGTTTTTTAATTGCTACAATTGTTGCACATGCACCGGCTGCACTTAATTGAAGATTATAAGATAAATTATTTTTAAAATGTTCTTTTGCACATTCTGCTCTATTTGTAAAACTTCCTTTTGTAGGATCTACCATTGCTCCAACTGGTGATGCGGTCATAATACCTGCCATAAATAACCTTCCTTTCTTTATCTACCTTTTAAAAAATTTAATTAACCTACTCCTATATAAAGTTTTTTGTAAATAAAAAATTGCCTGAATAAAATTCAAGCAATTTTAAATGTAGATAAATAGGTGCTTTACAACCTTTACAAAAATTAATAATCGTATATTTCAATAGCATTGACAGGGCAACTTATTGCAGCATCAATACATAAGTCTTCTGAATTTTGTATCTTATCCACATTAACGACTGCCTTATTTTCCTTGATATCAAAGACTTCAGGATTAATTATTGCACATGCACCACACCCAACACAGGAATCTAAAACTGTTACTTTCATAAAAAATGTCCTCCATAATACGACAATTCATTATGGAAGACATCTTTATAAATTAAAATAGCTATTATAGCTAAACAAATAGCTAATCTTCGTTAGAAATAATTTGAGCGCCGTTATCCTCTACAGATAAGGTCTTTATTGTGCATTTAATATTTTGCTCAGCCCATGTATCTCTAACCACATTTCTGATTTTTTCAAGGTCATTTTTCTCTGAAATAACCAAAATTGATGAACCAGCTCCACTCAAAACACAACCTAAAACATTATCAAAATGTCTTAGATTAGCAATAATTTTATCTAAACCTGGAACCAGCTTCATTCTATATGGTTGATGTAATTTGTCATGCAAAGCTAATTTCATCAATTCAGAATCCTCTGTATGAACAGCTTCAACAAACATTGCAAGTCTTTGCGCATTATAAACAGCATCCTTCATTGGTACCTCAGCAGGCAAAACAGATCTTGCGATATCAGTTGATAATTCAAAATCAGGAACACAAACAGTAACAGCCCATTTATCCGGCCATTTCAGTTTTCTATAAGCAACACTTCCATCTTCTTCTTGAGATGAAATAACTAAACCACCAACAATAGCAGGTGTAATATTATCAGGGTGGCCTTCAATTTCGCATGCTATTGATAATAATGCAACTTCATCAGCAGGTCTTCCTAACAATTCATTTGCTGCAATCAAAGCCCCAACAATAACAGATGAACTGCTACCTAAACCTCTTGCAACAGGAATATTAGAATGTATATTTATTCTTAATTCACTTGGGGTTTGACCTATAGAATTATACAGCAATTCAACAGCCTTATAAACAATACTGTTCTCGTCAGATGGTATATGATCCAATGATAATTGATCAATTACGTCACTATCAGCAATCACATTGATTTCAACACCTGTACCTGGTAAAACCGTTTCTTCTATAGTAATAGTGTTGTAAATCGGCAATGCCATACCCAAACAATCAAATCCAGGGCCAATATTGGCAGTAGTTGCCGGCACTTTTACGCTAACTTTCATAATCTCTTAATCTACCTTTCTTAATTATTATACCAAAAACACAAAAAACGGCTCATTATATGATATTTAAAGAATTTTAAAGAATTTGAACACCCCACGGAATAGGTGTATAATCAAGCTATGTATGAATTTCACCCATATTTTACACATGACGGTTCTGTAGGACTATATAGCCCTATATATAATGACATATATCATAGTGCAACAGGTGCTCTAACAGAAGCCTATGAAAAATTTGTCCTGCCTATTAACATGCACAAACTTCTAAAAAATGACTCAATTAAAATTTTAGATATTTGCTATGGAATAGGTTATAACTCAAAAAGTTTTCTAAATTATTTTTATAAAAATTTTTCGCAAAAAAAAATTTCAAAAAAAATTTTTCAAAAAAATATTAATCATGCAAATAATAATATCGATACGATACATACCAATAATATTTCTCTTCAAGAAGAGGGCATATGTACCGAAGAGATACATACTAATAACATAAAACTAGAAAAAGATAAAAAATTAGTAGAAAACTGCAATACATATAACGATACGATATATGCAAATAATATTTTACCTAGAATTTTTATAACGGCTGTAGATAATGATAAAATTTTAAGTTTTTTATCGCCTTTTATAAAAACCGGTGAAAAAAATATTCAAGATCAAAATTTGGATTTTGACTATGAAATTGTAAACAAGTTTCTAACTGAAGAATCAAAAATTAAACATAATAAAATTGACAATACTATTAATTACCTATTACTTGAACAGATTGTAACTAGCAACCCTGAAATATTAGATAATAAGCAATTTCTTGATATTTTATACGCTGATAAATACCGTGGCTTTTTTGAAGGAAATATTAAAGGCATTTTTACATCAATTATGCAAAATAAGGGTAAAGTTATACCTAACGAGCACAAAAATAGCTTTTTACATAATATATATTATAAGTATGTATCTAATTGTTATAAAAAGAGCTTAAAAGTCTATCCTCTAAACGATGTAACTTTTAACCTAAAAAACGGTGATGCTCGAAGTATTATTCTTGAAGATAAAAATAAATATGATGTAATCTTTTTGGATGCTTTTACACCTTCAAAATGTCCATGTCTTTGGTCTTATGAATTTTTTAGACTCTTATATGAACATTTAAATCAAGACGGAATAATTTTAACATATTCAACATCAGCTTCAATTAGATCAGCTATGATGACGTGTAGTTTTCATATTGGCAATATATTTAATGAACGTGAAAACAAATTTACGGGCACTATAGCATCAAAAAATAAAAAGCTTATAAAATATGAGCTCTCAGAATACGATTTAGGGCTTTTAAAAACTACGGCAGGTATATTTTATCGTGACAAAAATTTAAACGCCCTTAATGAGGCTATTATCAAGGAGAGAAAACAAGAAGTAAAATCAAGTAATAGAATATCAAGTTCAAAATACAAACGTAGTCATAAGGAGGACAAATGTTATACGATGTAGTTGTAGTAGGCGGAGGAACTGCAGGATGTGCTGCTGCTTATATGAGCGGTAAACTTGGGCTAAAAACTCTTTTAATCGAAAAAAATATTCATCTTGGCGGTACAATTACATCTGGGCTTGTAATTCCGGTAATGAAATCAGGCAATAATCAAATAAACACTGAATTTCGAACAAAATTAATAAATGAGTTACATGATTTAGGCGGACAAACAACTTATCAGGATAACCCGGCCTGGTTCAATCCCGAATTAACTAAAATCGCTCTTGATAATCTTATGCACGAAGCTAATGTTGATGTATTTTTCGATACTCATATTATCGCCGTAAAAATTGAAGATAGAAATATTAAGAAAATTAAACTTTCCAAAGAAATATTATCAGTATCTACCGAAGAGATAGATATGGACAAGAAAAAGTTATCGGTATCTATCGAAGCGAAGTATGTTGTAGACTCGACGGGAAATTGTGAAATTGGAAAAATTTCAAATTGCAGATTTTTGGAAAAAGATAAAGAATTTCAGCCGGTGACTTTGAGATTTATGATGGGCGGAATTGATTTGGATGTTTTTTCAAAATGGTTAGAAGAATATGATCCAGATAGAAGTGTTACTACTATTGAGCGAAAAAACGGTCATGTACACCTTTCTACAGCCTATACGTGGGATAAAGACCGCAAATGGGCACTAGATCCTCTATTTCAGGATGCTGTAAAGAAAAAAATCCTTAAACGCTATGATACTAACTATTTTCAGATATTTACAGTCCCTGGAATGCATGGTACTATTGCATTTAACTGTCCTAGAATCATAGATTACAACAATTCTCTTGAAATTCAGAGCATTTCAAGGGCTTTAATCATTGCAAGACAGAACATTTATAGGTATTTAAAGTTTTGTAGAGCATATTTTCCAGGGTTTGAAAAAGCTTACATTTCAAATATCGCAGATATGCTTGGTGTAAGGGTTTCAAGAAGGATTAGGGGCAAATATATTTATACTATTGATGATTTAAAATCAGGTAAAAAATTTGAACACCCGGTTGTAATTTCAGATTACCCTGTAGATGTTCATTCCAACAAAAAGAATTCTTCTACTCTGAAGACATATAAAGAATATCAGTTACCGATCGAAACTTTAATGTCTGCTGATATTGATAATTTGTTTGTTGCTGGTAGATGCTTGTCTGCTGATTATATGGCTCAAGGGGCATTAAGAGTTCAATCAAGCTGTTTTTCTATGGGTGAAGCAGTAGCAAAATATATTCATCAACAATTAACAAAGTAACGGTTATTTTGACAATTTACTTCTTAGAGCAAGCATTGCATTTATCAATGGATCAATAGTAGGTGAATATGGTGGAGAGTAAGTTAAATCATTATTGCTATATTCATCAACTGTCATATGGGATAAAAGTGCAGGTGTAAGAGCGTTTATTCGCTTATCAGCACCGATAGAACCTATTGCCTGTGCTCCAAGAAGCATTCCTGTAATTTTATCAGCAACAACTTTCAATGTAATTTCACCAACATTTGGCATATAACCTACTCTGTCTGATTTATCTATAATTACAGATATTGGGCTAAACCCTGCAAGAAGGGCCTGCTTTTCTGTTAAACCTGTCATTGCCATAGTTGTATTTAAACATCTTGAAACGGCAGAACCTAAAACACCTTCAAATTGTTCAAATACACCTGCTGCGTTCATCGCAGCACATCGTCCTTCTTTATTGGCAGTAGAACCTAAAGGAATCCAAACATTTTTACCGCTTACTATATGGCGTTTTTCGGCACAATCTCCGCAAGCATATATATTTTCAACTGATGTTTGCATAAGTTTATTTACCTTAATTGCACCTGTTGAACCTATTGTAATCCCTGCATCATTTGCAATTTCTATATTTGGTACAACCCCTGTACAAATTACAACTATATCAGCCTGAATTTCTTTTCCAGAAAGAGTCTTTACCACCATTACAGAATCCTCGCCCACAAACTCTGATACAACTTCACCCGTTAAAAATTCATAATTTTCAGAATCATATTGCACCAATCTATTCATTATGAGCTTTGATATATCACTATCAAACATCGACATTATATTTTCATTTTTTTCAAGTACTGTAACATGCAGACCGTTTTTTGCAAATGCTTCTAACATTTCCATTCCAATATATCCGCTTCCGACAATTACAGCACGCTTTGAGGATAACATTTTTGATCTAATATTTATTGCATCTTCAATTTTTCGCACGGTAAAAACATTATTAAACTTTTCGATACCGTCTATTTTAGGCAATAAAGGTCGAGCACCTGTTGCGATTATCAATTTATCATAATCTACAAGGTGAGCACTATCGCCAGTACAAACTAGAACTTGGTTTTGAGGCACAAGAATTTTAATAACTTTTGATTGTAAATAAACATCTATACCTAATGCCTTAAACTCCTCTACAGAGCGAACAAGTAGTGACTGATAATCTTCGAAATTCCCTTCAACATAATAAGGTATTCCGCAAGATGAATAAGACACATGAGTATCATCAGTGTATATCTGAACGCTTGAATCAGGAAGTAAACGTTTTATTTTAGAAGCTGCCTTCGCACCCGCTGCAACTCCACCAATTATTACAATTTTCATGCTTATAATCTAAACAAGATTATAAAATTTTGCATTAGCTAAAAGATTAGTTACAACTATAGGTATTTAAGATCATAGCCTTCATAAATTCGCAATAACTATCCTTGTCTTCGTCCATATCCTCTGCTTTTTTAATCAAGTTTTTTAATTCAACTATAATTTGCTTTCTTAGTAGGTCTTCGTACATGTTTTATACACACCCCGTATTATCTAATCACATTTAAATAATCGGAGTATTTTTCTAAAACTTTAACTAAAAATGAGAAATGTAACAAAAATTTAAACTTATACTAATCAATAAATTTACCTTCGAAAAGCTCCATTACCATATTCACTTCATCAGTATGAAATGAATGGTCTGTGGACATTTTAGAAGAAATAGACTTTTCTTGTGCAATATCTTTTTCTGATGAATCTTGTCCATCATCTTCCGGCAAATCTTCACTACTATCTGAACTGTCCTCTTCAACACTGTCAACTTCTACATTCTTATGAACAGGAGCAGGCTTACTAGGTTCTTGAACCTTTTGAGATTTTACGCTATTAGCTTCAACAGTTGATTTTACAGCGGCAGGCTTATCATCATCTGACTCTTCAGATTTTTGAGATTTTCTTATATTATCGTCCCCAGGCTCAGGAGATCTTACTATAATTTTCTTAACCTCAGTACCAAACAAATGATTAGCAGCTTCAACTATAAATGAATGCTTTGTTCCTTCAGGTCCAAATTGTTTTAACCAACTTTGATTTTTTATGGAGATAATAACTTCATCTTTAGTAATTTTAACAGGCATTGCTTGCTGTTTTAAAATTGCTCGAGATGGAAAACTTGATATATTATCTAAGAATTTAACCCATAAAGCTTTTATCGAAGCTGTATCAGAAGGTTTTGACATTGGAACTTCATCTGTTAAAACTTCTTCTTCAGATACAAATTTTTGCGAAGGTTTTGGAGTTTCAACTTTGTTATCTTTTATAGGTGTATGTTTTTCAATAGCTTCCTTTTGAACCGGTTTATGTTCAACAGAAGGAACAGGTTTCATAATTTCAGGCTTTTTAACAGGGGATGGCGGAGTATTATATGGTGAAGAATTAACTATACCCTTAGTTACCACACCAGACTCAAGAAGTGTTATACGGCGCTGTAAATCATCCAGCTTTGTATTTTCTGTTAAATTCGCCATATCTAAAATAGCAACATCTAGCCACAATTTTGGATTTGATGTAAGTTTTATTTCTTTTATGTATGAAGCACATTTATCTATCAATGAAACGATTTGATGAACTTCTAGATTAGAAATTTTTTCAGACAAAAGCTTAACTTGTTCACTATTTAATTGAACAACGACATTGCTAATATCAGTTCCTGCTGATTTTAAAACCAACACATTGCGTAAATACTCAAGCAGATTTGATAATATTTGAACTGGCTCATTACCTTGATTATAAATATCATTCAATACATTTAAAGCTTCATTTTGCTTTGATAATGAGATATTTTCAAACAATGAAGTTAAAGATGCAAAAGACAATCGTCCAAGCAAATTGTTAATATCATCAACTGAAATAGGAGTATCCGAATTCAATACACTTAATTGATCAAGCAACGCAATACTATCTCTCATTCCACCTGCAGAATTTTGAGCAATATAACTTAGTGCTTCATCTGTAATATTTATACCTTCACAATCAGAAATGTATCTAAGATGTTTTGAAATGTCTTCCGTCGTAATTCTTTTGAAATCGAACCTTTGACAACGGCTCTTTATAGTATCCAAAACCTTATGAACCTCTGTAGTTGCTAAGATGAATATAACATTTTTAGGAGGTTCTTCAAGTGTCTTTAATAAGGCATTAAAAGCCTGATTCGTCAACATGTGAACTTCATCAATAATATAAATTTTATAACGACTTTGAACAGGCGCTAAGGCTACCTTTTGGATAATTTCATCAGCATCATTTACAGATCTGTTACTTGCAGCATCGATTTCAATTACGTCAATAGGAATTGAATTTGTAATATTTCTGCAATTTTCACATTCATTACAAGGTGTGATAGTAGGACCTTTTTCACAATTTAAAGATTTAGCAAAAATTCTGGCAGTAGAAGTTTTACCGGTTCCTCTAGGACCTGTAAATAAATATGCGTGAGATATTCTGTTCATATTAATGGCATTAGCAAGTGCCTTTTTAATATGCTCTTGACCAACTATTTGTTCGATTGTCTGCGGTCTGTATTTTCTATATAAAGGTATATAATTCATATTCATGATAAAGTTATTATAACAAATAATAAGTTAAATATGGTGATTTATGAACTTAATTAAACCAAAAAAATTACAACAAGGCGATACAATTTCAATAATTGCGCCATCAGGAGCGGTAGAGTCTGATTTAGTTTACAAGGCTAAAGCATACTTTGAAAATAAAGGTTATAAAGTTAAGTTAGGCAAAAATATCTTTAAATCTGACAGATATCTTGCAGGCTCTGATGATGAAAGACTTTCCGACTTACATGAAGCATTTAGTGACAAAACAGTTAACGCAATTATTTGTGCAAGAGGTGGATATGGTGCTATTCGACTTGCAAATAAAATAAATTATGGAATTATCAAAAATAATCCTAAGATATTTTGTGGATACTCAGATGCAACAATACTAAACGCTTTATTTTTTGCCAAATCTTCACTTATAACATTTTCAGGACCTATGGCACAATGTGATTTTGGTCAAGACGATATTGATAAATTTACTGAAAAAGAATTTTTCACTACAATGAGCGGTACAACATTACAGATAAAGCCAATAGAAACAACAGTCTATAATGGTGGAAACTGTTCAGGATATCTAATTGGCGGGAATTTGGCAACAATAAGTTCATTGTGCGGATTAGACTTTATTCCTGATGAAAAATTTATTTTCTTTGCTGAAGATCTTAACGAGCCTGCCTACAAAATTGATAGATACTTTACGCAATTATTAAATATAGAAACATTTAGAAAAAATCTTTCCGGTATTATTCTTGGCGAATTTTTAGACGTTGATAATTTTGATTATCTGCAATCATATTTTAAACAACTGGCTATTGAACTTAATATACCAATAGTTGCCAAGTTTGCTATTACTCATGGAAATTCTAAATTAACAATTCCTTATGGAGCACTAGCAAAACTTGAAGACAACAAACTTATAATTTCTAACTTTATGGTCTAATTAGCAAGACATCTGATTTGGCACTTTCTAAAATTCTTTTACTAACAGAACTTAGAATAAATTTAGATAAGTACTTTCTATTACGAATTCCACAAATCACAAGATCAACATCGTTTTTGGCTATGTATTTTATAACTTCTACGGCAGGTGTTCCGCTTAGTACAGTTTTGTTTGATACTTCATATCCTTTTTCATTGATTAATTTTTCAAATGATTTTAACAAAATCATAGCCGCTGTTGCCTGTTTTTTATTAATATCAAGCATCCAATTACTATCAACATTGCCTTCTAAAAATAAATACTCAGGCAACTCATAAACCGTAATTAATTCAATTTCTTTATCTGTAAAGTCATAAGTTTCAAGACTTTTTACAATAGCTGAATATGTAATATCAGATGAATCTACGGCAAATAAAACCTTTTTACCATAATTTCTTTCCTTAGAAATATATGTCGAAATTTCCGCTATAGAGGCGACTTCTTGAGATACGGAGCCTAACCATTTTTGTATCCCCTTCTTCCCGTGAGAACCTAATACTATACAATCATAATCCTTTTTATTACAAGCCTCTATAATACAATCAACAGTTGCACCGCACATTTTTATCTTATCTTCAATATTATAGCCCAACTCTTTTAAAAATTTTTCGGAATAATCTAAAATAGAATCTGCAGAATTAGCGCACATACTACCAAAATCACTATCCTCTACAGATAAAGTGTCAGGCAAAAAACTCCAATCAATTGCGCATAATATATCAACAGTGAAAGACTTTGCCCACATTGCAAAATTTTCTATAGAATGATAACTAATTTTAGATCCGTCTGTACAAAATAAAACTCTCATAGTTTCTCCTTTTTCCAAGAAGATAAAATATGTTAAGGAAAATTACATTAGCTAGTCATATATGTTTTTTTCTGATATGATTATGTTATAGATTATTATTTTTGTTGTATTAGGATTAGTTATAGTAATGCCAGCTGATGAAAATTCAAAACTTAGAGAATATAAAGATTTAATAGAAATCATCGCAAAAGTAGAGTACCAAAAGTTCTCCAGATCTCACTTGATTGAGCTTCCGGAATTGATAAATATCGGGACTCATGCACTTTATATTCTGTTTAAAAATCATAAACCTGAAACTTATAACAGTACTTACCTATCAACAGCAATAAAATGGGCTATCCGCAACGAAGTTCGCAGAAGATACAAATGGTACACTCTTAAAAATAAACAAACTACAGCAGAAGAAGATTTTGATAACGAAGTTGAACTCAGAGCCGAAGTTTATAAAAATATTCTTTCAATCGATGAGCTTCAAGATGCTGAAGTGCCAACTCAAATAAAATCTAATACCAAAACTCCTGAAGAAAGTATTGAGTTTTCTGAACTAAAAGAAGGTATTATGGAAGCAATGAAAAAACTTCCGCCAAGAGAAAGAGAATTAATTGAATATAAATTCTTTAAAGAAAAGAAATTGAGAGAAATTGCAGAAGAATTTAATATATCGCAATCGAGAATTTCCAGAATAATTCAATCAGGATTAGATAAAATAAAAAAAGACTTGGCTAAACAGGGGATAATTTAGGATATGAAAACAATTTTTGAAAAAAGTAACGGTACAGATGGAATAAACTTAACAGACGAAAAGATTAACTTAGACTTCTTACCGCAAGAATTTTTACGTACCAAAGAGTTAGGATTGCCTCAAGTTAGTGAACTTGAAGTTATGCGTCATTATAAAGAACTTTCTGATATGAACTTTTGTATTGAAAAGGGTTTCTATCCTCTTGGTTCCTGTACAATGAAATACAATCCGAAAGTTAATGAATTTTTAGCATCCCTTGAAGGCTTTAATATTCACCCTAATGTTGATGAAGATATGGCACAAGGTTCGCTAAAATTGATGTATAACCTTCAAAAAGAATTACTTGAAATCACAGGAATGGATGCCATTACTCTTCAACCTTCAGCTGGTGCTCATGGTGAGATGACTGGCATGATGATTATAAAAAAATACTTTGACACAATAGATCAAAAAAGAACCAAAGTAATTATCCCAGATTCAGCTCACGGTACAAATCCAGCAAGTGCGAAAATGGCAGGCTTTGATATTGTCGAAATTAAATCAAATGCTAATGGTCAAGTTGATTTAGATGCACTAAAAGCTGTTTTAAATGAAGATGTTGCAGCAATTATGCTTACTAACCCTAATACACTTGGAATATTTGAAGAGCAAGTCGAAGAAATTTCCAAACTTATGCACGCTAACGGCTCATTATTATATTATGATGGAGCTAATTTCAATGCTATTATGGGTTATACAAATCCAAAGAAAATGGGATTTGATGTTGTTCACTTAAACTTACACAAAACATTTTCAACACCTCACGGCGGTGGTGGCCCTGGAGCTGGTCCTGTTGCTGTTGTTGACAAATTAAAAGAATTTTTACCTGTTCCTATTGTTGAATTTGATGGTAAAAAATACTTTAAAAAATATGATTTAAAATATTCTATCGGTAATGTTAAAAGCTTTTATGGTAATTTTTCAGTACTTGTAAAAGCTTATGCTTATATTCTTATGCTTGGTAAAAATTTAAAGAATGCATCTGAAAATGCAGTATTAAATGCTAATTACCTTAAAGAAAAGCTTAAAAAATATTATGAACTTCCATACGATGAACCTTGTATGCACGAGTTTGTACTATCAGGTGAAAAACAAAAACACGAAAGTGGAGTTTCTACACTCAATATTGCCAAAGCTCTTATGGATGGTAATACTCATCCACCAACTGTCTATTTCCCTCTAATTGTTCACGAAGCAATAATGATTGAACCAACAGAATCTGAACAAAAAGAAAAATTAGACGAATTTATAAATACAATGATTGAAATTGCCAATGAGGCAAAAATAAATCCAGAAAAAATCTTATCAGCACCTCATACAACTCCTGTCAAAAAGATTGATGAGGTTACAGCTGCAAGACACCCAGATTTAAAATATACAATTAAGGAAAAATAATAATGACAAATAAAACAGAAACAAAAAAAAGAAAAATATCATTTCCCCACATGGGAACAATTAGTTATGCTTGGTCAGCAGCATTAAGAATTATAGGTTGCGAACCTTTTGTAGAGCCTTATACAAGTAAAAAAGCTCTATCATTAGGCACAAAACACGCACCAGAAGCAATCTGCTTACCTTATAAGCTTATTTTAGGAAACTTTATAGAAGCTATAGAAGGCGGTACAGATTATGTAGCAATGATTACATCTCCTGGATGCTGTAGATTAGGTGAATACGGTAAATGTATTGAAAACGCTCTTCACGATTTAGGATACGAAACAAAATACCTTGAATTACAATTGTATGATGGCATAAAAGGTATGTATAACTTCTTGAAAGAAGCTAGCGGCAAAAACAATCCTCTACTTTTTGGCAGAGCTATTCTTATCGCAATAATAAAAGTATTTGTCCTAGATAAGCTTGAATCATTACTGTCATATTATCGAGCAAGAGAAATTCACCACGGGGAAGCAGATAAACATTATGCAAAATGTTTAAAAATTATTGACGAAAATGATACTATTTTAGGTCTTAAAAAAGCAAGCAAAGAAATAGCTGAAGAAATGAAAAAAGTTGAAATTGATCCAAAACGAGAAGTTCTTCACGTTGATATTACAGGCGAAATATATGTCGTTAATGATGAATTTTCTAACCAAGGAATTGAAAAAGAACTTGGTAAAATGGGAGTTGAGGTAAGAAGAAGTCTTACAGTAAGCAGCTTTTTAAAAGATGCTATCATCCCTAAAATCTTTAGAAAAGGTGAAACACACTTACAACGAGCAGACAGATTAGCTAAGCCTTATCTAATGAGAGATATAGGCGGAGATGCTCTTGAATGCGTTTCTGATGTTGCTTACGCAAATGAAAGAGGCATTGACGGTATTATTCACGTAAGTCCATTTACTTGTATGCCTGAAATTATGTCTCAAAATATTTTCCCAGCTATGAGAGAAAATTGCGAGATTCCTATTCTTCCACTTATTATGGATGAACAAACAGGACGTGCAGGTTATATAACAAGAATTGAAGCCTTTGTTGATCTTATGAGAAGACGTAAGAGAAGAAGACAAACGAATAATAATAAGAAGAACAATACAAATTCTTTAGAAACCGAAATTGAACTTACTAAACAATAGGAATTTACAATATGTTCAAACTATTTAAAGATAGTTTCAAAGTGACTAACAATTGTATTATACTTGCAACACCATTAATCATTTTTTTATCTATCCTTGGATGGTATTTCACATATACAATGTCGGCAGTTGATAATATAGCTAAATTGATTTTAGCAATTATCACATCGATTATCATGATTAGCGGAATGCTTGCAGCTTGGCTTTATATGGCTAAAAAGACGCTTTCTATATCTAAAAGAGTAATCCTATTTGAAAATGAACGAATGAAAGCTTTTTTGGAAATTTTATCATCTCTCCCAAATGGTATTGGTAGATTGTTTTTATCAATATTAGGTGCTGTAATCATTTATATAGCATTATTCGTATCAGGAACTATGCTTATTTCCTTTATAACAACTAATTTCATTGCAAATATCGATTTCTTTAGTATTTTTGACATTGACTCTTTATTTGTAACAAGTAAAGAACTTTTTGATGAAATTGCAATGCTTAGCAATAATGAACTTCTTGCTATAAATTGTTGGTATGCTCTTATGCTTATATTTTCTACAATTATTTCATTTTTAACAATTTTATGGATCCCGGAAATAGTTTACACAGAAAAAAATCCAATAAAAGCTCTTTATAATTCCGTAATAAAATTGGTAACAACATTTCCAAAAACTCTATTATTATATGTATATATCGCAACATTAACAATATTTATATCTATTTTAAACACACTTCTTATGTTCAACCCATTCTTGTTCTTTTTGGTCTTGGTTTTATATTATTATTTCTTAGTTTATATTGTTGTGTTACTATTTTCTTATTATGAACAAAACTTTATCGAATAATAAAATAAAAGTCATTGCAATAGTTGGGCCAACTGCAAGCGGAAAAACAGCATATTCTATTGAACTTGCTAAAAAAATTGATGCAGAAATTATATCCGCAGATTCAAGATTAGTATACAAAGGTTTTGATATTGGTGCAGCTAAACCTACAAAAGAAGAGATGGACGGGATTCCTCATTATATGATAGATATTGTAGAGCCTGAATTTGAATATTCTGCAGGACTATATAAAAACGAAGCTAAAGAAAAAATTCTAGAAATTCATAATAAAAATAAAATACCAATTATCGTAGGTGGCACAGGATTATATATTGACATTCTCTTAAAAAACTATAATTTACCTCAAATAGAAGCTAATCATGCCCTCAGAAATGAATTAAAAACACTTAGTGCAGATAATTTATACCAAAAATTATATGAACTCGACACGGAGGCTACAAATGCCATTGACAAAAATGATAGAAAAAAACTTATTCGTGCAATTGAAATTATAACAACAACAGGACAACCGCTTTCAAAAACAAGAAGCATTGACGAAAGTGAGTATGACATCGAGTGGATTGGAAAAAATTTCGAACGTAAAATATTATATAATAGAATTGACAAAAGAGTTGATATAATGATTGAAAATGGTCTTATTAAAGAAACTCAAAATCTATTAAAGAAACACGGCAGAATTCCAAATATAGTTAATACCATAGGATACCGAGAAATAATCAGCTACCTTGACAACAAGTGCTCTTTAGAAGAAGCCAGTGATTTATTAAAAAAGAATACAAGAAATTATGCTAAACGCCAACTTACTTGGTTTAGAAGAAATAGTGAAATCAAATGGGATGTTTATCCGGAAAAATTAAAAAAATAAATCCAAATATTATCCTAATTTTACCTTTACAACCACTTTTTTAACATTTTCAGTAATTTCATCCACCGCAACCTGTGGTGCATGAGCTTCGTGCGGATATAGCATAACAAAATTTTTAGTATCCAATGTTACAAAATCAGATGATTTTACAGAGTTTTTATAAAACATTATATCTTTATCCGGATTATACTCAATATCAACATCTAATCCCTCAAGAGATCTTACATATATTCGTTCTTTTCCTGACAACAAAAGCTGAATATCAATATAATTTTTATGAGCTTCAAATTTTGCATCATCTATAAATTTAGTTTCATAAGATTCTACATTTGCAAAATTATTATCAGCGAAAGAATATCGACCCAACTCAATATCTTTAGAAAGTTTTAAAATAAAATCCTTTGCAAAGTCCGGGATTTCTTGATATTTAACAATATTTTCTATTTTATCTACAATCATAAGTTTTCTCCACATAAAAGGAGATTGACATTTATTTGTCAATCTCCTTAATATTACTAGAATGTTCTTAGCTTACGTCTTACACTGACGAAACATTTATATTTATCACAAGGGTTATACGATTTTTCTGAACCTGAGGCATTAACATCATCATATTTGATGTAATTAGATCCAGTCAGAACTCTATTGTCTAGCCCCTTAGCTGCGAAACTCTCACCCAAATTCAAACAATAAGGAGTATATTTACTTACTTGTCTTGCTGAACAAACACCTCTAGCAAATGATACACCAGGGAAAGCAACTTTTCTTTCTCTTGAAGCATCTGTAGATTCATAATAATAAACATCTACAGCCAATTGCTTAGCACTATTACCACCTAAATATAATGCAGTATTAGCACCAGTATTTTTAGGAGCATCAAGAGGATAAGCCGGATAAACAACACCATTTGACGCGATGAAGAATGGGTATACATCATCCCATAATGTGCCATTGCCTTTATCTCCATTGATATCAACAAGAACTGTAAATCCACTTATCGCATAAGCTTGAGTATTTTTCAAATATCCGTCTGGATCAGCTGTAACTTGAGAAGCTGCAGCAATATCAGAAATATCTACTGAACCACAACAGTTTCTAGCATCACCCATTTCAGCCTTACTTTCTGCATCTAAAGCAAAACAGTTTTTCTCAGACTTACAGAAATAACCTCCAGCATTGTAACAAGAAATATGTGTAGATTTTTTCAAGTTACGGCAAACATTTCTTGAAGGTGTTGAATTTTCAGTTGTAAAAGACAACCCAGGAATTGAAGCCGTTTTATCAGATACAATCCACAATTTTAAACCATTTGAAAAAACAATATTTGGTTTTATTTTATCAGAACCATCATCCTTAAGACCAAAAGCACCGATATTTGATTTAATAGACATCAAATTACCATTTTGACCCAACAACGCTTCGTAAACAGGTTTATTATATGATATTCCATTTTGTTCAGTAAAGGCTGTACAATATGTCTTATCTTCGTCTATGTTCCAATACTGTTCAATTTGCTCACATAATCTACTTGCTTTTGTTATTGGAGGATTTACAACGCAGACACCATCAACCATAGTCGAGCCGGCAGTACATTCTGATTCAACGCACTTACCATCTTGCATTTTATAACCCTCAATACACTGACAACCCTCGCCTTCCACATATACAGAGTTATCAGGGCAACAAGTATTTGTTATTTTGTTATAATCGTTTACGCAACAAACGCAAGTTGAAGAACTGCCTGTAGAATAAGGTAATGCGCCTTCCTGACTACAAGGAGTACAACATACATTATCATAATTTTCTGAAGGAATAGTACCGGATGAACAAACACAACTGATTGTACTTGGTTTGCCTTCGTTTTTCATATTGTAATAACCTTTACCTGAAGAACAATCAGAGTCTGAAAAACTAGGTCTTGCAGATGCTGTAATACTAGCACTTTCTGTTCCCATTTCTAATGTATAACTAGATTTTAAGATACACTCACCTGCAACGTCTGACATCGGAGGCTGTAAATATGAACCAATATCATCAGGAGAGCCTTCATTATCCTCTGCTGTACCGTCTTCTACATCTTCGCCAGAAGATCTATAATCAACTATATATTTAGCTTCTCTTTGTATATCAGGCAAAAACTTTGAAGATGGACAAGATGAAGTGAATATTGAAGTACAAATAGATTTAGCATCCGGTTTTTCAGTATTCTTTAATTTCTCAACAACTTTACTTACATTACTGCTATAACAAGGAGAACCCTCTGGGTACAACAACTCTGTAATGTATTTATTGGCTGGGGCCGCACTGTCTTGAGCACCTTCTGTATACCCCTTACAATTATTGAATTCTGAATCATTACGAGTATAATAAATAGTACGCTCTTCAGTTGTCCCATCCTCGTTTGTTATAGTTTCCTTTTGTTTTGGAATTTGAGCGCCACCACATACACGATATGCAAGCCAAATCATATCATATGAATCACTATCCCAAGAATAGACATCTTCTTCAAAAGTCTTTGTTACAGCAAACGCTCTTGGAAATATACTCTTAAATATATAAACCTCAGATTTAGCTAACTTATTACCTATAGATGCTATAAATTTTTTCGCTTTATTGAAATTCAATCTTTCGGATATTTTATCCAATAGAGACGTATCCTCAGCATCAGCAATAATAATACTACCAGAATCAGTTAATTCTGTAGGATCACCTATTGCTGCAATTTGTCCCGCCATTTTTTCAACAGTTTTATATGCCAAATAATATGAATATTCATCAGCTTTTTCCAATTGCTTATTTATGATAGGCAAAGTCGTTGCAATTAAAATTGCAACTATAGCAAGCGATATCATAATTTCCATAAGCGTAAAGCCTGACCTCTTGTTATGCCTCAAATTCATCGTCCCTCCATATATTTATCTTAATTCTATCATTGCTTTTTCATATTCTTCTTTATTTGGAGCCTTACCATGCCACCCGGCATTGTTTTCCATAAAACTAACACCTTTTCCTTTTATGGTATTTGCTATTATCGCAGTTGGTATATCAGATAATTTAGCTTTTTCAATGGCGTCATATATCTCACAAATATTATGTCCATCAATTTCAATAACTTTCCAATTAAAAGCTTCTAATTTTGCGCCAAGATTATCGAGAGGCTTGATATCTTCAGTAGCACCATCAATTTGTAACCTATTGCGATCAATAATTGCAACCAGATTATTCAAATTTCTATGAGGAGCCTGCATAAAAGCTTCCCAAACATTGCCTTCTTGTATCTCACCATCGCCTAACAAGACAAACACATTAGCTGGATTTTTATCTAACTTTAAGGACATTGCAATTCCACAAGCCATAGATAAACCTTGACCTAATGAACCTGTAGCAACCTCTATACCAGGACACCATAAAGATGGGTGTCCTTGAAGCCTTGTACCAAGTTTTCTAAATGTTTTCAACTCGGAAGGTTTAATAAAACCTAATTGTGCCAAAACAGAATAATAAATTGGAGAGACATGTCCCTTTGATAAAACAAACCTATCTCTATCTTGATAATCAGCAGATAGTTTACCTTTCAAAGAATGTTTCATGCATTTATGAAATAGGACTGTCATTATTTCACAAGAGGATAAAGACCCTCCAATATGACCGGATTGGGCTTGATAAACCATCTCAAGGATATGACGTCTATTTTCTAAACATAAATTTTCTAAAGCTTTTATTTCATTATCAGATATCATTTACCAGCAAATAACCTTTCTTTACAAACATTCAAAACAAATAACGGAAGAGTCGGGAATATCCGTTTAAATCTTTGCGGCTCTTTTATCGTACGATATAACCACTCTAACCCCAGATTTTGCCATATTTTTGGAGCACGATTAACCGCACCTGCCCATACATCAAAACTACCACCAAGCCCTATCATTGTAGCCTCCGGAAGTCTTGATTTTAAAGAATTTATAAAGAACTCTTGTTTTGGAGACCCTAATGCAACTAAAACTAAATCAGGCTTTGCAGATACAACATCATTAAAAATGGCTTCATCATTACTAAAATATCCATCATGTGAATATACAATATTAAGATTTGGTATTTCTAATTTTAAATTTTTAACTGCATTTTCTATAACTTCAGGTTTTGCACCTATCATTGCAATTGATTTATTTTCTTTAGAAAACTTTACAATTAAAGCTTTACCAAGTTCAACACCCGGTATCCTTTTTACTCTATGACCAAGAATTTTCAATCCAATTTCAACGCCAACCCCATCAGGAACGACTAATTCTGCGGAGGATAGAACTTTCGCAAAATCCGGCATTTTAGACGCTGTAGAAAACATTTCAGGATTTACCGTAACAATCTGACCATGATGATTATACGCGTAATCTACAGCCTCATCAAAGCTAAAACTGTCAACTCCAAAACCCTGAATTTTAACCAAATCTCTATCCATAAGATTATTATATCATATTCTACAAAATTATGCTATAATTTACATGTGAAAAAGGTTATTTATAAAGTATTATTTACAGTTCTGTTATTAGTATTTGGGCTTGCGGGGAAAGCGCAGGCTGTCCAATTTGATTTAGTTGTTTTACCTACAGAGATTTTTAATGTATGTGATAACTACTTTTGTTTTCCTGAGCCTTCTGAAATAGCAGCAAATTATGTTATTCAGAATATAAATTCATATAAATACATGAGTGCGCTATCCTTGGCTGAAGTAAGAGCAAAAATGGAGGAAAATCCTCAATTAAAAGCTGAAACTCAAAATTTATTAAAGACCTATGAAGAAACAGAAAAAATAGATTTTCAAGCACTTGATCAAATATCTCAAGCCTTTGGGGTTAAATCTGTAATTATTATATCTTGCTATGCAATTACAGACCGCTCAGCGACTCGCAGAGGACTTTGGGAAGTTCTTGAAATATCAAGTGCCTTTAAAATAACATATCCGTTTAATCTCACAACAACCGCAGTTTTAACGGATAATGTAAATAATGTTGTCATGTGGAGCAGTAAATACAATAAAACTGTTTCCGACTCAAACGGATACTTTCTTGCTTTAAATCAAGCTCAAGCGGCTTCACATCTGGAAAAAATAAAACAATACTTTAGGAATAATGTAGCTCAAAATATTAGCCAAAATGTACACTTAAGATTTTTCCCTAAAGATGTCAGAACTTTTACTCCACCATCTGCCAATAACGCAAAAGACTCAGGTAATGAAGCATTAAATAATGGTGGACAATTTATGCCAAATGCACTGGAAAAACTTTCTCCACCTAAGAGTTTAAAAGATTTTGATGATGAAAATAAAGATAATAACAATTCATCAAACTCTGATGACTTTATATTTGAGTTTTAATCATAAAAAATCATTAGCAAATTTGCATAATTAACATTTTTTACAACACTTTGATTCTTACTGTTAAGAACTTTATTTATTGTGATATCAATTTTCTTGCAACTATCCATTAAATCAATATAGGATATCACAAGAATTATTAAAATAAATATCAATAATATACGCTTCATCATTATACTCACACTAACAAATAAGTAAAAGAAAGACATGCGACAAAATAATAATAAAAAAATTTAATGTTAGACTTAACAAAACTTTAAAGATTAACAATTTATTATTAAAAAGCGTTTTTTAAATAATATGATTAAACCAATAAAATTTATAAATGACTTAAGCGAAATTACGCAAAAAACAGTAAGCAAAGCAACAAAAGAGATTACAAAACAAGATACAAACACAGCAACTCAAAAAGTCGCACAAGCAAGCAGTGAAGTATTACAAGCTTACCACGGAATTAAAACTAAAAAATTATTCGAAAGCTTTCCTGAATTTTTAAAAAGCTTTATGGATAACTTAGAAAAATATAAAGATACTGTTCCTGAAACAATTTTCAAACAGGTAAAAGAAGCTGCGCAAAATAAGAATTTTTCATTAGAAAAAATCGTTCAAAATTATTACGAACCATTAGGAAACGCAAAAACTCTTGATGAAGCTAGAAAACTTTATCCGGAACTAAAAATTCCAGACATTTCACCAAAAAAAACAATAAAAGGTAGACTAAGACCATACTTTTTGACTACAGATTGCGAAAACATTAAAAAGCTCAAGACTCCGGAAGAACAAGATAAATACATTGATGAGTTATTACACAACAATGTAACATCACAGATTGAAAACAGCCCTGTATTTGCAACATTGAAAAAGCTTGCAAAAGACATAAAAACAGAAATTCTAGAAGGTAAATACACCGGAAATACTCATAATGTAAATTCAAAATATGGAGCAAGCAGAAGAATTGATATGACAGAAATGCTTGCGACAGAAGACAATCCTGATAAAATTGTTCTGCAAATATTAAAAGAAAATTGCATGGATAACAAAGCTATTACTGATATAAGTATAAAAGGTAAGTACTACGACTTTAGAGGTACCAGTGTAAAACGAGCTTATCCATTTTCAATCCCTGATAAAAACTTTATAGCATTTATTAAAAGTGCAGAAAATACAGCACAACAATTCAAAAATTTAAAAAATTTGGAAACCTCAGATATAAAATCTGCCCTCTTTACACAAACTTGGAAAAGTAGTAAATTACGAGCTGATTTAAATAAATTGACGTCATTTGGAAAAGATTGGAGCATAGTAAAAACTGTTTGGCAAAAGACTATGTTTCCTGAAACAACATTTTATCCAACCGATAAACTCATAGACACCTATCTTGTAACTTTATTCAAATCAGGATCTAGAAATATTGATAAAGCAAATCCTCTTGCAAAATATTTAGAATCACCGCGTATGGACAAAACCAAAATCCAATTACTAAAACGTCTATATAAAGGGTCAAGACAACTTGATATGGAAAATAATACAATAAATAGCAAAGCATATAAAGAATTCAAAGCGCAGTTTGATTTAAAAGGAATGAAAGAAATAATTGAAAATATTGAAGAACATTACAAAAATTCATTCTTTAAATATTTCTGGACAGATGAAAGAATTGCAAGATTCAAAACCGCACTAAATCAAAATACTGAACTTGCAAACAAAAACATCGAAATCTCTGATACAATCCTTACTAACGCAATGAATAACATCTTTACAGAGTAAATATTTGTATACTTTTTTCATAATAAATAGCTAAAATAACTAAAAAAATGTTATTATTCATATGTAGTGTTTTGTTGTTTGGAGGTTTTATGAAAAAGTATATAATTTTTGCACTGTTATTATTCTGCTCTAATCAAGCATTTTCCTATGAATACACACCTGATATTGCAAATAATATTGTACAAGAAGAGCAACAAATTAAATTTTGCCCAAATTCTCAAACTTGGGGAGAAAACTGCAATGATGAAAACTCATATACTTTCATCAAAAGAATAACTTTTGGAAGTGGAGGATTTTCTATATACGAAAAAGATAAAGCTCTATATGACACAGATACAACCCTAGAATTTCTAATCAATAACCAACTTATTGGATACAATATGCACAAACTTAAATTCTATAATCTAGAATTTAACGATAACAAATTCCAAAATTCTGAATTAAATGAAGAACAAATTCAAAAGTTATTTCCAAATATTAAACTGGTAAAAATTTCACAATTCAAAAACAGAGAAATAACTCTCGAAAAGCCATATTTTAAACCAATAACATTTATGTTATTAAACGATACACCTGAACACTACTATAAATATCAACTGGAAAAATATCCAAAACAAGATGAACTTATACACGGGATATTTGATATAAATAAAGCCGG
The DNA here is from genome assembly GCA_949292185.1 of uncultured bacterium. Classification (GTDB taxonomy): domain Bacteria; phylum Cyanobacteriota; class Vampirovibrionia; order Gastranaerophilales; family Gastranaerophilaceae; genus Zag111. Next base: position 43,966 of record CASEYP010000026.1, read on the forward strand.
AGATTATATATATTCTCATTTTGAAAGTAGAGATACACTATTTCCAACGCTAACAATACATGTTAAAAATAACCTTAAACTAAAATAAGAAGGCTATTTTCTCTTCTTTCTTTTAGCTTTTGCAGCATCGTTTAAAGCTGAATCTGCTTCAACAGTTTCAGTTGCAGCATCTAGATTTGATTTTGCCAAATCAAGTTTTGACTTTGTATACTCTCTTGCTTCACTTGATTCTGCAAATTTTTCAGACGCAATACGGCGTTCTTTTTTCAAAGCCTTTAGAGCCTTCATTAAATCATCAATCTTTTTATCTGTTTCAATTAGTCTATTAGCCGCTTCATTATATTCTTCAATATCTTTTAAATAAGCTAATTCTGCTTTTTGATAAGTCGATAGAGCTTGCATTTCACGATATTTTAACAACTCTTTTATGCGAATCTTTAACACATTATCACTTGCATCAAGCAATACAGGTTTAACATCAACTAAATAATCATCATACCCAAGAAGTTTACCGTGTTTTACAAATGTCATGACTTTATTCATTTGCCTTTGCAAATTCTTTTTCATTTCAGGATGAACCTCAAGAAAAAGATTATATGAAATATCGGAACGCTCATTATTACATTGCTTACACAACATTATGCCATTAGATTTATCATCAGAGCCATTTTTACTTTTGGCTATAATATGCTCAAATGTTGCCTGTAATTCTCTTAAAAAATACTCAATTAAATCGATATCACTCTTGTCTGATTTATTAAACTCGACTACAAATTTATGAACAATATTATTTTCACCATAAGGAAGTCTTGAGATTAAGTTATTGATTTCTAATCCAAGCTTCTTATTTCCTAAATTTTCTATATAATCACTGTATAAATGATGTACGAGCAGTCTTTTTATATGAGGCTGATAATATGGATGATTCAACACAGATAAAGCTTGGGAATTTAAGAATTGCATGTCTTTTATTTCTTTAGCTGACATTTTTGGATATAATTCCCTTAAAGCCTTAAATACAGCAATCTTTTGTTGCATTTCTGCATTTTTATTATTATCAAAATGCGCTGAATGATATTTTGCGACCTCAGGCATTCTTAAAATTTCTGCAAATGTATTTTTGGGATATCTTTGCGCATAAATATTTAGCGTATTCAGAATTTCTTGATTATAACTATTATATAAATCAAAATATTTACCCAATCGCCTCATTACAGCCGGAGCCTTAATTGAAACCTTATCAGAAAGCAACGCCAGTTGAGAAACTGCAAACTGAGTCTCTGTGGGCAACTTACCAATCTGTTCTGCCACATCAGGCGAACTTACTATATTACTTATGGTAGATTTTGGAGCCTTGGTTGACATTTCTTTTAAAAATTTATACGCATCGGAATTTCTAAAAGGTTTTAATAAAGAGTTTTCTAAGGCCCTTTTAGAACCTGCAATAAAGGTCTTTAAAAGTGTCAATATATCTGATGCTCTAAGAGTATCATGTCCACAACATCCGCAACACAAATGCGAAATTTCTCTAATATCTTCTACTGAATCTTTCGGTAATCTATACCCAAAACTTAAAGTATTATATGAATTATTCTTATATTGATATGAATAACTATTTTTCGAATAATAATTGTCTAATAAAATCATATATAATCTATAATAACTACAAAATAAAAAAATTTGCTAGTAAAACAAAGATAATAAAAAGAACCCCAAAAAGGTTCTTTTAAAATGGTGCCGATGGCCGGGGTCGAACCGGCACGAGGGTTGAACCTCACAAGATTTTGAGTCTAGCACGTCTACCAATTCCATCACATCGGCTTATTCTATTGTCATAAGTTTATGTTATCAAAAAAAATATTATTTTTCAAGGACTTTTATAATTTATAATAGTTACATTTGTCTATCAAATCGGGTATTTATTTTCTCAAAAATATAAAAGATAACACTACTATGATGAAGAAAACGATTTACACATTAATTTTATGCTTAATTATGAGCAATCCTGCATTTTGTGAAATATTTACAGGAGGAGTTTCAAAAACCGGACAACAAGAAAGCAATCAAGTTATAGACGCAAAAACAAAGCAAGGTGTTGAATTTGCTAAAATAACCATGCCTCAAAAAAATTACCGAACATACACTGATGGCAACGGAAACTTTGAACTGCCAAATATTAAAATAACACAACCAACAATTTTGAATGTAGAAAAAGAAGGTTACAGACCATTTTCTGTAACTATCAACAACAATGAAAGTCTAAATGCTCCTATGAAAATAACAATAGCAAGGAGTGCACCAACAGATATTTCTATTGATTCTGAAATAAGACATCTTGGGGACGACAGTTTCTCAAAAGACTCAGCTAATGCTTCTGATTTTAAACTCAAATCCAGCGGTCCATATTACTCAAAAGATTTTATCATGACAGATAATGCAAAAAGAAGTACAAACTATTTGGTTATAGGTTCAGTTGTAGGTCTTGATACAAAACTTGCAAAATCAATGGGGCAAAATAGAATACGATCAGCCTACTCTAGCCCCGCAGAAATCTATTTCAATGGTCAAATGATAGGTCAACTGCAAATAAATGGTGATAGTCAAAGAATTAAAATACCAAACAGTCTTATACACGCTAATGATAGAAACCAAATTACCATAAAGACAGGTCAAAACCTTATGCCAAGCGATCATATTGACTATGACGACATCGAAATCATGAATTTATCAATCTTAAGCGAATAAAAAAAGAGGTAATAAATACCTCTTTTTCTATTATAAAAATAATTTATTATCACTATTATCTTTTCAAGAAATCAGGGATTTCGATATTTGTGAAGTTATTATTTGATGACAATATAGATTTAGTCTGATTATTAAATGCACCAGAGAAGAAATCTACTGCATTCATCTGTTTAGTTTCACCTGTAGCACTTGTACCAGCTGAAGAAGATGCTCCAAATACAGAAGGAGAAGAATTATTCTTCAATTCAAAACCTGTAGCAATAACAGTGATTTGAATTTCACCTTGAATAGCTTCATTTACTGCTGTACCAATAATTACAGTTGCATCATCCAATACCGCATCATGTATAATTGAAGCAGCATCACTGATTTCGTGAATACCCATATCAGGGCCACCCGTGATATTAACAATTACACCAGAAGCTCCATTGATAGAAGATTCTAACAATTGAGAATTGATAGCTTGTTGAGCAGCCTTAACAGCTCTGCCTTCGCCTTGAGCTCTACCAATACCCATTAAAGCTGAACCTGATGATTGCATTACAGTCTTAACATCCGCAAAGTCAACGTTGATAATACCAGGAACTGTGATAATATCAGAAATACCTTGAACACCTCTTAGTAAAACTTCATCAACAATAATAAATGATTCTTGTAATGAAACTTGTCTATCAACAACTTGCAACAACTTATCATTTGGAACAATAATCACCGCATCAACAGATTCTTTCAATTTGTCCAAACCTGCATTTGCTTGATTTTGTCTTTTCTTACCTTCCCAAGAGAAAGGTTTTGTTACAACTGCAATTGTTAAGATACCTAATTCTTTAGCAATTTTTGCAACAACCGGAGCTGCACCGGTACCAGTTCCACCACCCATACCGGCAGTAATAAATACCATATCAGCACCTTCTAATGCTTGAGTAATTTCTTGTTGAGCTTCTTCTGCAGCCTTTTCTCCTACGCTAGGATCTCCGCCTGCACCCAAGCCTTGTGTGTATGATGATCCAAGTTGAATACGATTATTTGTCTTGCCGTTTACCAAAACTTGTAAATCTGTATTCATCAACCAAAATTCAACACCTGACAAACCTGATTGTATCATTCGGTTTACAGCATTACCGCCGCCACCGCCGACACCAACTACTTTTATATTTGTAGGGTTTGCACCTAGTCTTGATCTTTGATCATTTGATGGGTCATCTTTTCTTGCAAAGATGTCTGAAACGATATTTTCCACGTTATCTACCTCTTATATAACTATTAACTTTTCCTAAAACATATAACTACAAATAACGTAATTATAACAATATACTATTTTAAATAGAGAAAAAGTACAACGATTTTACAAAAATTATGAACAAAAGTTAATAAAAATTCGCTAACAACAATAATATCAAAGCTTACATCTTAGCCGGAGAAATTCCCCAATGCAATTTATTTCTTAACACACTGTAAAAGTCGTTATCCTCTAACAAGGCCAAATTAGCAAGATACTCAGCTTTTTTAATAACAAGTTCGCTTGATATAGAAAATACAATCTGACCATCAGCCGAAACTGTATAAGTATTATTATGAAGAGGTAAAATTTTTATTTCATCATCAGCTGAAACGACAATAGGACGAGCTGAAAATGTATGAGGACAAATTGGAGCAATTGCAATAGCGTCAACATCAGGTGCTAAAACAGGACCTCCAGCAGCCATATTATAAGCCGTTGAGCCCGTTGGAGTTGAAATAATTATTCCATCTGCCAAATATTCACATACAAATTTATCATTTATTGCAAGTGCAAATCTTGATGTTCTTGTAGACAAATCCCCCTTTATTACAAAATCGTTCAATGCAACATTATTATTAGCTCGAAGCATCATACGTTTTTCGACGATATATTCAGAATTTAAAATATGCTCAACAGAAGTTGACAAATTTTCAAGTGAAGTTTGAGACAAAAAGCCTAGTCGGCCTAAGTTAATTCCAAAAATCGGGCATCCATACTTTGAATAAAATCTTGCAGCTTTTAATATCGTGCCATCTCCACCTATTACAAAAACAAAATCAAATCCTGATTGCAAACTATCAATATCAAGTAATGAAAACTCCACACCTTTTGATGTCAATAAAGCTTTTAAGCGTTCCATAACATCAACTGAATTATCCATAGTTTGATTATAACAAATTGCGTAAGTTTTCTTCATATGTTTAGTTTATATCAAATATATGAAATTATGCAAAAAGACTCTCATCCTGTCATAAAATGTAATATAATAAAAGAATGAGCGAAAAACATTTTGTATATATTCTTCTAACGGAAAATAATACTTTCTACTGCGGTTATACAGATAATGTAGAAAAAAGATTTCAAATGCACTTACAAGGCAAAGGTGCAAAATATACAAAAGCAAATAAACCTGTCAAAATAGTTTGGCAAAAAGAATTTCAAACAAAATCTGAAGCTTTAAAAGAAGAATATCGTATAAAACATACTCTAACCAGAGAACAAAAATTAGAACTTATTAACTCTGTATAGTTTCAGGTTTAGACTCTTCCTGAGGTTGTTCTTGGGAATCTTCAGGTTTTGACTTTGAAGTATCACCAGTTTGTTCATATAATTTATCTATTGTTTTATCAATTTTTTCAATTTCTTTTTTCTTTTTATCAATTTTCTTTTGAGTATTTTCTATATCTTTTTTAGTTTGGTCTATTAAATATTGTTTGTAAGCTTCTTGGAGTTGAGCACTTTCTGTGGTACCTGATAATGCACGAAGTTTTTTATAATCACGATATTCATCCTTATAATCGGATTGCAAAACTTTTACAGCAAATTCATACTCATCTTTAATAGCTTCAATTTGTTCTTTTCTTTCTTGTTTATACTTTTTCTTTAAATACTTAGTTTGTTCTTTATTAACCTTTTCCTGTCTTTCAACAGTTTGGTAAGCTTCAACACCATCTTTAACTATTTTATAACCGTTTTGACTAATTTGCAGATCTACATTTTTATCAAAAGATACCAACCTTGATTGAACACCTTTCCAATCAACGCTCCAAGTTCCGAGAAATACAGGAACTTCACCTGTAAAAGCAAAACCTTGAACTATAATTCTTGAAGGATTATTTTTTGAAAAACCTAAAGGATAAATATCCCAGCGCTTCTCATCCAAATTCAAATCCATATATTCTTTCCAAAAATATACAATAGCATCTCTAACTTCAGACAAGTCATAGCTTAATTTTTTATTAAAGTCATAAACATAAATTCTAGTTTGCCAAATACCATCTTCTCTACTACCAATTTTTTGTTTAGCAAGAAGTTTTGTACCATCAGTCGAAAAATCGACAGGTGTTATCGTTCTAAATGCCGCATAATTATCTATAGCTTTATCTGTAGATAAAATAGGATCTGGCCAACGTTTTGCAGTATTAGCCTTTAAAATCTTATTCAAATTTGTATCACCTTCATCAAGCGGAATAACAAACAAATCACTAGCAACTGAAGCGCTATCTGTATAATAGTAAACAGCAGAATAAACCAATTTTGAAAAGTCAGGTGAAACTATCCCTTGAGTATTAATTTGTCGATTTAAATATAATTTCTTACCAAGCGTCAATTCAACACCACCTGGCGGATCATTATATTTTGTAATTCTATATAAAGGGTGCGGTACATATTTAAAGTCAGATGGAGTTTGAGTTCTAGGAATTTCTATTTCTAAATTAGCACGGTCTTTATATTCTGACATTTTTTCATATTCATCGACCGTCATATACCCAGATGGAGTTAAGTTTAAAATCTTACCTTCCATCTTATCTTTTTCATCTTCTTTTAAAACTTCATACTGATATTTTAATTCTCTTGCTCTTGTATCTTTTGGCTTCGAAAACGGATTTTCAAAGGCATAAGCACTTACCTTTGTACAAAATAACATTATAAATACCAAAAGACATATTTTTTTAAGCATAATCTCAAATTTTAAAACCTTAATATTATACTAAACCATCTTTCATAGCTGTAGCAACAGCTTTTGATCGAGTTTTAACATATAATTTTTGCAAAATATTATGAACATGAGTTTTGGTTGTAGCAATAGTTATAACAAGCTTTTTAGAAATTTGAGGATTTTTCAACCCTTCAACCAATAACGCTAAAACTTCCATTTCACGTTCAGTTAAACCATATAAATTTTTACCTTTTTGATAATTTATACCATTAGCCTTAGCTTGAACTTCATTATTCTTTCTAATATTTGACAACACAACTCTGGCAATAGCAGGGTCAAGCCAACCTACACCTTCACTAACAGCCTTAATAGCTGAAATAGTCTGTTCAGAAGTTGCACCTTTTGTAATGTAACCGTCAGCCCCAGCTGCGAATGAATCTAATATATCATCTTCATTATCTCTTGAAGTGTTCATCAATACTTTAATTTCAGGCATTGCATTTTTAATTTTTCTTGTAGCTTCAATACCGTCAATAGTTGGAAGTCCAATATCCATAATCACCAAATCAGGTTTTAATTCAAGAGCCTGTTCAACACCTTCCAAACCATCAGCAGCTGTTCCCAAAACTTCTATTGAATCATTATTTGACAATGCAAATGACAATCCCATTCTTGTCATATCATGATCTTCAATTATTGTAACTTTTATATTCTTCGACATTTACAACCACCTTTTAAACTCTTGATTTTGCAACTACATTGGTAAGAACAAAAGAAAATTCACTACCTTTATTAACCTTACTTTCAACCCAAATTTTTCCGCCATGAGCTTCTATAATTTGTCTTGATAAATATAAACCTAAACCCGTACCAGTTGAGCGTTTTTTACTTGTACCTTGAGAAAATCTCATAAATAAATGCGGAATATCTTCTTTCGGAATACCATTTCCGTTATCTACTACTGAAAATATCAAATCTCCAGACTGCGCTTTTACATAAACATCAATAGTTCCGCCTTTATTTGTATAATTCAAAGCATTACCGCAAAGATTTGTTATAACGCGTTTTATTTCTGCCCTATCTGCATCTATCAAAAGATTATCATCTACATCACAATGCAAATTAAATGATATATCCTTCTTCTTAGATAAAGGTTCTAACTCATCATAACATTGTGTAACCAAATCTTTTATACCGAAAACAGTCTTACATAAAGACAATTTACCGCTTTCAAACCTGTAAACTTCTAATAGTGCATTAACTAGCCCCAACAAATCTTCATTACTTTGAAGCATAGTTGATAATAAAACTTTTTGCTGTTCTGTAATTTCACCTAATGATCCATCCAGGAAAAACTTCAAAGTCTGAATAGCCGCTAATAAAGGAGTTCTTAAATCATGTGTCAAAGTTGCAATGAAATCATCTCTTAATCTTTCAGTCGCCTTTTGTTCACTAAAATCTCTAATTACACCTACAAATTTTTCTTCATCAGAATATTCATTACTTAATGATGCAAAATTAATTTCAACAGGGATAGATTCCCCGCTTAGTACATTTCGAACGTATAAATCTCTTAGCAAAAATTCAGAATTTTCGCACGACAAACCTAAAATTGCAGTTTTTAAGGAAGATTTAGGTTTTTTATTTAGTAATGGGTTATCTGTAAATGCAATTTCTTGAATTTTCTTTTTACATAAAGCTTCAGCAGACAAACCGACCATATTTTCACAAGCCGGATTAACTTGCTCTATATTACCTTTAGAATCTATAATTATAATTCCATCGGCACAATAATTTATAATTGCGGACAATTTCATATTTGCCAAAGTTAATTCTTTGGTTCTTTCCGCAACTAACTCTTCTAACTTTTCTGAATACTCTGTTAACTGGGCTTTAGCTTCTTCTAATTGTGCAATTTTTTCACGCAAATCAGCTAACAAATGGCTTCTTTCGATACCATTTTTGATATTCATGATTAAATCATCATTATCCCAAGGCTTTTCAATATATTTATAAACCCCGATTTCATTAATTGTTTTAATAGCATTTTCTTTATCAGCATAAGCTGTTAACAAAATCATACTTGTTTCAGGGTACAATTTTTTAGCTTCTCTTAAAAATTCTAAGCCGTTCATTTCAGGCATCAAAAAATCTGATATGATTAAATCCGGAGCTTCCTTTTTAAGATATTCAATAGCTTCAACTGGGTTATTGTAGACAACAACATTCCTAAAGCCCTCGACTTTCATCAGCGTAGAAAAAGTCGAAGTCAACAATTTGTCATCATCAACGTATAATATCTTCCCTAAATTCATACTTATATAATAAAATACATTGAAAAAATAAACAAATTGTTTACAAATCCGCAATATTCTTCATATTACTAAATATTGAATATACAAAATAAAAAAAATATTCGGAACAAAAGTTCCGAATATTTCTTGCAAAATTTATAAATTTAATAATCTGCTGCAGAATATTCTCTTTGACTAAGCTCTCTGTCTATTAAATATAGCGCTGATTTTTCAGAGCCAAACGCCTTTAATTTTGATATTATACGAGATACGGCAGCTTCCTCTTCTACCTGTTCTTTTAAATACCAATCAATAAAGTTTCTGGTAGCTAAATCACATTCACCTTCAGATAAATTTGCAACAGCATCTATTGCTGAAGTTATAGATCTTTCGTGCTTATAAATTTGTTCAAAAACTTCAACAGGACCATTCATTTCAAATACAGGTGAAGTTATTTGAGCCAAATGAACCTGAGATTTTCTGCCTAAAATGTAATTATATAAGATTAAACCGTGGTCAATTTCTTCCTTAGATTGAATTTTACTCCAGTGGCAAAAGCCGTATAAACCAATTTCAGAAAAATAAGCAGACATTGAAAGATATAAATAAGCGGAATAAAATTCCTTGTTAATCTGTTCATTAAGTATGTCTCTAATTTTATCACTAATCATTACATCTCCTTTCGTAAAACTAAACTTGAAATCCATTATTACTTTTCTTTACTCCATAAACCGTGAAGATTACAATACGCTCTTGCTTCATGTACAAAATCTTTATTATCAACAACTAAAACCGGCATTTCTCCAGGATTAAAGAATTTTACCTGAGCATAAGATTTATCTTTCGAAATAGTTTCAACAAATTGAATATAATGATCTTTTTCCATTGGATGTAAAACTGACCCGATTCTGATTTCTTCACCATTATCAGATGTCGTAAAATATGGAACATGCTTTTCATTGCAATCTGTATCATTCTTTTGAGAATGAATTTTTTCCATAGGCTGACCGCAACAAACTAACTCTCCTGCCCCTTCAACAAAAACTTCTACAATATTTCCACAAACATTACACTTATATAATTCTAAACGTTTTGTCATTATAAATTCTCCTTTCACGCATAAGAATCATCCATAAAAAGAGAAATATCATCCGTAACCAGATGAATACAAAAACTCTACACATGACTAGACTAAAAAGTTTTAGTATGCTAACATAAAATTAAGCCGTGCTCCACGGGGAATTGCAATCTCTCGACCCGAAGTGTAGGCGGGGTGCAGAGCCTGTTGTGAGGGGTAGGCAAGTACTTTGAAAATTAATATCCTTGTTGACGGCAAATGTTATGATGGCGTAAACTTTCGAACCGTGTCAGGGGGGAAACTCAGCAGCACTAAGATTGACCTTACGGGTGTTATAATTTTTGCAAGAGAGAATATTAGTGGACAATTTATTTGTTTATTTCGATAGACAGTGGCACGGTTTTTATTTTTTTATTTTTTATTTTAATTCTTTTTCTGTAATATATCTAGGTCTTGCTTTTACTTCACGGTAAACTTGTCCGACATATTCACCTATTACACCAAGGCAAAATATCTGCAAGCCACCAAAGAAACATAACAAAATAATTGTTGTAGCAGTACCATTTGGAGAATTGTTAAAAAATATTTTTTCAAAAACTGTTTCCAACCCAACAAGAAATGCAAAAACTGCCATCAAAAAACCTAAACAAGAAATTATTCTCAACGGGTAAATACTAAACGATGTAATTCCATTTAACGCTAAACCCATTAATGAATATATGTTATATTTAGATTTTCCGGCAAAACGAGGTTTCACATCGAAATATACAGTGGAGGTTTTTAAACCAACATCATGGAAAAAGCCTCTCAAAAATAATGCTTTTTCATGATATAGCTCCATAACATCTAAAGCTCTTTTGCTTACCAATCTATAATCTGAGTGATTCATAGGAATGTGAGCACCAAGCAAATTCATCAACTTATAAAACATAACAGCAGTTGTCTTTTTGAAAAATGAATCTGTATCTCTATTATTTCTGATACCTAAAACTACATCATAACCTTTTTGATATTCATCTAAAAATTTTTCTATAGCCAACTCATCTTGTTGCAAATCCGCATCAATAGATACAGCGCAATCACAACCTATATTTCTAACCCCTTCAAGTCCTGCAATATGAGCTTTTTGGTTTCCATAATTTCTTATAAATTTTGCAGCCTTAACTCTTTGAGGATACTTTTGGTATAAACCCTCTATCAAACTCCAAGTTTTATCAACTGAACCGTCGTCTACAAAATACAAATAACTATCAGAGGTAATCTTACCTTTAGCTATTAACATATCAAGAACCTCTAATAACCTTACACAAGTAGACTCTACACATAACTCTTCGTTATAACACGGTATTATTATGGCTAATTTTGGAATTTGCATTATACCCCTCTTTTTAATAATATAAATATGAATATAAGTATTATAATTATATTAGTTTAAAACAATAATGCAAGGAAATATAAATGATCAATAAAAAATTTATTCTTAACGCTGACGATTTTGGTTTAACCCAAGCTCACAATCAAGCAGTTTTAGAAGGTTATGTAAACGGATTTTTAACAAGTGCAAGCTTATGCGCTAATGGAGAAGCTTTCGAAAGTGCAATTCACGACATATTACCTGACTGTCCGAATTTAGGTTTAGCAGTACACCTTAACATAATGGAAGGTAAAGCTTTAACTGATTGTCCTTTTTTAGTAGATAACAACAATTCTTTTTGCACAAACTATGCAATTTTACTTTTGAATAGAAAAAATAAAGAAATGCTTGCTCAAATAGAAACTGAATTTAGAGCTCAAATCGAAAAAGTTCTCAGCCATACTAAAGTTGACCATTTCGATTCACATGTTCATACCCACGCAATTCCTGAGATCTTTGAAATCACTTGTAAACTTGCTAAAGAATACAATATACAATATATTAGAACTCAGTTCGAAGAATTATACTTTATTCCAAGACTTGAAAAGCATTTAAATATAAATTACCCGCCTAATTTACTAAAAATTGCTTTACTTCAAAATTTTACAAAACAAAATCGCAAAACTATAGATAAATATGGATTAAAAACTAACGATTTTATTTTAGGTGTAGGATATACCGGCATGATGGATTCTGATGCTATTGAATACGGGCTTGCTTCAATCAACGAAGACTGCATTGTGGAAGCTCTTATTCACCCTTGTAAATACTCAAGTCCTACCATAAAAAATTCTCATACAAAAGAATTTGCAATTACTCAAGATGCAAAACTGAAAGATACTATCACAAATAGACTTGGTTTTGAAATTACAAATTATAAGAATTTGTTATAATGAAAAAATACTTTGCAGCACTATTTTTAGTAATACTATTTTGCTTGTTCTCTATTTTTATCACCACAACACAGAGAACTAAAACAGTATTGCAAACAATAACTCCTACAAAATTAATTGTTGATTTAAACAATAACAAATCGCCAGACTCCAATGAAACCATATGTATTGCAAATATCGAAAGTTTTTCTATAGCACCTGATGAGGAATTTGTAAAACATTATTCAAAAACCTTAAACTTGAGCCTAGTAGATATTATTAGTCTTGGCTACTTAGCTGAAGATTTTGCTCAAAAAACTCTAGAAGATAGAAATATTACAATCAAATTCACAGGTATTCAAAATTCTGAATGCAGATTTGCAAATATAAAAGTAAATAATATTAATTACAAAGATTTATTAGCCCAAAGCGGATTTGGTATTATAAACGGAAATATAATAGAAAAAGAAAAATACAAACAAAATCTAAACACAGCAAGAAAATTAAATCTCGTAATTTTAAACCACCACTCAAACAAATACCATACCCTTACTTGTCCATACGGAAATGTAGCGCACGATAAAATTATTATACCTAAAAGCCAACTGCCTAAAAATGCTAAGCCCTGCAAATTTTGCCACAAGCAACATAAACATTTTAAACATAAAAAGAAATATCATAAGAAAAACTACATAATTTACTACGATGATATACCGCAAATTCCACAACCACCGTTAATCTTAACTTCCGGTGCGATAAAATCTTATTATACAGATTTTACAACACAACTTACACCAAACAATCAATGTACTACAAAAGCCTGTATAGATTTGGTAAACCTTATAAATAACACCAACGAAAGTATCGACTTAGCGCTATATGGTTACACAAACAACCCGGCAATAACAAAAGCATTACAACAAGCAAAACAACGAGGGATTAAAATACGATATGTCTATGATGAATCCTTCAACCCTCAAAATTCATATTATAAAGATAATCAAATAATTACTCAACTCGCTGAAACTTCTCGCTCTGATAGGACAGAAACCTCAACTCAAAGCAATATGCTTATGCACAATAAATTTGTTATATTTGACAAAAGTATTATCTACACAGGCTCTATGAATTTTTCAAACACAGGATTTTCAGGATATGACGTAAATAACATTATAGTTATACATTCTAAAGACATCGCAAATCTCTACACAAAAGAATTTGAACAAATGCTTAGCGGAAGATTTCACACCAGAAAAGCTAAACTTAACCTTCCAAATAAATTTATTCTTGGAAATAGTCAAGTAGAAGTTTATTTTTCTCCAAAAGACAAATCCTCATATAGAATTTGTGAACTTATCAGAAATGCAAAACATTATATCTATATGCCAACATTTTTAATAACCAACACTCAAATTACAAATGAACTTATAAATGCACACAAAAGAGGGGTAGATGTTAGACTAATAATCGATGCAAACAGTACTAATACCAGAAATACAAAACATAAACTACTAAGACAAAACGGAATCTTATTAAAAACAGAAAACTTTGCAGGTAAACTTCACGCAAAATCTATTATAATCGATGATGAATATATAATCTCAGGCTCTATGAACTTTTCAAATAGTGGAGAAAACAAAAACGATGAAAACCTCCTAATCATAAAAGATAATGCTATCGCAAAATCATACAAAAATTTCTTTTTATATCTATGGACAAAAATTCCTAACAAATACCTAAAATATAATGCAAAAGCTGAAAGCAAAAGTTCTATAGGTTCTTGCTCTGATGGAGTAGACAACAATTTTAACGGCAAAATAGATAAAGAAGAAGCCTTATGTAAATAAAACTTCTTCTTTTAAAAATCTTGAAATTTATAATATTCAATTACATTCTTTCTGGAGCAGATACAGCTAAAATACTTAAAGCATTAGCTAAAACTGTCTTAAATGCCCAAACTAAAGCTAATCTTGCTTTTGTAACTTCTAAATCATCAGTAATAACCCTTGTAGAATTATAGAATGAATGGAATTCAGAAGCTAACTCCTGAACATAACGACAAATTGTATAAACCTGTCTTGTCTGTGCTGAAGATTTAATTAATTGTTTAAATTCTTCTAACTTAATAACAAGTTTTCTACCGTCTTTCACTGCAATTAAAGCCTTATTAGCATCAAAATCTGAAATAAGTTTTTCAAAATCAGCTTCAGATAAAATAGCTGGAATAGTTTTACCAGATTCAGTATCTACTCTATCATTAGTAGCATTTCTTATAATAGAACAAGCTCTTGCATGAGCATACTGAACATAGAATACAGGATTTTCGTCTGAATTTGTTTTAGCAAGTTCAATATCAAAATCCAATGTTGTATCAATATTTCTCATTGCCATCCAAAATCTTGTTGCATCAACACCAACTTCATCAATTAAATCTTCAAGAGTAACCATATTTTTACGTTTACCCATACGAACTTCATTACCGTTGATTACAAGATTAACAAGTTGTCCTAAAAGGATTTCAAGTTTATTTGGATCATAGCCTAAAGCCTCTAATGAAGCCTTAACCCTAGCTACATAACCGTGGTGGTCAGCTCCCCAAATATCAATCATTCTATCAAATCCTCGTTCTAATTTATCAACGTGATAAGCAATATCAGCAGTTAAATATGTATTTGCACCATCAGCTTTTTTAATAACTCTATCTTGATCATCTCCATATTCTGATGATTTAAACCATACAGCACCTTCTTTTTCATATAATTTGCCGCTATTACGTAATTTTTCAACACAAGCCTTAACCTTGCCTGAATTATGAAGAGTCAATTCTGAATAAAACTTATCAAAATGAACTCTAAATTTATCTAACAAATTTCTTTGAACTTTTTCTTCATATTCTTTTGCAAAATCACAATAAACTTGAAGGTCAATCTTATCAACATCACTAGCAGATTTCAATTCACTTTGATGAGCCTTGATAAATTCTTTTGCCACAGGAATTAAATAATCACCAGGATAATAATTTTTACGTTCAATCTCATCTTCAGGAAAATCAATAGCTTCACCCAATTCTTGTTTTACACGAATAATTAAAGATCTACCAAGTTTTTGAATTTGAGAACCTGCATCATTTATATAAAATTCTTGATAAACTTCGTGTCCATAGAATTTTAACAAATTAGCCAATGCACTACCCATAGCAGCCCATCTACCGTGTCCGATATGAAATGGTCCTGTTGGGTTTGCTGAGACATATTCTAAAATAATTTTTTCTTTTTCAATCTTATCTGGTTTACCAAAAGTTTCTTTCTTTGAAGATATCTCTTTTAATAAATCAACTAAAAGACTATTTCCTGCCTTAAAATTAATAAAACCACCTATTACTGAATATTCACAATCAGCTTTATCATCAATAGACTCTACAATTGCATTTGCAATCATAGGTGGTGCAATTCTTGCACTTCGAGCAAGTGAAGAAACATTTATAGCCAAATCTCCAAAATCAGGATTTTTTGGTTTTTCAACAGGTAATGAACCTTTTTCATATTCGCTCATTTGACCTAACTTACCAGCTTTTATTGCACATAAAATTGCGTCTTCAATTTTGTTTAAAAAATAATCTCTTAACATACTAACCTCATTTTATTCATTTGTAAGTTTATTATACAATAA
>CASEYP010000027.1 GCA_949292185.1 uncultured bacterium
ACAGTAGGACTTGTTCCAACAATGGGAGCCTTACACGCAGGACATTTAAGTTTAATAAAAAAAGCTGTAGAAAAATGTGACCGAGTAGTTGTTTCAGTATTTGTTAACCCAATTCAGTTTTGTCCGGGGGAAGACTTGGATAAATACCCTAGAACTCTTGATGCTGATAAGAAACTATGTGAAGATAATGGTGTTAACATTGTATTTGCACCTACTCCAAATGAAATGTATGGTGAAGGACAAATGAGAACCAATGACTTTTTAACCTACGTAATACCTCCATTTTTCTATGTAAATAAATTGTGCGGCAAATCAAGAGTCGGACACTTTGATGGAGTTTGCACAGTTGTAAACAAATTGTTTAATATTGTTCAACCAGATTATGCGTTCTTTGGACAAAAAGATGCTCAACAACTTATCATAATCAAAAAGATGGTTAAGGATTTAAATATTCCTGTTGAAATTATACCTTGCCCAATAGTTAGAGAAGAATCAGGACTTGCACTAAGTTCTAGAAACAAATACTTATCAGATGAAGATAAACAATATGCACTTGCTTTAAGCAAAATTTTAAACAACATTAAACAATGCTACAAAAAAGGTATAACTGATGTTGAAGCATTAAAAGAAACAGCTTATCAATTTTTAAACGAACACCACGATTTGGAATATTTAGAATTTATGAACGAAGATAATCTTGAAGAAGTAAAACAAGCTGATGATCATACAAGAGTATTTATTGCATGTAAAGTAGGCGGAGTACGTTTGATAGATAACATCCTTCTAAAAGATTAAAGGTTAAATAAAGATACCCAAAAAGTAGGAGATAATCTCCTACTTTTTTTTATGGATAATAAAGAGAAAAATATACAACATTTAAATTATTACATATTTGACACAGAAAAAATCAACCATGCGGCGAAACCATGGTGTAGAGCATGATTGAGAAATTTTCTAAATCTTTAGATGTAGATATATTCATCAACCTAACCCAATTAAACAATCAATCAGTGCATGGATTTAAAAACCGTCTAAAAAGATTAGTATGTATAGTGTAGATGATATATACTAAACAAACGGGAGAATAAGGTGATGAGAGATTTTAACAAAAAGCTGAGAGTTTTATTGATTGATGACAATGCTAACCATCTAAGAGGAATTAAAGAGTTAATTAATTTAGAAAGTAGCTATGATGTTGTAGGAACAACAACAAGCGCAAATTTAGGTATCAATTTAATAAAAAAATACCATCCTGATATTGTTTTAATGGATATTAATATGCCTGAAAAAGATGGTTTACAAACAATTCAAGCAGTAAGTAAGTTAAATCTTTCAACAAAAATTATAGCACTTAGCGGATACGATGATTCAGATTTAATTTATCGTGCAATGAAATTAGGTGCAAGAGGATACGTATTAAAAACTATGGCATCAGTGAAATTAATTGATGCAATAGAAGAAGTTGCATCCGGTAAAATTTACTTACCATCAGTTTTAACAACAAGATTTTTCGAATACTTCCAAACAAATGCAAAAGAAGAAGCAAAAGCTGCAGAAGGCGAAAATTTGCTATCAAGTTTAACATCAAGAGAAAATGAAGTTCTTGAACTTTTAACCGAAGGAATTAACTACAAGAGTATTGCAGGAAAACTAATTATATCAGAAACTACAGTTAAAACTCACGTAAACAATATTTTCCAAAAATTACAAGTTAACGACAGAACTAATGCAGTTTTATATGCTTTAAGCCACGGATTTAAAACTACAAATAAAACTTCCGCAATGACAACAGTATAAGATCTGACACATATATCAAAAGGGTTCTGCTGGATAAACAATTTATTTAAGCCGAACCCTTATTTTTTAACCAAAAGAGGCACTATGACAGAATTAACACTAGATGATTTAAATAAACAAATCAGATGCGTATCCCACGAAATTAGAAATCACCTATCAATATGTGATATGTATGCTCAAATCATTAGAAAAAATCTTGAGAAATCCGAAATAAAAAATCAATCTATTGAAAATGCACTTGATTGTATTCAAAAATCCGTTCAAATAATTGGAACGAATTTGCTTGATTTAAAATCTCTAAACTTAGAAAAATCTCAAATTTTTGATTTTAAAAATACAATAACAAAAAGTATTGAACTTTCAAAAGCATATATAATAGATAAAGATATTGAATTTGATACATTTATAAAAAACACATCAAACATCCTAATAGATGAAAACCGTTTTGTTGCGTGCCTAGTAAACATTATAAAAAACGGAATTGAAGCAATAGAAATCAAAGGTAAAATTGAAATTTATGCTGAAATAAAAGATGATTTTGGAATAATAAAGATTTCCAATAACGGAAAACCAATACCAAAAGAAAAACAAAATGACATTTTCTCATACGGTTACACAACAAAGAAAAACGGTTGCGGATTAGGCTTAGCAATATGTAAAAAATATCTTGAAAGCCAAAATGCAACAATAAAACTTACAAAATCAAATAAAACTCAAACTCAATTTGAAATAAAAATTCCTACTGTTAAAGATTAATCAACCCTACCTCTAAGCTGACCACACGCAGCATCAATATCAGCCCCGCGTTCCAATCTAACAGTAACCTTTTTACCTGAATGCTCCATCAAGGACTTAAATCTCATTATTGAATTATTCGAAGGTCTTTTATAATCATTTTTTTCTGTAGGATTATAAGGAATCAAATTTATATTACATTTAATATCTTTTAAATAATGCGCAAGTTCTTTTGCTGAATTTATAGTATCATTCAAATCCTTAATCAAAAGATACTCAATAGTAATTCTTCTACCTGTTTTATCTACATATTCTTTTAAAGCCTTATGTAATTCATCCATATTATATTTAGCTTCAATAGGCATCAATTTTAAACGAGTTTCATGATTAGATGCGTGCAACGACAACGCTAATGTTGATTGCATATCAAGTTGTGCCAATTTTCTAATTTGAGGAACAATTCCGGAAGTTGAAACAGTTAAACGTCTTGCACCAATTTGGAAACTTTCATTAAATATCTCCATCGCCTTTAAAACATTATCTAAATTTAATAAAGGCTCACCCTGCCCCATAAACACGACATTTGTAACCTTTAACCCTGTATCTCTTTGAATTGTCAAAACTTGTTCAATAATTTCAACATAAGATAAATTTCTAACAAACCCTCTTTTGCCTGTTGCACAAAAACTGCAATTGACAGCACAACCAACTTGCGAACTTACACAAGCAGTTAAATTTGCACGATTA
>CASEYP010000028.1 GCA_949292185.1 uncultured bacterium
GTAAAAATGGGTAATGTGTGCATCCTAAAACAATTTTTTCAGGCTTGTTAAGTAACATTCTTTCTAAATCTTGTTTTATAATTTCACGACTTTTTTCACTGTCCATAGAATGTTCCTCAACAATATGAACCCAATCCGGACAAAATTGACCAAAAACTTGCATCTTTTTATTATATTTTGCTATCCCTTTAGAATAAGCTTTTGATGTTATTGTTGCTCTTGTTGCAAAAATTCCTAAACGATTAATTGGTAACTGCGCTAATATTTTAGAAACAGATTGCACTATTGGAAATAATTTGAAATCGTACTTATCTTTTACTGTATCATATATGACAGAAGATGTTGTATTACAAGCCATAACAACTGCCTTGCAACCTTGCTTTTGAAAGAATTTAAAAATATTATCCGAATACTCTAATAATTGTTCTTTTGTTTTTTCTCCATAAGGCATATGAAGAGTATCACCATAATAAATGCAATCTTCATTAGGTAGTATTTTCTTTACCTTATTTAAAACTGTAAGTCCGCCAAGACCCGAATCAAAAAATGCTATTGGGGAATTTTTGTCATAATTATTTAAAGTACCCATCTATACCCTCAGCTATAGCTTTTGCAGTTGCTTGTTTTCTGCTCTCAGACACTAATTGTGCACGTTCTGTTGGATTTGAGATAAATCCTATTTCTAATAAAACTGCAGGTGCTGTAGTATGGTTTATAACATAAAACTTAGATTTAAACAAGCCTCTATCTTTTGCATTAATGTGGTTTAACATAGAAGCATGCAGCGTTTTGGCAAGCATTAAGCTATTATCTTTATAATAATGAGTTTCTATACCATTTGGAGATTCACTGTTACTTGAATTTACGTGGATACTTACAAATATATCAGGTTGCGCAGCTTCTGAAATTGCGACTCTATCTTGTAAAGAAACAGTTTTATCTGTACTTCTTGTCATAACAACTTCATAGCCTTTTTTCTCTAATAAATCAGCAACTCTTTTAGATATATCAAGTGTTATATTTTTTTCATAAATATTATTTCTTGTGCATCCTACATCTGATCCGCCATGGCCCGGATCCACAACAATATATCTTTTATTGACTTTTACCTTAGGTACAACAACCGGCTCAACAACAATTGGTGTAGTTGGTTTCTGGACTGCAACTGTAACTTTTTCTTTAATCCTTAGAGTTTTTGCATCAGTTCCTAAATGTACATCTATTTCGTTATCCTTTGTTGCAGGTATTGATATTTGAATCCCGCCATTTTTTAAAGATGAAACTTTAGCTTGTTTTAGGATAGGAGACTCCGTTAAATTAATATCTTGAGTTTTATTTACATTATAAAGTAGAATATCCATTGCTGATGCTGTACGTTCAATACCTAAAATAACAGGCTTTGAAAATACAAGTTTAACAGACTCTACATTATTTGAGGTCCCCTCATTAATTGCACTATTAAATGTAGCATTTGATGAATATAAACTCTGCGGATTAGTGTCTATTTTATCCATGAAAGCAAGTCTTTGAGAATCACCATAAATAACAGGGATGTATCGTTCGGCTGTTGGACTTGTAATGACAATTCTTGCAGTAGAACGGTCAAATTGACCAATTTTTATGGTTTCATTTTGTGATATGTAAAATTCCTTGTTTCTAATAGAATGATTTACAAATGCATTTGGAATATCATAGGCTATTCTTGTCGGATTTGATAATCTTATTGGGCTTGAAACTGTTAATGTTCCAATACCTGTTATAAAAATTGTCGAATTTTTAATATCAACACCATCTACAAAATATTTTGTTGGTAAAAGCAAATCTTTCTTAGATAAAATGTAATTTTTATCCTCAGTTGTCATTCCAAGATTAAATGCTGAATCAATCTGATTTAAAATAGTATTTGGAAGTGATTGAACTGTTGTTTGTATCGATGTAGGTTCGTACAAGTTTTGAATGTTATCAATAACATCACTATAAATATGTTGGAAATAGAAATTATTAATTTGCGTTGTAGCAAACCGTACCATAAGCGTATTATTAATTTTTTTCAACTGAATATTGTTAGGATCAAAACCGTCGTTATAGTATATAACAACTCTGACGATATTTGGATCGGTTGAAAATTGTTTTACAATAACTTCTTTAACCCCGGATGATGATATAACTAAATCTTGAGCCGGACATCTTAATATTGATGAATTAATATCAAAGTAAGTTTTTTTTTCATTTTCAACAACATACAATTTAGGTTGAACACTAAAATTGTATTCTTCGTTGTCTGTAGAATTGATTGATAAAAAAGATGCTGAGTTATCATAAACCACAGATGTAATATTTAAATCCCCAGCCGCAAAAACATTTACCGCAAAACATAGGATAAATGCAATAATACAAAATAGTTTTGTTAATAAATTTTTCATAATCTTTCCCTATAATAGATTATATATCTATTATTTTAAATGGCAAAAATGTTACACATTAATAATATTTTCTTTCCCTAAAATATAAGCAACACGTGTTCTGTTGCAGGCTCCTAGACATGTCATTATTTTGCTGATTCTTGCTTTTATCGTGTGTTCACTTAAAAAAAGTTTTCTTGCAATTTCTGTATTTTTTCTACCCTCTGCAAGGTATTTGCAAATTTCCAGATCCTGCTGACTCAAATTCATAACTAATCCTTCTTCAGTGAGTATTATAATACAACTATTATAATAAAAATTAAAAATAATTCCATTTTTATATTTTTTTAATTTAACACTTGAAAAAATCCTTTTTTCTTTATATTATATATATGCGATAAGTTATGCGCTCGTAGCTCAGTTGGATAGAGCGTTTGGCTACGAACCAAAAGGTCGGGAGTTCGAATCTCTTCGAGCGTAAATAAGCAGACATTCAAAATTGGGTGCCTGCTTATTTTTTTGTTTTTTATTTTACTTGTTGCAACAAAACTTAACAAAGATAAAGTGTATAAACTACGCTTGTAGCATATATTTTAGCCTTAAGCTCAATTTTAAATATAATCGATTACCCAGCTTATTACTTGACAATAATAGAATAAAGATTTATTCTACTACATACGTAGTATATAGTAAGTAGTAAATATTTCTGATTTTTTTAGTCGGGGTTAGCGAGGTGTAAAACATGAGAGTACCAGTAATTCAAGCAAATTATTTTACCAATACCGGTAGAGTACAACCAAAGAACAACCAAAACAATGTTGTCAAAATGCAACAAGATCCGCTCACCTCACCTAAATCCGAACTAAGTTCTTATTCTTATGGTATGGATTTGGTACATAGAACAAGTCCATCATTTAAAGGTAGTGAAATATCAAAAACAGCTTTAGCTTTAGCACAACAATTTCCTGTCGAGGAAAGGTTAGCTAGTTTTTTCCAAATTTTAAAACACGGTGATATCATACTTGTTGGTAAGAATTTTAACGAAGCGCAAAAAGCTTTAAAGAACCATCTTAGTAAATTCGGACAAGTAATAAAAAAAGAATATTTTATAAAAGATGATAAATTAAAGAATTATTATGCGTTTACCAAAAATGCACTTGGGGACATTGAAATTTTAAATGTTAACGACAAAAAATTATTCTATACCACAGGTGGAAAGCGTTATTACTTAGATCCAGGCGATAGTTTTTATATTACCAATAATGATACTGTAGAATATGGTACTGATGTTTTGCATTTAAAGGAAAAACCAAAGGCTGATTTGTCTTTCCATAGGCATATATTTGCTAAAACATTTGATATGAGCAAATCTGTACAAAATGATTTGGCAAATTTAAATAAAAAAACAGTTACTTCATTAATTCTGGAATCTAAAGGAGCTCCAAAAGGAGTTAAATTTACAGATATAGGAGGCCAAGCTAAGGCTATAAAAGAACTAAAAAAGAGCATATTATTTCCAGTAAGTAACCCAGATGCTTATACTAACGATGATATAACAAGAGGTTTTATTTTGTATGGTCCGGCAGGAACCGGTAAGACAGAATTATGCCGTGCACTTGCAAATGAGGCTGGAATGAACTCAAATTATATTAGTGGTACAAGTGTTCAATCAAAATGGGTTGGAGAATCAGAAGCTAATGTCAGAGCATGGTTTGATGAATTAAAATTAAATCAGCCATCTATTGGCATAATTGACGAAATTGATGCCATAACTGCAAACAGAACAGGACAGGATGTTTATGGTGATAAATTGGTTGACCAAATACTTACTTGTATGACCGATATTTATAATGAAGGTGATGATGTATTTATATTAGGACTGACAAATAAATATGACAAACTTGATCCTGCTATAAAAAGAGCAGAAAGATTTAGTAAGCACATTTTAGTAGGTGAACCTGACAGAGATGGTGTTGCTGAAATCTTCAAAATTCATACAAGAAACAGAAAACTTGATCCAAACTTGAACATTGATGAATTGGTTGACACAATGTATAAGGACAAAGTTGTAGGTAGTGATATCAAATTTATCACTAAATTAGCAAAAGAAAATATGTTTGAACGTCTTGGTATATATGAAAAAATGGAAAATAAAACATTCCAACCGTCAGACATGGATAATGCATATCTGACACAAGAAGATTTTCAAAATGCAATAAAAGAATTTAGAGAACAACACAGAGGATCATCAAGAAATCCAATTGGTTTTAATAAATAATAACTCCTTATCTTCTTTTAGTATAACTACTATACGCAAAACCCTCTTATTTAAAAGAGGGTTCTTTATTGCTTATTTTTATAAAAGTAAGCAAACATTTCTTAACCGAATATTTGTTTTTGAATTTCAAGTGCAGATTTTGTTACGGCAAGTCCAGCTTGAGAACTTTCTTTTAATGTTGGTGACATCAAGGCACCTGTCTGTTCCATAGCATCAACGACTTCATCAAATGGTATTTTAGATTCGACACCTGCAAGCGCCATTTCTGCTGCTGTTATAGAATGAATTGCCAAAAACGGATTTCTTTTTACACAAGGGACTTCTACCAATCCTGCAACAGGATCACAAGTTAACCCAAGCAAATTTTTTAAAGCTAAAGCGGCAGCATTAAGAATTTGCGAAACATTACCGCCCCTTAATTGACAAATTGCAGCTGCACTCATTGCTGATGCAACCCCGCATTCTGCTTGGCACCCAGCTACAGCACCAGCCAAAGCTACTTTGTTTGATACAATTCTGCCAATTTCTCCTGCCGTAATAAGGGCATTTATTTGCTCTCTTTCAGAATAATTATAATCTTCACTCACTGCAACTAATGTTGATGGAACAATTCCGCATGAACCGGCTGTTGGACAAGCTACAATCTTACCCATTCTTATATTTTCTTCACTTGTTGCTAGGGCGTAAATCATAATTTTTTCAAATGTTTTTCCAAACATAGAAGGTTCAGTTCCAAATTTAACTTGCAATTTGTGACAATCCTGCCCGCACATACCGCTCAATGACAATTCATTGCTCTTTAAACCGCTTTGAATTGCCTCTTTCATTGCAAATAATGTTCTATTTACAAATGCGCGAGCTTTATCCACGCTAATTTCCTCATCAGAGGCTATATTTTCCTGTGCAATTTCATATATTTTTTTATTTCTTAATATGCACTCATTTTTTAGTTGTTCAAAAGTATTTATATCCATATTTAATTTTCCAATTTTTCAATATAACTTACAAAATAAACTTCAGGAATTCTTTCAATAAGCTCAACAATATCAGGATTTATATTGCCATCTATGCTAATTATCATAGATGCTTGTTGTCCTTTAGCATTTCTATCACAAATCAAAGATGCAATATTTATGTTGTTATGTTGCAGAATTGATGAAACTTGTGAAACCATCCCAGGCATGTCTTTATATACAATTAAGATTGTATTATATTTTCCTGTTAATTTAACATTAAAATCATTTATTCTTCTTATTGCGATTTCACCTGCACCAACTGAATCTCCTGATACTACCATATTTATATCGCCTAAAAACGTTATATCAACAGCATTCGGGTGGCGTTTAAAATTGTCGGCATATTCAAATTCATATTCTATACTTTTAGCTAAATCTGACTCGAATATATCCTTTATTCTTCTATCATCAACGCTTAGTCCTAAAACTCCTGCCAATAAACCTTTTTCTGTGCCGTGTCCTTTACCTGTGTGTGCGTAGGAATTGTAAAGTTTAAATATAACCTTTTTAGGCTTATTTTTGTAGATGTTCTTTGCCAATATCCCCAATCTGACAGCTCCTGCAGTATGAGAACTTGATGGACCTATCATTATTGGTGAAATTATATCAAATAGGGTTGATTTTTTCATCTAATAACCTTCCTTTAAATTCTGCTCAATTTTTTGTTTGACCATTTTTGTATCTTCAATTTCTTGAATTTTATTATCAATAACATCTTCTTGATTTTTTATATTTGAATTGTCATCAAATGGATTTTTTCGTCCAGCCTTTGGTCCGGCAAAAAAGCTGAAATATAAAACAATAATTATTACAACAACTATTAAAAGTTCAATTAAACCTGCGGCTTTTTTCATTATTTTAACCTGTTTTTTGTTATAAACATCATTAAGGCTTCTTCCTTATCTGTTGGGGTTCTCAAAGAATCCTTATTTAGTTTGTAATCTTTTATATATTTTGGAACAAAAAATTTATTATACAGTGATAAACTTACAGATAACAAAATAAAAAATAAAGTTACAATTATCATTGCCATACCTAATTTGACAATCGTTGGTTTAACTTGAGCAAATGTTACGCTAGTTTGAGCAATAACAGCATTAGCAGTACAAAATAGTACTGCTAATATTGCTATAAAATTATAATAGAACTTTTTATTCTTCACCTTGTTCCTCAGTTTTTTTAGATTTTCTTGTTGATTTTGACTTTGAAGAACCTCGATTTGGACGTCTTGTTCTCTTCTTTGGAGTTTCTTCTGTTGGTTTAGCCTCTTCTTCAACAGTTTCTGGCATTTCAACAGGTTGTTCTTCAACTGGCTTTACTTCAGGTTGAACTTCCTGTACAGCCTCAGCTTGTTGAATTGCTTCTGCAGCCTTTTTAGCTTTTCTTCTTCTTGATTTACCTTTTATTTTTGGTTCAACAACTGGTTCTTCAGGTTTTTCTTCTTGAACAGGGTGTTGTTGAGTCTCAACTTGTTCAGATGGAACATCTTGAACTTGAACCGGAGTCGGTGCTGGTTCAACTTTTTCAGCAACTTCTTGAGGTGTAGTTGTTTGTGCAGGTTCTACAACCGGTTCTGTTACATTTGCAACTATCTCAGATTGTTGCTTATTTTTATCAAATTTATTTTTTCTATTTTTGCGTTTATTATTTTCTTTTTTAATAATTTCCTCAGCTGCAACTGCAGATGGTTCTGTTTCAATTACAGGTTTTGAAATAGCTTCTTGCATTGCTTCGCCTTCAGATTGAACTTGTTGAGGTTTGTTATTATTAAATTTATTATTATTCTTTTTAAACGATCCTGTTGGAAGTTTCAATTTGGCAGCTTTTGCCCTATATTCTCCTTCTGCAGTTGGAGTTGCAAAGTTAAATTCAACCATTGAATATCCACTTCCTTGACAGTGTGGGCATTTCTTAGTAAAGATTTCAGATAATGATTGTCCTTGTCTGTGACGGGTTAATTCAACTAAACCTAAATCAGATAATTGACCGACTTGAGGTTTTGCTTTATCCGGTTCAAGTGCGATTTCTAATTCTTCCATCATTGCAAGTTTATCAGCTCTTGACATCATATCTATAAAGTCGACAATAATCATTCCGCCAATATTGCGCAAACGAAGTTGTCTTGCGATTTCATGTACAGCCTCAATATTAGTTTTTAGAATTGTTTCATCTTGAGTAGCTGAACTTATAAATTTACCACTGTTTACATCAATAACAGTTAAAGCTTCTGTTTGTTGAATATATAAATATCCGCCAGATGGCATATTAACTTTTACATTTAAAGCAGCTTTTATTTCTTTGTGAATATCCATTGCAACTAATAGCGGTTCAGTTCCCTTATATAAGGTTACTTGAATACCTTTTGCCATATGCCAATTTTGCAAAATAGATTGTACTCTATTCATTGCAAACGGAGTATCTACAATAATTTCTTTTACATCATCCGTACAAGCTTCTCTAATAACTCTATATAATAAATCTTGATCTCTATATATTAAGTTAGGCGGATTTAGGGTTTCGGCAGATGTAATAATATTGTTCCATTTTTCTAATAAAATCTCTAAATCTTCTTGAATATCAGCTTCTGATTGACCCTCAGCTTCAGTTCTTATAATTACCCCAACACCTACAGGTTTAATTAAATTAACTATAGCTTTTAATCTTGCTCTTTCTTTAGAATTTTCAATTTTCTTACTTACGCTAACTCCTGGTTCACTAGGCATTAAAACCAAAAATCTACCAGGAAGACTAATTTCTGTAGTAACTCTAGGACCTTTGTGTCCTGTAGGTTCTTTCACAACTTGAACTACAAGCTTTTGTTTTGGTGATAACTTTTCTTTTAATGTACCTTTACCCATTACATCTTGAGCGTGTAAAAAGCCCATTTTATCAGTACCAACATTAACAAATGCTGCATCAATACTAGGTAAAATGTTATCAACTGTGGCTAAATAAACATCACCTAATAAAACTTCACCTCTATGGATGAAAAAATCTGTTACTTTTTTGTTTTCCAGAACAGCTGCAATATTGTCTCTTTCAGCGATGACAATTTTCTTTTCTACAGGCTGATTTGAATTGCGATTTTTTTCGTTCATAAAAATTCCTTTACTATAACTCATGCAAAGACTCGGATAAGAATTTCATACGTGTTATATCAAACAGTACCCCAGGCGCAATAATTTCCATCAATACATCGGCTCTTAACGGCGGGATTTCTGAACCTTGACCGGTCTTTAATACCATATACAGACAATCATCTTCATATCGGTGAGAACCAATAGATTTTCTGATGTCTACTTTTTTTACTAAACCTTTTTTGTTTTTCTTCTCGATTAAAATTTCATCAGAAGATAAAACTTTTTCTGTATTATATACTAATTTTTCAAAATCGTAAAGCGGTTTTTCTGTATCTGTTGTATGGCTTGAATTTTGGGCAATTCTAATTCTATATTCAGCCCAAGATACAGTATGATCAATTGCAGTTGCGGAACGTGCAATCTTTTTGATATCTAAAATATCAGATTGAACAGGCAAAACTTTTTGCAACTCTGATTTAACAACTGAAACATCAACATCATCCAGCAACTCTATATCAATAAGTTCTGTATAACTTTCGCAAAATAGCGGTAAAGCTATTCCCATAGAGATTTTCATCGTTGGATTATAGCCATATGAAAAAGCCGGACGAAGATTTGACCTTGCTATTGCTTTATAAAAAGTATTTTGCCAATCTAAATGTGATAAATATTTCAAAATACCTGTCTTAGTCAATTTAATACGATACTTAAACGTTTCTTTAACATCTTTTGGACATACAGAAGGATCAAACGGTTCTGACGCCAATTTAACAATTTCATTTGCCTTATCTGACGCTTTAAATGGTTTATCAAAAATTTTATGGACATTATAATTTTTGCAAACGCCACAATTAACACACTTTTGCTGGCAAGTTGGGATTATGTGTTCGGAATTTGCATCTACTGAAAATGCTTTTATATATTCTGATTTAAACCATTCTTTATCTACACCAATATCAATAAAGTCCCAAGGTAAATCCTCATCTAATGAATACTGTCTTTGTGCTAATTCATTTAAATTTAGCCCTAATTCTTCGGCAGTTTCAAACCACACTGACTTTTTAAAATATTCTCCCCAAGCATCAAGGTAACAGCCCTTTTTATATAATGCTTCTATGTATTTGCATAAAGATTTATCACCTCTTGTTAAAACAGCTTCCAAAAGTGATACATATTTTTCGTGATAATTAACTTTTACCCCTTTAATATGTGCAACTTGCTCCATTAAGTAATGAATATGCTCAGTAACATCATCAATATTCATCTGTCCACACCATTGGAACGGAGTAAAAGGTTTTGGTACAAAAATTGACAAGGTACAAGTTAAATCAAGTGAATGCTTTAACTCTTTTTCTTTCTTGATCAATTTTGAGCGGTAACGTATTCTTCTGAATAATTCTGCCATTTCTTCCATATCTTCTATAGTTTCTGTTGGCAAACCGCATATAAAATAGAATTTAACTCTTGACCAACCGTGTTCGTACAAGGTTAAAACAGCATCCATTATCTGTTCTTCTGTTATATTTTTCTTAATTACGTCACGGAGTCTTTGGCTACCTGCTTCAGGCGCAAGTGTCATTGTCGATTTTCTAACACTTTGAACCAAATTTGCAAGCTCTAAATTAAAACCATCAATTCTTTGACTTGGTAATGAAACAGAAATTTTTCTATCATTAAAATCAACAGCTAATTCTTTTATTACCTCATTTATATTTGAATAATCATTTGATGATAGAGAAAGTAGAGAATATTCATCATAACCAGTATTATTAACAAGTTCTTTGGCAATTTTTATAATTTCCTCAGCACTTCTTTCTCTAATAGGCAAAGTTACATGACCCGGTTGGCAAAATCTGCACATTCTGCCGCAACCTCTGCGAATTTCTACAACCGCTCTATCTTGTATTGATGAAGAAAATGGAATCGGATAAGATTTTGGAGCAGTTTCATAGGTTAATTGTGCAATTCTTTTTCTAACCTTACCTCCAACTAAGGCTGACCATCTGCCTGAATTTTCACCTTCGCAAAGTGCTTTTATACGTTCATTACGAGGTAAACCTTTTGTTTTTTCAAGAATTTCACAAACCTCAACTATTGAATCTTCCCCGTCACCTATCATAAATACATCAATAAAATCAGCAACAGGCAACGGATTAAAAGCACAAGGACCACCTGCAATAATAATAGGATCGCTATCGCTACGTTCAGAATTTTTATAAGGTATACCTGCCATATCAAGCATTTTTAACACTGTAGGATAAGCCATTTCATACTGTAGAGAAAACCCAACAGCGTCAAAATCCTTTATCGGTCTTTTAGATTCCACGGCATACAATTCATCAGGCACAAAGTCAGGTTCCGGAGCATAAACTCTATCGCACATATACTGCGGAATATTATTTATTATTTCATACAAAACCCTAACCCCGAGATTGGAAATTCCTATTTCATACTTATCTGGGAAGGCCATTGCAAATCTTAAACTTGACTTATCAAAATCTTTATTATGGGATAAATATTCACCACCAACATATTGGTATGGCTTATTACATTTATGTAAATTTTCTTGGTACCTGCTATAAAAACACATTATTTTATCACTCTTAAGCTAATCCTTCTGGAAAATACTTGTCTATTTCAATAATTGTTCCGTCTAAAGTATTTTCTTCAAAGGACTTCATAAATCTGAACAAATCCGAGTTCGGAACATCATAACTATATAAAACAACTTCTCCATTGATTTCTCTCATTACAGAAACCATATAATGGCATTTAGAAGCATATTTTAATAAATTATCTTTCTTAAACTTTATACCGTTTGCATCTTTTTTTAATTTAACATAATTAAAACCGGCATAATATCTTATTCTATCTTTAACACTTTCCGGCAATTTATCGTTATTATGCTGTGAAAAGATATTAATTACTTTTTTATTTATTTCGTCTGACACAAACATCCCTCCATAGATATTAAACTACATAATAAGAAAAATGTCTAAGTGTTAATCTTTTTCTTTCTTTAATTCTTTAAGATACTTTACAACTTTTAATGCAGTTTCTCTTCTGACATTATCCGGGGAAAGTCTTAAATACTCGATAGCATGAGATACTTTGATATTTTTATCATACCATCTTCTAAGAATGTAATTGTACTGATCTTCTAAGCTCAATTTTTCTAATTCAACATCTTTTAATAAATCAATAATATAATCAGCACAGCGAACCTGAATATCCTCAGAAGATTTCTCTAACTCGTTTATAGCGCGGCTTACAACCGCATCAGCATCATACCATCTTTTAAACATATTCATACTCTAATCCTCATATTGTTAAGAATATTAAACCAAAATTATAATAAAAAGTAAATTATTTTACAAAAAAAAACTTTATATAAATGTAGGTTATTTTTGAAAGGTTAGAAAAATGTTAGACGGCAGCAGCTATAATATAGGCCCTGCTTACACTGAAGATATTGGTGTAGCACACGGATTCACTCCGCTAAATATACCTTATACAGGTTTATATGGTGGCTGTTATGGCGGATTTATCGGAGGTGGAATAAGTCCGATGCCTAGAGATTCTATGATTCTAAGACCGCCGTTATCTCATGATAAAGTTGATATTTCAAGAAAAGAAAAAGATAAACGAATTTGGAAAAACGTTTTTAGTGTAGCTGCTCTTGGTACATTATGCGTATTAGGTTATAAATTTGGTAAAAGTGCGATTAGCAAAATTGCAAATGGGATAAAAAATTTGTTTAAAAAGAAACCTTAACAAAAGAAAATATATATAACTCCCCGTAAATAGATGAAAT
This sequence comes from uncultured bacterium, assembly GCA_949292185.1. GTDB lineage: Bacteria > Cyanobacteriota > Vampirovibrionia > Gastranaerophilales > Gastranaerophilaceae > Zag111. The sequence continues at coordinate 12,591 of CASEYP010000028.1, forward strand.
TAGTGTGTTAGCAGGCAGAATTGAAAAATTCTGCTTTTTTATGCTATATTATCCTCAATACAAAATATAAGGAGGGTATGTTATGGCAAAAGAATGTAGTTTTGATATTGTATCGGAATACAATAAGCAAGAGCTTGTTAACGCTGTAGATCAGGTTAAAAGAGAATTAACCTCAAGATTTGATTTAAAAAATTCTAATTCAGAAGTAAATCTTGAAGCGGACAAATCAATCACTATCACAACAAATGACGAAATGAAACTTAAGAATATTGTAGATATTCTTCAATCAAAACTGGTAAAAAGAAACATCAGCATTAAAATTCTTGACCCGAAACCTGTAGAAAATGCACTGGGCGGAAATGTCAGACAGGTTTTTGAACTAAAAAAAGGTTTAACTCAAGAACTTGCAAAAACAATAGTATCAGACATTAAAGCTACAAAACTAAAGGTTCAGGCATCAATTCAGGGTGATCAAGTAAGAGTTACAGGAAAAGATAAAGATGACTTGCAGGCTGTTATTCAAACTTTAAGAAAAAATGAAGATAAATACGATTATCCACTTCAATTTACAAATTACAGATAAGTTAAAATATATTTATGAAAAGGCTTAAGTTTAAGCCTTTTTTATTTCCTATATATAACTGATCAAATTTTTACCATAATATGCTAACCTTAAAAAAAAGGTGGAAAAATTATGGGTATTGGTTCTTTTGATGAGATAGATAAAAAACTTGTTAATAAATATAAAGATATTATTACGGTTAATCCTGAATTATATAAAGCTATTATTGAAAATGATAGCAATTTTGAAGCAGGCAATATAGAACGAGTTAGTCTTGATATATATAATGATGTTAGTAATATCCGGCAAAAAATTAGTAATCTTAAACTTCAAGTCCAAAATTTAAATAAACATCCCAGATTAAACAAGGATAAATTAGATGATCTTAACAGCCAAATGCAAGATTTAGCTAATCCGAATAATATGTATGAACGTCTGGGAACTGACGTATTATCAATTACTATAGGTTCAGATATTACCCCCGTTGTTGTGTCTGAAATATTGCCTCAAATTTGCGTATTGCGGTATAAATTAACAGATTTACTAGGATATATCATACCAAATGTCAGAATTTTGGACTCATGTGCAATTGGCTCATCTGTCTTTGAAATTAATGTAAGAAGCAGAAAAGTTTATACAGGCACCCTTTCTGAAACTGATGTTAAAAATAAGAATGTTTCACTCATAATAAATGCATTGCAGGAGGTCTGTTTAAAATATCCGCATTATATTATGAGCAAAACAACTGCTTTAAAACTAATGGAACTTGTCATTACGCATGACCCAACATTAGTAAACGACTTGATACCTGTCTTTCTTTCATCTATTGACCTAAAAATAATTTTAGCAAATTTAATATATGAAAGAATAAGTATAAAAGATATCATTCTGGTTTTTGAAATTTTAAATGATTACGCTAGATTTACACAAGATAGAGAACTACTATCCAAAATTCTGATTAAAAAATTATCATTTGCAAATACAGACTAAAGAAAATATTTATCTGTCTTTGTCAATTCGCAAAACTTCATATATGTCCATCTTTTTAGCCTTGCCTCGTATATGAACTTCGCTAATTTTTATAACATCTGCAATATCCGCGATATATTCATAAGTTGAGCTACTTACTAAAAGATTTGTTTTATAAACTTTGTTATAACTTTCAATTCTGCTTGCTAAATTTACGGTATCACCAATAACTGTGTATTCCATACGGTTTTCAGTACCGATATTTCCGATAAATACTTCACCTGTATTTATGCCAACGCCGATTTCAATTTTTGGTTTGCCTTCATACAACCACTTTTCTCGCAAGTATTCTACTTTTTTAAGCATTTCATAAGCACATTTAACAGCATTTTTAGGATGGTTTATATCTTGAATAGGCTCACCAAATATTGCCATTACAGCGTCACCTATGAATTTATTGATAACCCCGTTATATTTAGTAATAATTGGCTCCATTTCTGCAAAATATTCATTCAAAATCATTGAAACTTCCTCTGCTGACATTTTTTCGCTAAGGCTTGTAAAACCTCTTATATCAGAGAATAAAACAGTAACAACAGCACGTTTCCCGCCAAGTTTCAAATCATCAATATTGCTTACAACATTTTTCATAATATCTTGGGATAAATATTTTCCCATTGCCTGTTTAATTTTTTCTTTGTTCCTGTTTTCTGTAATAAACTTAAATGAATACCCGAAAATCAGAGTTACAAGTTGTACAGAAACAGGACCTATAAAGCTCAATAAATAACTGTTATATGCAAAGACGCATGATGCTACAAAAAATATTGTATCAACAAGCAAAACTAAAAATAACGAGCGCAAAACTTTAAAACGCAAAATACAAATAAATGTAAACATTGCTAATAATGCTACCGTTAGGAGATTAACAAAAAAGCCGGCATCATGTAGGAATTGGGCGTTCTTGATATTATCATACATTGTAGCTTGAATATCTACCCCAGGATGACGAGAACTCATAGGGGTTTTAACAACATCAGCAGACGGACCTGTTATATTTCCTCCGATTAAAACTGTCATGCCGTCAAAAATCTTAGGATCTAAATCACCTTTTTGAAGTTTTCCTGCTTTTAAGTGTCTGTATGAATCAATAATTCTTGAGGCTGAAACTGAATAATGAGTATAAACATCATCAGGTGAAGTTGCAGGAGAGTAATACCTGATATTTGTTTCAATAACAGAATTTGTAATTAAATTATGCGGAATTTTTAAACCTGTCTTTGGAACAATAATATTATAATCATCTATTATAATATCGTTTGTATTATTCTCTATTAGGTACATTTTTAGGGCTAATGACGGATAATATGAATCACCGATTTTAATAACATTTATTCCAGAAAACTTATAATCAAGAGGAGATTCAGCATTAATATTTACACACGCAATATTTTTAACCGTATCCGTATATAGCTTTGGAAATTTATTTATTTGGTGATAATCTGACGGATAATCAAGAGCTCTATAATCTACATTTAATGCAAATTTCTTTTTAATCATGTTCATATAGTCAACTTCAGAACCGGCCGGCATGTTAGTTGAATATGTAAAACCTGTAACAAAATTATCCATTTTAGAAATTTTTGCTAAAAAATCCATATCAGCTTTTGACATAGGATTTATATCGATATTGATAAAATCAAACCCGACAGCCTTAGGTTTAGCGTAAGTTGAAAAATAATCCAAAATTTCAGTATACATGTATTTTGGCCATGGGAGCGGATATTTATTTATTGAAGTATCATCAACAACAACATCAATAATCTTAGGAGAACTAACTTTTAGTGCAGTAAAATTCTTGATAAAAAAAGCTTTCATATTTGGCTCTAAATACACATAAGAAAGAACAAATGCGGCTAATGCCAAAAACATATAGATAAGAAAAGATCCTATATAAAATAACTTATGTTTAATCTTTTTCATAAAATTCTCCCAAATTGATATTAATGTTATGATATAATAAATTGCAAAAAAAGGACAAATTATGAACATAAATTTAATAGAAAAATTAAAACAGAACAAAGTATTACCAATTATTAGAAGTCGAGATCCACAAGATGTAATAAATAAAGTAAAAGCATTATTAGATGGTGGACTTGATGTTATGGAAGTTAATGTTGAAAACACAAAGATATATAATGCTATAAAGGCTGTATCAGAGGATGCAATCATTTGTGCTGGTGGAATTATAACATCGATGCAGGCTCAAGCAGCACTTGATTCCGGCGCAAAAATTATATCTTCTCCAATTTTCCAAACTAATTTGCTAAAAATATCAAAAGATAAAAGAGTTCCGTTTATAGCAGGAACTTCAACTGCTAATGAAGCTTATAATGCTTGGAAATCTAGAATTCCAGTTGTAAAAATATACCCAATTACAGCAATGGGCGGGGTAAGTTATATTGAAAATTTACTTAGACCAATGCCGTTTTTGAGTGTAATTCCGCAAGGTAATGTTCAATTATCAGAAATTCAAGATTATATCAATGCTGGAGCTATTGCTGTAGGTGTTGGCAGACATTTGACAAATGCTGACAGCTATAGTGAAATCACAAAACGTACAAAAATCTTATTGGAGCAATTAAATTAATATGGCAGATAAATTACTGGATTTAATTACTATTGGAGAAAGTTTAGTTGAATTTTCAACAAACCAAAAACTTGAAACTGCTGAATGTTTACACAAATATTATGGCGGAGACAGTTTGGTTACTGCGATTTCTGCAAGAAGATTAAATTCAAATGTTGGTTTTATTACAGCTTTAGGTAATGATCCTTTTAAAGATTTCATGCTCAACTGTTGGCAAACTGAGGGACTAAATCTTGACCATTTGAAACTTGTTGATGGTAAAAATGGACTTTATATGGTTTCAAGAGCTGAAAATTCTGAAAAAGAATTTATCTACTACAGAAACAAAATTGCTCCGGCAAAACTTTCTATTGAAGATATTGATGAAGAATACATTAAAAGTTCAAAAATAATATATGCTTCAGGTGTAACGCAATCGCTTTCACTTAATGCTAGAGAAGCTGTTAAAAAGGCTTTCACAATTGCGAAAGAAAATGATATTATGACAGCTTATGATCCAAACTATTCAAGTTTGATTTCTTCAAAAGAGGATGCAAGAGAATATTTTGATGAAATTATAGGGCTTACTGATATTTTATTTATGAGCTCTAAATATGACACTAAGAGTATTTTTGATATAGATACACTGGAAAATATCGTAAAAGCAATCACTGATTTTGGAGTTCAAACTGTTGTAATAAAATCAAGTCGTGATAAAGGGTATTTTGTAAACAACTTACAAAGAAATGGTGTATTTATACCTTTTTATACAGAGCATGTTGTAGATACAACATCTTCTGGTGATGCATTTAATGGCGCATTTTTACATGCAATAGCAAACGCATACAATTCTACAGAAGCTGCAAAAATTGCATCAATAGCAGCCGGACTGCAAGCACAAGGAATCGGAGCTGTTAAATCAATTCCTTATTATGATGAGGTTTATAAGATTTATAAATCTGAGGATTAAAAATGGCTAAAAAAAGATTTGTATTATCTGGATATTTTGGTTTTAAGAACTTCGGTGACGAGGCTATATTATCTGTTATCGTCAAAAAATTAAAAGAATACAACCATAGAATTACAGTTATATCTTCTGACCCAAAATATACAACCAGCAAGTTTAAACACATTAGAAGTGTGTATACATTTAATATCGGGGATATAATTGGTGCTATCGCAAAATCAGATTGCTTAATCTCAGGTGGTGGCAGCTTGCTTCAAGATACAACAAGCTTAAAAAGCCTAATTTACTATTTACTGGTAATTTTTATCGGTTTGTTTTTTAGAAAAAAGGTAATCATATTTGCTCAAGGTATTGGTCCAATCGATAATCCTATCGGCAAATTTTTAACAAGAAATATAATAAGGCACTGCAACTATATAAGCGTTAGAGATAGCAAAAGCCAAGAGTTGCTAAAGTCTTGGGGCATAAATGCAGACTTGTTGTGTGATCCGATTTTTTCTTCAACTATTCCAAATGTTGAAAAAGAAGATATTGTTGCGGTTCAGCTTAGAAATTGTAAATATATGAATGAAGATTTTATAGATAGACTTGCACAAAAAGTTTCTAAGGAATTTTCTGATAAAAAAGTTGAAATATACTCTTTTCAAGACGAAATCGATTTAGAAATATGTAAAAAGTTCGAAAAAGCATTGAATATGCTAAATGATAGTATTAAAACTAAAGTCTATTCAAATCTTACAGATGAAGAAATAATTTCAGGACTCACAAAAGCTAAATATTTAATTGCAATGAGATTTCACGCAATAATTATAGCGCTGTTATCATCAACGAAAACATTAGCTATAGATTACGATATAAAAATAGAAAAAATAGCAGCAGAATTTGACCTACCTATTATTGACTTAAAAACACATTTTACTGAACAATTTAATGAATTAAAAAATCTTGATACAGATAAATTAGCACAAAAGGTTCAAGCTAAAAAATTTGACTGGAGTGCTTTTGAAAAATGTATTAATGAGTAGCTATATTAATTTATATTAACAAAACACTAGCCACACGGGCTATTTTTAGTTTTGGAACGAATTATTTTTAACTTTAGCATATTAGAATAACCTAAAAGAACTTTTTGGAAAGTGTTAATGAGAATTAGTAACGTTGAGGTATTCTCATATAAGGTTATTCGTAATGATGGTAATAGATAAAGAATTAGACAATAACTCAGAAATATACAAATTTTTAGGCATTACTATTTGCAAAATAAATAAAGACTATAATTACAAATTAAAAAGCATACTCGGTCTAATATCAAAAGAAAAATATTTTAATGATTACACAGAAACAGTTTATCTAAAACTATTAAACATAACTTTATGCAAACGGGTTGAAACACTTGATAATATTGACACTAGTATTCTAAAATTGTTCAAATTTCACACTTCAAAAGTATGTGAAGAAAAAAAATATCTAAAGAAAATAATTAATCCAAGGTACAACAAGGTATTTATCCTAAAATCAAATCTTGGCGAGACATATTTATTCCTAAAATACATAATAAATGAGCTAATAACTTGTGATGATTTACCTTTAATATTGGCTACGAAAAAATCACAAATATCATTAATTAAAATGCTTACGCCAAATTTTAAATATAAACTTATAAAACCCTTGGAATATGAACTAAATAACAAGATATTAAAAATTGGTGAGCAAAAAATATATATTATTTATCCATTGAAATTCTATATTGATACAGAAAATAAAATACAAAAAACAAACATCTGTTATCTTGATGAAATGTACAATTATTTTAGAATTTCTAATGGAAACAAGCACAATATTAACAAAATACATATTACTTATACAACTAAAAATGACGTGAACAGATATTTACAAGATCGAAATCTTGGTAAATTTATTTTCGTTGCAAAAGATGCAACAACAACATCCCCAATTTCAAATACATTTTGGGAAAAACTTGAGCAAGCAATAAATATCAAAGTAATATACAACGATAATAACGAAGAATTATCAAAAGTTTATTATCTTGCTCAAAAGGCTGTATCAATAATCAGCCTTAGAAGTGGCTTATCTGAAGTATTATCAGATGGTGATACCCCAAATATAGTATTATACACAGATTTCAAAAATAGATATAGATTTAAAAGAATCGATCAAAAATCGGTAATTAAATCTTATTCAATAAAAAATATTGAACCAAATAGGAACAATATTACAGAAATACAATATACCCCATCTGAAGAAGACAAAATTATAGAAGGAATAGTCAACACAATAAAAAGAGGAGAGGGTGTAAAATGAAAATTATTATCCAAGCCGGCGGTAAAGGTACAAGACTAAAGGATTTAACTAAAAATAAACCAAAATGCCTGGTTCCTATAAATAACTTGCCTATTATATTTCATATATTTAAAAAATTTCCTGATGCGGAATTTGTAATCATTGGGGACTATAAATATGATGTACTTGAAAAATATCTGGAAACCTTTGCAAAAGCAAATTATATACTGATTAAAGCTACAGGAGAAGGAAATATTTGCGGTATAAAAGAAGCTCTAAAGTATATTCCTGACAATGAACAAATAATGATAATTTGGTCAGATTTAATTCTTGGAGAACTTTTTAATACGGATAAATTGGATAAAAACAAAAACTATATCGGCATTTCCAAAGACTTTGAATGTAGTTGGAGTTTTCAAAACGGCAAATTAATTCACCAGGTTTCAAAAGATTTTGGAATTGCAGGATGCTACATTTTTAAAAACAAAAATGAGTTATCTGATATTCCTGAAGTGGGCTCATTTACCAAATATATGCAATCACATAATTTTGCATTTGAGGCTCTGCCTATGGTCGGAACTAAAGAAACAGGTACACTTGATGCAATAAACAAAATTTCACCAATAACAAATAGATGTCGACCATATAACAAAATGGAATTTACAGATAATAAGGTTATAAAGCAAGGTTTGACACCTGATGGTAAAAAGCTTATTGAAAGAGAAATAACTTGGTATAAACAAATGGAAACCTATGGTTTTGATGCAATACCAAAAATTTACTCATACAACCCACTTACAATGGAAAAAATTAACGGTACAAATATATTTAATGCAAATTTAAATCAAAATGAGAAAAAATTAGTTATAGATAAACTTATTTCTGCTGTAGATAAGATGCACAGTTATGAACAAAAAGAGTGTGACAGCTGGGATATAGAACAAGAGTACTTCACAAAAACAATCAAAAGAATACAAAGTATTAGAAATGCTATTCCATTTTCAAATTCTGAATATATAACAATAAACAATAAAAAATGTAAAAATATACTAACAGATTCTAATCTTTTAAAAGAACTTGTTGAAAAGAAATTAATGCAGACTATCTATTGTCCTATTCATGGCGATTGTACGCTTACAAACACAATGATTAATGATAAAGGTGACATATATTTTATTGATGCAAGAGGATATTTTGGTTCACAAAAAGTATTAGGCGACATTAGATATGACTGGGCAAAATTATACTATTCAATAGTCGGGAATTTTGATCAATTTAATATCAAAAATTTTAATCTTGAAATCACAGACTTTGAAGTTAAATATCAAATTCATTCAGGAGGTTGGGATGAACTTGAAAAATACTTCTTATCAAAATTAAGTAACGTGAATATTGAAGAGATTAAACTAATACACGCAATAATATGGCTATCATTAGCAAGCCATGCTTGGGAAGATTATGACTCAATGTGTTTAGCTTATTACAACGGTTTATACCTATTAAATGAATGTATAGAGGGAGAAAATAATGCTTTTAAAAGAGAATACTTTGAAGCTATCAACGCTTAATAAAACATGGATACTGGATTTTGACGGTACTCTTGTTGAACATAACGGTTATAAGTTTGGCGAAGATAAATTTTTGCCTGGTGCAAAAGAATTTCTTCAAAGTATTCCAAAAGATGATTATATTCTAATTATGACAGCAAGAGAAAAAGAAGCAAAACAAAAAACCGAAAATTTTCTAAAAGAAAACAATATCAGATATAACCTTATCCTATTTGAAATGCCGATGGGTGAAAGGATTTTATTCAATGATGATAAACCATCAGGTCTAAAGTGTGCTTACGCGGTTTCACCTAAAAGAAATGAAGGTTTTACCAACATAAATATACAAATTGACGAAAATTTATAGGAGAAAATATGCAAATACTAAAACCAATACCACATGAAACAATTTGGGGAGGGAAAAGACTTTTACCTTATACTGAAGGCAAAAGAACTCATCTTGGTCACTTATATTCAATAGTTTCAAACGGGGAATTTGAAAGCAAAATTATAAACAGTAAGTACAAAAACAGATTATTCAAAGATTATTTTAATGATGTTAAACATAAATATAATCTAGATGGTTATGAGTTATTTCCATTTGTTATAGCACTCGTAGACCCAGCAGAAGATCTAAGTATACAAGTTCATCCAAATGATGATTTTGCAAATAAATATGAAAATAGAAAGTATGGCAAAAACGAATCCTGGTACTTTATAGAACCACCAACAAACGGTTGGTTATTTAATGGGAGCAAACTAAAGTCCATAGAAGGAATTAAAACAAAAATTGACCAAAACCGAGTAGAAGAAGATGTTATAGACCATCTTGCAATACAAAAAGGTGATTACGTGTTTGTAGAAGCAGGAACAATTCATGCAGCAACCCACGGTGCATTATTTTATGAAATAGAAGAAAATTGCAATTTGACATATAGATTCTTTGACTATAACAGAAAAGATAAAAATGGAAATTCAAGAGAATTACACATAGGTAAAGCACTAAAAGCAATTAATCCAAATCTTAAATCTGAACCTAAAAGGTATGACGGAAAAGAAATTAAAGAAAGACTGTATTCAACCAAATTATACGAAAAGGAAACTGAATATAAAAATAAATCCAAGACTTTGGAATGCTTGACAATCCTTAATGGTGAAAGTTCACTCGATAATATAAAAATTCAAACAGGAACAACATTGGTATTAGAACCAAATGAAGAAGTAAAATTGAACACTTCGACTTTTATAATAGCAAGACCAACAACAGATGAGGGGAAATAATGGATATAGAATTATCAGCATCAATGATGTGCGCTAATTTTGCGAATTTAGAAAAAGAAGTAAAAGAGCTTGAAGAAGCAGGAATTGACTCTTTTCATATAGATATAATGGACGGAAGTTTTGTAGATAACTTCGGTATGGGATATCAAGATATGGCATTTATAAAAAAAAATACAACAAAAACCGTAGATGCTCATTTAATGGTTCGAAAACCATATAATTACCTGGATATACTGTTTCGACTTGGGATTGATATTATCTATATACATCCGGAAGTTGACCCGGATCCGGCAACAACAATAGAAAAAATACATAATGCAGGATCTATTGCAGGGATTGCAATAAATCCAGGTACATCAATTTCGACAATTAGTGAACTGTTAAATACCGTAGACAGAGTCCTTGTACTTGGCGTTAACCCTGGACATGCAGGCAGACAATACCAAGACTATGTAGATAATAAAATAGAAACTCTGTTAAATCTAAAATCAAAATACAATTTTGAAATATTCTTAGATGGAGCTGTAACTCCTGAAAGAATAGCAAAATGGTCAAAAAAAGGCGTAAAAGGCTATATTCTAGGTACAGCTACACTATTTAAAAACAATATGGAGTATTCTAAGAACATAAAAAAAATAAAAGTATATAACAGTAACAATGTACTTTTAAGTGCAGAGAGAAGAGGCATTTAATGGATAAGGATATACCAATACTTGAAGATATAGAACATTTAGTAAAATTTTGCCATAAATATAAAAATATATATATTTATGGTAACAATGAACGACAAATATACTTAAATAAATTTTTAAAATCATGTGATATCAAGGTAAAAGGTTATATTGTTGAAAAATCTAAATGTAACAATTTAGATCTGAGAGAATACACTGCAGAAGAAGCTCGCAAAAATACAAAATATTTTCATATAGGAAACCTTAATAAGCGAAACATATATAACGCAGGAATAATAATAATTGACGAAACAAATCCATATGAATTGCAAAAAGCAGGATTTAAAAACTACTATTATATTTCAAATACAAATAGGTCAAATATAGTAACTAAAATGAAACCTAGAGCGATAAAAAAACTAGGCGTTGAATATAATTTAGTAGACCAATGCAATTTAAATTGCAAAAGTTGTGATCATTGTTCACCAATCGCAGACGAATTCAATATAAGCTTAGAAGAATTTGAAAATGATATGAAAAGATTATCCGAAATTACAAATGACAACTTATTACGCATAACCCTTATGGGTGGAGAACCTTTACTACATCCAAGACTCTGCGATTTACTAAAGATTGCAAGAAAATATTTCAAAAAAACTCCGATAATCTTGCACTCAAATGGAATTTTATTATTAAATGCAGAAAATAAAGAGCCTAACCTTTGGCAAATATTAAAAGATGAAAATATAGTATTAATTGTAACAACATACCCAATAAAAACAGATTATAAAGCAATAGATGCAAAAGCTATAGAATACGGAATTAGCTATAACAGATTTATGCACGTAGGAAATCAAAAAGAAGAAGGTATCAAATGGTTAAGACATGCACCTTTTTATTTTAAGAAAAAAGCTCCTAAATATTATTATATTAGCTGTTACCACTTTAATGATTGTGTAACTCTAAGACACGGGAAATTATACACATGCCCATTTAAACCATATTCGCAATATTTGAATAAATATTTTAATACACATTTAGAAATTACAGATAAAGATTATATAGACATATATAAAGCAAAATCATTTGAAGAAATCGCAGAATTTTGTTCCAACAGAACTCCATTTTGTGGCTATTGCAACATAAAAGACAGAAAAAAAACAAAATTTGAGATTTCAAAAAGAGACATAAAAGAGTGGACATAAAAATAAAATAACTAAGGAGAGAAGAATGGAAGTAATAGAAGACACAAAAAAAAACAATATAACAAGTAATATACAGGAATGTTGTGGATGTTCTGCATGTGCAAACATTTGTCCAACAGGTGCAATAAAAATGACTGAAAACGAAATTGGATACTACACACCAACAATTTCAGATGATAAATGTATTAATTGTGGCAAATGCATAAAAGTATGTCCAGAAATAAATAATATACTAGGTAACAATAAAACGCCAAAAGTATATGCCTGTCAATCGAATGATGAATTAAGATTTGTAAGCTCTTCTGGTGGTATGTTCACACCAATTGCTGAATATGTATTATCTTTAGGAGGCTTCGTTGTTGGAGTTGAATTTGATAAAAACTGGAAAGTACAACATACAATTATTAATAATATTAATGATCTGGATAAACTAAGACGATCAAAATACGTACAGTCATACATTAAGGAAGATTTATATAAAGAGATAGAAAATCTTCTAAAAAATGATAAATATGTGCTATTTACAGGGTGTCCTTGCCAAGTTGCAGGATTAAAAAGTTACCTTAATAAAAAATATGAAAAACTAATTTTGGTAGATTTACTTTGTGCGCAATGCGCTTCACCAAAAGTATATCGTAAATTTTTACAAGATTGTTACCCTAATGAAGAAATCAAAAGTATAAATTTTAGAAGTAAAATTGCTGGTTGGGATGCAAATACAGTTATTAAAACTAACAAGCATATCGATGATGAAATAACATATAATTTTATGAAGCCATATGCCAATCATCTTCTAATGAATGAGACATGCAAACATTGCAAATATACCACTACTTCAAGGCAAGGGGATTTAACAATAGGAGACTTTTGGGGAATTGGTAAAAGATACCCAGAACTTGATGATAGAAAAGGTACATCTTGTCTTTTAGTTAATACAGAAAAAGGGAATACTATTTTTAATAAAATAAAAAGAAATTTAAAACTTTGCAAAGAATTACCACTCAGAGAAGCTATAATAAGTAACTGGATTTTACAAGGTTCATTTCCAGCTCATCCAAATATAAATATGCTCAACAAAAAACTTGAAACTAAAAATTTTGTAGAAAATGTGAATGATTGCTTGAACAAAAATTACAATATTGGAATTATGGGTTGGTTTTGGGTTCCAAATAGAGGGGCAATTTTAACTAATTACGCATTAAATGAATTTTTAAAAGATCAAGGCTATAATGTAAAAACCATAAATTTTATACCGTCTAATGGAAGAACTAACACGTACAACAATAGTATTGCTGAAGACTTTGCAAATAAATATCTAACTTTAACTAAAAAAATAACAAATTATAATGAGCTAAAATCGCTAAACAAGTATTTTGGAACATTTATAGTTGGATCTGACCAGTTGTGGAGGTGGGCATTTAGAAAATACCCTTTAGGACATTTATTTCTTAATTTTGCAAATTTAAATAAAAAAATACTAAGCTATTCAACTTCATTTGGAACAGAAAAGTATGATGGACCAGAAGAAGCTAGAATACTAAGACGATTGTATCTAAAACGATTTGATGCAATTTCTGTAAGAGAATTTGATGGTGTAAAGATCTTAGAAGAAGATTTTAAATTAAAAGGAATTCAAACAATTGATCCTGTATTTTTAGTTGATAAATCAAAATATGAACAATTAATCAAAAATTCAGATAAGACAGATTCAAATTATATTGCTTATTATTTTATACTACCGACTGAAGAAAAAATGAACATTGTAAAAATGGCAGAACAAAAATTTGGAATAAAAGCAATAGACATAAAAGGAGACTTAGTAGTTGAAGATTGGCTATACTACATTAAAAACTGTAGAATCCTTATCACAGATTCATTCCATGGTAGCTGCTTTGCCACTATCTTTAATAAAACATTTATACCAATAAACGTTGCAGAAGAGAAACCAACAAGATTTGAAACATTATTCAAAATAACAAACATGATGGATAGGCTATTATTGCATCCTAACGACATAAAAGACAAGGAATACCTGTTTGATGATATAAATTGGACAGAAGCTAATCGCAACCTAGAACGCGAAATTAATAGATCTCAAAAATGGTTACTGGAGCAAATAGAATACCCTCAAAAAGATAAATTAACTGAGGATGAAAAAATAATAGAATTACTTTTAGATAGAACAAATAATATTAATATAAATTACAACAAAAACTTAGGGATTGTACTAAATCGTAAGAAAATATACTTTAAATACTATTTAGCAAAATTATGTTTCAATCTGACATGGGGAAATTTACGGAACAAATACAAGCAACAAAAATATCACTACAAACCTATGATTCGTATTCTTAGAGAAATAAAAAAGACTGTGGCATAAATAAAAGGAGAAACTGTGTCAAATTTTAAATTAGAAATCAAAATATTAAAATTCAAAATTAAACTAACTAATTATATACTATTTTTTAATAAACATATTAGGCGGGAATTACGCAAAAAATATCAAGATCAAATAACTAAATATCTAATCCATTCTATAGAGAAAGCATATCCAAATGATTACATAATATTTTCAAGAAATGGTGTTGGCGATATATTTTTTGTGGCAAGTTTATTAAAAGAATTTAAAAGAAAAAATCCAGGCAAAATTATCTATGTTACGGATAAACCTAAATTGAGCAAATTTATTAAATCTTTTGATGCAATTGATGAAGTAGTTGCAAACTCTGATTTTGAAATTCTACAATCTACATCTCCAATACAAAAAAGCATTAGAAAAGGAAAAATTAATTACATATTTTTTCCATACAGAGGAACGCAGAAAAACTACACTTTTGCAGACTCTTATTCAAATCTGCTAGACCTTGAATACAATCCGCCAAGAGAATTGCCACAACTTACACACAACAATAAGTTAAGTGCAGAAAAAGAAATTAAAAAGCTTGGAATTACTCCTAATAATACAATATTGCTAATACCTGAAGCCGTAATGTTTGATTATAGAGTTTTAGATACAAAATTCTGGAAAACTTTAGCAGATAGATTACTCAATCTTGGATATGATGTAGTATTTAACAGTAAAAATAGAGCATATAAGAAATATAAAAATACATTTTTAGAAATGACAGACTTTATAGAATTTTGCAAACAAATCAAACATATTGTGTCTTTTCGCTCAGGAATTTGCGATGTCCTTGCAGGTGTAGGCATTTCAAACTTAACGGCTATATATCCTCCAAATTTTGAAGTTATATGGGCTAATAAATTTATTTTCGATAATTTGTTAAATAAATATCACATCAAGACTGGCTCAACAGAGTTTGAAAATATATTTAATATTTACTCACTAAATAACATTTTTCAAACAAATAAAATTAAAGAAGTTGTATATGAAAACAACGAAAAAGAGATCATACAGAATATAATATTTGATATAGAGCACAACGATAATAATAACAAAATTGACAACAATGCAAAAGTTCTCTACAATTAGAATATGAGTACAAATAATAATATTTATCAAAATAAGAAAACGCTTCCTACAGAATTAAAAGCTTTTAACTGGGGAGCTTTTCTTTTGACATTTGTATGGGGTATCAAATTTAAAGCGTGGTGGACACTTTTGGTAATACCATTAATTTGGTTTCAATTACCCCTTGGATTTAATTGGATACTATTTGGTGCATTACAGATATTTTTTGGTTTTAAAGGTAATGAATGGGCCTATCAAGTTGATTGGTGGAAAAAGCCAAAAGATTTTCAAGCTACACAAATAAAATGGGCTATAGCGGGGGTTGCAATAAATATTATTGTTCCTTTTATTATACTTGGAATTGGTCTTAGATTTGTACAAAAATCTCCTGACAATGTTAGTAATTTTATTGAAAATACTCAGTGTGCAATATCTTATAATAAAATTCAAAAAGGATTACCAAAAGTTAGGCAAATTAACTCTTTATCATCAGGTGAGCTTGCAAAACAGTTTGCTGCTCAATATAAAGACACAAAACTTGATGGTACTACAGTGATCTTTTCTATAAAAGACGGGTCAAAGAGTTATCAATTATATGGACTAACATTTAGTAAGTTAGGTTACGATAAGCCTTGTGATTTAAAACTGGAAAACTGCATAATAACATCATCATACGTAGTTCCGCAGGGTTTATTTGAAACCCGAGAATGTACATTTTTCTTTGACTCTCAAGGCAGTGTAAAACCAAATACTCAAACTCAAAAAGCCGTAGAAAAAGGCTATAATATATTCAAATATTTATAAAGGATTTAAAAAATGTCAAATGCAATAAAACTTTCAGTTATAATCCCTGTATATAATGTTGAAAAATATTTAAGACAGTGCCTGGATAGTGTACTAGCTCAAACACTTGAAGATATAGAAATTATTTTAATCGATGATGGAAGCAAAGATTCTTGTCCTAAAATAATTGATGAATATGCAACAAAAGACTCGCGAATTAGAGTTTTCCATAACACTAACTGCGGATATGGCAAAGAGTGTAACTTTGGTATAGACAATTCAAAAGGAGAATATATAACTATCCTGGAGCCAGATGATTACATTGCTCCTGAGATGTACAAAGATTTATATCAGCTTGCTACAAACAATGATGCAGATATTGCGAAATCGACCTATTTTAGAAAATTTGAAACCAAAACAACAAATAATATTATTGAAATTGATTGGTCAAATAGATTTAATATACCAAATAAAGTTTTTAAAATAGAACAATACCCTTATTTCTTAGCGCTACATCCAAGCATTTGGAGTGCAATTTATAAAAAAGACTTTCTTGTAAATAATAATATCAGATTTATTGAAGCTCCAGGTTCTGGTTGGACAGACAATCCTTTCCAAGTAGAGGCAATGTGTAGAGCAAATAGAATAGTTTATACGGATAAAGCTTACTACTATTGGAGAGTTACAACAGATACAAATGCGGAAGCTCTAAAAGATTATAAAATACCATTTATTAGAAGCGATGAAATTCATGAGTGGCTCGATAACAATAAAATAACTAATACAAACATATTAGGAGCCTTGTATGAAAGGGAACTTTCATATATTGAAATAGTTACCAAGATGAAAGACATAACTGATATAGATGATTGCACAGATAGAATACATAAAATGTGTAATAGGATGAGTCCAACAATTGTGTACACTTCAAAATACATAAGATTAAAAAATAAAAATTTATTTTTTATGTGTAAATATTTGCCTTTTACAATAAAATTTAACAGATTTAGAAGAAAATTTTTAAAATTACGATTAAACAGAAATGAACAATCCATCAGTATATTAGGGAAAAAGTTCGATTTTACAATAAAGAAAGGTGAGATAAATGAAAGTAATAGCAATTAATGGAAGCCCTAGAAAGGGTGGAAATACAGAACAGTTATTAAATCTTGTACTAGACCCAATAAAAAACGCAGGAATAGAAACAAAAATTATACAAGTTGGTGGAACTGATATTCATGGTTGTAGAGGCTGCTGGGCGTGTGCAAAAATGAAAACAGGTAAATGCGCATATAATGATGACATGCTAAATGGTATACTTGATGAAGTATACTCAGCTGATGCGCTAATTTTAGGAACTCCATCATATTTTGCTGACATGACCCCAGAACTTAAAGCTTTTATAGATAGAGTAGGAGTTGTCGCAGGTAGCATTGGAAATCCTCTAAAACACAAAATTGGTGCTGCCGTTGTAGCCCAAAGACGAGGTGGAGGTGCAGCAATTCAATCAACAATTCATCACATGTTTTTAATGAAAGAAATGATAATTCCTGGTTCAATATACTGGAACTATGGATTTGGAAGAGATAAAGGCGAAGTTATGTTTGATGAAGAAGCTAAACAAAACATGCTAAATCTTGGTGAAAATATAGTTTGGTTACTGGAAAAACTCAATAAATAAACCTCAAAAACTATAAATAAGATATAAAAAAAAGGCTGTTTATTATTTATTAACAGTCCTTTTTTATGCCTATCGCTCACTAAAAAAGACCCACATAAGTGAGTCTTAATAAATGCTCCAGGCCAGACTTGAACTGGCACTGGGTTATACGCCCAATTGGATTTTAAGTCCAACGCGTCTACCGATTCCGCCACTGGAGCTTATTTAATTGTCAAAACCTTTCGGCTGTAAACTTATACTATAACAAACAAAACCTATTGTCAAACAGAAAATTTATTAATATATTCATCTAATTCATCAATCCTAAGTGTAACATCAGAAATTATATCATTTAGCGAATTAGTAA
The DNA here is from genome assembly GCA_949292185.1 of uncultured bacterium. GTDB lineage: Bacteria > Cyanobacteriota > Vampirovibrionia > Gastranaerophilales > Gastranaerophilaceae > Zag111. The sequence goes on from CASEYP010000028.1 coordinate 31,005, forward strand.
CAGTCTCTAGGTTTTCACAACTTGAACGGCCCAATAATCCAGATTTCACATTAGCATAAACAAGTTTTTGGAACATACAAATTGCGTCATAAAGTTCTCTATCAATTATTCCTGAAGTTTTAGAAAGATAAATAAACATCTCAGATAAAGCATTTTTCGCCGCAACATACTTTTTCATAAGGAAAAATCCTTGAACTTGTCTTAACTTATCCAATATTTCAGAATAAATATCAGAAATCGAATGTTTTTTCAAAACTAAATAGTTTCTAAAATACTCCATAGTTTGTCTGAAACCGTCATTTATTATAGCTTGTCGTTTCTCTGACGGATAGTTAAAATCTACAACGACAACATCCCCTGTATTTATAACTAAATAATCAAACCTATCTTTATTGCCATAGATTGATTTGATAAAACATGTTTCAGTAGATGTCATACAAGTATACATGCCGTTAACATACTCAATAGGACTCTGATCAGAGCCTGAAAAAGAGCCCTCTAATCTTACTTCTAATATTCTATCTGAACAGTTTTGAATATTTTTAGATAATGACCACATAGGTTTCCCTTTCATAAGATCACCATCAACCAAAAGTTCATTATCCATTGTTACAGCCCTCATCAATCCAGGCATGCAACATGATATTCTAACAGCCATTGCAACTTCAAAATCTGGTGTTTCAAAAATTGAAAACTCTTTGCAAGAAAAATCTTTCATATTTGTTGTAATAATAATAAGATTTTTATTTAAATCTTTAAAAGATACCCTTCTGCACTGACCTTTTAAATAAGCTTCTCCATAATATTTTTTTTCAATAAGATCTCTAAGCCACTCCAAAAAGACTTCACCCTTACTTAGAGCAAACTTGCTATTAAAACCTAAAGAAATATCTCTAAACAACTCAAAATTAACGGATAAAAAGATATCAGCTAACTCATCATTTGAATACCCAACAGCAACTAAAGCGGCCACTAATGCTCCAACTGAAGAACCTGCAACTGTAGTGATATCAATACCAACCCTATCTAAAGCTCTTAAAACACCAACATGCGCAGCGCCTCTAATTGCACCACCACCAAATAAACATGTATACTTAAAATTATTATGCTCTCTCATAATGTTCTACATTTTATCATAAAAAAAGGATCGACTAACTGTCAATCCTTCTATCAATTTATACTAAAAACGAAAATCTAATTAAGCTGCTAAGCCTTTAATTTCTCTGATTAAATATTCAGCAACCCATTCAAAATCTTTGTTTTCATGAGCAGCTTTTTCTAAATATTTAACAGAAACATCGCCTAAACGAATTAAAGTCATTGCAACAACACCTCTTTTAATTCCTCTAACAACTTGTAATTCATCAACTAATTGAGGAACAACTGAAGTACCTATACTAACTAATTCATTTTCAATTTTATTTTTTGTATTATTATCTGCGTTTTCTAATTCTGAAAGAATTTCATTAACTGATTGCATATCCTTTGTCTCCATATTTACTAACTTTACATTATTATTATAAATTAAAAAATAACCAAAGTCCGATTTCCTTACATAATCTTTATATCTTGAATAAAAATATTAATTTTAATA
>CASEYP010000029.1 GCA_949292185.1 uncultured bacterium
AAGTTTATTGATTATTTATACTCAATGACGCCTTATTAACAAAATCATCCTTATTATATTTTTTTTGATTTTTATGCAAAGATATAGTATTTTTCAAATTCAATATAAACTCTTTTCTATACAAAAACCCTAAATGAGAACCATTATCAATTAATACTAATTTATCTTTAGAATACTGCTTTAATTTTTTCAACTGATTTGCATTTGTCAGATAATCGTTTAATGAATGATAAATTTTATAATTATTTGCGCTCTCCAAGAAATCTGCAATATAATGTAAGCTTGTTTCATAAGACAAATCGTCACACGTATCATTTTTATCTGCTAATAAATACCGTTTTGTATATTCTTGGTAGCCCATATTATTAATCATTTTATATATATCACTACCAGGTTGAATTTTTGAAGCTTTTTCTATCGTAAAAACTAAATCAGAAAGCTTTTGATGCATTATAAATCCTGTTATAAGCTTTCCCTCCTCCTCATTAAAAGGTAAAATAAAATCATCAATACATATATCTTCCCGAGAATCATAAAGTTTTAAAACTTTCCCCGCGACTTCTGCAACTTTATGTTTAAAAACATCTGATGAATGTTCCCAATCTTGAGACAATTTGTCCACCTGCTTCATTGCATAAATCAATTCTATAGGAGGACAAATTGAAATATAATTAGTACGCCCTAATGTATTATTATTAAACTCCTTATCTGCAACAAACAAAGCTATCAAAGCTCCAAAAGAAGTTCCAATAATAGTTTTATCCCCTAAAACACATTCATTTTTATCCTGAATATAATCTAAAACCTTCAACGTAACAATTCTGACAGCTTCAGCATCAACAGAAGGTAATCCAGGTCTATAAAATTCAGGCATACTTCGAACAAATTCCCATTGGAAATGACTACCCAAAATTACAACAGAATACCCTTCATCAAAAAACAATTTTGCTAATGATACAGAATGACTTGAATTTATCCCCTCACCAATTGACGGATAAATTATCACAACAGGAGCTGATTTATCTTTTTGCAAAAGATATCGAAAATTATAATCTTCTCGTCCCTGTACAACATTTACCGATGAAGTTTTTATCTTATTTGAAAAACTTCTATTCCAAATAGATAATTCATTCCAAATAGATTTATCAATCCCTTGAGATTGAAACAATGCAGTTCTCATAGAATCTACAACAGGACTTTGTGGATGATAATTAGGAAGAGTCATATCAGTTTCCAACCTAAAATCTTCTCCGTAATTTTCAAGCATATCATCAATATTTGTACCGCCTTTTAATAAACCCGGCATAACAATTACTGATGAAACTTCCTTTTTCGCAACATTATCATCTGCTTTTTCAATATTCTTTTTAACCTCAACAACCGGAGCCTTTTTGACAGTTTTTGGAGCAATTATCTCAGAACTTTTCGGAGGAACTATCAATGAAGATATATCAACTCTATCAAGATTTAAAACTTTCATATATCGTTCAATCCCGTAAGCTTTTTTAGCAATTTCATAAGGATCTGCATAATTAGATTCCACCATTTTTATTAAAGATTGATAGTAAGAGGTTTTATTAATTGTTAACCCTGCTTTTACAAAAGCTAACACTGGTGTTGCAATATAAGAACCAGGATTCAGTGCCATATCAAGAATTTTGCCTAAAATTCCCCGAAAAGTTATAGAAGATATAATAGGCAAAACCATATAAGGTCCGGAGTTCAAATTATAAGATGCAAGAGCTTGTTCCATATCCTCTTTAACCGGCTCAATATCAAAAAGAGACTTTGCCGGATCAAACATTCCGCCAAGTCCAATTATAGTATTTGTAAAAAATCTGATAGTTTCAGTTTTAGAAGCCTCAAAATCTCTTTGCAACAAACTGCTAACTAACCTTATAGGATACTCAATATTATTTGTCATTGACTGAATTCTATCCATCCCAAACTCCGGCATTATAGATGACCACAAAATGTGTATAGGTCTTATTGCATACTTGTTAAGCTTCAAATTAAAATCAAAAATTTTTCTATTAAAATCTTCCCATTTATCCTCCCCATTAAAAATATAAGAATAATCAGGATATATTGATTCATCATCAGCCAAAACAGCAAAGTTTTGGAAAAACAAACACAAAAAAATTCCAAAGATTATTACAATCTTTTTAACCATTACAAATCCTTTAATTTTAATATCTTCAAATATTTTAGGATTAAAAGAAGAATTGACATTATACAATCGAATATAACAAGATATTAGTTATAAAAATGTAAAGAATTTTATAATAAACCGCAAAAAAAAATATGTTATAACTTAATAAGATAGGGAAAAAACAATGCAAATAAATAAAGTAAATTCAGCAAATACATTCACATCAAGAAACAACCCAATTCCAACAGAAACCTTTGTGTCTGCAATTGGGAAAATCACTATGGGTGAAGCCACAAAAGATGATATTACCCCTGTTGCAAAACTTATCAGACAAAGAGAAATGATAAGTTTCAAACTAAGAAACTTTTATGGAGAAAATGCAGCTGAAGCAAAAGAATATTACAAACAAATAAACAAAAACCAATGGCTTAAAGATATAAAAAAATACTTAACTGACCTGTTGAAAAAACCTGATGGAAATTCATCTGTATTAGTTGCCAAAAACGAAGATGGAAAAGTAATTGGTTATGCAACAATGGAAAGCTTTGACAAGGTTAAAGAAAATGTTGGAATTATAGAAAATATACATTTGGATTTTAAATATACAAAAAGCAATCTTGGATATTATCTGCTACAAAAAATATTACAAACAGGCAACGGACAATTTAACGACATTTTATGCAGAGCGCCATATATAGGCGGTCATGAAATATACTACAATTTCGGGTTCAAAACTTTACCTGCAAATTGTAATGCCGCAAAAATCTTAAACACCCTAAATGCAGATGAAAATGAATATCAAGGTTGGATGAGCAAAAAATTAAATTACTTTTTATAATCTGACTTCTCGTTTTAAATAAGCATCCTCAAGACGATATTTAATTTCCTTACCTTTCATATAAGGAACAAAATAAGCCTCAAATCTCATATCTTTTGGTCTATTCTGAGATAAAAGATTTTTAATAATTTTTTCTGCATCACTACGATAATTTTTTGCAGCTTCACTAACAGAGTTTTCCGCGGACTTGGTTAGATAGGCATTTGCCCTCTGTCCTTCAATACCAAAATATTTACTAAGGTTGTCTTTTTTTGTTTTTATAGCACCTCTTGCTTGCCCAATAGGTTTAGCAGCCGCCTCAACCATATCACAAGACGGACCTGACAGAATAAATGAAATCATTCTTCCATCTTGTTTACTTGCGGTATAAAAAGATCTTACAAACGGGCGTTTTGCATAATCAGGATCGTTCAATTGAAAAAATCGTGCCAATCTAATTTTCAATGCTTTTTCATCTGCCGTTTCTGATTTTGAAACTTTTGGAGACTTCCCCTGCCTAATATTTTTTGCATCATTAAAAGATTGATTTAACCAGGTAACAATTTTCCTTTGCAAGGTTTTGATAGTTCTATTTGCACTAACCTGAGTGTACTTTCCATCATTACCCTTAACAAAATAAACTGCTCTATGAATAGATGTAAAACTAGGTTTTTCATTCATAGAACCTTTCGTTGAAAAATTATTATAATTTTGAAATTGAATATTACTTATCAACATAAAATATCCTTTTAAATTAACCCCTGAATACATACACATTAAATCAAATAAAAATAATTTTTGCTAACTAAACTAAATAAATAAAATTTGTTGTTACAGAATTTTACAAAAAGAAAGCAAAAAACTATAAAAAGAAAATAAACTATGCTACATTAAAAATGTGTATATTAGATAGGAGGGTATATGAAGAAATTTTTAAAAACAGTTTTAGCTGTTGCAGTATTTTGCTTAGCAATAGCACCAGCTATGGCATTTCCTGATGTTTCAAATGATTATTGGGCAGCATCTCAGATTAATCTATTATCTGAACAAGGTGTAATTGTAGGATATCCAGATGGGACATTCAAACCAGACGCAAACGTAACAAGAGCAGAATTTGCAGCAATGGCAATCAGAGCACTAGGTCAACAGCATACAAAAATTGCTCAACCAGTGAACTTTGCTGATATTGATGAAAATTACTGGGCATACGAAGATATCCAAAAAGCAGTTTACTTTGACCTAATTTCAAATGACAAATCAGGAGATCTATTTAGACCTGAAGATTCAGTATCAAGAGCAGAATCCCTATCCGTTGCAGTAAACGCACTAACTACAGAAACAATAAGCCCACAAAAAGCAAAAGAAGTATTAGCAAAACAATATATTGATGCAAACGAAATTCCTGAATGGTTCTTAATTCCAGCAGGTAAAGCAGAAATTTTAGGAATGGTAGTAGTTGCACCAACAGCACAAAAAGCCTCACTTGAAGCAACAAGACCGGCAACAAGAGCAGAAGTTGCTGCAATCTTATTCAAAATGATGGAACAAGCAAAACTTAATCCAAATGCAAAACTCGCAGAAGCTATGAGAAAGAAAACAGGAGAAGGTTTTGTCGTAGATGGCGCAACTGTACAAGGTAATGTAGGAACACTTCCAGCCGGAACTGTAGTTCCTGTTAGATTAAATACATATATAAGTTCACAAACCTCTGAAGGCGGAGCTTTATATACAGCAACAGTTCCTCAAAACTATGTTACAAAAGAAAAATTTATCTTAGTAAGAGAAGGGGCAAATTTAAGCGGACAACTTCTTGATGTAAGACCTGGTAAATACTTTGTACGTAACGGCGTATTGGTACTAAGAAATGCACTAATTACAACAGAAAATGACCAAACTACAGCTTTTAATGCTTTAGGTGAAATCAAAAAAGACAGAAATTGGTGGATGAAATTTGTAAGATGGGCATTCAAAGGCGAAAAATTAGAAGTTCCTGCAGAAGGTACAGCTAATTTGAAATTATTACAACCTGTTCAAGTTGATTTAACAAACGGTTGGATATTTGAATAAAAGAAAATAAAAATAATTAGAGAAGGGCAGTTTGAAAAATTTTTCAAACTGCCCTTAAATTTACCCCATACAAATTCATACATAATAAATTATCTAGCATTGAAAAAGAAAAACCTTTTTGATATCATCGAGTTAAGAGTAATAGATATAAACAAAAGAGGTAAAAATGTCAGGACATTCAAAATGGGCAAATATCAAAAATAAAAAAGCCAAAACAGATTCACAAAAAGCCGTAGTATTCCAAAAATACTCAAGAGAATTAATAGTAGCAGCAAGACTGGGCGGACCTGATCCTGCAGGTAACTTCAGACTTAGAACAGCTATAGAAAAAGCAAAAGCTGCCGGACTTCCAAATGATAATATTAAAAGAGCAATCGATAAAGGAGCAGGCGCAGGTGCAGCTGATAATTACGAAGAATTAACATACGAAGGTTACGCAGCAGGTGGTGTTGCAGTTGTGTTAGAAGCAATGACTGACAACAGAAACAGAACTGCAGGTGATGTTAGAAGTATTTTTACAAAATTCAACGGAAACTTAGGTGAAACAAATTGCGTAAGCTGGATGTTTGATAAAAAAGGTATTATCGAGTTTGATAAATCTGTTGATTTTGAAAAATTGTTTGAAGCTGCAATAAACCTTGATGCAGAAGATGTGACAGAAGAAGATGAATGTTACAAAGTTCTAACTTCTGTAGAAAACTTCCAAAATGTTGTAGAAGGCTTAGAAGCAGAAGGATTTAAAAACTCAAGTGCTGAATTAACAAGAATTCCGCAAAACACAATTGAAGTTACAGATCTAAAGACTGCAACATCAGTAATGAGATTAATCGAAAGATTAGAAGAGTTAGATGATGTTCAAAATGTTTACGCAAACTGCGATATTCCTGATGAAATTGCAGAACAAGTTGAGGTTTAATTTTGCTTGAAAAAATAGAAAAGCTTTCAAAAGTTCTTAATGAAAGTTACAGTGAAAAATCGCTGGTTAACTCATTGGGAACTTTTTTTGAAAAAAATTTTAAAACAAAAAACTTTTCTATAATAACCGAAAACAGCGATAAAAACGAAGAAAACCAAACTGAAGATATTTTTAAATATCCATTACATAAGCATAAAAAAGTCATAGGCTGGCTATGTTTTTCAGAGGAAACTGAAGAATTAAAAGAATTTTTAAAATATAGTGCACCTTTTATATCACTAAAAATTCAAAATATAATTCTTAGCGATAAAATGCAAAAGAATATAAATTTTCACGAAATAATGAAAAATATAGCAAAAATCATTGAAACACAGTATGAACTTAACTATGTAATACCAATCATTGGTGAAATGCTCGACAAATTTTTTGCGGACTGTTTGATATATCTATTTTTGAAAGATGAAAGAACTCAAACAAATATTCTAGCTTGGCCGCACGCCTGTAACGACCAAACTATATTAAAAATAGTATCAAATATTCAAACTCCCGTTCTAACACCTGATAAAAAAGCAATTGCACTTCCTCTAAAAAGTGAAGGTCGAGAAGTTGGAGTTCTGGTTGCAAAAAGTACAAATGATGAAATCACATCAAAAGATACTGACTATTTAATTCAATTATCAGTACAAATAGCAACAACAATTCACAGAGCAAATGTTTATGCTGAAATTCTAAAACACGCAACACTTGATGCCCTAACAGGTTTTTATAACAGAAGCCAACTTGAAGAACGTCTAAAACAAGAAGTTTCAAATGCAAAACGTCAAAATTCTCCGCTTTGTGGTATTATGACAGATATAGATTTTTTCAAAGGCGTAAACGATACTTATGGGCATGCAGTTGGCGATTTGGTATTAAAAACTATAGCTAAAATTATCAGAGGTCAACTCAGAGAATATGATATAGCAGGACGTTATGGAGGGGAAGAATTTTCAATACTCTTACCTTTCACGAAAATAGAAGAAGCAAAACACGTTGCAGAACGTCTTAGAAAAAATATAGAAGAAAAAGAAATTGATATTTCAAAAGTAAATCCTGATAGCGATGTAAAAAAAATAAAAGTAACACTAAGCTTAGGAATTTACGAAATGACAAAAAATGATAATGATGAAGATTTGCTAAAAAAAGCAGATAAAGCATTATATCAAGCAAAAAATACAGGTAGAAATAAGGTAGTAGTTCATAATGGATGATAATAAATACGAAGTAATATGTAAAAACTTAGACGATACAAAAAAATTAGCATATAAGTTTGCAAAACTTATAGAAAATGACGGATGCTTCATAAATCTCTATGGTGAAATTGGAGCCGGAAAAACCGCATTTGTAAAATTAGTAGCCGAAGCAATCGGAATCACAGAAAAAGTTACAAGCCCAAGTTTTGTAATTCTTAATGAATACCACAGTGCAAAAATTCCGGTTTACCATTTCGACTTATACAGACTGGAAAATGAAGGCGTTAAAACAATTACCGATGAACTGAGAGAATACTCTGAAGGTCGACAAATAACATTTGTAGAATGGGCAGAATTTTCTCAAAATGAAATTCCTTTCAACCACATAAAAATAAATGTTACCTACGAAGATAATGATTATAGGAAATATTCGTTTGAAGGAATTGGAAAAGATTGTATTGAAATTGTAAAAGGATTAAAAAAGTGAAAATATTAGTATTTGATACCTGTTTAGATAAAATGTACGTAACGTTAGCACAAAATGATAAAATATTATCTTCAAAAGTTGTAACAAACAAAGATAATAAATATCATTCTGCATTTTTAATTTCTACAATTAAAGAAATTTTAAAAGAAAATAACCTTACGCCAAAGCAAATAGAAGCCGTAGGAACAAATATAGGACCGGGAAGCTTCACAGGTATAAGAGCCTGCACAACAGTTGCAAGAATGATGGCTCAACAACTTGATATTAAAGCTGTTGGAATTTCATCTTTAGAGATTTTATCTCACATAAATAATACAGATAAAAAAACTATAGTAGCTCTAGATGCAAGAAAAGATAGCGCATACTTATACCTTGATAATGAAATTAAAGGTGCTGTTAATTTAGATGAAATAAAAAACATCTTATCAGAAACTAAAGACTACTATTTAATAACAGATGACAAATTACAAAAAGACTTAGGTGGAATTTCATACCAGCAAGGAGAATATCCGCTTGGTGAGATATTGGCACACCTAGCTTATAAGAAACTTCAAGAATCAGATACAAAATGGCAAACTCTAAAGCCATTATATATTCAACCGCCTGGAGTTCATATTGCAGGTAAGTAAAGTTTTGTTAATTTCCTGTCAAAATTTTTATTTTCCTGTATTAAAACATTATGCTTGTTTCAAAAATTCAAAACTTTAATTTTAATTACGGATACAATCCACAAAACGATAGACTAAGAAAAACTCAAAGTCTGCAATACGGTATTTCACCCCTAAAATCAGATACTTTTGTAAAAAATACCCAAACTATTGGCAATAAAGATATATCTTTTAACGGAACCATTTCAAGCATAAATACAACGTTTGAAACAAGATTTACAAAATTATTTTTCAAAAAACTGTTAAGAGAAGGAATACCTGATGCATATTCAAATATAACTTTAATTCCAAACAAAGACATTGATGAATTAAAAAATTTAGGAGTCCTAAACAAAAAAAGTTCCCTTGCAATAAAATATCTAAAGGTCTACAAAAACAATCTTTTTCCTGTGGAAAAAGAAATGTTATCATTATTAGAAACATTATCTAAAAAAAATCCGGATTTAACATTGCAAGAACTTCTACACTTAAAACTTCAAAGTGCAGAACAATCTCTTATCAACCATCAGAGTAAAGTTCTAAACAAAATCAGTTTAATGAGTAAAACACTACCTCGAAACGAATTTTTAGAAGTAAGAAAACTTCTACAATATTCTTATAATAAAATCTTTACACCAGATCCACTGCCAGAAGAAAGATTTGGGAGAAAAGAATTTATTGGAATGTTAAAAAGAATTCCTATAACTGATCAAAAAACAAAACAAAAAATTCTAAACACAGCATACAAATTACCGCAATCAGCAGATTCCGTACACGCATTTATTGTAAAATACTCCCAGCCATATAAAGTTGAACATAATGCAAACGGTGAAATAATAAGAATACCAAGAGATTCAGAAGAAATAGGATTAAGACTCTTAATGCCATCTGTAGCCACAGATGATCATATTCACCCACAAAAAGCATTTAGAGAAGAAGAACTTGCAAGAAAATTAGGCGATAAATCCGCTGAAAATTTAAGTAAATTGCGAGTAAGCATTCTAACATCAAAAAAAATGAATGAACTAAAATCAGATACCCCTATAGATGATTTTATAGAAACTCAAGAAATAAATATTCCAGAACACATACAACATCAGATAAACAAACTTCTAGATATAACTGACAAATGGTATAACCAAGGAAGATATGAAGATGCTAACACTTTAGCTGACTATATTTTTGTACTACAGAAGGAATTTGAATTACGCTCATCAAAAATAAAAGTCGACCTTGGAAAATTTGAAGAAAAAGTTCCAACAATACAGGAAAAAGCTCAAATTGCCAGAGAAAACAGACTACTAAAAAAAGAAACTAAAAATACCAAAAGAATGAGCAATGCAAATAATAATCATAGAGAACATTACGAAGATAAAAACGGTCATATTTTAGAAAATAGAAAAGTTTTAAAACACTCCTCCAGATTTAATCAATAAAAAATAAGCCCCTTGCAAATTCTGAAAAATAGTGTACAATAAGAAGATACAACAATAAGGTTGTAAGACCCAAAGTACACAATCAGGAGAAAAACAATGTACGAAGATGAAAAATTAGTATGTGAAGACTGTGGCAAAGAATTCGTTTTCACAGCAGGGGAACAAGAGTTCTATGCAGAAAAAGGACTCGTAAACAAACCAAAAAGATGCCCTGAATGCAGATCAATCCGCAGAAAAAACAACAGAAAGAAAAGAAGAATGTATGATGCTGTATGTTCTAAATGCGGAGCACAAACACAAGTACCATTCAAACCAATTCCGGGCAAAGAAGTATTCTGCAAAGAATGCTTTCAAAAACAACCTGAAGAATAATTAGTTATTATATATAAATATAAAAATTTAAGTTATAATTTAGGCAGAGGAAGTGAATATCTCACTTCCTCTTTTTTGCTATCATATGGCAACACAATTATTCAAATATTCAATTGTACTAAGTTTTTCTTCATAAAGATATTTTATAAAATTCAAATACGACGCATCTCTTGAAGTAATAACCAAATTAATCTCAAACCCCTCTGTACAGAAAGGTTCATAATCATATACAACATAACTGTTATATTTACTTTTCCATTCCTTACGCTCTATACGACTGTTATTTTCTTCAATAACATCTTCAAGCCAAGGTAAAAGATTTTGATCGATATTTTTCATTTCCAAGCGATTATATCTGCTACAATCATTACAACTATTTCCAATAAACATAAAATTTACTCCACTAAGTCTTTATATAAGAATTGTACCCATAGTTTGTTTTAAAATAATCGCCACAATGTATAAAAAAATATAGTCTTAATTGCTAATACATAAAGTATATACTTAATATATCTTTACAATATCATTAATAATAGCAATTTCTATAAACAAAAAAACTTTATATAAATAATAGAACAAACGAGGAGACACTATGGGTTTCGCTGAGAACATGAGAGTTTTAAGCAACATAAATTGCGGTTTAGCATCAGCCGCAACCTTTTTGCAGCAAAAAGCCATGGGTGTACCAGGTTCATACGCAGGAGGCACATTAATAGGTAACTTGATGAATGGAATAGCAAGAAATGAAGTTGCTTATGATATGCAAAAATGTGGTAATCCTGTAGGCAACACAATTAATATGTACGCAGGATATGGAAATCCTGTATCAAACACTGTCGGAACATTAGGATTAATGAGCGCTTGCTCACCATGGATGTTCTTTAACTGTCCAAGCTATATGTTCTGCCCACCTCAGATGGGATTCTGGGGAGGAATGGGTATGGGCTTTGGCGGCTACTGGGGCGGATTTGGTATGCCTTGGGGTAGCAGCGTTTCAATAACTACAACAACTACACATCGTGGATTTCGCTGTTAAGCTTTTTTTCACCAATCTCTGATGATATTATAGCTACGAATGTCCAGAATAAGAACTGTAATTGAGGTCTAAAATATATTGTATCAACAAGACCGTGGAACATTACTGCCCATATTGAAATTATTGATATAGAAACAAATATTATACGTTCTTTATTTTCTGCTGTTAAAATATATTTTATTGCATCTTTAGATAATGTTATTAAAAATCCTAAAAATGCAATCAATGCAAAAATTCCACTTTCTACAGCTGTTTCTAAATATATGTTATAAGCACTTAAAGCATCAAATCCGGTTTTCATATACAAACCGTAAATTTCTCTGAAATTTTTATTTCCGACACCGATACCTAACAACCAATTATCCTTAAACATTTCAACAGCAGAATGATAAACATTAAATCTGAAAGAATTTGATGAATCATTTCTCATTGCAAATATTGATAAAAATCTATGTCTTATAGCACTAACAAAAGTTAAAGCAAAAACAAATAATGCTATAACTCCGCTGATAAATGAAATATATAATTTTTTATAAGTATTCCAGAAGAATTTAGCAGAGATTAAAAATGCGCAACCAAATATAAGCATCAGCGCTAAATAAGCTCCTCTACAACCGGTTTGAAAAATGGTATAAATACCAATCAAAGTAAATAATATTGATACAATAGCACATTTAAAATGACGCTTTGAGAAAAAGTAAAATACTGAACCTAAAACAACAGGGAATGCACAAACCAAATAACCACCAAATAAATTTGGATTTAAAGGTTTTAAAGTGCCGTAAACCCTAGAAATAACATCTTCAGGATTTACATAAGAGGTATCTTGCCATGTTGAAATAGCATCCAAATGCAAAAAGCTTTGCATAAATCCAATAACAGATTCGCCAGCTGCACAAAGCCAAATTGCAGCCAAAAGCCAAACAGTTTTATCTTTGTTATTTTTCAAATACTGAGCAACTGAAAAATAAAAACCAATATAAACAAAAGTTTTGAAAAACCCCTTCAAACTAAGAGTAAAAAGCGTAGAGCCGAACAAACTTATAATAACAATCATAAAGTATGCTATAACCCACACCTCAAAATCTTTAAAACTTACCGTTTCATTAGGTTTTGTAAGCATTTTAATGAAAGTTAAAAACATAACAATTAAAGCAAAAAAACCAATTGCATCAGAATTCATAACAGTAGACACAAAAAATGTCAGCAAAATAAAGACCAGAATGAACCAGTCAATACTTTGCAAAAATAAACTGTTTTTATATAAATAACCTAATCTATCCTGAGAAAATTTAAAAAAACTATTGAACATCATCCGTAGTATTCATATCTTTATCTAAAGCTTCATCAACATCAGCATCCATAATTTTAATATCAGATACTGAACCAGTAAATTTATAATCAGCACCTTCTAAAGTGATAGGCAAACCAAGTTTAACTTTATTACCACCAACAACAGCACCGTCTTTTGTAATTTTAGCTTTATCAGTTAAAGTTACAACCACATCATACAAATCAGGTTGAGAAACGTCTTCTACAACAATTACAACCTTTTTAGAATTTAAAGTAGGCAAAACAATTTTTCTTCTATCAGCCTTAACATCCAAAATTTGTAAATCAGAATAAGGAACGTTTCTAATACTTATAAAAGTTTTATCTCCTTTTTTAATAGGAAGATCATCACCTGAATAAGTAACACCTCTCATATAAACCTTAAAAACTATATCAGAAGTAGCTTCAATTTGCTTATCAGCAGTTTGTCTATAACCTTTATAAGTAACAAACCCTACACCAAGAGCAATGATAACGCATACAACTATAATAAAATCAACAATTCTGATTTTGCTTATAAGTTCTTTCAATTTATCCATAAATTTCTCCTTAATTAAAATTTCAAATCCTTAACCGCATTAACAAGTTCATCAACAGTTGTAGTAGCACAACCAAACTGTTTAACAACCAAACTTGCCGCAACGTTACCAATTAAAGCGGAATAAACAGGATCAATACCTGCTGCCAAAGCAAGAGAATAAACAGCAGTAACAGTATCTCCGGCACCAGTTACATCAAAGACTTCAGACTTATTAAATACAGGAATCTTAGTATATTCTTTACCTTCACAAGTAACAAACATACCGTCAGCACCACAAGTAATTAATACAGCCTTTGCATTTGTTTCATCTAACAATTTAGCACCGGCACGTTTCAAATCTTCTTCAGTTTCAATCTTAAAGCCAACAGACTTTTCAGTATCAGGAAGATTTGGTGTCATAGAAGTAACATTCTTATAAAAACTCAAATCTCTTTGAGCATCTACAACAACAACTTTGCCTAACTTATTTGCATAATCAATAGTAAAATTAACAACTCCATCTGTTAAAGTTCCTATATGATAATTAGACAAAATAACAGCATCATAATCAGGCAAAACCTTTTCGATATTTTTAATAACTTTATCTTCAGTTTCCTTAGAAATAGGACCCTTAGACTGCCTGTCAACTCGAACAATTTGCTGTGTTATAGACGTTGTAATAGAACCTGAAATTCTTGTTTTTACAATAGTTTTTCTATTTTTATCTTTAACAATTTTAGAACAATCAATATTAGCTTTTTCAAAAGTATCTAACAATAATTCTGAATAATAATCATCACCGCAAACACCAATAACTCCAACCTTGCCATCATTTAAAGTTGCAACGTTATGTGCTGCATTGGATGCTCCGCCTAATATTAATTTTGTCTTTGTATGTTGCAAAATAAGAACAGGAGCCTCTCTTGAAATTCTTTCAGCATCACCGTAAATCATTTCATCTAAAGCTAAATCACCAACGATTAAAACTTTCGGCTCGTTTATTTTTTTCATACAAGATATTAGTTTATCTTTATCTAAATTCATAACACCAACTCTCGTAAAATAATTTATAAAAAAATTTTATCACAAACAAAAATATAAACCAAATTCTGCAAAAATCCGCGAGTAAAAATTACATTAAGAAATGTAAATTTAATATTACAGATTTAGCAATTTTTCAAATTCACCATACTTTATATAAATATATAAAGCTCTCTCTTCTTATTTAAACGGATAGGCCTTGATATTAACAAGGTCTTTTTTTTTGCTCAAATTAAATTTTAGAATAAAAAAACAGCCGTTTTGGGAATAATCCAAACGACTGTTTTTAAAACTATATAAAATTAAATTAAACTAATTCAGGAACCTTAACAGCATTCTTATTAGCGATTTCAACTAAAGATGAAACTGTAGCCATCATTGAAATAGTTGAATTTAATTTATTAACACAAGAACCGCAACCAATAGCACTTGCACCTGCAGCGAAAGCAAATGGAGCAGTTGTAGGGTTAATACCAGTAGCTGTCATTACAGGGATATCGATATTTCTAACAAGTTCAATTGTATTTGAAATTGTTAATTCAGCTCTATCCATTAAAGCTCTAGCACCTGAATATTCAACATTTGAAGAATAATGACCTTCAGTTTGAATTAAATCAATACCCATTGATTCTAATTTTACAGCTAAAGCGATTTGATCATTAATAGGAAGTTCCCCAGGAATAGTAACTGAGAAGAATACTTTTTTATCACCTAATAATGATAAAGTTTCTTGAACCAAGTCTAAAACGTTGTTAGCATTGAAAGAAAGACCTTGTTTGTATAAAATATCAAAGTTTCCTAATTCAATAGCATCAGCACCAAGTTCAACTGCTCTTGCTAATTCAGAAGGTACAATTGATGATACAAATAAAGGTAATTCAGTCATAGATCTAACTTCTTTAACAATATCTTCTTTTGCACAGATATCAACTGCAGAAGCATTAGCACTTTCAGCTGAAGTAACAACTTTTTTAATATTTTCGATATCGAAATTGCCTATACCAGCAATAATTTTAACTGCACGTTTTTCATCTAAATGTTTTTTAAATAAATCAATTCTGCCCATAAAAAAATCTCCTTAACAAAATATATGACATAATTTTGTCTGAATTATACATTATAATTTTAATATTTTCAAGAAGTAACCTCGATAAAACGCACAAGAGAATTTATTTAAAATTTAAACAGCAAAATAATTAGCATAAAAGAGGTAACTATGAAAAAAAAGATTTTAATGCTATTTACACTCATAATGCTAGGAATAAATACAGCATTAGCACAAGTTCAATTTGGTCCTGACGAACAAATAAACATCAACGTTTATGAAAAAATCAGTCCTGCAATAGTTGCAATAGAAGCTCAAGTTGACGATGGAGTATCAGCAGGGACAGGTTGCATCGTAACTTCAGATGGACTAATTTTAACAGGTTCACACGTAGTAGATAAATATAAAAACATAGATGTTACAACCTACAACGGGCAAACCTATAAAGCTAAACTTATAGCCCAAGTCGGAAAAAATAAAGACTTGGCACTTATAAAAATAAATCCTCAAAGACCATTAAAAACGGTTTCATTTGGAGATTCCGAAGAGGTTAAAGTAGGTCAAAAAGTTTTAACTATAGGTAATCCGTTTGGATTTTCAAATACCTTAACTCAAGGCATAATTTCACGTATCGATTATGTTAAAAACAGATTTCAAACAGATGCAGCCATAAACCCAGGATGTTCAGGCGGACCATTGCTAAATTCAACCGGTGAAGTTATTGGAATAAGCCAATCAATTTATAACCCCGATCATAATATCTCAAATATAGGAATAGGATTTGCAATTCCATCAAATGAAGCTGTAAAATTCATAGCTTCTATTGATAAAAATAAAATTGCAGATTCTTCAAAAGATAAATAGTTTAATCTCCGACTTCTAGCCCCGAATTATTTTTTATGTTATATTCAAGAAAAAAAAGAAAAGGGCTAGAAGATTTTGATTAATTTTTTAGGATTATGTGTTCAAAATTTTATAAAATGCGTAAAGTACGTTATTGAAGGGAACGTAAAATTTCGCAGTATAGTAGCACAAGCTGCATCAATAAGTTATGATTCCTTACCAATATCACTTATTATCGCATTTATATCAGCTGCAGTTATTGCAATTCAGGTTTCAAAAGAATTCTTAATGACAGGAGCTGAAGCATATATTGGCGGAACAATAGCCGTTGTTATGATAAGAGAAATAGCTCCAGGGTTTGTAGCATTGGCAATCGGTGCAAGAGCAGGGACAGCAATTTCTGCAGAAATTGCAAATATGCAAGTTACATCACAAGTTGATGCTATAAAAACTTTAAAAATTGATCCGGTTGGATACTATTTTACTCCTCGAATTCTAGCATCTGCTATCACTGTACCTATGGTTGTATTAATCGCAGAATTTATCGGAATTTTAGGCGGAATGTTTGTTGCTCTAGGCACAATCAACTTAAACCCTGCAAGATATATGACATCTGTCTGGGCTTGGCTTGCGACAAAAGACATTTATATAAGCCTATTAAAAGCATGTATTTTTGGAGCTTTAATAGCATTAGTTTGTGCAACAAAAGGTTATGAAACAAAAGGTGGAGCAAAAGAAGTTGGTGCATCTACAACACAAGCAGCAATCTTATCAACTATATACATGCTTATTGCAGACTTTTTAGTTAATCTAGTTTTCTACATTGCCTAAACGAATTACACTATCATAAATTTTACAAATATTTATACTATATTTAACCCTTTGTTATATAATAAAACAGTAATAGAAAGGACTGTTTTATGAAACAAACCATAGTATCAGGCATGAGACCAACAGGAAAACTTCATTTAGGACACTATCTTGGGGTTATACAAAACTGGGTAGAACTTCAAGACAAATATGATTGCTACTTTTTTGTAGCAGACTGGCATGCACTGACTACAAAATACGATAAAACAGAAGATCTAAGACAAAATACCTTAGATATCCTTACGGACTGGTTGGCATGCGGAATTGATCCTGAAAAATCTACAATATATGTTCAATCACTAGTTCCAGAAATTGCAGAATTAAACATATATCTTGGAATGATAACTCCACAAAACTGGGTTGAAAGAGATCCTTGTTTAAAAGATATGGCTAAAATTCTAAAAACAAAAGAAGGACAAGCTTCTCAAATCAACTTCGGTTTAATGGGTTATCCTGTTTTGATGAGCTCAGATATTATGATGTTTAACGCAGATTTTGTTCCTGTTGGAATAGATCAAGTTGCACATATTGAAATTACAAGAGATATCACAAGAAGATTTAATAATCTTTATGGAGAATTTTTCCACGAAGCACAACCTTTATTAAATCATTGTTCACTAATTTGCGGACTTGATGGAAATAAAATGGGAAAATCTTTCCACAATGATATAAAAATTTCAGATACAGCAGAAGTCACTTCTAAAAAAGTAATGACAGCAATTACAGACCGTTCAAGATTACGCAAAGACGATTTAGGACACCCTGATGAATGTGAAGTTGCTTTCAAATATTGGAAAATCTTTGGTTCAGAAGACGAAGTAAATACCGTAAGATGTGAATGTGAAAAAGGTCAAAGGGGCTGTGCTCAATGTAAACGTCAACTTGGAGATAAAATAAATTCAAGACTTGCAGAAATCAGAGAAAAACGTAAATATTACGAAAATCATATAGATGAAGTTGAAAAAATCATCAATGAAGGTTCTGCAAAAGCAAGAGTAAAGGCAAAAGAAATACTATCACAAGTTAGAAAACTAGTAAAAATGTATTAAATTGGACAAATAAAAAATATAAAGTATAATGTAAAAATTGAAAGGTAAATCAATAATGAACACAGTTACAGTAGTAGGCAGAGTAGGCAGAGATGCTTCAGAAAACTTCAACTCATACGATTCAGGAAAAACAAAAGCTACATTTTCCGTTGCTGTAAACCGCTGGGATTCAAAAACAAAATCAGAAGTTACAGATTGGTTTAACATCGAAGTTTGGGGCAATCAAGCAGAATTTGCAGCAGAATATGTAAAAAAAGGAAGACTTGTTGCAATAGATGGCAGAATTGCAAACAGACGCTGGGTTGATAAAGTTACAAGCCAAGAAAGAGAATCTTTCTACATCGTTGCAAATACTATAAGACTATTAGGATCTAAGAAGGACGCTGAAACAGAAGCTGTATTATGATAATAAATACTAATACTGTCGGAATCATTGCTGACGATTTAACTGGCGCAAATGATACCGCATTACAATTCAAATTAAATGGTGCAGATACAACAATTCTGCTTAATACTGATATTGAAAAAGATAGTGCAAAAGCACAACAAATTTGGGCAATATCAACAGAATCAAGAAATATCCCACAAGAAGAAGCATTTGAAAAAGTAAAAAATGCAACACAATTTCTTGTAGATAATTTTAGCCCTGATTATTTTTATAAAAAAATAGACTCAACAATTAGAGGGAATATTGCCGTTGAAGTTATGTCTATGCTTGAAGTTTTAGGTTGGGATGCAGCATTGATTATTCCTGCATTTCCTCAAGAAGGCAGAATAACAGTTGGCGGATACCATCTTTTGAGAGGAATTCCGATAGAGAGAACCGAAATGGCAAGAGATCCGCATTCGCCTATATATGAATCTCATCTTCCATCACTTTTAAAGCACCAACTAGGTGAAAACTTAACAAATTTAGTTGGAACAATAGAACTAAAAACTGTTATGGATGGTGCCGGTCCAATACTAAAACAAATCAACAAACTTATAAATGATGGCGTAAAAATTATAGTTGCAGATTCTGTATCAACAACAGATATTGAACAAATAGTTCTTGCTATAGGAAAATCTGAATATAACATTTTACCTGTTGGAACAGCTGCTACGGGTAAAATTTTAAGTAATGAATGGTGTCCAACGCAAGAAGAACACGAAATTTTGCCTATACATCTTCCAAAACTACCTAAATTTATAGTATCTGGAAGTGCTACTCAAATTACTGCAAATCAAATCGAAAAATTTGAACAAAGCGATGAATACGAAGAAAACAGTTTGGTTATTGAACTTGATTTAGATACAGTCTTGGCTGGAGTTACCGAAGAAATGGTAAATCGTATAGCCTCTAACCTAACAAATGATAATATTGTATTGATACATACTTCAAATCTATTAATAAATTTCAATGGATTTGCAGAGGATACAAGTGATGCTGATTTAACAAAAGCAGGTTTAGCAAGAGCTATCACTGATTATTTAGCAGAATTAACAAACAAAGTTTTATATAAGAAAAAAGCTGTATTAATAACCCTTGGCGGAGAAACTTCATATAAATGCTGTGCTTCAATAGATGCAAATCAATTACAATTGATTGATGAAGTTTGTCCTGCAATTGCTTTGAGTAAAAAAGTTAATTCCGATCAATGGATTGTTACAAAATCAGGGAATTTGGGTGGAGTAAATACGCTTATTGAAATTCTTAAATACTTTGAAAAACACGAAGAATAAAATTTATGAATAAAATTGCAATAACAACAGGTGATCCAAATGGCATTGGAGCAGAAATTACAATTAAAGCTCTTAATATTTTGGACATTCCTGAAGATAAAATAGTTATCTTATCGAATAAAAAAATTCTGGATTTCTACGGCAAATTAAATAAAAACTACGAAATTATAGAAATTCCTTATGATGCAGAAGCAATAAGACCCGGTGAATTAACTAAAGAAGCCGGAGAATTTTCATTTAATAGTTTAAAAAAAGTTTGCGAGATTAAACCCAAAGCTATAGTTACAGCACCGGTTGCAAAAAAAGCATTATATCTTGCAGGGCACAAATTCAACGGACAAACTGAAATTTTGCAAAAATATCTTTCTCATAACAATCAATTAGCAGAAATGCTTTTTGTTGCAGGCAATTTCAGAGTTTTATTATTAACAAGACATTGTGCACTGAAAGACATAAATTTAACTAAAGAATTGGTTATAAAAAAAATCGAAAATCTTGTAAAAACATTTGATGAACAATTCAAAATTACAAATCCTAAATTTGCACTATGCGGCTTCAACCCACATGCCGGAGAAGACGGAATTTTAGGACGCGAAGAACAAGATATACTAATTCCAGCAGTAGAAGCGTTAAATAAAGAAGGTATAAAAATTACAAAACCGCTACCAGCAGACACGTTATTTATAGAAGCCGCAAAACATTATTTTAATAATGAAAAAGACAAATTTGATTGTTATATTGCAAACTACCACGATCAAGGTTTAATTCCGATAAAAACAGTAGCCGGAGAAAGTACAGTCAATATGACAATAGGATTAGATATAATAAGAACATCTCCTGGTCATGGAACAGCCTTTGATATTGCAGGAAAAAATATTGCATCTCCAAATGGTATGATTGCGGCAATAACAGAAGTACTGTAAACTGCACGAAAGGAGTTTGATTGTAAGATGAAAAGTATTTATAAAACAATTACAATAACTACTGTGATTATTCTTATTTTTATTGCCGCAGGATTTGGAATATATTTTTCACTCGATAAATATTACAACAGACCAATTACCAAAATGCCTGAACAAATTCTAACTCAACAAAAAACAAAAATGATTGAATTAGAAAAAAAATCAAATTTGAATATAGAAGAAAGACTTAATCTTGCAGGATGCTATATAACATTACAGCAATATGATAAAGCTATAGATGTATGTCAAAAACTTACGACTGTTGATAATCGAGCATACTGGTGCTTAGCATTGACCTACGATAACACAGGTAATTATAAACAGGTAATTATAAATACCAATCAAATATTAAATGATTATCCAAAACTGCCTGAAGAAAAACTAAATACCCAAATGCAAATATTTTATCAATTACGAGCTAAAGCAAACTGGAAACTCAAGAAATATAAAGACTGGTTCATTAATATCTGTAAAGCACTAAAATATGCCGTTTTAGACAAAACACTGATAATATTACAATAAATATATAAAATTATGGAGTTCATGATTTATGAAAATAAATACTATTATCTTAATTGCAATATCAATTTTGCTAATTACATTTACAGCAAGCATATTCTATTTAATAACTCCAAAATATTTATTTAATGATAATACAGGATTTTCATACAATGACTTATATCAATCTGTAAAATACAGAGATAAGTACAAAGAACACCCTGTATCTTTCGGATATACATCAATAGGAACTAAAGATAAAAAACAAAAAATAATTAAAATCATACCTGATTCTAATGCACAAAAAGCCGGACTAAAAATAGGGGATATAATATTAGAAATAAATAATGAAAAACTCAAAGACAACATAACCAATTTTAAAATACTTATAAAATCTCAATACCTGAACTCACCCAAAAAGATAAAGCTTTCAATAAAAAGAAAAAATGAAATCAAAAATATTCTTATAAAAAATGAGAATATAAATATTTCTAAAGAAACTATATATCTATACCCGGACAGCTTAAACTTCAAAAACAATTATGCACTAGGCTGGTTTAAAGTATACAAAGACGCACACTTTCAACTGATACACCCTATAAGCCCTGATAAATTAAATTTTGAATACACAAAAGAATTATATATATGTGACTGCAAAAATGGTGCAGCAAACTTAGCATACCTCGGTATCTATTCTGATAATGATAAAGAAATTCATTCCGAAAACTATTTTAAAAATAAAAAATTTAAACTGAATAATAAAATCAAATTTGAAAATAAAGACCTTAGACTAACATACTTTTATTATGCAACCTGTATGAACTACCAAAAACAAACAGGTAATAAAATGAAAGATTTCACTAAATAACACAGGAAGAATCGCAGATATTTACAAATTCACACGATTTACAATTAGAACTTATGCCCTGATATATCGTATCTGTATTTATTTTGTCGCAGATATTTATAATTCGTTCCTGATAATCAAGTCTTAATTTATCATTAAATTCAATTACATAATTATTTTTTTCTTTAAGATTTATATAAACAAAAGAAAGCGACTCATACTTACCGTTCAATAATTTATCCATACTCAATAAATAAATCATTGTTTGATAATCATATTCAGGATTTTTAGGAACAGAACCAGTTTTATAATCCAAAATATAATACTGTTCATAATCATGAACTACAGCATCCAATCTTCCACCTATCCAAAAATCTCCAACTTTGCAAGATAATTGATATTCTGATTGAATACAATCTTTTTTAAAAAACGGATTATCCAACAAACTATTCCAAATTTCACGTTCTTCTTGAGTCAAAGCAGTTTCTATACGAGAAATATTTATACCTTTTAGAAAATAGTTTGCTAATGCGTGGATTTTTTTACCTTTTTCAAAAGGTAAATATGATATTGGAACATTAATTTTTTCTATGTACTTATAAAAATATTTTTTCGGACAATTTTCATAAGTTTTCAACATATTAGGAGAATACACACTAAACATCTTCACATACCCCCAACAGTTCTTTGAATATAATATTCATTTCTTGCTTTTGTTCCTTATTATATCTGTTTTTTAACTTCTTACTAACTGTTATAAATAATTTATTTTTTGCCCTTGTTATTGCAACATAAAGTAAACGTAAGTTTTCTGATAGTACTTCTTGTTTCAATTCATATTCTGATTTTGGTCTATAGTTAGGATTTAACTTTCTTACAGACTCTATAAAATCAGAAGATTTAAGACTTATAGAACTTATAGTCAATGGAAGATTTCTTTCAGTCAACTCAGGGATAAATACAACATTAAATTCATCACCCTTAGATTTGTGCATAGTCATAATTTGAACTTTTCCGGATAAATATGTTTTGTCATCCTCATCTTCTTCTGAAAAGAATTTGAATCCGCTTAAATTTGGTTTTTTAGAAAGTTCCGCAAGCCGAGATATTGCATAATCTAAAGAATTATTTCTTATACAAATGCGTTTTATCAAAGTTGAAATCAAATAGATATTTGATTTCTCAATTTCATTTTTGAAAAAATCCATACCAATTTTTATAGCCAACTCATTAGGTGGCAAATAACACAAGGAAACCCAATAATTCAAATTCCAGCTAAACTGTGCTAACTCTGTACTATCAATATAATCGGTATTAACTTGGATAAAAGGATTTTCGTATTTTCGAATTTCATTATCCAAACCTCTTTTATAAAACCCTAAATCAGCTAAAATTTCATAATTTGAAGCAATTACCTCATTATCAAATGGAGTTAAAACCATTTTCATAACAGCAAAAATAGCACGGAATATAGATTTTTGCTCCAGACATTGGTTTCTTGTAATAACTTTCAAACCGCTATTTTCAATCAAATTTTGCCAAGCTGCAACTTGATAATTATTTCTTAATAGAATACCAATCGTAAAATCAGGATTTTTTGACAAGATTTCTTTTATAGTTTTTAAGACAAAGTTTTTCTCATCAATTCCGCTATCAAAAACTTCAGCACAAACGGCATTTGAAGACTCCGGATTTTTACCTTCTACAGGTTGCATATACATCTCAAAAAACGAATTCTTACTTCCAGGATGGGTTAAAGAAGTTTTGACAAGACGATTTGCGAGTTTCCAAACATCTTGTGTACAACGCTGAGAACAATTCATTGAAACGTTGTTATTTTCTGTAATAAATTTTCTAAACCCTTCAACATCTGCATTTGAAAATGTTGCGGTAATAGATTGGTTAACATCACCACATCTTATAATATTTTTGTATTTCCCTGACAACAGAGAAATTAATTCTTGCTGAACAGAAGATGAATCCTGAGCTTCGTCTTCGATAATATATTCACAAAGATTTTGATAATGAGATAATATATCAGGATTTTCTTTTAAAATTTTTACAGAACCGGTCAACATATCATCATAATCGATTAGATTATATTCTTTTAAATTTTGAGAGTACGCTTCATAAAATAATTTAAAATTTTTTAATTTAACATCTGAAATTACGCGCTCAAAATCTCCACCACCAAACTTATAAACAGAAACGCCCCTATCAAATTCTTCAGCCATTTTAGAATCAATATTTAATTTTGAAGATATATCTCTTAAAATTCTACCTCTTTGAGAATCATCGCAAATTTCAAAATCAGAAGACAAACCTAATTTTTCATAGTTGCCGTTTTCTTTTAATATTCTTAATGCCAAACCGTGAATAGTACTAATATTTGGAAGTTTTGCAGAATTTTTGCGAACATTTTTAATTCTTTCTCTAAAGTTTCTCGCCGCAGAATCCATATAAGTTAAAACAAAAATATGTTCAGGATTTATCCCCCTTTCTAAAAGATTAATAATCAATGCAAGTAAAATTGTAGTTTTCCCTGCCCCAGGAACAGCTGAAATCCCCATATAACCGTTTTTATAATCTAAAACAGGTTTTTGATCAGGCCTTGGAACAATCTTAAAAGTTCCTTTATCTTCTTTTTCATCATTTTCTTCTGAATCCTGATCATTAACAATAATACAAGGTTCTATACCGCCGTAATTTTCAACCCCGTTTGAATCAAACAAGCTTGAATAGCAAAAAACTTTTTCTGTAGCGCATAGTGCCAATTTTCTTAGAACTCTGGCATTTTTATCTTTTGAAAGATTGATATTATCTTCAATAGTATATTCAGGTTTATCCCAATCTTTTTGAAAAACCCAAGCGTTATACAATGGTCCTGTGTCTGATTTTATCCACTCGGAACTAGATATATCAAGCCAAATTTGATATTTAGTTTTTATATGGTTGTCAATAATTTTTTGAGGTGTTGAAACGACTAAATCCTTCCTTTGAATTTCTAAGATAGAATAAGGATTTTCAGCAATAATAGAATTTTCAATCTGCAAAATTATTTCAGATTTTCTACGGTTAAAATTTTTGCCAAAAATATTTTCAAAATCTACAATTTCTTTTAAAAAGAAATTAAATTTTGTCAATTCAGAAGTTTTCACCGCTCCAAAATCAGACAGTTCATTATAAATCAATATAATTTGTTCTGATATTTTGATATCAGAAACTGACAACCTATCTACTAAATCTATAAACTTTCCGTATTTTTGACTATAATCTTCATCACTGAATTTATATGGTATAAGATTTTTTGAGCTATGAAATTCTTCCAAAATCTCACCACAATACTTTAACGGAATTTGCAAAAACTCAGATAAAATGACTCTTATATCAAATTCAGACAAAGCATTTTTCAATTCTGTATTCAACTTCAAAATAGTAATAACAGCCTGAACCAATCTGTTTTGAATAAGCTTTTCACTACCTGATAAATATAACAAATTCACATTATTTTTTATATTTTCACTAAGCGTAAACTTCAACATATCATCAATTACAGGCGAAATAACAGAAATTTCACAAGGCTGCACTCTATTATCAAGCAAACTTTTTATCTTCTTTAAAGCAGCATCCACCATCCCCGAACGCTTTGCAAAAGACTCATATCCAAATAGATTTAACGTATTTACTTCATCATAACGGGCATTTTTATATATTGATAAAGCATCTTTTGACATTTTTGAATTATTTTCAAGCTTTATAATTTCAGAATTATTAAAAATATTTTTTAATTTTGCAAAATTATTTTTATCAGCACTCAAATACCCACAACGACTTGAACCCAATGTATCTATTGCAATATATTCTTCTTTTAACTGTTTAGATAAATATTCAATAAAATCAATACAAATTGGAGTACATTCATCAGCATCATCAACGATTAGATATTTTATATCCTTAAAATAATCAGTATTCTTATAAATAAAATTAAACATTAAACACTGGCGTAAATAATCAAAATCCCTAAGCTCCAATGTCTTTTTCAAGAATTTTTTTATAACTAAATTTGCATCATCTGAAAAACCTTCCTTTAAAATCTCAGCTCTTTCATTAACTTCAGACTGCGTAAGATTATTTTGTACAATAAGTGAATATCTTCTAAAAATCTGATGCAACAAAGACATTCTAGAGTTATACCCTCTAAACTTAACCTCATTTAGAATATCTTTTAATAAAAATTGCGAAACCTCTAACCCTGCTAAATTTGGTAAAATAACAGGATTGTCAAAAATATTTCTATCTTCTAAAAAAGCCCAATTATCACTAACCGTATTATAAACAAGTGAATAAAAAGAATGAATTTGCAATTTTTCAATACAACCGACTTCCAAATTTTGAAAAACCATATCTAAAAACGAATTTTTCAAAGTAGAATTTTGCACCAAAACCAAAATTTCACCGGATTTAACACCACTATTAACAAGCTCTAAATACTTATCTACCAAAAACTCAGTTTTTTTTGAGGTTATGCTTCCGTCAATTAACAAATTCAATACTCCTTATAACGTATTTTATCATAAAATTTCGTCAAAACTACACTATTAAAATGATTGTCTAATATTCAAAAATGAACTATTATTTGAGAGTCAAGAAAAAGTGTTATATAAACAATCAATCAACGGAGGGAAGAAACATGGCAACAAAAAAAGTTAATTTAACATTAGAAGAACAAATCGGATTTTCTGCAGGAGAAATTTACAACTACTTACACCAAAATGGAACAACTTCATTTGCTAAAATGAAAAAAGAATTAGATCTAAAAGGAAACTTTGCAGATTTAGGTTTAGGTTGGTTAGCTAGAGAAAACAAAGTTGAAATTTCTCAAAAAGGACCAGCTGTAAAAGTAAGCTTAAAATAAGAATATAACTGAATATAGCTTATTAAATTGGTAAAAAGATATTACAATATTGTAATATCTTTTTTATTTTTAGCACTTTTTAGTAAAAAATTTTTTTTGTATACATATAGGGGAAATAAAGACATGGGGATAATACAAAAAATAATTCTAAAAGGTGCTGGGAAAATCCTAAGCTCAGATTCTGCAAAACTTGTAACAAACACGATAAAAAAGGAATCTAAAGCCTTATTATCATTTGAAGCAAAAGATGTAAAAAGCGCATATAAACTAGGTGAAAACGGAGTTACTCAATACAGGATAAAACCTGATATAACAATGCCAATTCGTCCTGACACTTTGCACTTTAAAAGACCGCTAATTCCACTTACAGGTAAAGCAATCAAATCTGAAGATCCAATAATACTTGGAGAACTTGGAAATATCTCACTTCGTTTGGCAAAACAATATAAAACCGCAGAAGCTGCTGCCAGCAAAGGAATTAGAGAAGTATTCTCAGGCTTTGATGTTGCAATAAGATCAAAAGGCGCAAATTCTGTATATTCAAAACTTAAAAGAATGATTCCAAAACTAAACAAAACAGTAAAAACAGATGAAGAAGCAAGACAAATAATTCAAGATGCAATAGGTGGAAGAATTCAACTAAAAAACCTTACGCAAAAAGATATTATTGAAACTCTAGATAATATTAAAATAGAAGGTAAAGCTCTAACTTCATCCGAAAAATCATTAATAAAAAGATACTTTAATAATGAAAAATTAACACAAACAGAATTAGAAACAGCAAAGAGTCTTGCAAAACCTGTCAAAATTGCACTTGCTGAAAAACAAACCGATCCTGTGGTTAAAAAGTTCATATTATCTAATTTGAAATACTCCTTAAACAAAGGTCAAACGACATTTGAAAAATTAGAAAAAGCAGGAATAAGAAAAGATATAATTCAAGAATTAAAATCAAATCCAAATATCAAACCTATGGAGATGACAGAAATCAACAACTACAAAGGTAAAAATGGAGTTGCGTATTTTTCAGATAAACAAATCCGAGAATTTGAAAAAATGCAACTTGCAACAGGTCAAAAAATAGACATAATAACTTGTTCAGAAGATATAGACCTTGCAAAATACGGACTAAAAGATTTACCAAAATCAGCCAAAGATGCCATAAAAGAATCAGGTTACACAACAGGACAAATAAACGTTAAATTAAGTGACGGTAACTTTGCAGAAATTCAAATCAGAGGCTCAGGCCCGTTTGCTGAATATGAACACATCAAATATGATGCAATGTTAGATAAAAATACTCTTGGTGAAACTTTTGATGAATATAAAGCTGCTGTTAAAAGTATCCCAAAAGATAAAATGCCAAAATATAACCAATATATAAGCGACAATTATGATTATTATAGAGATATCGAATTAGGAATAAACCGTAATAAGCCAAAACTTCCTGAAGAATTTGATAGCATACTGTCTGAAGAAAGTATGAAACATCTTCATGATCTAAACGAACTCGATCAGGCAGAAAAAATGAAAAACTTTATTCCGCATATAGAATACACTAGTCAAATAGACAATATTGGATAAATATAGACATAATAGAGGTAAATATGATAAAATTTGGACAGACAAAATTTGAAAAGACTATTACAAATACAATAAGCAGAAAATATATGAATAATAAAGAAAACATAGAATCACTATTAAACAGATTAAAACTCCAAGCTGAAAATTATATTTCAGATAGAGACTACTACCGTCCAATAAATGAAGGCATCAACACAACAGATAAAAAACTTCCATATAAAGGACTTGCTCTCACAATAACTCAAGATGAAACAAACAAAGCTTCTCATCTTTTGGAAGTTTCACTTCTTCACCCTTCAATGGCAACAGAAATAAAAAGACCTCTTGCTATTGGTAACAAAAAAGACATTTTGGAATTTCTAAATAACACTAAATCATTAGATGAAATAAAACAAAACATCAAGGAAATGTCCCAAAAACTTTCTACAATATAAACAAAACATAATTAAGAAATAATTAAAAAATCGAAAAAATCTCCTATTTTATATTATCATTAAGATAGGAGATTTTATAAATATGAAGTACAAAGATTACTATGAAACATTAGGTGTAAAACGTGATGCAACAGAAGCTGAAATAAAATCAGCTTTCAGAAAATTAGCACGTAAATACCACCCTGATGTAAATAAAACAAAAGAAGCAGAAGAAAAATTCAAAGAAATAAATGAAGCCTATGAAGTTCTTGGCGATAAACAAAAACGTCAAAGATATGATAGCTTAGGTTCAGGTTGGCAAGGCGGCGCAGATTACACCCCACCTCCAGGATTTGAAAACTTCAACTTTAACGGCGGTCAAGGCGGCACATATCAATTTAACTTCAACGGTCAAGATATGGGCGGATTTTCTGACTTTTTCAGCTCATTATTTGGCGATATGATGGGTGGTGCCGGAACTTCATCAAGAAGTTCAAGAGGAGGATTTTCAGGATTTGATTTTGGAAACTTCCAAGACATGGGTCAACAAGCTTACACAAGACAAACCTACACAAATCCTAGAGCATCAAGAGCCTCTTCAACATCAAGAAAATCGGAAGACTTAGACATAACAAAAACACTTAACGTAACCGCAAAAGACTTATTTTCAGATTCACCAATCACAGTCAAATTTAACGATATGAGAAAATGCACGCAATGTCCACCATCAGGAGGTTATTGCAGTGCCTGCGGCGGTACAGGAATAATTAACGAGACTAAATCAATAAAAGTTAAACTTCCAAAAGAAATAAAAGAAGGACAAAAAATAAGACTAAAAGGTGAAGGTAAAACTGATGCCTACGGTCAAAAAGGTGATTTATATCTCATAATTACCCCAAAAGATTCCGAATATGAAATCAAAGGTTCAGATTTAACAAAAGAAGTCGAAATCACACCACCTGAAGCTGTTTTAGGGTGTAAAAAAGATATCCAAACACTTCACGGTACAATTGGAATAAAAATTCCACCAATGACATCAAGCGGAAAAACTCTAAGACTTAAAAATCTTGGATTACCTAAAAAAGCAGGCGGATATGGAAACTTGAACGCTAAAATTAAAATAGTCCTTCCTACGAAATTAACCCAAAAACAAATCGACTTATACAAACAATTATTATAAAGAATTAATAATCAACAAACTCCGAATACCCGATAGATTGAATCTTCAATTTATCGGGTTATTTTTTATATTCTTGACTTTGTAACGAATTTAAGATATTCTGTTTCCTAGCCCAGAACAGTGCTAGCTGCAATTTTCAAAAAAAAGGATAAAGATTATGAGATTTACAAAGAGAGCTTTTACACTTTCGGAAGTACTTATTACTTTGGGGATAATTGGCGTAATTGCAGCAATTACAATCCCAATGCTTATGACAAAATATTATGAAAAAAGAACAGTAAATCAATTAAGAGAGACCCAATCAATACTAGCTCAAGCTGTAAGAATGAGTGAAGAAGAATATGGTGATGCAGACACTTGGACAACTGAATATTGGTCTAAAAAAGGCGCTGAAGATATTGCAACAAAATTAAAAGCCTCATTAAAAATAGCAACAGATTGTGGGGTATCTGATACTAAAAATAGCTGTATAAAAAAGACATACCTACGAAGAAATAGTCAAAAACACGATGTAAATTATGCAACAGACACAAGATACTATAAAATTGTATTGCTAAATGGAACAGCCGTATGGTGGAAAGCAACAGACCAAAGCGAAAGACGAAAAGGTTCCTATATAGAATTTTTTGTTGATACAAATGGCGTAAATCCTCCAAATACCTGGGGGAAAGATTTGTTTGTATTTTCTTATGAAAACGAAGGCTTAAGACCATTTGGAGCACCAAACTCCGTTTATCCATACAAAAACCACTGTCTACCTACAAACTCTACAGGCTATGGATGTGCCTATTGGGTTTTAACAACTCAAAATATGAGTTACCTACATTAATTAAGTCTTACATTTTACTGTAATTTATCTAAATATATCATTGACAACGCTACTGTAGCGTGAAAGAATAGAATATATTTGCGGGGGATATTATGGTAAAAGAAACGTATTTACACGACAAACACGTTGCACTTGGTGCAAAGATGGTAGATTTTGCAGGTTGGCACATGCCTGTACAATATTCTTCTATAATCGAAGAACATAAAACAGTAAGAGAAGCTGTAGGTTTATTTGATGTATCGCACATGGGAGAAGTTTTTGTATCGGGGAAAGATGCAACTCAATTTTTAAATAAAGTTGTTCCGCAAAATATAGAAAAATTAGATTATGAAAAAGCTGTATACTGTCAATTACCAAACAAAAATGGCGGACTAATAGACGATTTAATAATCTATAAATTAGGAATTAACCATTACCTTGTAATCTGTAACGCATCAAGACTTGATGAAGATTTAAACTGGCTTGTTAGAAACAAAAGAGGAATGGATGTAAAAATAGATAACTTATCACATAACTATTCACTTTTAGCAATACAAGGTCCAAAGGCGATAGATGTAGTCAAAAAAATGGGTTATAATTTGGAACATCAAGTTTCATTTACAATTAAGCCCGCAATAATTGAAGGAATAAAACTTTTAATATCAAGAACAGGCTACACCGGAGAAGACGGATTTGAATTACTTGTAGAAAATGAATATTCAGAATTCCTATGGGATAAGATTTTAGAAGAAGGACAAGAATTCGGAATCAAACCAATCGGACTAGGGGCAAGAGATACTCTAAGACTTGAAGCCGCACTTCACCTATACGGAAATGATTTAGATGAAAATACAACACCTGTTGAAGCAGGATTATCTTGGTCAATTCCAAAAGATAAAGAAGCATACTACAACGGTAAAGAAGTAATAATGGATCAAATCAAGAACGGAACAAAGAAAAGATTAGTCGGACTTGAAATGCTTGATCGTAATATTGCTCGTCACGGATACGACGTATATTATAATGGCGAAAAAGTTGGAACTATTACAAGCGGATGCGTTTCACCTTCAACAGGAAAGCATATTGCACTTGCTTATGTTAAAAATTTGAAAGAGATTTGCATAGGCACAACACTTCAGGTTATGATTAGAGAAAAGCTTCACGATGCTAAAGTTGTGAAACGTCCGTTTATTGAAAAGAGAAACAAAGTAAAATAAAAAATATAAGTATGAAAAGGAGAATACAATGAGTTTTATAGAAGAAATGCTATGTTCAAAATCGCATGAATATGTTGTAAAAGATGGCGACACATATACAATCGGACTTACTGATTATGCAATAGAACAACTTGGAGATATTGTATTTTTAGAACTTCCAACTGTTGGTGATGAATTTTCTAAAGGTGACACTTTTGCAAATATTGAATCTGTAAAAGCTGCATCAGAAATTTATATGCCAATATCAGGAAAAGTTACAGAAATCAATGAACAGCTTATTGATGCTCCTGAAATGTTAAATGAAGACTGCTACGAAAACGGTTGGTTAATAAAAGTTGAACATACAGGTGATGATGAAGAATTAGCAGACCTTTTATCATACGCAGATTATAAAGAAGAATTGGAATAATATGAAGAATTTTTTAGTACACGACGAAAAAACAATTAAAGATATATGCAGAGAAATTGGAATAGATAATGTTGAAGAATTATTTAAACAAATTCCTCAATCTGTAAGATCTAACGGTTTGAATTTACCGGAAGGTCTAAGTGAAATGGAAACCCAAAAGGTCATCAAAAAACTTTCTAAAGAAAACAAAACAGATTATATAAGTTTTCTTGGCGGAGGAATTTATAACAAGTTTATTCCTGCATGTATTGCACAAGTTGCAAACAGATTTGAATTTAATACAGCATATACACCTTATCAACCGGAGATTTCGCAAGGAACCTTACAGGTTATGTATGAATTTCAAACAATGATTTGTAATTTAACAGGTATGGATATTGCAAACGCTACAGTTTATGATGGAGGAACAGCTTGTGCTGAAGCGATTTTAATGGCTTGTAGAATATCTAAAAAATACAAAGTTTGTGTACTAAATTCTCTAAACCCTGAATATAAAAAAGTAATAACAACATATACAAATTCTCAAGATATTGAAGTTGATTGGGTTGAAGAAATTCCTGAAAACACAACAGATTATGCTTGTGTATTAATACAAACTCCAAATTACTATGGAGAAATAATCACGCCAAAATCAGTTGATTGCTTATCAATAATTTGTTGTGATCCTTCAACATTATCAATATTACAACCACCAAGTGAATATGGTGCAGATATTGTTGTTGGTGATATTCAAACACTAGGTATTCCGATGAATTTTGGAGGACCATCAGCAGGGTTTATGGCTTGTAAAGAAAAATTTATGCGTCAACTACCTGGAAGACTTGCAGGCAGAACAGTAGATAAAGACGGAAAACAAGCATTTTGTTTAACAATCCAAACCCGTGAACAACATATTAAAAGAGAAAAAGCAACAAGCAATATATGTTCAAATCAAGCACTTGTTGCACTATGTTCAACCTTATACTTATCAGTTTTAGGTGAAAAAGGTTTTAAACAAGCAGGATATTTATCAGCTAAACAGGCTCATCTTCTAGCAGATAAATTGAAAGAATCAGGTATCAAAGTTCTAAATAAAAATTTCTTTAATGAATTTACAATAGAAACTGATAATAGCGAAGAATTTTTATCAAAATTAAAAGCAAATAATATTCTTGGCGGAATAAAATTAGACGATAAAAGAATTCTTGTAGCAGCAACAGAAATGAATTCAACTGAAGAAATTGAACAATATATTGATACCATAAAAAAATAAGAGGAAATCTGCATGCGATATAAGACTTTATCACTGATAGCAATAGTCAGCTTAATACTATTGCAAATTATAGGTTCAAACGTATATGCACAAGAAAAAGAAACATTCTATTGTAAAATGGATCATTTGGGATATTTTCTCAGCTTGGATGTAACTGAAAATGCATATTGTAAAGATAAACTTAATCCAAAGAATTACTCAACCCCTACACCTTTAAGCAAGAGGGAACAAAATTACAAAAGCTGCCAAATAACATACCAAAAACTAACAACAATGATTAAAAACGGACAGTGCGTATCTTCAACTGATAATGAAAAATATATGAAAGCAATTACTGGACTGTAAACTATTCACATTTAGGTTTTTTAGGGTATAATTTAGATACGAGAGTTTACATTTTTGAAAGGTTATTTTTATTATGAACAAAAGTCAATCAATGGGTATGTATGTAATATTAGCTATTGTTGTACTTGTCTTTATATCAACAATATTTATGACAGGTCCATCAACAAGCACTACAGAAATTTCTTACACTAATTTTCTCCAAAAATTAGCAAATAAAGAATTTTCAAAAATTGAAAAGTATGACGAAATGATTATTGCAATACCAAAGGATCAACCGGCATTGCAGCAAAAAGAGACACAAGAAACTAAAAATACAGTATCCCCATTTTTGACACCTGAAAATAAAAATATGCAGGCACCATTGCAACAATATAAAGTTCAAATTTCAGCAAATGATCCTGAATTAATGGACAAATTGAATGCATCAGGTGCTGATGTTACAGTAAAAAAAGCTCCTGAAACCAATCAACTTGCAGGCAACATTGGAACCTTTATAATTGTATTATTTGCAGTTATCTCGCTTGGTTTAATGATAAAAGCAATTCAAGCAGGTGGCTCTCAAGCAATGTCTTTTGGAAAAAGTAAAGCAAAAATGCTATTAGATTCAAAAGTTAAAACAACATTCAATGATGTTGCAGGTATTGATGAAGAGAAAAAAGAACTTGAAGAAATCGTAGACTTTTTGAAAAACGGCGAAAAATATATGAAGTTAGGTGCTAAAATTCCAAAAGGCGTTTTATTAGTAGGCCCTCCTGGAACAGGTAAAACTTTGATGGCAAAAGCTGTAGCAGGTGAAGCAAGTGTACCGTTTTTCTCAATATCAGGTTCTGATTTTGTTGAAATGTTTGTTGGTGTTGGTGCAAGCCGTGTAAGAGACTTATTTGAACAAGCAAAAAAACATCAACCTTGTATAATATTTATCGATGAAATTGATGCTGTTGGACGTCAACGTGGAGCAGGTCTAGGCGGAGGCCACGATGAAAGAGAACAAACTCTTAACCAATTATTAGTTGAAATGGACGGTTTTGATGTTAATACAAATATTATTGTAATAGCTGCAACCAATAGACCCGACATTTTGGATAACGCACTATTAAGACCTGGTAGATTTGATAGACAAATATATATCAATGCTCCTGATGTTAAAGGTAGAGAACAAATATTAGAAGTTCACGCTAAAAATAAAAAATTAGATAAAGACGTAGATTTAAAAATATTAGCCAAAAGAACACCTGGATTTACTGGTGCAGATTTGCAAAACCTACTAAATGAATCAGCACTACTCGCTGCAAGAAACGGTGAAGACAAAATCACAATGGCTGATATAGATTGTTCTATAGATAGAGTTATTGCAGGTGTTGAAAAAAGAAGTAAAGTTCTTACTGATGCAGATAAAGAACTTACATCATACCACGAAGTTGGTCACGCTTTAATTGACAAATTATTGCCTGACGCTAACGAACTTCACAAAGTATCAATTATTCCAAGAGGAATGGCATTAGGTGTAACTTGGACAAGACCTAAAGATGAATCTGTACACGTAAGTAAAGCAAAATTGTTAGCAAAAATTGCAGTATCTTTAGGTGGTAGAGCAGCAGAAGAAATAGTTTACGGTAAAGACAATGTAAGTACAGGTGCATCTCAAGATTTAATCAATGTTACAGATATTGCAAGAAAAATGGTTACAGCTTGGGGTATGTCTGAAAAACTTGGACCAATGGCTTACGGTAAAAACCAAGAAAACGTATTTATGGGCAGAGATTTCGGACACCAAAGAGATTACTCTGATCAAGTAGCGTTTGAAATTGATGAAGAAATTAAAAATATCGTAGAAGAAAGATATGAACTTGCAAAACGCTTACTTACAGAAAACAGAGATATGCTTGAAGAAATTGCAAAAGAACTGTTAGAAAAAGAAACTATTGATGATAAAGAATTTGAAGAAATTATGGATAGAGTAAAAAGTGGAAGACAAGCTTAATATAGATAAAAACTCAAAACTTTTTGCATTACTACTAAATATTTATAATCCGAAGGAGAACGTTGAAATATCTCAAAACTATTTCAAATCCGAAAATCCTTCGGATTTAATAAAATTTGCGCAAGAAACAGAATGTGATATTCTAGCTCTTAGATTCAATATTACAGATTCATCAGAAATCGAAAGTGCCAAGAATTTATTAACAAAGCTTTTACCACAAATAACAAAACCACTTATGATTTGTGGATGCGGGGATGATGAAATTGATAAAAAATTACTGCCAAATTTAATTGAGCAACTTGATAGAACAAATTGCATTATATCTTGTGCAAACGAAGCAACATATAAATATATAATTCCGAAAATTATAAAAAAAGAACAATACATTGTTCTAAAAAGCCCCATAGACATAAATTTAGCAAAAGAATTAAATATATTATCTACAGATTTAGGGCTAGACCTAGATAAAAT
The DNA here is from genome assembly GCA_949292185.1 of uncultured bacterium. Taxonomy (GTDB): domain Bacteria; phylum Cyanobacteriota; class Vampirovibrionia; order Gastranaerophilales; family Gastranaerophilaceae; genus Zag111. The sequence continues at coordinate 36,467 of CASEYP010000029.1, forward strand.
AATAATAAATGCTGATATTGGAGGACTCGGATACGGGTATGAATATGGTTATAGCATAATGGAAAAAATAAATATTGAAGGCGCATCAGGCGATAAATATTTAAATCTTCCAATCCTATCAGAAGCCTCAACCGAAGCTCTAAAAACAAAAGAAGCAAAATCAAATGAATACCCAAAAAGCTGGGGAATTTTAGAAACACGAGCAAGAATGATAGAACTTAGTGCCTGTTCTGGGGTACTATCAGCAGGTGCAAATATAATTATAATGAATATTCCACAAAATATTCCAATAATGAAAGGCTTGGTATAAATATGGAAATGACAGGACTTCAAATTTTCAAATACTTACCCGGCGCAAAGAAAACAGAAAAAGCAAACTGCAAAGAATGCGGCTGTCCAACGTGTATGGCATTTGCTCTAAAACTTGCCAAGCAAAATATAGAACTTGAAAAATGCCCCTACGTAGATGAAAAACTTAAAGAACAATATTTGCACAGTATAAAACACCCTCAAAAAACAATAGAAATTAAAAACTTAAAAATTGGAGGAGAACAAGTTCTCTATAGGCACGAAAAGACATTTATAAACCGTCCACCTCTTGCCGTAATTGTTGATTATAAAGATAGTAATTCTAAAAATATTTTAAATAGAATTAATGAATTTGAAATAAAAGGTGTAAATGAATTATTCCACGTTGATTTGATTATTTTGAAAAATTATAACGGAGAAGATATATCAGATTTAAAAGTTCCAACAATAACTTATGAAGAATTTGAAACTTATAAACTAATAAAAATTAAAGATACAGATTTTCAAAAAACAAAAGAGCAGCTTATCTCAACTCGTCAAAAAGCAATAAAGGATAAAGATGAAAAATTTTCAGATCCTGTGTGCGTAATTATGAACGAGAATGAGGATTTATACACAACTTGTGCAAAGGCCAGTTATTATATTTGCAAATACGCAAATATGCTTGTGTTTAATAAATTTGATGAAGCTATGTTTTCAACACTATTAACCCTTCGTCAAAACATCTATACTGACCCTCAAAAACCTCTACAAGTTGAATCTAATCTTTACGAATTCAATAATCCAGATAAAGATTCAATAGTATTTTTAACAACAAATTTTGCACTAACATTTTTTGCCGTAGCAAATGAATTGGAAAGCCTTAGTGTTCCATCATATTTAATAGTAATCCCAGCAGATGGAATGAGCGTTTTAACAGCTTGGTCTGCTGAAAAATTTACGGCACAAATTGTTGCAAATACAATCAAAAAACTTGATATAAAAAACAAAATTAATACACGAACAATTATTATCCCGGGACTTCTTGCCCATATGATAGAAGAACTTAATGAAGAAAATCCTGATTTCAAATTTATCGTAGGAACTCACGAGGCTTCTGCAATAAAAGATTTTGTAAAAAACTTATCACTATAAAAGTTCATGTATAATTAGAACTACAGTTTCACCAGGTTGTAAGGTCAAAACTAGTTTTCCGCGTTTTGCAACAGGCATATCAGATATTTTGATTGGCAAAACATTTTGCCTTTTCGGATTAAATTTAGGAACCTTAACTGTAACCTTCACAGGTTCTTCAAAATTCAAATTACCTATCGTAACAACCTTCTTTATATTATTTTCAAAAGAATATGCAAATACTTTTTGATTATTTGTTTTTAAAGGAGTATATGTACCTTCATTTAATACAGGTAAAATACTTTGCTTAACATTATTTCCTAATAGAAAATTATTCTTTATTGTAACATTATTTCCGCCAGGCTTTCTTGATAGGTTAAATATATCAATCTTACCTCTATGTGTAAAATACATATCATCATCTGTCATAGTTTCATCAGCAAGTTTATTACCTTTTACATAAAGATAATTATCACCCGTTTGAAAACCATCAACAAAATATGAATTTACAGGCAATGTAGCATTTAACCAAATCATCATTTCGCTTAAATTAGGACCTTTTAATAAAATCGGACTAACTTCATCATGAGTTGTGAAACTGCCGATTACACTTTTTTTGTCTTTAAATTTTTTAGTATTATTAAGAGTTTGAGCAATTTGTGTATTTAATTCTTTAGCATTTTTCCAATCTTTTATATTGAAAAATGAACCATAATACCCATCAAAACCTGCCTCTAACAATTTATCATAAGATGTAAATACAGCATAAGGTGAAATTGGATCATGCCAAGACTCAGAAGACTCAGCCAGCCACAAAAATTCAGGATCTCTTTCTCTGGAATAATCAATTAATTCTTTCCAAAAAGCAGCCGTTTTAGAATGTGCAACATCAGCTCTTATACCGTCCACACCCAAATTCATCATATATTTGACAAAATCTTTATATAAACTAAAAACATTTGTATCAATATTATCTTCAGTTCCAACTGACAATAACCTTACATCAGTCCAATCAGACGGAACAATAGGTTCTCCGGCAGGGTTACTTACAAATAAATCCGGTCTTTGTAAATATAAATCATAAGAAGCACAAGCAGGAACATCAACTATAACTCTAATATTACGCTTGTGAGCTTCATTTATAAAATACTTAGCTTGCTCTTCTAAAGATAATTTTGAATCTTTATCATACAATTCATCACTAATAGAATCAAAAGCCGCAGCTGAATATACACTGCCAGCAGTACCCAAAGCCTTTAATTTGCCTGTTGGAGTAATCGGTAAAACATGAATAGTATTAATTCCAAGATTTTTTAATTCATCTAAACGCTTAACGGCATTAATAAATGTCCCACGTTTTTCACCCATTTTCTCTTGGATAAAACCATCTTCATTAACATCATTAGCATTGAAGGAACGAATATTAATTTCCATAATAGCCGCATCATTATTCAAAAACTTTGAACGCAAATCATTATGCCAAACTTGTTCTGATGCGAACGAGCTTACCCCGGATAGTCCAAATAAAACAACTACTACAGATAAAATACGATAAAATATTTTCATACCCGCTCCTCAATATTAAATAATGAATTTATTCCATAGGAATTAGTAATTTTTGATCAATATTTATACGATCCAAAGAATCCAAATTATTCACTTTTTTAATCAATTCAGCTTTTTCAGGTGAATAAGAACCATAATAATGTTTTATAATACTTTCTCCTGTATCGCCTGATTTTACAACATATTTTTTCATTTTAGACTGATCAATTTTTTGAACATCAGCACTGGCAGAATCAACAGCCTTAGCTGTTTCACCTACAACAGGTTTAGTTGAAATTTCATCTTCAGAAGGTACAGAAACTTTTGCCTCAACAACATCCTGAGCTGTAGCTGCATCTTGCTCTAATGTATTTGATTTAGCCGCTACACTGTTATATTGTATAGTTAATTTACCTGATTTTGATAAATAATAACCTGTTGAAAAAGTCAATACTAAAGCCAAAACTACACCAACTGCAGCCCCTAACAAAATATATGCAGTCGGAGAATTTGAATTAAATTGAGTTGATTTAAAGTTTTGCCACAATAAATCAATTTCTTGAGCCTTGCTGGCAATACTTGATTCAGAAGAATTTTCTTCGTAATCAACAGGTCTTATATATTCTCCAACACCATCTTCTTGAGTATCTTGTTGTTTTACAAGATTTTCAATAACTTCCATACTTTCTTTAGATAACGTTGATCTTCTAATTGTCGAACTTTTCATCTCTATCCTACCTCACTACCCTGTAATTATAATAAATATACTATCACGAGGATATCCAATATTCAAGGATTGTAACGAGATTATAAACATAAAAAATCCGCTAACCAAAATTTGATTAGCGGATCCAATTATTTTCAAAAAGCAAAAATTACTTAACAAGTTCTTTGAATTTTTTACCTGCTGAAAATGCTGGAACAGTTTTAGCAGCGATTTTCAAAGTAGCACCAGTTTGTGGGTTTCTACCAGTTCTAGCAGCTCTTTTACGTGCTTCAAATGTACCAAAACCAACTAAAGTAACTTTTTTACCTTTAGATACTGTTTTTTGAATTGTTTCTAAAGTTGCTGATAAAATGTCAGCTGTAGCTTTTTGTGAAACTTTTGCTTTTTTAGATACTTCTTTTACTAATTCTTCTTTGTTCATGTGGAACCTCCTTCTTCCTTCACCACGGATAAAACACCCATTTCCCGCAGCCTTTGTAATCGACAAATCAATTATAACATTTTTTTTAAGACTGTCAAGGGTTTTCGACATCAAAATTCTATCAAATGTAGGAATAGCGTATATCCCAAAATATATCACCCTTAAAAATCAAGTATAACAAGGGTTATGGATCTTGATTAAGTTTAGCAAATTTCACATTTTGATAAAAATATTGCAAAATCTGATAAGCGTTATAACCTTGTTTTGCTAAATTATTAGCACCATATTGTGACATGCCAACACCATGACCTTTTTTGCCGACTTCATCATCGAAAGACGGAACAGAACGTAAGTAAGGTGCTGAACCACCCCAAATTGAAGTATTTGTCATACCACCAGCAGATGCAAAATAATATGCTGAAATTATTTTCATATCATAAGTCAAAACAAGCCCATGAGTTTCCTCTACAGCTTTATTTGTAATATTTGTCTCGGAAGACGCACCGCCATAAGCTTGATCTTCTGTATTATCCTTTAAATCATAACCTAATCTTGATTGTTTACCTAAATTTGCCAATGCAAAACTTCTAGCTGCAATAGCCTGAGCCTTTAGAGCTTCATATTCCCAACTTGCAGGCATTTCAGACGGCACAACACCTTTTATATAACTTTCTAAATCAATATCATTTATAACAGTTAATTTGCCGCCATCGTTTTTAACCATCAATTTACCGCGGTACCATTTACCTTTTGTACTAACAAAACCGTCAGTATCAGGTCTTAAAACAATAGCTTGAGTTCCTAATGAATAATAATGTCCTCCGCTAAATACAGCTATTTCATTTTTATAAGGGACTAATGTATAACCTTTCATAGCAGATGATGTGCAAACCGTCTTATTTGTATTAACGTCAATCATTCTGCCATTAACATTTGTTCCAACACCAGCTTGATCTACTTTTGTTAACAAGCCTATTTTTATTGCATAACTTGGATTTGAAACTATTAAATTAATTACTAAAACTGATAATAAAACTAAAATCTTCTTCATAATACCCATTCTATCACTTTATACAAGAATGTAATAAACCAAACGTATGATTTATCACTTCTGGTAAATCCTTGTATAATTCCAATAACTACTAAAAACTTTTATTACATAATTTTTTGTTTCATCATAAGGAATTTGTTCAACAAATTCATCTGTATCTGAATAATTCAGCGTAGACTTCCATCTTGTAACAGACCCGATACCTCCATTATAAGCCGCAATTGCTGAAACATCCTTATTACCTAACATTCCTCTAATTGTTGCATAATATAAATTTCCAAGTCGAATATTTAATTCAGGATTAAATAAATAACTTGTATTAAAATCAATACCGTTTTTTGCACCAATTTCGTGCGCCGTAGAAGGCATCAACTGCATAAGCCCGATAGCTCCAACCCCACTTTGTGCTTCAGGATTAAAATAGCTTTCCTCTCTAATTATTGCCATCATTAATGCATCATTATTTCTATATTGGTTTGCATAATTTTTAACTTGTTTATAATAATTTTGAGGATATACAAGACGCCATCTCAAGTCTGTTTTTACAGGTTTTACCTTTAATTTGCTCATTGCATCTCTTGCAATAATAGTTGATGAAGAATAATTGCCTCGTTCATATTCAATCCAACTTTTTATAAAATCATCTTGAGAATATTTTAGCATCATATCATAATCTTTTACCTCTAAAAGATAATACAACATATCCTCTTTATTAGGTGCTCTATAAGGATATATAACAGGTTTGTAATCCAAATTTGCAGAAATTGTAGATTGAGCAACACCTTTCAAAATCCAAAAGGCACGATAAGCATAATAACTATCAGGAAATCTGTTTACAATATCCTGATAATAAGTTACAGCAACATCATTGTTATAATATTTTTGTTCAATTTTAGCTGCCCAGAATAACACTTTTGGATAATCCGGAGAATCAGGATATTTTGATAAAAAATCTTTAGCAAGATTTCTTGCACTTGCGTAATTTTTATTACGAATTTCTATAAATAGAATTTGAGCCAAAGCATTTTGAGCAAATTCTCCACTTGGAAAGTTTTTATATAAATCATTATAACAAGCATATTTATAACCATTTGGGGTATAAGAGCATTTCAGATTCCAGATATAGTCTTTATTTTTACCTTTGGCAAGAGAGAATAATTTTGAAGAATATTTATATTTATCTTTTTGTTCAAAAAGGTCAATATAATCATCAACAGCCATTTTATAATCACTTCGATCTACAGAATCAGAATACTTTGCAACACCTTGCTCTATTAAACTTTTAACTTTATTATAATCATGTTTTGAATACAAAGTAACAGACTGAATTGCCCAACTATCTTTTAATTGAGCCTGCTTTAACATAGCTAAAGCCTCATCATACATCTGTGCATAATAATACGCCCTAGCAACTAAAACTGCATCTTGAGATTTTATATTCGGATTAAACTTTTTCCAAGTATTTGCAGCATTAACAGCCAAACGTCCATCAGGGTATTTTTGCAAATACTCTCTAAAGGATTTTTCTACATTTGCAATTTTAGACCTTGAAAAGATTTTACTTGAATATCTTATCTTTGAGGCAGAAATTTTTGCTTTATAATACTCTGAAGCTATTTTGTAATCTTCATCCTTACTTTCTTTTGCTACAGATTTGAAATATCGGAACGCTAAATTAGGATTATCATCAATAACCAATTGTCCAGCCAAGTATTTTGCTTCCAAACTCAATTTATTAGAAGGATAATTATTAAATAATTGTTGATATCTTCTCAGCTCAGATTTATTATCTCCTAAAGCTCTTGCGCAAAGCGCCTGACGATAAATTGCAACAGGCTTCAACTTGGAAAAATAACTTACTTTTGAAAACAAATAATAAGAATTTGAGAAATTCCCGTTATCATAATCTCTTAGTGCCTGCGTATATATATTAATAGTTTTTGAATGCGGTTGATAGACTTTTGCAAAAATAAATCCCAACAACAAAAATACAACTAATATAGATATTTTTATATAAATACTCTCTTTATTTTTGAACACAAACATGACACTTCTAAGTTTAACAAATTATATAAAATAAGTAAAAATTTTTATTAAATATTTACATATAATTCCCAAAAATAAAATTCTTACCTATAATAGTAAAAAAGGGGTATATAATTAATGACAAATTTAGAAAAGGGACTTATTGCAGTTGGAATAAACATTATTCTAATTATAATATTGTTCAAAATAATAGATGTAGTCGATGAAAAAATAAGAAAAAAAATATCAACTGAAGAATCTACATCACCACTATTAAGATTTATGCCAATAATTATGAAATTATTAAAAGGCATAATTATATTTATAGCAATAACAGGATTTCTACAAAGTCAAGGATATTCGGTATCATCCATCTTAGCCGGTTTTGGAATAGGTGGTATTGCAGTAGGTATGGCAGCCAAAGAAGCTATCGCAAACATCTTTGGTAGTATTGAATTGCTATCTGACCACGTGTATAAAGTTGGAGATTATGTAAAACTTAATAATATTGAAGGCTACGTAGAAGATATAACAATACGTTCTACAAAAATACGAGATTTAGATAATTATCTTGTAAATATTCCAAATAACGTTGCTGCAAATGCAGTTATAACAAATGTTTCCAGAGCTAAAAAAAGATTTATTAATGTAACCTTTGGAGTTACTTATTCTACAGATTCTGAAAAAATAAAACTTGCTCAAAATATATTAAAAGAAATCGCAACAGCACATAAAGATATTCACAATGAATTTACCATAGCAGTTCACGATTTAGGAGAAAGTTCAATAAATATAAGATTTAGAGGATATGTCAAAGGCGGTTCTTATGATAAATTTCTAAAAGTTCGCGGTGAATTTTTAGAACAAGCAATTCAAAGATACAGAGCAGAAAATATTGATTTTGCATTCCCATCACAATCTTTATACATAGAAAGCGACAAAACTAAAATTGAAAATTAAAATAATTGCACTGGGGAAAATTAAAGAAAAATTTTTAAAAGACGGAATAGATGAATTTCTAAAACGCCTGACTCCATACGCCTCTGTTACAATTCAAGAGCTTACGCCAATAGAAATTAAAGATGAAAATTTAACTGATAAAATTTTAATTGAAGAAGGTGAAAAAATTCTTTCACTTATAAAACCTCTTGACTATGTAATAACACTTGAAATCAATGGTAAACAATTTTCCAGTGAAGAATTTGCCTCAAAAATAGAAGATTTAACCAATGACGGAACTCAAGAAATTGTTTTTATAATTGGTTCATCCTGCGGAATTGGAAAAAATGTTTCGCAAAGAGCTAACCTTAAAATGAGTATGTCAAAAATGACATTTTTACATCAATTTGCAAGACTTATATTAGTAGAGCAAATCTACAGAGCATTTAAAATCATAAAAGGCGAAACTTATCACAAATAATAATAAAATAACAAAAAATATAATTAGGAGTTTTAATACTCAAATACAGGAGGTCACATGAGAATATACAAAATTACAAACCAAAACAACACTATTAATTTTAATCAAAATAAGAATATTAATAACTCCGCAATACAAAACACAAATTCTAATACTAACTATAACAACCAAAAACTTATAACTCAGCTAAACAATTTAGCAAAAATAAATGCTATTTCATTTTCAGGCAAACAAAATTATGAAATTGGCTTATCAGATGAGGAATTAGATAGACGAAGTGATTCAAAAAAAATTGCTACAATAAAATTATTATCAACAGACTCACCTGAATATCAAAGCTTATCTGAAGGCGATAAAAAAGCTTTAAAACACCTTATAAAAGCAGCTGATTATATAGCTGATGTTGAATTACAACTTGATGATAAAAATAATATACCTTTTAGAAAATATTTAGAACAAGAAATTGAAAACGGTAATCCAAAAGCCGAAAAAGCTATGAGATTATTTAAAGGTCAAAAAGGTATTTTTTCAAAAGATACAAATATGGAAGAAATATCTTTAGCCAAAGGTCTAAAACAATCACCGGGAAGAGGTGTTTACCCTAGAGATTTATCTGTAGAAGAATTTCACAATATATTATTTAAAATGATTGATGAAGGCAAAGATGAAGAAGTTAAAAAAATTCTAAACCAAAGATCAGTTGTAGTAAGAAATGGGGATGAATTAAAAGGCATAGATTACGTAGATAGATTTCACAAAGAATTTGACCACGCTGCAGATGAACTATCTAAAGCATCAATTCTATCATCAAACAAAGATTTTAACGACTATTTAAAATTACAAGCCGCAGCACTTCTTGTAGCTGACCCGATGTTAGACGCTTATGCCGATAAAAAATGGGCAACACTTCAAGATACACCTTTAGAATTCACAATTACACGTGAAAATTACGAAGATAAAATGACTCAAACTATATTTAAAAACAAAGAACTTCTAAACTTACTAGAAGAACACGGAATAACACCTATTTCAAAAGATTTTCTAGGAGGAAGAGTCGGTATCGTAAACAGAGAAGGAACAGAATATTTACTAAAATCAAAAGCATATCTTCCTGAACTTGCAAAATTAATGCCATATAATGATGAATATGAACAAACAATTAAAAATGACAACAAGCAAACAATGGTAGATGTCGACCTTGTAGATGTAACAGGTGCGGTTGGAGAATACAGAGGCAAAATTACCATTGCCGAAAATCTGCCAAATTCAGACAAATTATCACTTACAATAGATGGAGGAAGACGTAATGTTTACCATAGGCAAATGAGAGCTAACAAAGAAAAAACTTTAAAAGTATACAGAGATTTGTTACTTCCGGAACAAAGAGAATACCTATCAGTTGATGATTACCACCATTTTACAGTAGGACATGAAAATGCCCACTCTCTTGGACCGACAAAAAACAATGCAAAACTTGGAGAATATAGAAATATTCTTGAAGAAAACAAAGCTGATGTAGCTGCAATTTCATTTGTTGATAAACTGACAGAACTTGGTGTATACACAGAAAAAGAAAGAAAAGGTTTACTTATAAATTTTGTACTCCAAAATTTCCTAAAGGCAAAACCTGATATGGAAGTAGCACATAGAGTAAGACAAGTTATGCAATGCAAATATTTAAAAGATAACGGAGCCTACGAAATATTAGACAACGGAAAAATTTACATAAACGTTGATAAAGTTGTCCCAGCTTGTCAAAAAATGCTAAAAGAAATCATCAGAATCCAAGCAGATGGAGATTATGATGCTGCAAAAGAGTTTATAAATAAGAATTTTGTATGGACAGATGATATGGAATATGTTTCACAAATTCTTCAAAAGAATCAATCCGCACTAAACGGAGAAATAGATGCTCCGCTTGCTGATGATTTAAGAAACTCCTAAAACGCAATAATAATCACTTACACCAAATAACTTATTGCAAAATAAGAAAAAAAAGTGCTATAATCCTTTTGACAATAGATAAAAGGAGAGTTTTATAATGCCAAAATTTGAATTTAATCTAACTCTTGAAGAGTTACAAAAGCGAACAAATAAGGATTACTTAATCACAAAGAAATTTCTAAAAGCTGATGCACCTGAATACCTGGCACTTGCCCAAGGTGATAAACAAGCGCTAAAACATTTATGCAAAGCTGCAGCAATTCTTGAAAAAATAAATATGCAAATTGATTGCAAACACAATTTAGAAGTAAAAGAATTTTTAGAAGAAGAAATTTCAAAAGGAAATGAACAAGCAAGATTAACAAAAATCTTATTTGATGCTCAAAAAGGTGTAAATGCAATCGACTCAATGTCAAATCATATTAGATTAATTAAAGGTATCGAAGAAAAACCGGGAAAAGGTGTTTACCCTGAAGATCTATCAAAAGAGGAATTTCATAAAATCATCCTAAAAATGATGAACGAAGGCAAAATCAACGAAGTTAAAAATATTCTAACTCAACGTTCAGTAGTAGAAAGATCAGGAGATGAATTAGTCGGAATAGATTATATAGACAAATTCAAAGATGATTTTGCAAAAATGGCAGATGAACTTGATAAAGCCGCAGAAACTTCAACAAATAAAGATTTTAATGAATACCTAAATCTTCAATCAAAAGCACTAAGAAAAGCTGACCCAATGTTAGATGCTTATGCTGATAAAAAGTGGGCAACACTTCAAGATACCCCGCTAGAATTTACAATAACCAGAGAAAACTATGAAGATGAAATGACAGGTACAATAGTAGAAAATGAAGAATTATCAAATCTTTTAAAAGAACACGGAATCTCTCCAATACCAAAAGACTTTTTAGGTGGCAGAGTCGGTATTATTAACAAAAAGGGTACCGAAGCACTTATGGCAATAAAAAAATACTTACCAACACTAGCAGACAATATGCCATACAAAGATGAATATGAACAAACCATCTCATCAGAAGAAGATGCAAAACAAACAATGGTAGATGTTGATATGGTAATGGCATCAGGAGATGTTGGAGAATACAGAGGCGGTATAACTTTAGCAGAAAATTTACCAAACTCTGACAAATTATCACTTACAATAGGTGGCGGAAGACGTAATGTTTATCATAGACAAATAAGATTTATAAGTGATATGAAAAAATTGCAAGAACGCTTAGATGCAATTCTTGATCCTGAACAACATAAATACTATTTAGATGAAGCTGACCACTGGTTCACAATAGGACATGAAAACGCTCACTCACTTGGGCCAAAAGAAAGCAGCGAAAATCTAGGAAAATATAGAAATATTATTGAAGAAAATAAAGCAGATATGGGTTCTTTAGCATTCGTTGATTTGTTAACAGAACTTGGAATGTATACACCGGAACAAAGATTACAAATCATTGTAACAACAATGACTGATAACTTCCTAAAATCTAAACCAACCCTATCTCAAGCCCACAGAGTAAGAACCGTAATGCAAAACAAATATTTTGCAGATAGAGGAGGCTATACAATTACTCCTGAAGGAAAAATTCACGTAAACATTGATAAAGTAGTTCCAATAGCAAAAGAAATGCTAGCTGAGATTATTAGAATTCAAATCGATGGTGATTTTAATAAGGCTGAAAAATATGTAATGGATAACTTTGTATGGACTGATAATATGGAGTTAATAGCTCAAAAACTTCAAAAAGTAAGTAAATCTCTAAATGGAACATTAGAAACAGAATTAGCAGATAAATTGCTTTCTGATGAAATATAAAATCAATCAATAAAATTGTAAAACAACTAAAAAATGGGATTATTAAACTTTAAAATTTAATAATCCTATTTTTTATATTTATTCACAAAATTCAAACCCCATTCAATTAAATTCGGATATTTTTCTAAATTAAGCCCTCTTGCAATCCACTCATTAATATTTTCTGTAGTTGAACCAATATTTTTTAAAGATTTATAAATAAAAGAATAAAGCCCTGTTCTATCAGCACCATGCCAGCAATGAATATGAATTTTAGCATTTTTTGAAGTTAAATCATCAACAACATCTAAAAAATTCAAAACACTTTTTTCATCCGGAGCCTGAGATGAAGATGGGATATGATGATAATTCATTCCGCAAGATTTTACTAAACTTCTTTCATCAAATATCGGGAATTTTGGATCTTTCAAAGTTCGCAAATTAATAATATCTGTAACCCCTTGATTTTTTAACCATATAAAATCATCTTTCTGGGGCTGAGCAGAACGAGACAAATCTTTATCTATAACTGCATAATTTGCAGGTTTACCCTGAAATGAAATTTGTTGAACTTTCATATAAAAATAATATCATACAAAAACAAGATATATAAGAGATATCTTCACATTTTTTAAAGAAAAGCAATTCTACATAAGAAAAATACTTTATATAAATACGGGGAAAATGAGGATTTAAATATGCCTGGAATAAATACAAAAGTTTCAGTACAATCATTTCAACAATGTGATGGCTCAAATTTTTCAACAGCCGGAATCGATGCATCTAAACAAATAGGGAAAGGCTCACTAGGAGCCTATGCAGGTGTTGGAACATCATTTACGCAAGGTTCAACAGGAGCAATTGTTGATGTAAAAGGATCTATGCCATACGGTAATTCAGCATTTTCTGGGGGATTTAGAGTAAGACACAACCTAAACTCTAACTCTCAATCTGTACAATTCAGATTTCAACCATGCACTGTAACATTACCGATATCAAAAAAAGCCAGTATCTATACAACACCATACGTAGCAACAAAAGTTACATACGGTAAAAGTGGCGCAGATACAACAGTCGGGAACTTTACAGGAGTTTCCACCCAAATAGGCAAAGCAAGTGTATTTGTTGAAGGTCAAATCTATGATGTAACCAAAATTGATCCATCTACAACAAGTGTCAATGTCGGAATCTCAATTCCACTATAATAAAAGGTTATACAATGAATATTGGTGCAAAAATAATACAACAAGGATTACGAAACTTACCAAAGATTAAACTAAGTAAAATTCATGGTATAAATCCTGTAACAATAGACAAAACAACAGGAGAAACTATTAACCTGCCAAGATTTTGTTCTGTAGAAATGCAAACTGCTGTAAAAATGAATCAAAATGCTGTTCACGGAATAAAAAAAGCGCCAAAGTTTGATTATCCAAAAGCTACCCCGCAAGATTTGAAAAGATTAACTTCAAATTCAATAAAAGACTCCTATAGCAGAGTAGAATGGACAAATCCTAAAAACGGAAAAGTCTACAATATTTTAAAAGAAGGCGAAGATGAAAATGGAAATATTCTTGTCAGAATATTATCATCAAAAGGTGCATTTATAAAAAATGCAAAATTAAAACCAACAACAATAGCAATAGCTGATACTTTTGAAAATCAAGGCTCTAATATTCCTCACGGTCTATTAGTAAAAGCCTATGCAATGAGAAATAATCCGTTTGCAAAATATAAATTATATAAATTACAATCCACTGATGGTATTCAAATATCATATAAGGACCTAATCCCATCATTACATAAAATTGCGCAAGATAAACCGCAATACGTTTCTCTATCTATTGGAAACGAAAAATATGCAAATACAAGAACAAATTATGAAAAAATAAAAAGTGCATTAAAAGATTATTTTAAAAATCCTGAAGACCTAAGTGAAAGAGATTTCAAAACTGCATTAGAAGACTTGCACAAACAGAATATACGAGTACTACAAGGCTCAGGTAACATGGGAGAAACAAGTATAAATGTAACACTTGGAGACACAGTTGAAGGTGTTGGCGCGCTAAATAAAGAAGGAAAAGTTGCACAATTTAGCGCCTCAAGAAATAGTGGTCTAACTCAACATTATGAACTTGGAGAATTCTTCCCACATAAAGTAATTGAAAACGGCAAAGTTATAGGTTACAACATAACAGGCAAACCCGGCTGCGATATTGATATAAAAACAATAGATAATATAATTAAACAAAAACAAGCTGCCATAAAATTAAAAGACAAACAACTAAAGGCAAAAAAAGATCTTATTCAAGCAGATATAAACTCATACAAAGAACAAATCAATACTATTGAAAATAAAATATCAGATGAAATTTCAAAACTTCCATTTGAAAACTGGCTGGAAAATGTAAGCAAGATTAGAGAAAAATACAATAAAAATCTATCTCAACTTAGAAATAAAATATTCAAACTAAAAACAAATATTTCATCCCTAGATCTTAAACTTATAGATAATTCAAACAAATCAATACAAACAACAAACAATATTCTAATGTCATTAGATAAACCAATCTATGGAACGTCATATTCAACCCCGATACGTAGCGCTAAACTGGCACTAAATGATATGATGGAAGGCATACTATAGAAATTATTATGCCTTAACTTCTTTTTGATAAGCCCAAGCAGAATGATTGTGAATACTTTCAAAGGCTTCGCAATCAACCTCAAAAGATTTAATAACCTCATGATTTCTCAGTTTAACAACAACTTCTCTTAAAACATCTTCTACAAATCTTGGATTATCCCAAGCTCGTTCTGTTACAAACTTTTCATCCTGTCTTTTTAAAAGAGGATAAACCGGGCAAGACGCACACGATTCAATAAGTTCAATCAAATCTTCTAACCAAACATGATCTGATTCATCATAAGAAACCTTAACAGAAATCATAGCTCTTTGATTATGAGCACCATTATCAGAAATTTCTTTTGAACAAGGACACAAAGTTGTTACAGGAACTTTAACACCTAATATAAACTTATATCCATCATCATCAATAATACCTTCAAAAGAACAATCGTAACACATTGGAGCAGCTAAACCCGTAACAGGCGCTTTCTTATCCACAAAATATTTAAAATTAAATTCCAACTCACCACTTTGTGCATGAAGATTTTTGATAATTTTTTCTAAACAACCTTTTATATCAACACCCAAAAGGTTTTTAGTACGCCATTCATTTAGAACTTCAACAAATCTGCTCATATGAGTACCCTTATAATTTCTAGGTAAAGATACACAAGCTCTTGCTGTTGCATAAACAACTTTGTCAGATTTATTTTTACGTTGAATTATTAAAGGTAGTTCTATATGCTTTATACCAACTTTTTGAATATCAACATTTCTTGTATCTTGTGAATTTTGTACGTCTTTCATTCTTACACCTTATTACATTTTGCAATTTCAGATTTTGCCTGTTTCCATAAATTATCAAATTCTTCAAAGGAATACTCATTCAAAGGCTTCACGGCAAGCTCTTCCATTTTTCTAAAACGCATTTCAAACTTCTTGTTAGCCTTCAACAAAGCTTGCTCTGCATCGATTTTATTCCATCTTGCAAGATTAACCGTCGCAAACAGAATATCTCCAAACTCTTCTTCCATATGAGCTTTATCACCTTCTTTTTCTGCCTGCTTAAATTCTTCAAACTCAGAATAAATACAATCATATAAAGATTCTTCATTAGGCCATTCAAAACCAGTTTTGACAGCTTTTTTAGAAATTTTTTGAGCAGAAATAAGTGCAGCCTGACTTCTTGAAATACCATCCATAGCTGATTTTCTATGTTTTTTCTCTTCAGCCTTTAACCTATCCCAAGCATCAACAACACCATCAGCTGTTGTAATATGAGCATTTCCAAACACATGAGGATGTCTGTGTATAAGTTTATCTTTCAATTCTTTTGCTACATCTTCAATATCAAAAGCACCTTCTTCTTTTGCAATTTGAGAATGCAACAAAACTTGTAATAAAACATCCCCCAACTCTTCTCTAAGATGCGGCATATCATTATCATCGATAGCATCTACAGCCTCATAAGCTTCTTCAATCATGTTTGGTCTTAGAGATGAATGAGTCTGTTCTCTATCCCAAGGACATCCGTCAGGGGCTCTTAATCGTCTAATTACTTCTATTAATTCTTCTAAATTTTTATAATCCATATTGATATTTTAACACAAATCATTCAAAAGGTGGATTTAAAATATACACACTATGATAGACTAGGTACGTGGATAATCTAGAAAGAGGTTTAATATATGTCAGCAATCGAAAAAATCAATCAATTAAGCCATCGTATCTTCAATACGAGCGTAACTGAACAAAACGTTGCAAGATCAAGCAACCCGTTCGCAGCTTCAAACTTTCAAAAGAATATCTTAACTGAAGATGTTTTTGAATCAAGCAAAAAAGATGAAAAGAAAAATGTTAGTTTTACAGGAAATCTAACAGCAAGTTCTAAAAGAATCTATTCAACATTTGTAGGTTCTCTAACAGACTTTGGTAACAAATTCTATGAAGGCATCGAAGCTATCAAAGAATTTGGCGTAAAAATGAAAGACGGCATTGTAAATGCTTGGAATAAAATAAATGAAATTGGTAACACTGAAGTTTCATTTGACGGAGCAAAGAAAGTTTTATCAAGAGATATCACTTCATTCTTTATCAACAGCCACGATAGAGAAATTGCTAAAATGTCAAAAATGGACCCTCATACAGAATTGAAACCAATGTTGAAAGAAAGTCTAGCTGCATTAGAATCAGACATGGCAGCGGCTGCATAAGGAGGATTTAATGGATAATAACATCAAAAACAACAAAAATTTCAATAAAGTTAGCAACATTATTGAATCACTAACAATTAATCCAAACCCTGAATCTGTAGCAGTTTTAGAAGAAATCGGTACAAATTCTTCTATAGATGAAGTTAGAGAATTAACCTCAAGAGCCTTGGTTAAAAGAAATGAACCTAACTCATTACACGTAGTAATTGCTAACAGAGGAAAAGGTATCAATGATATGTCTACAGTCGTTGCAATGAGTACTATCAATGAATTGTTATCTTTGGAAAATAAAGAAGAAGCAATGAAAGTATTAGATAATACTATTTCTTCAGAAGGTTTTGATGAAGAAGTTAAAGAAAACGCACGTTCTGTAAAAGCTTTAATGGCTCTAAGCTAATATATATATATTTATAAAAAACTTACATACAAGGTTCCGACACAACAATCGGAACCTTTGTCGATTAATAATAAATAAAAAGTTATCTAATCAAGCTTGGCTATTTTCAAGCCAAAAACTTCCTCTAATTTAACCCCATTCAAAATATTTTCAATAAGAACTTCAGGCACTAAATTCGTAAAATCTTTATAATTAGGAATACAGCCTAATATCTTAACTCCGGTTAATTCTTTAATAATTTGCGGAAAATATTTTATCTCCAAATTATCAGAATTTTCATCACATTGATTTACTATAACACCCAAGAACGGAATTTTACTAGCCTTAATATAAACATTTGCCATAAGAAAATCTTCTACAGAAGATTTGAAAGGATTTACAACCAGTACCACAGGTAAACTTAGAGTTTTAGCAATATCAATTTCGCACAAATTTTGTGCAATCGGTGAAGATATACTATTGCAACCTTCAACAATGCTACAATCTAAACTATCTGCAAAAAGATGATAAGTCGAATAAATATCATTTATCTCAATTTTAACACTATCTTCATACGCACCAACAAACGGAGAAACCGAATTTGATAAAACATACAAAGGTTTTAAATCGATATTTAAATCAAACTTTTTTATCAAACTAAAATCAGAAGACAAAAAAGCATCTTTACGTGTCTCACAACCTGTTATAATAGGCTTAAAAACACCTGTCGAATATGATAGGCTTTGCATCGTAGCAGCTAAACCTGCCGTGACAAGAGATTTGCCTGATTGTTTTTCTAATCCGGAAATGAAAATCCTTAACATAGCCTCATATTATCACGAGCCATTATTTATTGCAAAATAAACTTCTTTTAACCGCTTTTTAGTGATATGCGTATATAACTGAGTAGTAGAAACATCACTGTGTCCCAACAATTCTTGAACAACCCTCAAATCTGCTCCATTTTCCAGCAAATGAGTTGCAAAACTATGCCGTAAAGTGTGAGGTGAAATATGCTTGTGAATTTTTTCACCCTGCTTTCTTATAAAATTATAAACATCTTGCCTTGTAATTTGTTTACCATCCGGCTTTAAAAATAAAACTTTTGAATTTTCAATTTTATTTTTTAGCAAAATCATATCTCTTGTTTTTAAGAATTTATTCAAAGCCGCTTTAGCTTTCTCTCCAAACGGAACGATACGCTCCTTAGAGCCTTTTCCAAAGCATTGTATATATTTTGAACTAATATCAATATTATTCAATTTCAAATTAACAAGTTCTGAAACTCTCAATCCGCAGCCATATAAAAGTTCCACAATAAGACTTTCTTCCGTATTTAAATCCGAATTCAATATTGTATTTAACTCTTCTACCGTCATAACCTTAGGTAATCTTTTCGGCAACTTTGGAAGTTCAAGCGTTTGAGCAGGATTAGACGTACCATATTCATTTGCACAAAACCATTTGAAAAAACCTCTTAATGAGGCAATTTTTCTTGTAACACTTGTTGGAGAATAATTAGCTTCTCTTAATTTTAAAATAAAAGCATTCAAATCACTTCTTTGAATATCTTTAATTTGAGAAACACCTCTATCAATACAGAAATTCACAAAAGATAGTAAATCTCTTCGATAAGCATCCGTAGTATTTACAGAAAGTCCTTTTTCTATTTCAAGATAATCCAAATATTCTGATACATATTGAACATCATCCATATAAAAAACCTTTCAATTAATCTACAGGATTAGCTGCCAATTTAAATAAAAAGTCATCTCTTGCGCTGCATTTTAACCCGACAGGAATAAAATTATCCTTAAAGCGTTCAACAGCATACCTGTCAGTCATGCCTGAAATATAATCAGTAACTACTCGAATAATTCTTTCAGGAGGACACACAGGTCTTAGCATATTTATATATAAATAAAACAATTCTTTTATAACCCTTTTTGCTTTAGTTTCTTCCAATTTTGCCATAGATTCATCATCATAAACATGTTCAAACATCCAAGATCTCAACTTGGTAGTATAACCCCAAGCCTCTTCACTCATTGAAATTTCAGGTTTCCCCATTGAATTGTTTACAATTTCAGTTATCATTTTGTTTAATCTTTTGCTCTGATTTGAAGAAAAATATTGAATACAATCTTTAGGCAAATCACTTTCTGAAATTACACCCGCCCTTATTGAATCTTCAATATCGTGATTTATATAAGCAATTTTATCAGCTAATTGAACAACCTTACCTTCCAAAGTTGTAGGTTCATACCCCCAAGAATGAGTTCTTATACCATCTATTGTTTCCTGACAAAGATTTAAATTTTCTAGAACTTCTACAACTCTCACACTTTGCAAATTATGATGAAATCCACCTTCTACAAGTTCATTTAATACCCCCTCACCGCAATGACCAAATGGAGTATGACCTAAATCGTGCCCCAATGAAATTGCTTCTACCAAATCCTCATTCAAATCCAATGCTCTTGCTATTGTTCTGCCAATTTGAGAAACTTCAAGAGTATGAGTTAATCTTGTTCTAAAATGATCGTCAAATGGTGATAAAAACACTTGAGTTTTATGTTTTAATCTTCTGAAAGCCTTAGAATGGAGAATTCGATCTCTATCTCGCTGAAATTCGGTTCTTAAATCGGACGGTTCTTCAGGAACTTTTCTACCTATTGTATTTACAGATTTTGTAGCAAACTCACTTAAATATTCTAATTCTCTTTTTTCAATTTTTTCTTTAACGGTTAATGTAGACATAATTCTCCCCTCTGTTGTGATTTTAACAGAAATTTATAATAAAGCTATACAGTTTTTGGAGGATTTTGAAGGAAATTCTCCACAGTTTGAATATTAGATATTCCCTGTGGAGAAGTTATATTGGCTTGTGATTTTTGTTCTTGTCTATATTTTGTTAAAAGGTCATCTGCCCAAACTCCAATTTTATTGACTAATATTGATGATAAAGTACCTATAATCAATGATTTTGTACCTGCGTATAACTTCGCATTACAATACAATGAAATGCCGATACCGGCTACAGCCGGAATACCATATTTCAATGAAATAGACATTCTTTGATCTTTATCATCAGATTTACCAAGTTGATATCCTAACACACCTAAAGATCCTAGAATTGTCAAAATATCAGTAGGCGCTGAACCTAAAACTAAATCTCTTAATTTACTTACAAATTCTTCAGTTTCTATTCTTATAGATTTATCCAGAGATTTTATTGCACCTTTATATGCTTTTTCAAGATTTTTATATTCATCAGCTGGTAGAAGCTGTTTATATTTAGCTAAAATTTCTTCTACAAGACCAGGTTTGAAATATAAAACCTTTTCTTTTAACTCAGATAAATCACCTAACAAATCATTAGCAATAGATTTGTCCATTGTATTCTCCGGTATAGACTTCCAAATTTTATCTGACATAAAATCTATATCTTTTAGAATTTTATCTTTTAAATCTGTATTTGCTGGATTTTTTGAATATTTTTTAATATTTGATCGAATTACTCTTAGCCTGTTAATTTTATCAACATCCTTATAGCTAATAAGTTCCGTCATCCTCATAATAGCTTCATCAGAATCTTTTGCCATATCCGCTAAAGAATATGACAATTCTAACCTATTTGAGTGAACAACTTTTTGAATAGCTTTTTTCTCATTTACAACTGCAGATTCAGCTAAAAACGTTCTCCACAAATCCTTTGACCAAAAGACTTTCCAATTTGCAAAGATAGATTTTAAACCTTCTACAGATTTTTTAAATCTATAATAACGCACTTGCAAAGGATGTTCTCCAAAATGAGATTTATAAAGGTCCTCTAATTGCTTATTCATTTCATCTATTTGAGCAAGCCATTGCGCTTTTGTTTTCTTTACACCATTTATTTCAACAACTTCATAAGAATTACCTCTCATAATAGTCTCAGAAGCCTCTTGCGCTAACGCAGAAGCTGTTTTCATTTTAGACAAAGTTCCCTTATATGAATTTACTACAGACTGTCGTCCAATCTTTTCAAACATTCTTGTTATTGAATCGTGAACAGGACCGGTATACTTGCCTGTTAACTTGTTAAACATCAATTCCTTGAACGCTAAATCCTTTATTGTGGCAAAATTATTTATAGCCTCAAACTTCTTAAGAAAATAATCTAAACCTTTTACCATATAAATATATGTTTTAGTTAAAGATGAAATCTTACCCGAATCCTCCAATTTTGAAGATTGAGCTTTTCTATCAAAGAAATCTCTTAATCTTTTAAAATTCTTTGACAATCCTTTTGTACCACCTTTTAATAAGAAAAATAATCCGGCAGCAGTTAAAACAGTAACACTAGCGATTGAAATACCGATAAGTCTTATATTATTAGTTTGTCTGGCTTCATCCGGCGAAATAATCTTGATTTTTTTATCTTTTAACTCGTCTTTATTATCCTTTTTATCGGAATTAGATATTGTAACACTATCAGTACCATGATTTTTGGCAGATAACCAGTATGCATTCGAACTATTATTATTAACTAATAATCCAAATTGGTTACTTTTATTAGATTCAATTTTTGGAATTGAAGTTGTCATAATAAAATCACTAGCCTACATATTAATAAAAGTTTCAAAAAAAATAAAATTGCGTACTTCCTATGTAGCACTTAAAATTATGTTACGAAAACAACTCCATATCTATAACTTTAGCAACTTCAAGTGAAGAATTTTTACTTGATAACAATTCTTTTACCTTACCCAATTCACAAATATTTTCTTCACGTTTTGCTTGATTATATAATAAATCCTCAATTTCAAAAGTTATATCAGAAGGATTTGCCTTATCCATAAGTAATTCAGGTACAATATCTTTACCTGCAATAATATTAGGCAATGATACTTTGTTAATACATCTTACTAACAAATATATCCAATACAAAATTTTAGGACCCCTATAAGCTATAACCATAGGCACTTTATATAAGCAAGCCTCTAAAGCTACAGTTCCAGATGCTAAAATCAAAGCATCTGAAACACTTAATAATGCTTGATTTTCACCCTTAATAACTTTCACATCAAAATCACCTAAGTACTTGTTATAAACTTCATCAGATAAATTAGGTGCATGTGAAAAACAAAACTGCACATCTAAATGTCTATGTTTTAACTTTTCAACAGATTCTTTGAAAACTTCCATTAACTGTTTAAGTTCAAAAACTCTAGAGCCAGGAAATACTGATATCAATTTTTTGTTTGGATCTAAACCGTGCTTTTCAAAAAATTCATTACGGCTAACAGCAGGCGGTAATTGAGATACCAACGGATGACCGCAATAATGAACATCTATACCATATTGAGCATACAAAGCTTTTTCAAATGGAAATATACACAAAACTTTATCAACATATTTTTTTATAAGTTTTATTCTATACTTACGACTAGCCCAAACTTGAGGAGGTATATAATAAAATATTTTTATACCGGCTTCTTTTAAAAATTTTGCAACAGAAAGATTAAATGCGCCATAATCTATAAGCAAAACTAAATCAGGCTTATAAACATTTTTCAAATAAGCAACGACTTCTCTACCTAACTTGAAATGATCAATAAGAATTTTAGGCGAAATACCCATTGCAGACATTTTTTCTTGATTAGCAAACAGTTTAACACCAGCGTTAAACATATTCATTCCGCCAATCCCTTCATATTCCAAATCACAATCCAATGCCTTTAACTGTTTTACAACATTTGCAGCATGGATATCTCCAGAATATTCACCGGTAATAATAAATATTTTTTTCATCTACACCGCCATAATAACAATTCCATGTTCATCAGCATATTTTATAACTTTTTCCTGATCAACAATAATTGTTTCATTTGCTTCTACCGCAATCAAATTTGCATGATAATGATGCATTGTTCTTAGAGTTTTCATACCAATTGCAGGAATATCAAATCTCTTATCCTGTTTAGGTTTAGAAACTTTTACAACAACAGCGCCATCTTTAGCTAACTTTGCACCACGTTTAATACAAACATCTGTACCTTCAATAGCTTCAACAGCCATGATCATTCTATCTTTTATAACTACAGATTGACCAACATCCAATTTACCCATCTCTTTTGCCAGCCAAAATCCATAATTTACATCATTCATTTGAGCTTCTGTAGGTTTATGTTTTCCTAAAACACCAGCAGGAATCATTAAATTCTTAATAAAAATTGTCTGATCTAAAACTTCAACACCAATTTTTTGTAATTCTTGAACAATCATCAACATAACTTGATCATCATTTAATCTTGAAGCTTCTTTTATTAAATCAACTGCTCTTTTATCAAATTTATGTAATTGTAAAAGAACTTTTTTATGAACTTTACCTAAAAACGTAATTTGTTTAATTTGTTCCTCTTTCAAAATATTTTCAATTTTATTAACTTCGCCAGGATGGCAAGGATAAACCTTTGAACAATATTTTTTCAAATCCCTAACATTATCTTTAGCAAGAGAGATACAAACTACATCTAAGCCGTTTTCTTTCGCGTATTGAGCCATTCTAACAGGCAAAATACCATCTCCAGCTATTAATCCTTGTTTTTTTTCTAAAATTATTGACACAATATTTTCCTCTTTTATTTATTTTAAATTATATATTTTTTCTACTTCATCATCAGGTAATATTTTAGCACCACCAAGCAATTTTGTAAAAAGTATAGTTTTTGCATAAGCCTCTGCAAGTTCTAACTTCAAATAAGTTTGCTTAAGGTCAATACCACCGGCGATAACACCATGATTTGCCATAAGTATCATATCATGATTTTTAAAATATTTAGAAGTATTTTTCACTAATTCTTCAGACCCAGGAATTGCATATTTTGCCAATGGAATTTTTCCAAAGCAATATATAATTTCAGGAGAAACAGGCTCTGATAAATCCTTGCCTGCTGATGCAAAAGCTGTCAAATACGGAGAATGAAAATGTAATATAGAATTTATATCACTTCTTTGTTTGTAATATTCAATATGCAAAAATCTTTCACTTGAAGGCTTTTTATCTCCTTCTACAAGATTTCCCTCAAAATCAACAACTACCAAATCGGATAAATCTAAATATCCGCTCGCTGACCCAGATGAAGTGATAACAATTTTATCATCACACCTGCAAGACATATTTCCTGAAATTCCTGGAGTTAAACCATTATGTCCTGAGATTTTCCCATATTCTATTAACTTATTTTTTACATCTTCAAACATTTTTACTGTATTGTTTCCTTATTTGGATCTTCAATATCAATTATTTGAGCATGATTTAAAACTTTAGGCTTAGCTTTAGGCTTTGTACGTTTAAAGAACAAACTTTCTTCACCTGATTCCTCATCAATATCCTGAGGTTGTTCCTTTGCAGGAGCAAAAGCAATTTGTCTTTCTTCTTTTTTCTCTTTTTGACCTAATCTTTCCGGATTTTTTATTTCCATTCTGCCATAAGTAATAGATGTACCCTTTGTATCAAAAGCAACATCAAAACCAAAATACGTTGTCTGTCTTACAAAGTCATACCCTAAACGAACCTTTAAATCATCCGGTCCAACAGCAACAACAAAACGATTTTCTTGGAACATTTTTCCATTTGGAGAATCATCACTTAAGTTGATATTACCGGACCAACCAACTGATAAATACTTAGTTAATCTGAAAATTTCAGAAATATACAAACAAGAATGACCATATCTATACATATCATATCTTGGAATAGGAGTTTCATCAGAATAACCTGTCTGGAAATATCCAACATCTTGCATCCAATTTTTATATTGAATATGAGCTCTAGGACCAATTCTTGCAACAAATTGAGTATCCCCCGTACCATATACAGCAGCAGAACCCTGCATTGCAATACCAAAATTGAAGTAAAAATGATTATCAGGATTTTCATAAGAGTACAAACTTTGCTTAATTTCTGCCATATATCTTAATCTGGATGTTGAAATTTGGTTAGAATTTATTTTTTCACCGTAATAATTACGATCGTTATCTTCCATAAAACCAAAACCTAATCTATGACGGAAGGTCAAATCTTTACCTTCCATTAAGAAATCTCTTTTTCTATAACCTTTATCATAGTAAATTTCAGCCATATATTTAGGCATTCTTGCACCCATAAACCATTCATCCATATATGAATTAGCCGCATATTGCAAGAACAAATTATCATCTAATCTTTGAATACCTTTCAAGAAAAATATATCAGCCGCAGAGCCATAACCTAATTCAGTAGAGTTGTAAGTATTTCTATACTTCAAAGCGCCACCAAATCCAAAATCACCATGTTGGTAATTCAAAAACGGAATAACTTTCATTACAGAACCGCCAGGACCGCCAAACACAAATCCAGGACCAATAAACATACCCAACTTTCTTCTTGAACCAAATTCAGGATAATTAGCCTCAAAATAATCCCTATTTTTATTTGTGTACGCAGTCAAACTTGGCCAAGTAAACCAATACTTGCCTTTTCTTCTAATTTCTATATTTTTTAAAGTAAAAACATCATGATTTTTACGACCTTCAACATATATTTTTTCAACATTAAAATGTAACTGATTTCCGGTTGGATCACCAAAAAACAATGCTTTAGCATCATCATCAACAATCATACTGCTGAACCTTGGACCAACCATTCTGGATGACATTCTATAAATCTGAGATTCATCTGAGTGTAAATTACCTTCTGTCAGAATTAATAACGAATTTTTTTGAACAGCATGCTTTGCATTCATTATAATAGTATTTGTTTTAGCCTCGATATTATCCATAACCATGGATTCTTCGTTCATATCAACTTCCATATAATCAGCTTTAGCTGGCATACCATTTTTTACAACATAAACATGACCAATTCCTTTTAAGATATTAGAATCTTCATTATATGTCATCTTATCTGCTATAACTCTTGTATCCTGAGGCGGAATATACAAAACAGGACGACCGGTTGCAACAATATCACCTGTCTCTTCATCATAATTAATAAATTCACTGTCCAATTGAAGTTCTTTTTCAGTTACCTGCTCATTTACACCACCTTCCAAAGCCAGTGTATCAGAATTATCTACTGCTGAGGTTTCATTATGAATAGAATCTGCAATAGAGCCTTCTTCTGTTATAAGTTCAGAACTCTCATCACTAGCCTGTACTTCAGGTTCCTTTTGCCAAAACTTCATTTTTTTCCAGACATCAGACATTTTTAAAGGTGTTCCGCTACTTTTTTTTGAAGAAGAACCTCTATTTTGAAGTTTATATTTTGCCATTAATCTTACTTGCTTAAATAATGGCATATTATCAGAATCTATATCTGAATAATCACTTGTATAGGAATCAAAAGCATAATCATCAAAATTAGAAATAGAATCTTTCTGTTCGCCGGTAGCTGAAGCTGAAGGCTTACCACCTGAGACATCTCTTACATCCGGCATTCGCATAGGAGATTTAAAGAAAGTTTCACTACCATCCAAATCTGCAGGAGTAACAGCAGGCATATATTGTTCATCATAAGCATAAGCTGAACTTGTAAAACATAGTATAAAAAATATTATGAATATGAATTTTTTCAAATAAAATACCTCTGTTTTAAATATAATTCAATGGATTTGTCGGTTTACCATTTACACGAACCTCGAAATGGCAATGTGGACCGGTACTATAACCTGTTGAACCTTCTCTACCTACAGTTTGTCCTTTTTTAACATTTTGACCACTGCTTACATTGATAGCTGACATGTGACCGTATAATGTTGTAATTGGTTTACCATTGATTACACCGTGATCCAAAATTACAACCTTACCATAACCGCCATACCAACCAGCATATATTACTCTTCCATCATTAGAAGCCTTTATTGCTCCACCATTAGGACCTGCTATATCTATACCTGAATGGAAGATTCTACTTTTAAATATCGGGTGAGTTCTCCAACCAAAAGGTGAAGTAATTCTACCGGATATTGGATATATAAATCCTGTTGAAGAAACTCTTACAGGAGATGAACCTGAAGATGCATTTCGTCTGGTCATCTGCTCAATCATACTCTGGATACTTGCAGATTGTCTAGCCAACTCTCTTTCTGAACGTTCATAATAACTTTTATCCTTTTGTAAACGTTCAATCATTGATTTATTTTCTGCAATAGAACCTTGGATTGTAGCACGCTGATTATTAATATCCCTAATTGAAGCTTCTACCATTCTTTTTTGATTTTCAACCTGAGTTTTCAACATGGCAATTTCATTGGCTTTTTCTTTAACTTGCTGCATACGTTTGTAATCATCTTGAATAATAATTTTTTCAAAATAAAACATATCCATCAAATTATTAACATTTGTAGCAGACATAATCAACTCAAACATGCCTGTTCTTTGATGCTTATAAACTTGTCTAATACGAGATTTCATCGCAGCATCAATACTTTTAAATTCAGCTATTGCATTAGCTAACTGATGTTCCATTGATGATAAGTTAGACATCAATGAATTATAACGCTGAGTTGTTGTTCTTAATTCAGATTGAGCCTGTTCTAATTTTTGTTGATTATTACTCAACTTATTTTTTTCAGTACGCAATTTCAAATCCGCTTGTCTTTTCTTTTGCATAAAGTAATAACGTTTATTATTCGTCTGCTTTAACTTTTGAGTAAGTGAAGATTTTGTTGCAGCACTAACCGAAGTACCTCCAAAACCAAGCGTACCAAATATTATCCAGCTTATCAATATATATTTTAAAAATTTATTATTATTTCTCATTGTTTATTTTATTTCACAAGTAGAGGGAGCAACATTAAACCAATAGTCCAAGCTATAAAAGTAACACTTATAACTGCTATTATTAATCGTCTATGTTTTCTGAAAAATTCCATAACTTCTCCCCTTATATAATAAATATTGTACTATTAAAAAAAACTTTGTGCAAGAATTTTACCATACAATATTTACTAAAGGAAATGAGTCAAAGATATATAAATCCCAAATGTTACAAAAAATAATATTTACAAAAAAATGAACTTTTTTAGTATAAAATCGTTATAAGGGTATAGAGGTTGATAAAATGAAAGAAAAATGTACAAAATATGAAGCACTCTTTACTTTTAGAGATGAAAAAGAGTTAAATGAACATATTCAAAACTGCGAAGACTGCAGACTTGAACATGGAAAAATGGCTCGAGTATCTGAGTTAATTCAAGAAGCTAAACCTTATTTCATTGAAAAGCGTAAAAATTTAGCAAAAGTAAAAGCTGCTTGTGCATTATTTATGCTAATGATTTGCGGAACAACCCTTGGCATAGTTAATTTCAACACCGATATCTCTGACACCCTAAAATATGGTACGACATTAAGCGCAGAGGACTTAGATTTTCCTGTTGATTCATACGGGTTAATTTCTCTGGAATAGAGAAGGTTAATGAATTTCAAAGAAGTAATTAATTCTAATAAACAGAATATAAAAAACATTATTCGCCTTATAACCAAAGAAGACAACGAAGACTTAGAACAGGAAGTCTATCTTAAAATTTGGAAAAATTCCGACAAATACAAAGAACAAGGTTCAATAAAAAGTTGGATAAGTTCTATTACCAGAAATGCATCTTTGGATTATCTAAAGTCTGCCTATCATAAAGTCTCTCAAACATCTACATCAGATGAATTTGTCTTAGCAAGTATTAAAGACAAAAAAACAACACCTGAATCAAATATCGTAAGTTTGGAAAGACAAAAAACAATAGTTAAGGCAATTAATCGATTAAAACCAAAGTTTAAAGAAGTAATTATAATGTGCGAAATTAACGGATATTCTTACGAAGAATGCGCACAAAGATTAAAATGTCCGGTAGGAACAATAAAATCGAGGTTATATAACGCTAAAAAAGAGTTAGCTATAGAACTTCAAGATTTATTATAATAATAAGAAAGGATAATATGAAAAAAACATTCTCATTATTATTTATAGCAGCAATATTGGCAACTTGTCCAATTACATTAGCAGCAGAAGCTGCCCCTCAAAAAGCTGAAGATAATATAAAACATCAAAATCAAACACCTCCTCCACGCCCATCAAAAGAAGAGATGAAGCGTCAGTTTGAACAGAGATTACAATTAACAGATAAACAAAAAGAAAAAGCTAAAATTATACACCAAAAAGGTCGCGCAAAAATGAAACCTGTTATGATGCAAATTGATTACAAAAGACAGGAAATAGAAACATTAAAACTTACGAAGATGTCTGAACGTATGCAAAAAGAAAAAACAGACAAACTACTTGCTGAAATAAAAGAACTTGAAAAGCAAGCGGACGCAATCAGAAAAGAAAATACTCAAGAATTTGAAAAAATATTGACCAAAAAGCAAAAGGCTGAACTTGAACAAATGAAAGCTGAAGGTCGAGCAAGATTTGCAAAAGAACACCCCCCTCGTCCACCATTTCAAGGACTTGGAACTCCAGGGTTTATGTTACGACCACTGCTTCCACCTCCACCAAATCAACCGGATAACAATTTTTGGAAATAAAAAAGAAGGATTTAATATCCTTCTTTTTTTTTAATTATCTAACGTCTTTTTTCGTTCTTCTTCTTCCTTGATAAACTTACAAACTTCTTCTAAACGCTTATCTTCCATCGCATCTATCAAGTCTTGAATATCCTTAAATTTGCCAAGTGCAAAACCTATTTCTGCAATCAAAACACAGTCATTACACAATCTATATTGCCCATATTGAATAGATCCGGCAAGGCATTTATTTTTACCACAACAATCGCAATCGAAATACTCATTAGCACAATCCGGATTTTCATCAATATCATCCTGCACCATTTGATTTGCAACCAATTGCATTTCAGCAATAATTTCTTCAGGAGTTTTATTATTATCAACCATAATCAATTCTCCTTATTTAATTAAATCAGCCATTTCTCTAACAGCACTACCAAGGCCGTCAAATACAGCTTTTGAAATTATACTGTGCCCAATATTCAATTCATACAAACCTTCAATTTCATGCATTCTGCCAACATTATGATAATTCAAACCATGACCTGCATTTACTCTTAAACCTAATGTTTGAGCCAATTCTGCAGCATTTTTCAAATCTTCAAAAGCATCCTCTTCTTCTAATGTTCCATAAACCAAAGAATAATGACCCGTATGCAATTCAATAAATTGAGCACCTGTTTGTGAACTTGCCATAACCTGTTCTTTAGTTGGGTCTATAAACAAACTTACAATAATTCCTGCATCTGTTAATGGCTGAATAAAATTAATAATTTTTGTTAATTGACCTTGAACATCCAAACCGCCCTCTGTTGTAACTTCCTGTCTTTTTTCAGGAACTAAACATACTGAATGAGGCTTAATTTCAAGTGCAATTTTTTGCATTTCTTCTGTTACTGCCATTTCTAAATTCAAATTAGTTTTCAAAACTTTTATCAACGTTCTTACATCAGCATCTTTTATATGACGTCTGTCTTCGCGCAAATGTGTTGTGATAGAAGTTGCCCCATTTGCTTCACAAATTTCAGCAGCTTTAATAGGATCCGGATCAACTCCACCTCTTGCATTTCTTAATGTTGCTATATGATCAATATTTACACCTAAAAGCATAATTTTATCCTTTCTAAAATTTCATTTTACTAATTTTTAATAATGCAGTATAAGATGGAAGAATTGTAATTTTCTCATCCTCATTATCAGATTTTGCTGCCAATTCAATCGCTGATTTTATATCCTCCATAACTACAATTTTATCTTGCGGAATTCCCGCGTATTTTAACCTTGTTGCCATATCTTTCGCTCTAATCCCTGATGTTATAACAAGTTTTTGAGCTCCTTTTAATCTTTCAAAATCACTATCCCATAACCATGAAATATCTCTTCCGTCAGCATAATTATCATTTATTGCAACAACAATATTTGAAGATAAATCAACTGTTTTTAAGACTTCACTTGCACCAGTTGGATTTTTTATCAGTTGAATTAAAGCTTCATGACCATTTATAACTCTTCTTTCTGCCCTGCCAAAAATTGATTTGTAAGATAAAACTGCATCTTTTATCACATCATAATCAATTCCAAGAACTAATGCTGCAGTAATTGCTCCTAAAGCGTTATAAGCGTTATATAAACCAACTAAATTAATTCTAAACTCATAAGTTTTAGAATTTTGTTTATCAACAACTGTTAAATCTGAATAATCAGAATAGATTTTTACATAACCCTTAAAATCAGGCTCAGGTCGTCTATACCCACAAGAATCACAGTAATAATGACCTTCTTGTGCAAAAAACTGTTTTGAATATTTCAAAGGTTCCCCACAAACGCAATTAAAAACTTCTGTCGGAGCATTAGAAGTTGAATTATGAATATCTGAACAGAATTCTACCTCTTCAAATCCATAATAAATAGCATCCCTGCCTTTTCCAAAATTTGTTACTAGCGGATCATCTGCATTTAACAATAAAATCAAGGACTTATTTTTATCGATAGCATTTTGAATAAAACTTGCCGTTGTTGCAAGCTCGCCATATCTATCTAATTGATCTCTGAATAAATTTGTTACAAGTAAGAAATCTGCATCAAAATAATCATACAACTTTGTTAAATAAGCTTCATCGGACTCAATTACAGCATAATCAAACTTTTTAAAAGGTAAAATATTCAAAGCAAAAGCATTTGCAATGCCTGTTAACATATTTGCACCCTTAACATTATGAATAACTTGATTTTTATCATCCTCTAAGATGTGAGCTAATAACCCGGATGTTGTAGTCTTACCGTTAGTTCCTGAAACAGTAACAGCAGCTGATGTAATATAATTTTTACAGTAAGCTAAAAATTTTGGACAAAATTTCAAAGTCATCATACCGACAAAAGATGTTCCTGATGATTTACCCAAAAGTTTTATTGCCAAATAAAGCGCTCTTGCTAATATTAAAGATATATAAAATCTAAACTTATCCATATAAAATAGTCCTTTAGACGTATTCCAAAAATGGGAATAATAATATATTATTTCTTATAATATATTACAAAAAATGAAAAGATAAAAGATGTTGACACTATTTTTTACAATAATATTTTTAGCAGAGCTTATCATAACACTTTGGGTAGTTTCACTACTTCAAAAGGCTGATCGCAAGGTTTGTGAAGCAAATAATTTAGTAACTAGTTATAGATTAGAGCTTAAAACAAAACTAGATAAATTAAATGCAATATTAAACATTGCGCATCTAAGTCTTGAATATGCAATTGAGTATGCCAAAGAAAAGAAAAATAATATAGAACAATTTTTCAAAAAAGACCTAATTATGACACTGCTTGTTTTTACACTAAAAATACCTGAACATAATATTGCAAAAGGTCTTAAAATTTTTCTCATATTAAAACAAGCGTATTTAAAACTTTTTAAATAAATATAAATAAAAAATGCAGATAATACATTATCTGCATTTTTTATACTTGAATAATATTAACTTTTATCTATATTTTACAGTCCAGGTTACACCATTATATTGGTAATCTCTATAAGCACCACCCGTTGTAAATACAACAGAAGATCTGCTAGCCTTAATTCCTTCTCCTGATTGCCATCCACAAGTAGGATTACCGGCAAATACACCTGTAACACCCAAAAGTGCACATGAAAGCGGACTAGAACAACGAGGATATGTTATCATAAACTCATGTCTTTGATAAGAAGAAGACTCTAAGACGGATTTCAGCATCATTCCATTCATAGCTCCAACCCTTACGCCATCACAGAATAAATAAATCATTGGCGGTGTAGCTGGTAATTTCTTTATCGTCTTGCCATTTTGTGTTGCCGTAGAACTGCTACCTTGAATACTAGGAACTTCTGAACATTTTGGAGTTGAAGTTGTAGCATAATTCAACTTACAAGTTGATGGATACATGTCTAAACTCAAAAGTATATCACTTGCACATACTGGAATTTGTGATGATACAGAAGGATTTTGACAACATTGATGATCAGGGCCTGTAATTGCACCTTTTTTAGCCTTATACAAACAACATTCCTTAGAATAATCATCAACACCACAAGGGCTTTCTTCATCACCAACTATATTTTCATGCTTTATTGTTATAACCTCAGCAGGTGAAGCTCCCGCTATAAGATTTGTTTCAGCATCTGAAAATTCAACCATATCCAATTTTATACGTCTATAATCACGATCTAAAACATTTGGCCCCTTTTTCCCATTCATATCAATAATACCCTGAGCCGGCTCTGAACCTATTTGAGGTTTTAAACAAATAGATGCACCAGATTTTAAAATTGCACACGCACCAGAAACTTCCGGTGCAAATTTAGATCTGGACTTACCAGCGGTACTAATACCTCCTGCATTATAATCATAATATTCCTCAGCAAAAGCATCTTTAGCCTCATTAGTAGAACCGTCACCCAGATATTTGCTAATATTTAGATATTTTTTTATAAACATACCGGCTGTAGAGTCACTTGAGTACGTGGAACCTGATTTTACCCACATCGTAGTAGCGCCAAAATTAGCCTTATTTTCTTTTACAGCTAAACTTCTTAATGAATCAGATAAAGTCTGCTGAAGTCTTGCATACTGGTTGTTCATTACCGTCATCTGATAGTTTGAAATGACCTTTGGCATAACCAATGCTGCGATAACACCTACAATACCAACAGCTATTAACACTTCGGTCAAAGTAAACGCTTTTTTATCACTTATTCTTCCCAGTATGCCCCTATAAAAATCCATCCATTAACTCCTTGTATCCTCGTAACCAACATTATATTACTCTTATTATAACAGTATTTCCCATTTTTTGCAATAACTATAGGCTTTAGTTAAACTTCATCTAATGTATAAACACAAATAGTTGATATGATTATCTTGAAATCGTCGAAAAAATATGTTACAATTATGAAGAAATTTAAATATGAGGTTTACAACTATGAGTAAGAACAACAAAGCATTTATGTTTTCAATGGGAATGATTGCCGGTGTCGTAGGCGGTATCATTGCAGGTGTATTATATGCCCCAAAATCCGGAGAAGAATCAAGAAAAGAGATCCAAGATACTGTATGTGATTTTTACGACAAACACGCTCCTCAAATTGAAGAAGCAAAAAAACAAGCTATGGAATCTATTGATTTGATGAAATACAAAATGGAAAGACAATTTAGAAAATTAAATAATTCAGTTAAATCTAAAAAAATGCAAAAGGCAAAAGCTTTAGAAGATTCTGAAAACGGAAACGAAAACGAAAACGAATTTGATTACTAAAAACAAGATAAGGAATAGAATAAAATGAGTATAGAATTATCACAAATAGTCCTAAATAATGGTTTAACATTCCTAGCTCTTACAACTGCTGTATTTTTAATTGTTGTAGGATATTTCCTTGTTAAACTTCTTAGAGATTTGTCTGATTTAACCAGAAATACTAATGAGACATCTTTATTATTGAACTCTGAACTTAAACCAGCATTAAAAGAATTGAATGAAACAGTAAAAGCACTTAATTCAATAGTTCAAAATACTGATGAAGGTATAGGCAGTGTTAAATTAGGCTTAGAAAATGCCGTTACAAAAACAAAAGCAATATCAGAAAGCCTATTAGGCGGATTTTTGAAAGGATTTTTAACTGTATTTTCATTAATTAGACGAAAATAAAACTTTTAGGTAATGAAAAATTACATAAAAGTATTTATAATCAAGTCATATAAAAAAGGAGAATAAAATATGTCAGTATCAAGATTTATAGCAGGTTTCGTTGTCGGCGGTGCAATTGGTGCTATCGCAGGTATTTTACTTGCACCAAAATCAGGCGCAGAAACCAGAAAAATATTAGCAGACACAGCACAAGATATGGCTAAAAGAGCAGATGAAACTGCAAGACAAATTCAAGTAAAAGCTGATGATGCTGTTTCTGATCTTCAGAAAAAAGGTGAAGAAATCAAAGAAAAATTACAAGATTTAATCAGTAAACAAAAAGAAGGTAAAGAAGCTAAAGAAGAAAAACCTGCTGAAGCTCCGGCTGAAGAAGCTAAACCTGAAAATTCTGAAGAAAACAAATAATTAAATAAATTTATCTAAGGAGAGGTCGCGTATGCGGCCTCTTTTTTGCATTCTTTGAAATAAAATTTTTAATGTATAATGAAACTATGGATAAACAACCTTACATTATAAATACACATTCCCACGTCAATATGCTAAAAGATAATGATATTGACCTTGCAATATCTAATGCCAGAAAAGCCGGAATTATTACAATTGTTCCTTCCACTACAGTTGAAGATATTTTTGAAGTTGATAAATTTATCCAAAAATACGACGATATATACGGATATGTTGGAGTGTTCCCTGAAGAAGTTAAAGATTTTACCGACAAAACTCTATCTGATATGGAAACACTTATAAAAAATAATAAAAAAATCATTGGAATTGGTGAAGTCGGGCTTGATTATTACTGGGATAAGTCGTTTAAAGAACTTCAAAAAGAAGTTTTTATAAAACAGATTGAATTTGCAAATCAAATGAACTTACCGCTTAATATTCACTCTAGAGAAGCTCATCTTGATACATTGGAAATCCTAAAAAAATATAATAAAAATTCTACAGCAATTCTCCACTGCTATTCAGGGAGTCTTGAATTTGCTAAAGAATGTATTAAAGAGGGAATTTATATAGCTTTGGGAGGTGTGGTAACTTTTAAAAATGCACTTAAGGCAAAAGAAGTTGCTGCAAATATTCCACTAGAATATTTACTGTTAGAAACTGACGATCCTTATTTAGCACCTGTACCGTACAGAGGCAAGGAAAATCAACCGCTTTATGTAACTTATGTTGCTCAAGCTATTGCAGATTTAAGAAATACCACAGTGGATGAAATCGCAAAATCTACAACAGCTAACGCAGAAAGGATTTTTAATTTCAATGCAAAATAAAGAACGCCTTGATAAATACCTTACTGACCTTGGTTATTTCGAAACTAAAAGTAAAGCTTCTGCTGCAATTTTGGCAGGAAACGTCAAAATTAATGATGAATATATTACAAAAGCAGGATATCAAATAAATCTGAATAAAGAATATGACATTCAAGTTAAATCAATGCCTTTTGTTTCACGTGGAGGTTTTAAGTTAAAAAAAGCTATTGATACTTTTAATCCCGAAATCGAAAATCGTATTTGCTTTGATGCAGGAGCATCTACCGGAGGTTTTACAGATTGTTTGCTACAAAACGGGGCTAAATTTGTTTATGCCGTTGATGTCGGATACGGTCAGCTTGATTGGAAAATTCGCTCTGATAAAAGAGTTAAGACTATTGAAAAAACTAATTTAAAAATCTGTACACCTCAAGATATTTACTCAGATGATGATACTTGGGCAGATCTTTTAGTTAGTGATCTTTCTTTCATTTCTCTAACAAGAGTATTACCAAACTTAAAAACCCTCCTAGCTCCGAATTTTCATGAAATGATTTGTCTTATAAAACCTCAATTTGAAGCCGGAAAAGATAACGTTGAAAAAGGCGGAGTTGTAAAAGACCCCAAAGTTCATAAAGAAGTAATTGAAAACGTCATAAATTGCGCAACTGATTTAAATTACTCAATCAAAGGACTAACTTACTCTTCTATAAAAGGTCCTGCCGGAAACATTGAATACCTTATTTGGCTTTCCACAGAAGATCTGCAAAACAATTATGATATTCAAGAAATTGTTAATTCAGCTTTCGAAAACTTAAATAATTAATTTTAGAATATAGTTTCAGGCTTTTTAGACAAATTCAATTCAATATATTTAAAAATATTTAAGACAATTCCGGGTTGGAAATAATAATTGTTATCTGCAGGTGTTATTCTAACCATACCTTGATTAGTATTTACGTTAGACACCATTGCCAAGAACTTTTTGTTTACTGCCGTAAATAAAATATATCCTGACTTTGATTGAATTTCATCTACAGTAAATCTGTTTGCATTTATCGCCGCTAATGTAAGATAAAATAATGAAACGTGATCTGTATTAAAGACTTTTGTACAATTTTCATAATGAACATTCTGCGCAGTAATAAGTGTACTCAAATTAAAAGTTTCACCAGCAGCATTTACCGGCATTATTGATAAACATAATACTACCAAAACTATACTTAATTTTATGATTCTTTCCATGATTCTCCTACATTTATATCAACTAATAATGGAACTTTTAACGGTTGATCCAATTCCATAGACTTTAATATTAAACTCTTAACTTCTTCTAATTCACTTTTCAAAACTTCGACAACCAGTTCATCGTGAACTTGAATAATTAATTTTGATTTTAAATTATTATCTTTTAAAGCTTTTGAAAAATCTATCATTGCAAGTTTAATCAAATCAGAAGCTGAACCTTGCATTGGGTGATTTATGGCAGCACGCTTTGCAAATTCTCTAATCATAGCATTCGGACTATTTATTTCACTATCTAAATATCTGCGACGGCCAAATATTGTTTCTACATACCCCTGTTCTTCTACTAAGGTAACCATATCCTGCATATAGGTTTTAATTCTAGGATATGTTTCAAAATACTTATTTATAAATGACTCAGCCTCATCAGGTTTTATGCCTAATGCCTTTGCTAACCCATATTTGCTCTGGCCATAAACGATTCCAAAATTTACAGCTTTTGATTTATATCTCATATCTTTTGTAACTTCTTCTACAGGAACATCAAAAACTTTAGATGCTGTTAGTGTATGAACATCTATCCCTGATTTAAATGCATTTATCAAATTAACATCACCTGACACGTGTGCTAATAATCTTAATTCGATTTGAGAATAATCAGCTGACATTATAAGTGCATTTTGTCTGTCTTGAGGGACAAAAGCTTGTCGAATTTTGTTTCCTTCTTCTGTTCTTACAGGAATATTTTGTAAATTGGGATTTGATGAAGACAATCTTCCGGTTGTTGTTACTGTTTGATTGTATGTTGTATGAATTCTTCCATCTTTTGAATCAATTAGGGCAGGTAGCGCCTCTGTATATGTTGATTTTAATTTTGCATATTTTCTATATTCCAAAATATATTTTGCTATATCATATTCTTGCGCCAAAGTATTTAAAACTTCTGCACTTGTTGAATTTTTAGACTTGCCACGCTTTTTAGAACTTTTTAATTCCAATTTATCAAATAAAATATATGCAACCTGCTTTGGAGAATTTATATTAAACTCTTCTCCTGCTAATTCATAAATTTTTTGTCCAACAAATGAAATATTTAAATCAATCTCATTTGTCAATTTATTCAAATAATCAACATCTACACAAACCCCATTATATTCCATCTGTGCCAAAACAGCAGCTAATGGGATTTCAATATCAGATAATATTTTATATTCTTTTGGTTCCAAATGTTCTAACCAATATTTTGTCAATGCATACAAACTTGCAATTACATCGGCACTATAATCACATATCTCTGTAATTTCTTTATCTGCTATTGTTGATTTTTTGGTATCTGAAACCATTGTCGGCAATATATGGTCAATTTGTTCCATACATTGAATATCAAATGATGAATTTGCGTTTGAATTTTTTATATAACAAGCTAACATAGTATCAAATATTACGCCTTGCAAATCGATACCTAATGTTTTTAAAATACAATCTTCAACTTTCACATCGTGTGTTATTTTCTTTATTTGAGGATTTGCTAAAATATCTGATAATTTTCCTGCTACATAATCTATATCTAATTGTTTTTCAATATTGTGATTTAAAGGAATATAATAAGCCTTCGTCGTTGAATTATTTTGATTAAATTCAAAATGCTCTTTAAATGAAAAATCATTATTATACCCTAGCCCAATACCATAAACTTTTGAGGTTACAGCATTAGTTACTTCGGCAAACAATCTTATTGCAATAACAGATTGTTTTGACAATTCATCTATCATTGATTCAAAATCTTCACTATCTGTGATAAGTTTTGAATCGTAATTAAACTGTTCCTTGTTGACTTCTGATTGAACTGCCTGAGCAAATAATCCTAATTGCCCATTTGAAGAAGAAACTGACTCTTTTTGCTCAAATAAAGGAGTCTCTTCCTCAACTTTTATATCAGAAACTTCTTTAGAATTCTTATCAAATGATTTTAAAATATATTCGATATTTTTTAAGAAGCTGTAAAATTGCATTCCTCTTAAAAATTCCGTAACATTTGCAATATCAGGAACTTCAATTTTAGTCTTGTCAAAATCAAAAGGAACATCAACATCCCTTACGATTGTAGCTAAATACTTACTTAATTTAGCATCTTCAACACCATTTCTTATCTTTTCTTGAACGGATTTTCCTGAAATATTATCAACATTTGCAAGTACATTATCAACAGTTTTAAATTCATCCAAAAGTTTAACTGCTGTTTTTTCACCAATTCCTCTAATGCCGGGAATATTATCAGATGTATCACCTCTTAGAGCCTTATAATCAATAACTTGATTAGGATAAACACCTAACTTTTGATGAACTTTTTCCCAATCATATTCAATAAGTTCACCCTTTGACGGGATAATAACTTTTACACATCCATTTTGTTCAATTAACTGAAAAGAATCTTGATCTCCTGTTAATATCAAAACTCTATGCCCAAGCTCACAAGCCCTTTTTGAAATTGTACCAATAACATCATCAGCTTCAAAGCCTTCTTTTGTATATATTGGTATATTAAAAGCTTTTAAGCCTTCATAAATCAATCCCATTTGAATTCGCATAGGATCAGGCATAGCTTCTCTATTTGCCTTATACTCTTCATATTTCTCAGTTCTAAATGTATGATGAGAAACATCAAACGCAACACCAATCGCATCAGGTTGCAAATCTTTGTTCTTTAATAAATCAAAAATAGCCTTAAAAAAACCATATACAGCCCAAGTTGGAGTACCATCTTTTGTCTGCATATTAGTTCTTTCTAACGCATAATACTGTCTAAACGCTAATGCATGACCATCAATTAATATTAAAGTTTTTTGCTCACCCATAACTACTCTTTTCTTAACATAATTTTGGCATAAAAACGTGCTTTTGGCAATTTTAAATTCAAAAGATATTGCATATTAAAAAAGTAGTGATATTATAGTATCCAAAAGGAGAATATATTATGGATATTATAAAAGCTTTCACTTACTCATTTAAAGAAAAAAATTGGTACTATAATTTGTTAATTGGAGCAATAATAGCTTTTCCATTGTGTATTTCACAATACTTATTCGATTTAGCTGACAAAAATCCTTTTAACTTCCCATATCTTTTGATATCTACGGTTTACTGTATTTGCACAGCTGTAGTAGGAATATTTCTAAACGGATATTTATGTGCTAACGCTCATTACAGATTAAACCATACAGAAACACCCCATATAAGTTGGAAAAACCTTGATATAATTATAATCTCAGGTCTAAAAGCTTTATTTGCAAATATTATTTATAAAATTCCGCTTATTATAATCTTATTTATAGGATTTATTGCTACACTATTTGCAATGTTTGATGTTTTTAACAACGATCCTAGTGACGTATTTTATAATACTCTAAATATAATCAGCGCCCTGTCTTATCTTATTGAAGTATTTATTATACCTTCCTTTATCGTAGATTTAAAACTACACTCCCTATTTAACTTTAGAAGAATAGGAACTCTTATAAAAAATAATCCTACAGGTTTTCTAATTTTACTTATTACATCTTTATTATTAACAGGAGCATACACACTATTAAACAAATATTTTAGACTAACTCCTGAAATCTGGGTATTTATAAATTCATTTTTAACATTCTACATAATAACAGTAAAAAGTGATTTATTTACACAATTTGTTAGTGATGAAAATTAAAAAATCTAACTATACATAAAAAAATAAGCCCTTTAATAAAGGGCTTATTTTTTTATTCAACATTTATCTAAGATTAAGCGATTTCACTTGCTTCAGTATCTTTTGTTGGAAGAGGCACTACTTCAGCATTTTTACGATTCTTAACCATATCAGCTGTTACAACAAATTTTGTAATATTTTCTTTTGTTGGAACATCATACATTACATCTAACATAATCTCCTCAACTATTGAACGTAATGCACGAGCACCTGTTTTACGTTTGATAGCCTCTTTTGCAATTAAATCGACTGCCTCAGGTTCAAATTCCAAATCAACACCATCCATTTTTAACAATGCTTGGTATTGTTTTAATACAGCATTCTTTGGTTCAGTTAAAATCATTTTTAATGTTTTTTCATTCAACTGGTCTAATACTGCATACACCGGAATACGACCGATAAATTCAGGGATTAAACCGAATTTTAACAAATCTTCAGGCTGCAATTTCTTTAATAACTTAACTGCATTTGCTTCCTTTTCTGCTTGAGATAATGGAGCCTTAGCGCCAAACCCAACGGAATTACCTTCACCGGCACGTCTATCAACAATCTTTTCTAACCCGACAAACGCACCACCTACGATAAATAGGATATTACTTGTATCAATTTCAATAAATTCTTGATGAGGGTGCTTTCTTCCACCTTGTGGCGGAACATGAGCAACAGTACCTTCTATCATTTTCAATAAGGCTTGTTGTACACCTTCACCTGATACATCTCTTGTTATTGATGTATTTTCAGATTTTCTTGAAATTTTATCGATTTCATCGATGTAAATAATACCTCGTTCAGCCTTAGCAGAATCAAACTCAGCATTTTGATATAAACGAAGCAATATGTTTTCAACATCATCACCAACATATCCGGCTTCAGTTAAAGTTGTAGCATCTGCAACTGCAAACGGTACATCTAACATCTTTGCCAGAGTTTGAGCTAACAATGTCTTACCTGAACCTGTAGGACCAACAAGCAAAATATTAGATTTTTGTATTTCTACAGAATCTTTATTTGCATCCTTATTGTGTTTTAATCTCTTATAGTGATTGTAAACAGCAACTGACAATACTTTTTTAGCATCATCCTGTCCTACAATATATTGATCTAAATATTCTTTTATTTCGTGAGGTTTTGGAATAGGTTTTTCAGATTTTTCTAAGTTTTCACCCTCTGTAGTACCTTCCTTTTCCTTTGATTCGAAAAATTCTTCATCCAAAATTTCGTTACAAAGTTCTACACACTCATCGCAGATATAAACTTCTGGACCAGCAATTAATTTTTTAACTTGGTCTTGAGTTTTTCCGCAAAAAGAACATTTTAATTTGTCATCATTTTTTGGCATTTAAATATCTCCAATTTATAATACCTATTTTACAGCATCACGAGAAATGACTTTATCAATCATACCGTATTCCAAAGCTTCCTGAGGAGTCATAATATAATCTCTATCAGTATCTTTTTCGATTTTCTTAATAGATTGTCCGGTATTGCTTGCTAAAATTTCATTCAATGATTT
Source organism: uncultured bacterium (assembly GCA_949292185.1). Classification (GTDB taxonomy): domain Bacteria; phylum Cyanobacteriota; class Vampirovibrionia; order Gastranaerophilales; family Gastranaerophilaceae; genus Zag111. The sequence goes on from CASEYP010000029.1 coordinate 79,509, forward strand.
TTTAATTCTGATAATTTCAGCTGCTTGAATTTCAATATCAGTAGCCTGACCTTGAGCACCACCTAAAGGTTGGTGAATTAAAACTCTTGAATGAGGTAAAGCCATTCTCTTACCTTTTGTTCCTGAAGAAAGTAAAAATGCACCCATTGAAGCAGCTTGACCTAAACAAATTGTAGATACATCTGCTCTAATGTGTTGCATTGTATCATAAATTGCGAAACCTGCAGTAACACTTCCGCCAGGGCTGTTGATATATAACATAATATCTTTTTCAGGATTTTCACTATCCAATAACAATAATTGAGCTACAACTAAATTTGCAACCATATCATCAATTGCAGTTCCTAAAAAGATAATTCTTTCTCTCAACAATCTTGAGAAAATATCAAATGATCTTTCACCTCTGCTTGATTGTTCAATTACTACAGGTACAAAACTCATGATTTAATTCCCTTTCTTATTTTTACATTATAACTATTATTTGCTAAGCTTCAACTGCTTTCTTGTCTGATTTAATTTCAACATATTCAAATTTATTATTAGAAATTAAATACTCTCTAACTTTATCATTAACAATTTGTTGAGATAAAGTAGCTAAGAAATCAGGGTTTTGACCAAACTGTTTCATCAATTCTTGAACAGTTGTGCCATAAGCAGCTGCTAATTGATTGATTTTATCTTGGAAATCTTTTTGTTCAACTTTAACATCTGCTTCTTTTGCAATTTTATCAATAATTAAAGAATTTTTAATTCTTGCTTTTGCATCATCTACTAAAGTTTGATTAAATACAGATTCATCACCTTGAGATTTAACAAATGTATCCCAATCAATACCTTGATAAGATAATCTTTGTTTGTAATCAGCTTTTAATGATTCAACTTCTCTATCAATCATACTTTGTGGAATTTCAACTGATGAAGTGTCTGCAACTTGTTTAAATACAACATTTTCAGCACTTACTTTTCTTAAGTTTTCTCTTTGTTTTTCTAAGTAATCTTTGATATCTGCTTTTAATTCATCAACTGTTGAGAATTTAGTTGTCTTTTTAACAAATTCATCTGTTAATTCAGGTAAAACTCTTTGTTTAATTTCGTTGATCTTAATAGCAAAAGTTGCAGGCTGACCTTTTAACTTTTCATCATGATAATCTTCCGGGAATGTAACTTGAATATCAAATTCATCCTTGATATTGTGTCCAACTAATTGTTCAGCAAATCCAGGAATAAAATTAGAATGACCTAAATCAAGAGCATAACCTTTTGCAGCTCCGCCTTGAATAGCCTCACCGTTACAAGTTCCTTCAAAATCAAATACAACTGTATCAGTATCATTAGATGGTCTATCTAATACCAATTCCATAGATGCGTGTTGTGCTAAGAAATTATTTAAAGCTTTATCAAATGCATCATCTACTTCAGCTGCAATTTCAACTTTCAAATCTAAATCTTTATAAACACCTAAATTAACTTCAGGTCTTGTTTCAACTTCAAAAGTAACTTCAACATCTTTACCTTGTTCAAATTTATAACCAGTAATAGCAGGTTGGCTTATTACATCCAACTTGTTATCATAAATAGCTTGACCTAAATATTTTGGTAATAAAATTTCCAAAGCTTCTTGTTGAATTCTGTCAACGCCAACGTGTCTTTCAACTACAGCCTTTGGAGCTTTACCTTTTCTAAAACCATCAATATTGATATGTTGAGAAATACGGCTAACAGCTTGATTGTATGCAGTTGCACCTTCTTTTTCAGGAATTACAACTTCTATACTAACTAAATTTTCTTTTCCTTTTGTTAATGTTGTTTTCATTTTTTCATCCTTTTTTATTATTACATGTATATCTTGTTAAATTTTATCTCAAAAAAGAATAAAAGCAACTCATATAAAAGGATTACATCTCTAGCGAGATAAGTATTCTACATAAAATTAACAAACACTTGCAAGAAAAAAATATTTATGATTAAATCAAGACAGAGTCAGGAGATTCCTCTTTATCCTGATTCAGGTAATCTAACAAGCGGCGGTTAGCTTACTGATACAAATGAAAGTAATAAAGAAGGAAAAAACAAAATGTTAAAAATCAGATTAAAAAGATTGGGTGCTAAGAAAAACCCTACATACAGAATTATCGTTATCAATTCAACAACAAAAAGAGAAGGTAGACCAATTCAAGAATTAGGTCATTACAATCCTAAAACTAAAGTTATGAAATTAGATAAAGCATCTGCCCTAGACTGGATTTCAAAAGGTGCTCAACCTACAGAAACAGTTGCTTATTTAATTAAGAATTGCAACGAAGATGGTACTTTAAACTATGTTAAAAAAGAAACTGTAAAATTATCTAAAAAAGCATTAGCTAAAAAACAAGCTGAAGAAGAAGCTGCAAAAGCTGCCGCTGAAGCTGAAGCTGCTGCTCAAGAAGCTCCTGCTGAAGCGTAGTTTTATAAAATTTAAAAACCTGAAACGAGTTTCCTTAAATTTTGGAAACTCGTTTTTATATGTTTTTATTGCCATTTTGAAAGTTTCTTTGATTTATTTCGTTTTAAAGATGAAAATGCTAAATTTCTTGCTTTTAATAATATTTTTCGCCCCTCTAAATTTCTTGTATAAACACATTCGCAAGGTCCGATATATTTCATCCACAACTTTTCAAAAACCTGTACATCCTTTTTCTTTGATGAAAATATAGCAGGAATAGCAAAATAATCAGTCTGGTTAATAAATTTTGCAAATTTATCTTTTTTTATAAGAATATACCTTGGATTTTCAATAGGATCCAAAAATTCCTTCATTGAATTTATCAAAAGATTGTTTTCTTCAGTTGGTAAGTTTTCGCAGTCAACAAATACACTTAACTCTGTAGAATCAACATGTATACCAACTTTTTTCAATGAAGTATTTATGTACCCGAGATAGCTTAAAGTTTCCAGATGAACAATAGCAATCTGTTTCATTATTGATTCTACAGTTCCGGTTCTGAGATAGTGATAAGCCACATAAATAAAAGCAAGCAAAGTGCCTATGATAAACACTATAAATGCAACCATTACCGAAAACTCAATCAAAAAATAACATACAGCAAAAACAATAGCTAATATACTGAATAAGATTGCTTTATAACCCGAATAACAAAGAGTTTTAGCAGTAGGTCTGGCAACATCAACTCCTGTTCTCAAATGCATATAAGAACTATTATACCCGAGATTTAAAGATTTTTGCCACCATTGTTTTGTCTGTTCTCTGTTTTTTGCAAGAGTCATTATTTTCCCGTTTAGATTTTGAAAAAATCTTTGTTCACCCAAAATCTTCAACATTTGAAAATCTTTTAATGAAAAAACTCTGTCAATCCCATTTACGATTTCGTGATTAAAGAAATATGAAGGAGCTTCAAAGCCCTCAAACCTTTTTGCTAATTGCTTCAAATCATAAAGTCCGGCATTGAGAGAATCTATATCATTGGAAGTCAAAACAGGTGCAAAAATATTATTATCCAAATCATTATCAGATTGCGGAACTTGAATGGATGCAAGATGCCAGATATTAGAAACTTTATCAGGATTATTTTTATCTATTCTTATAGCTCTGCCCCGCATCTGGTTAGAAAGCATATAAGAACTAACTGTACTTGAAAGAATTAAAGAATTTATAGAAGGTGCATCCCAGCCTTCACCTAAAAGAGCCTGCGTTCCGACAAGAACATTAACAAACCCCTTATTGAACATTTCTGTAATCAATGCAACAATACAGTGCTTAGCAGAATCTTTCGGAGTAATTTTTATAAAATTGAAATCCTCTTTATATTCGGTAACTGAAATACAATCCTCAGCAATATTTTCAGCCTTTAAAAGATTATAAAAAGCTTCTTTTACACCTGCCGGTAATAAAATAAGAGAACCGCATAAAATGCCTATATTTAAAGTTTTAAACTTATTTTTTAATATTCTCCAGATAGGTACAACACCGAGATGAGAATTATCCACATCATTTGCTCTTATATAATCAGCAAGGATAACCATACGCAAAGCATTTCCAAGATTATTAGATTCCAATTCAACAATTTTGACAATAGAATCAAGTTTACCAAGAGAATTTGCGATTTGTTTTTGAACTTTCACGCTATCATCAAGAACAATTTTTTTATTGTGAATCAAGCCAAGTTTTCTTGCAAAAGAACGATATTCCTGAATTTTTTCTTCCATTTCAGGAAACTCAAAAGAGTCTGAACATAAAAAGCCGTTTAGAAAAATTTTTGCCTGTTTAATGTTAAATTTAGGAAGTTCAATTTCTTTTGCTCCGAATAAATTAAGAAAACTCTTCGGGATTTTTACCCCCTTCATTTTTAATAAAGCTGCTACAGACACATAAAACTCGGGATTATCTAAAATTTTTTCAATTTGAATATTATCTTCACATTCCAAAACCTTTATTGAACTAAAATATGCAATCAATTCTTCATCTGCAAACAGCTTATCTAAAAATTGAGAAATTTTAGCTGTATAGTTGTTTATAAATTCTTTTTCATTTTTTCTAAGCAATGAAAAATATATAAAATCCTGATGCGGGCATAAGTCACCATTTTTCACCAGTTCGGGAATAGATATAACTTCATCTATATCTCCGCAAAGGTCTTCATATCTCTGCCACTCGGCATAATCAACATCATAAGGCGGAGTCGCCGTCAACGCAACAGTCTGCTCCGGTTGAAGTTCTTCAACCAGATAAGTCAAAGCCTTCCACCATTCTTTTCTTAAATGATGAGCCTCATCAAAACATAATAGGGAAATTTTTGCAGATTTTAAAATTTCAATAATTTCATCAGCCTTTGAAGAATTGAAACGTTTAGAAGAAACTATGGATTCCTCATTTTCTTCCTCCGAAAGTTCAGAATTATCCTGTTCTTCAAAATTATCCTCCTTTGCACCTGAACAAAAAGCCGCAAGCAATGCTTGATATGTAGTCACAGTAATAAAAGAAGGCTTTCTTATATTAACTGATACCAGATTATAATCTTCAGGCTCAAGAAAAGATGAACATATTCTCTCTTTCCATTGATTTTTAATTGTATTTGTCGGCACCAAAATTAAAACGGGTTTATTTATACGAGCAATAACTTCAACTCCTAAAGTAGTTTTACCGGCACCCGGTGCCGCAACAATATGAAGCTTCTTATCACTAAGGTGAAACTCAAGACTGTCTAATATTCTTTTTTGATATACTCTCCAGGTACCTTTGAATTTTAATTTCAACACTAACTCCCAAAATTATTGAAATCTTATGCGTCAATATTCAATTTATAACCGCCGCCGTAGATTGTTTCAATATATTTTTTTCCGTTTGCAATTTTATCAATCTTACTTCTCAAATGTCTTATATGAACTCTTATTGTTTCAATGTCATCATCGGGAGAATATCCCCAGATATCTTTTAATAACTTTGCAGATGATACCATATTCCCATGATTTTGAAATAACAAATTAAATATATCAAATTCTATAGGTGTTAATTTTGCCTGTTTATCACCTATTTTTACACTATACTGCTCTGGCAGCAATGTTATTTCGCCAAGAGTCAACAAATCTCTTGTTGAAGCAGATTCAGGAATTTGCTTAGTTCTTTTTAACAAAGCCCTAACCCTCACCATAAGTTCTTCAACTTCAAAAGGCTTAACCAAATAATCATCTACCCCAATATTAAAACCGTTAACTTTATCATTTAATTGAGATAACGCAGTTAGCATAATAATTGGAATATTCTTTGTTTCTTCGTTTTGCCTGATTCTTTTGGCAACCGTGAATCCATCAACATCAGGCATCATTACATCTAAAATAATTAAAGACGGCATTTCCTGTTTTACCAAAGCAAACCCTTTCACACCATCATAAGCCTGAATAACACTATAACCTGATAACTCTAAATTTACCTTTATTAATTCATTTATAGACGGATCATCATCTATTACTATAATTTTATTATTCATACTTTGATTTTAGTACAAATGCCACCATTTTAAAATACGATTAATAAAACTTAACATGTATAAATTTATTCAAATGTAAGGTACTAGTGTCTTTATGACATTTAATAAAAATTTAATATGCATTAGCCCACAAAGAACTAACAAAAAAAAAACTTTTGTTATATTATGTATTTGTGTGAAAAATATACATTTATGACATAAGGAGACAATTAAATTGACAGAATCACCATTAGACATGTTTCAATTAAATTCAGATATTGATGAAATCCATTTAGGACAACACGTATTAGCCGAATTTTTTGAATGTGACCCTAATACATTAAACAGTTTAGATAAAGTAGAGAAATATATGATAGATTCAGCACTAGAATGTGGAGCAACTATTGTTCAAAAATGCTTCCATATGTTTAGTCCATACGGAGTTTCAGGAGTTGTTATTATTGCCGAAAGTCATTTAGCAATACATACATGGCCGGAATTAGGGTATGCAGCTGTTGATTTATTCACTTGTGGTTCAAAATGTGATCCAAAAGTTGCTTATGAATTTTTAAAAGATAAATTCAGATCAAAAAGAGCAAGTTTCACAGAATTAAAAAGAGGTATTATTACAAGAAACACAATGAAAGTCGTTGAAAAACCTTTTGAAATAATGGCTCAAATAGAAAGTTAGCACATTAAAATAAATAAAAATAGATAAAAAATAATATAACCTGATGGGAGAGAGATGGTTAAAATTATCCTGTCAGGTTATATGTTTCTAAAAATTAGCAAGTTTAATATAATATATGAATTAAAAATAGACTCAAAAACAGAAAAGGAGAAAAATATGAACGTAACAAAAATCACATTTACCGGTAGAGAAGATATGTTAACAAAAGGCATACAAAAAGCTAGCTCTGCAGCTCAAGAATATGTAAAAGCTAGTAAAATATACAGCCCAAAAGAAATCAAAGCTGTAGAAAATGCAATAAGTGAATCTAAATTCCACGATACAACAATGAGAATGTTAGAAGAAGAAAGCAATGCTGCTAGATATTCAAGCCCATTTGCACCAACATTAAACAGCAGAGCTACTGACCTTTCTCAAACAAGAAATAACAACTACAACTGGGCTGTTGCTCACGGAACTCCGGTTGCAGAAGCTAAAGATGCTAGTATGCATATCGATATCTTTGGTTAATCCAACAAAGTTTTTATAGCATTTGGAATAAAGCTTATCAAATCTTCAGCCATTACTGAATATTCGGTAAGCTTTTCTGCTGCTATATCTCCACTTAAGCCGTGCAAATATACACCCATTACAGAAGCTTCAAATATATCCATTTTTTGTGCAACAAACCCTGCTATCATGCCAGCCAAAACATCCCCTGAACCAGCTTTTGCCATAGCACTATTTCCCGTATGGTTTATATAATGTCTGCCATCAGGCGATACTACAACAGTATTATGAGTTTTTAAAACCGTAATACAATTGTATATTTCAGATATTTTATTCGCAGCAGATCCAACATCTGATAATACATAATCCAAAGAGCAATCCAAAAGTCTTGAAGCTTCCTTTGGATGAGGAGTCAGTATAATATTTGAAATTTCACTTGATGTTAAAACTTCCGGAGCCCTTGATAAAATATTTAATCCATCTGCATCAATAATTAATGGAATATTCTTATCTACATTTTCAACAACAGTATTAAAAATATTTACAGCATTATCGCTTTGAGATAAGCCACAACCAATTTCAACTACATCTGAAATATTTAAGTTTTCAAGCAACTTATCTAACGGAACAAAAACAATATTCTGAGTTTGTGCAGCAACTGTTTTTAAAACGCTATCTTCTGAGCATAAAAAACAATACCCACAACCTACTTTTAATGCTGATACACTTGATAAATATGCAGCACCCGGCATATACTCAGACCCTGCAACATTTAATACTCTGCCATAAGTTCCCTTATTGGAATTTGGAACCCTTTTAGGTAATTTATAATCCATTTTGCCTAATTGCCTCATAAGCTACTATCGCTACAGAATTAGATAAATTTAAACTTCTTTGACCTTCCTTCATAGGAATTGTTCTGGCATGTGAATCTTTCACATATTTATCAGGCAATCCTCTTGTTTCCGGACCAAAAACAATAAAATCACCGTCTTTGAATTTGATATCGGTATATAATTTATCTGTCTTCGTTGTTAAATAATAGAATGTTCCATTAGGAAATTCATTATACAACTCGTCCATAGACTCAAGTTTATGAATATCTACACTGTCCCAATAATCCAAACCTGCACGTTTTGTATATTTACTGGATAATGAAAAACCCAATTTACCAACCAAATACAAACTTGCGCCACAACATGCACAAAGTCTTGCTATATTTCCTGTATTTTGCGGAATTTCAGGTTCATATAAAACTATATTCAACTTAGCCATAACTTATCAAACAATCTTACTACTTATTTATAATATTCTTACACTCTAATACTACAGGTAACCCTCTAACAACACAAAATATAATTGCAATCCAAGCAAGAACTATACCTACAGTATTTAATATCGGTGTCCAAGAATAAACTTCCATACCAGGAGTATTGGCAAGAATAATAATTATAAATGCCATAACTTTTGCAACCGCATAAGATATTCTCATAAATCTTGAAGCACAAATAAATTTACCAATAGGAGTAGACTGCATAGTTTTATCGCCAAACGCTGTAAAGCCTTTTGATAAAGCTACACTTCTAATTCCATCTGTAGTAAATGCTCTGGCTACACAAACAATAGGAAACATTGCATTTAAAGCTTGATTTTCACCTGCAAGATAACCTAATACCGCAAAAGCAACCCAAAAAGAAACTTCTACGATTCTATCACCCATAATATCTAATACAGAACCTAATTCAGATTCTTCATGAAATTTTCTTGCGACATAACCATCAACACCATCTAATGAGAATGCAATAATAGTCAAAACAAATGCAACAGCATAAGCTAATGTTGTTGGCACAAATAATAAAAATACTGCTAATAATGCCACAAATATTCTAAATATTGAAATAAAATTTGCCATATCTCCCTCTTTTACAAATTATAATTTTTTAGATCTTGATAAAGCAAAATCTACATGGTCTAAATTCTTTGCTCTATCACCAAGCATAATTTTTTCTGCTTCTTCTAATATACTAACTACAATAAAACCATTTTCCCCATCAGATCTGGCTTTTTTACCGGTTTCACAACAACTGATAAAATGCTGACATTCTAATTTTAATGGTTCAATCTCCAAATAATCTAACTGAACATTTTCAATAGTTCCAGCCTTATAATTATCATAAATAGTTAATTTATGTTCCGGAACAGTATCATCTAAAATGGCAGTAGCCTTAGTTCCTCTAACCAAAAGTTGAACATGTTTTCTCGGTGTAATCCAACTATCAGTAATATGAGCAATTGCGCCACCTTCCATTAATATTCCGATATGCGTAATATCCATAATATCATTACCATCAGAAGAACATCCGATAGCCGAAATTACACGTTTTGGATTTTTACCTAAAACATAACTAATCATAGAAACATCATGTGGAGCTAAATCCCACATTACACTTCTATCATTTTTAAAATAATTTATATTTAAACGATCACTTTGAGCATATACAATATCACCCAAAACTCCGTCTTCGACAAGCATTTTTAATCTGTTTACGGCAGGATGATACAACAATAAGTGACCTACCATCAAAACTAACCCTTTGCTATCAGCCAAATCAGTTAAATCACGAGCCTCTTGCGCTACTGTTGAAATAGGCTTTTCAACATATACATTTTTACCTGCTTCAAGCATTGCTTTTACAAACTTATAATGAGTATGACTTGGTGTAACAACTACAACACCAGTTATATCTTTACTGTTTAAAATATCATGAAAATCTTTAGTTGTTGGAATTCCAGGATATTGCTCTTTAACTTTTGCAAGGTTTTCATCATCCAAATCACATACCATACCTAAAGCATTAAGATTATAGAAATTTCGAACGATATTTCGTCCCCACAAACCGCAACCTAATACTGCTATTTTTTGTTCCTTCATATTTACCCTAACTTTCCTAACCTAAATAGTATCTTAATTTAATTATAAACTTGAAAATATTATTTGTAAATATTATAAAAAGCTATCGACCTCTACGTTCTTGCGCTCTAAGATTTTTTACAGCTTCAACACGCATATCATACATTTGTTGATATCTTTCATAAAATAAATCCCTATCTTCAGGAGGGAAAGTATCAACCAATTTATCCAATAATGGTTTTGGAATTTCAGATAATTTTACAAGTCTATCAAGCACCTCATTTGTCATTGGATAAAAAGCTTTATAATTTTTATAAAAAATATGGCTACATTCAGCTTCAACCTGCACGGAATGTTTAGTAACCTGTTCGCCTACTTTACAAGTTACTGAAATAGGTTCAAACAAAACACCTTTAAATCCACCTAACAACAGCCTTATTGTCAAATCATAATCTGCCATAATCTTAAATTTATCATCAAAGAAATTTAATTTTTCTAAAGCAGAACGTTTAAAAAACATTGCCTGTCTAGGACAAGGAACAACCTGAAAAGCATTCAGCATTGCCGGCGTAAATTGAAATACATACCCTTCAGGATGGCAACAATATGCAGGGAAGAAACAAAAATCTGCATCCTCTGTTTCCATAAGGTTAACGATATCAGCAATAGCAGTTATATCATGATAAAAATCATCACAACTGATAAAGGATAAATATTTTCCTTTTGCTCTTAATGCTCCTTTATTATATGCATCAAATTTTCCCCTATCAGGTTCTGAGAAAAAATTTAAATACCCGGCATTCTTATATTCTTTTAACAACACTTGAGTGCCATCACTAGATGCATTATCCATAACCAACAATTCTACATACGGATAAGTTTGTTTTTCTAATAAATTTACCAACAGCGTAAAATCGTCTGATTGATTTTTGTCTACTATATTTGAAGTTGAAACAATTACTGATACTTCTGGTTCGTACATATTAAATCCTTTTCTTATCTTTTTAATTATTTATGTATACTTCACGAAGAATTTGTTCTTCAATATTTTTCTTATCTGCAGATGTTGTATCAGGATCATTTATCATAATATCAAATGCATAAATTTTACCTCTTCTTGATACTATGTAACCGGCTAAAGCACTTACACCTGATAATGTTCCTGTTTTTGCACGTAAATTATCTTTGAAATACAACATTCTATTTTTTAAAGTTCCCATACCTGGTGCTGGAAATAACAATTCATAATCTGCGAAATTTTCAGACTTTGATTTCATAACAAGAAAATCTGTCATAAAATCAGCTGTAACCAAATTATTATGAGAAACCCCGCTAGCATCCACTATATTAATATCTTTATTGCTTATATCGTATTTTTTCAAATATGCATTCAACATCCCCATTGAATTTTCAAAACTTCCTGATGAATTTGCCCAAACTGCACCTGCCGTTTTAAACAAAGTTTCTGAAGCTAAATTACTGCTATTTTTTAAGACTTCTGCAACAACATCGCTTAAATTGTGATCAACTTGAGAAACTATATATACATTTGATTTAGGTAACAAAGCTATTTTTATAGGATTAAAATATTGAAATTTTTTATTTCTCATAGCTTCTTCTAATCGTAAAATAAAATTCATTTTAGGATTTGAAACCGGAAGATATGTATTATAAAGCTTAGACACAACACCTGATATTTTTAACATATTAGGAATATTTGAATCGCTTTTTTCAATAGTCACACTATTTTGCATATGCAAATCTGTCTCTACCAAATTCATAAAAGAAATTGGATAAAAAGGCTTAACTGTAACACTTGCAGGAACATGATTTGCAGTTGGAGCAACTTCTATTTTTAATAAATTTCCGTCAATATTATAAGCACTAAATTTTGGAACCGAAGATTCCAATTCATCTTCAGCTAACCAATCTTTTCCCCACTCTACTCTATCAAAAATACTATCATCCAAATAAACATTCTTTGGAACAATATTTTTCGCAATGGCACCATCCAATAATAACCCTAAATCATTAGATGATAAAAGGGGATCTGCAGATAACTTTATATACAAATCATTATTTGTACTTTTATACATTTTAGTTGAAAACTTATAATCAGACCCTAATGTATCAACAGCAGCAGCCGTTGTAATAACTTTTAGAGTTGAGGCTGGAACCCTTTGTGTTTTTTCATGCAATTCATATAATACATTACCATTTTCAACATTTTTTATTGAAACAGATATATTATCTTTATTTACACCTAATGAACTTAAAGTTCTATTTATAGATTCCGCATATGCTGAAGTTAATGTAAACATTAATGAAATCAAAAGAATTAATATTTTTCGCATAAGATTTTCACCTCATATTTATTTTTAATATCATTTAATATAGGAGCCTTCTTTCTAAAATCATACATCTCATCAATAGAAATGTCAGCACTAATAAGACCTTCTCCATCCATAATAGAAGCTACTTCATCGCCTTTGTAATCAATAATTCTGGATTGACCTAAATTATATTCCCCGTTTTCAATATACCCAGATTGAGTTAAAGCTAACATATAACATTGATTTTCTATAGCTCTTGATTTTGTCATCATTTCCCACGGTATAGGCTTTTTAGAACCCCACGCCGCACAATCAACTAAAATATCTGCACCAGCTTTTGTATAAGCCCTGTAAAGTTCAGGGAAACGAATATCATAACATATACTAAGTCCGTACTTAACTCCATCTAACTCAACCATAACAGGAGTATCACCTTCTGAAACATAACTACCTTCATCACATCCATAATAAGAATATAAATGCATTTTAGAATATGTTGTTACTAATTTACCTTTTCTATCTAATACGGGACACGTATTATAAAACTTATCATCTTTTTTAGTAATATAACTCCCACCTATGATATTTGTATTATATTGCGTTGCTACATCTGATAAAAACTTTAAAACTATATCATTTTCAGACTCTTGAGCTGTTTTTCTAAAATTTGAGCAAGACCAACCTACAGTCCAAACTTCAGGCAATATAATAACATCAGTTTTACAATTTAAATCCCTTTTTAAAATATTTGAAACTTTTTCAATATTCGCATCAACATCTCCAATAACAGAAGACATTTGCAATAATGAAATATTTACTTTCTTTTCTTCCATAACTTTAACGCTTTCGCCTCCTTATATTTTTCAGGCGCAATTTTTTGCAAATTCATTAAAGAATTTCTTATTTCTTCTGCAACTTGCTTGTCAGATTTATCTTTTGCATATATAGGATCCCCATATAAATTCAACAACCAACATGGTCCAATAGGACATGTCATCTTATCCCAAGAAGGAAATTTTATAAATGTAAAATTCGGGGAATACCAATGTACAGGAACAATAGGAACATTAGCTTCTCTTGCTAAAACAATAGCTCCTGATTTAACCTTATGCAATGGGCCCCTTGGACCATCAACCATTATTGCAATATTTTCACCGTCCTTTAACTTTGAAATCATTTTCAACGTTCCGGAAACGGCACCTTTTCTTTTTGAAGACCCCCTGCAAGTCTTAAACCCCCATTTTTCACAAACCCTGGCTATAATTTCACCATCAAGAGAGTTACTTATTAGAATATTAATATTACCTCTATCTTGAATTCCATGTAAACAAAATTGATTTTCATGCCACATCACATAAATACAAGGGGACAAATTAGGATTATTAAACTCCGCAACATAAGTAAAAAGTTCTTGCATCTTCATAATTGAATACGCAAGATCGGTAACTTGACCAATATTATTTTTATTAATAAGCCTAACCATAGTACGATAATTGTATCATAAGATAATTTAAAATCATAATTATTAAAAATGTAAAATTAGAAAAAAATAATTACAATCAAAGTTCTTGACTTTGAAAAATGTTTGCCATAGAATAAATCTTGTGACAGCAATGTCAACCCAAAATAATGTAGACGCATTATTTTACCCCTACGGGATGTAGCGCAGCTTGGTAGCGCACCTCGCTTGGGACGAGGGGGTCGCACGTTCAAATCGTGTCATCCCGACCATTTTAAAAAAGACTTTAGAATATATCTAAAGTCTTTTTTTTGTCTATTTTATATTGATTAGACCATATATTTATGTAATATTAAAAATGTTGGGATTTATTTATAATTTACGTGGAAGAGAATGAAAAAAAGATACATCATAGCATTTTTTATTACGATTCTTTTACTCATTTTAACCCACCATATATGGTTAGGTTACAAAAGTTCTATTCATTTTGATGCGTTATTATTTATTATCATCCTGATTTTAGGATATTTGTTCAGCTTAAAAATAACTTCTTATATTGCGGACTTTAAATCTATTGAAAACAAATCAAGGATTGAAATTGTTTTTCTTTCCGTATTTTTTGTTCTTTTGTTTTTACCAATATCACGTATCGATCAAAGCAAAATATCAATAAGCGAAAACAGGACTCTTGCTAAATACCCAAACCTTTTAACTAAAAATGGTAAGTTAAACATCAAATTTGGCAAAGATTTTGAAAATTGGTTCAATGATCGATTTTTCTTAAGGAACGAACTTATTAATCTGAACACTATTTATAAAATTTTTTCATATAAACATTTTGAAACTAATAAGACATTCTATTACAAAGAATACAATGTAGTTTTTAGTAAAACTCATATCCCTGAGAAGAACACTGTTCCCAAAAAGGAACTTCCAAAAATTGCAGCTTCACTAGACAAATTTAATTTATTTTGTCAAAAACATAACATAAAACTCTACGTACTAATTGTACCGTATAACCAATATATCTACCAAAACTATGCTAAAGACTATGCAAATCCCAAAGGACTAATCCAATTAAATAATAATATTAAAGAATTACAAAAGTTATCAAATACTGATATAATTTATGTTTATGATGATTTAAAAAAAGCCTCTCAAAGCCAAAAAGAATCCGTAGCATTCAAAGTTGATCATCATTGGACAGAGTATGGCGCGTTTATTGGATACAAAAGATTGATGAAAGAGATTAATAAAGATTATCCTAACATTGTACCTGTTAAAGAAGAAAGTTACAAAACATTTAGATCCAATAAAGTTAGATGTGATTTTGATAGAAAATTCACTAATGGAAACACCCTAGAAATGGCACCAGGGTTAAATATTTATGCAAATAAAATTTTAAATACAAAATATTTATATTACGAAAATAAAAATCACAAATTATTACAAACTGAAATCATAGACACAGATAATACTCGAAATAAAACCTTTTATTACCCAAAAGGAGCTAATTACAGAGTTTTAGAAACAGGAACAAGTATGAATGAAAACCTTTTACAATTTACTCCATACACCTTTAAAAACTTAAAATATATTAGTCTTAATAATATAAAAAACAGAAAAGACAGCGAAATATTCAAAATAATGAAATATCATAAAAAAGATATTCTAGATTACAAACCTGATATTATTATACTTTGCATAACACCTTTAAATTTAAAAAGACTTCCGCAAATATTTGAGGAGAAATAAATAATGCTGTCTTTACTATCTTTGATATTTGTATTTTAAATTGTAATAATAAATTTTTATATATCAATTATAGAAATTAAAATCTTTTTGCAATTTTGATTCTATTAACCTTATAAAACCTTTATTTTAATTTTGAATATTTATATCTTTATCTTGCATACTTCTGTATTTTAATGTAACATTGAGCATGTTCTATTGACTGAAATCTATAGAATATATTCAATGGGATATTTATGATTGGAATTAAGAAGAGATACTTTATAGCGTTAGGAATAACAATTATATTACTGTGCTTAACTCATCACTGCTGGTTAGGCTACAAAAATTCTACTCATTTTGATATTTTGTTATTTATAATTGTACTAATTTTAGGATATTTACTTAGTTTAAAGCTAACATCTTACATTGCAGATTTTAAATCTATAAAAAAACAATCCAGAATTGAAATTATTTTTCTTACTGTATTTTTTATTCTTCTATTTTTGCCAATATCTCACATCGATCAAAGTAAAATTTCATATACCGAAAACAGAACTCTTGCTAAATACCACCCACTAATAACTAAAAAAGGCAAGTTAAATCTAAAATTCGGCAAAGAATATGAAGAATGGTTTAATGACAGATTCTTTCTTCGAAAAAATTTAATTTTTCTCCATTATACAACTAGATTACTTATAAATAAAAAAATTAGTGATGATACAATACTTTATTCAAGCTCTAATAATTGGGCTATTTATAAAAGTCATATTCCAAATAAAAGAAATTTAGATAAGAATACATATTTGAAAAGCCTATCTAATTTAGATATGTTTAACAAATTTTGTATAAAAAATAACATCAAATTATATGTTTTAATCGTACCCTTTAATGCATACCTATATCAAGAACAACAAATAAAAGAAGCCAAAAACCAAGATGCTTTACAATTTATAAACAACAATATTTATAAACTACAAAAAGAATCTGACGCTACGATTATCTATCCATTTAACGAATTAAAAAAAGCCTCTGAAAATGATTGGGTAGCATTTAAGGTTGACCATCATTGGACTGAATACGGAGCATTTATCGGTTATCAAGAACTAATAAAAGCTATTCATAAAGATTATTCTAATATTATACCAGTTAATGAAGCTGATTACAATACATTCAAATCAAAAAAAATAAGAAGTTATTTTAATCGACAATTTTTTAACGGTAATGCCTTAAATAGCGCACCATTTTTAAACATTTATGCAAATAAAATTCTAGATACAAAATATTTATACTATGAAAATAAAAATAAGAACTTATTAAAAGTAAAAATAAAAGATATTGAAGGTGCAAAAAACAAAACATTCTATTATCCAAAAGGTGCAAACTATAGAGTTTTAGAAATGGGCACAAGCATGAATGAAAACTTATTACAATTTACTCCTTATACTTTTAAAAACTTAAAATATATCCGTTTTAACAGCGTTAAAAACAGAAAAACTGAAGAAGAATTTAAAATAATGAAATATTATAAAAAAGATATTTTAAATTATAAACCTGATATAATTATACTCTGCATTACTCCAGGAAATTTGCAAGAGTTAAAAAATATATTTGTGGAGGATAAGTAATGTTATTTAGCTCAATGACATTTGTATTTGTATTTTTACCAATTGTTTTGTTACTTTATTTAGTCACCAAAAAAGAACTTCACAATCCGATTTTACTTATAGCAAGTATTATTTTTTATGCTTGGGGTGAACCTAGATACCTTGCAATAATGCTTTTAACTATACTTATAAATTGGCTTGGTGCTATTGCTATTGACAAATTTAAAAATCATAAAAAGATTTATTTAACTTTAACGATTATTACAAATTTAGGATTTTTAATATACTTCAAATATTTTAATTTTCTAATAGATAATTGCAATCATATCTTACACGCTCATATAGATCCGTTAAATATTGTTATGCCAATTGGAATATCTTTTTATACTTTCCAGGCTTTATCTTATGTTGTTGATGTTTATAGAGGGGATTGTAAAGTTCAAAAAGATATCTACAAATTAGCACTATACATATGCTTATTTCCACAGCTTATTGCAGGTCCGATTGTTAAATATCATGATGTAGCAGAACAAATCGATTCTCGTGAAGTTAATTTTGAAAAAGTTGATCTTGGTGTAAAAAGATTTATTATCGGATTATCTAAAAAGATGCTTATCGCAAATACAATGGGAGCTATCGCTGATAAAATTTTTATTCAATCACCAGATACTTTCTCTCCACTTATTGCTTGGATTGGGTCTATTGCATATTCGTTCCAATTATACTTTGATTTTAGCGGATATTCAGATATGGCTATTGGATTAGGTTTAATCTTTGGTTTTAAGTTTATGGAAAACTTCAATTATCCTTATATTTCAAAATCAATAACAGAATTTTGGAGAAGATGGCATATATCTTTATCTACTTGGTTTAAAGAATACGTTTATATTCCACTAGGAGGAAATAGACACGGTAAACTAAACACACTTAAAAATCTTGGAATAGTATTTTTATTAACAGGTATCTGGCATGGTGCAGCTTGGAATTTTATTTTCTGGGGTATGTGGCACGGATTTTTCATAATTTTAGAAAAAATAATCAATATTAAAGAATTTGAAAAAAAATATACTCAAAAGTGGGTTCATTTCTTGCAACATATATATTGCATTTTTGCATTTGTAATAGGTTGGGTTATGTTCAGAGCGGAAACTATGTCTTATGCTCTAACTTATTAAAAAAATATGTTTGGATTTGTTAAAATTCACGATATTGTGTATGGGTTCAGTTATTACATAGATACATTTGAAATTATTATATTTGTAGCTGCAATATTATGCTCAGTTCCATTATTTTCTAAAATGTTGGAAGTTAAAAATAAATTTGCAAAAATTGCTATAAATATTTGGCTTATTATTTTATTCATACTATCCAGTGCAACTATTGCTGCTAGTACATATAATCCATTTATTTATTTCAGATTTTAAACAACAAAAATCAATCGTTGTTTGACTTAACTTATTGTTTATATTATATTCTACAGAGAGAGATTTTACACTAAAGAGAGGATTAGGGAAGTGGATTTCATTACTTTAACTATAAAATTTTTAAGCTTATTAGCTAAATTTGTCGGTAGCTACGGTTTAGCAATTATACTTTTGACAATAATCGTTAGAGCTGCTATGTGGCACTTGAATGTCCAACAACAACGCTCTATGAAGATGATGCAAACTCTACAACCGAAAATGAAAGCTATCCAAGATAGATATCAAAACAATCCGCAAATGATGCAACAAAAAATGATGGAGTTCTATAAAGAACATAAATTCAATCCAATGGGCGGATGTTTACCACTTTTAATTCAAATGCCGATATTCATCTTGTTATATTCAGCATTAATAAGCCCTCAATTTATACAAGTTGCAGGTGATCAACATTTCCTATTTATAAAAAGTTTAGCAACAACAATGAGGGCTACTGCAGGAATTTCTCAAGACGGTAAACTTGGTGCTGCTAAAGGTGATAAATTCATTTTAGGTAACACTGCTACTGTTTATTTACCTGATGAAACTTTGAAAAATGTAAAAGTTAGTGATCCTACTCAAGCTATAGATATTCAAGGTGAACTTATTCCTGGACAAGATGTTACTTTGGAAGTTAGTTTGAATAGCTTTAATAAACTAAAATACAGCCAACTTAATAAAATTGAGAAAGCTGATTTAACTGTTACTAACAGTAATATTAGAGAAAGTGAAACAGTTACTTTCGTAAGAGATCAAAAACTTGATGACGGTATTTTAAGAGCTACAATTCCTACCGTACCCGTTAACAAAACTCTTCACTGGGACGTTATAATTTTAATCTTGTTATTTGCTGTAACAATGATTATTTCCCAAAAGATTATGATGTCTATGAATAAAACAGACTCAACAGACCCAACTCAACAAGCTTTACAAAAATCAATGGGAACATTTATGCCACTTATGATTATTGCAACATTTGTGGTAATCCCAATTCCGGCAGGGGTTTTGCTATATCTTATAACAAGTAACATTATCCAAATATTACAAACAGTTCTTATCAATAAACAAATTGATGAAGAAGAAGCTAAGAAAAAAGAAGCTGTTAATGATAGCGAATTAAAAAATGCAAAAAAAGTAAACGAAAAATAATTAAATAGAATACAAAAAACAGCTCCAATATTATAATATTGGAGTTGTTTTTATAAAAAAGGATAAAATCATGAATATTTCAGAATTCGATTATAATTTACCTGAAGAATTAATTGCTCAAATGCCATCAGATAAACGAGAAAATTCAAAAATGATGGTACTGGATCGTGAAAATAAAACAATAGAACATAAACACTTTTTCGATATTGTTGATTATATTGATGATAATTGTATTTTAGTTCTAAATAACACAAAGGTTTTACCTGCAAGATTATATGGGCACAAAGATACAGGTGCTAAAATTGAAGTTTTCTTACTTGAAGTAGATAAAAGTAACACTGACAAAGATAAATGTATTTGGAAAGCTTTAATTAAACCGTCAAAAAGAGTAAAACCTGATACAATAATCAAAATAAGTGATGAATTATCAGTAAAAATCTTAGAAAAACTGGAAGATGATGGAGAATGGCAAATAGAAATGCTTTATGAAGGTGATTTATTTGAAATTTTGCACCGAGTAGGGAATATTCCACTTCCACCTTATATTGAGAGGAAAATGCAATCTGAGGAAATTAAACACTTTGATATGGAAAGATATCAAACAGTTTATGCAAAAGATGAAGGATCTGTTGCAGCTCCGACTGCCGGTTTACATTTCACAAAAGACATCCTAGAAAAGTTAAAAGCAAAAGGTGTTGAGATTGTATACATCACATTAAATGTCGGTCTTGGGACATTTAGACCTGTAAAATGTGAAAACATTTTAGACCATAAAATGCACTCTGAAACATTTGAAATAACTCAAGAAGCTGCAAATAAAATAAATAAAGCAAAAGAATCAGGCAAAAAGATTGTAGCCGTTGGAACAACAACAGTAAGAACTCTTGAAACAGCCTATCAGCAATTTGGCTGTATTAAAGCCTGTCATAGCCATTCTGAATTATTTATCTATCCGCCTTATGAATTTAAAGTTATAGATAGATTAATAACTAATTTTCACTTACCAAAATCAACATTACTAATGCTTGTAAGTGCATTGGCTGGAAAAGATTTTATTTTAAAAGCCTATGAAGAGGCTATAAAAAATAAATATCGATTTTTCTCCTATGGAGATTGCATGTTTATAAAATAAAAAATCTTTCGATATCTCCTAATTTATAATATTTATTGACATTTTAATCAATATCCTTAAACCATATGGAGGATACATTATTTTTAAAACTTAAGTAAAATAATAATGTATTGGGAGGTAGTATAATAAAATGTTCTCTGAAATGATACAAAGCTTGTTAAATTCCGGTGGAAAAGCTGCTGCAATGAAACGGGCTTCGCAGCTTAATGGGTATGTGAATAATATTAATAAAAATTCACAACATCAAACTATCCAAAACTCACTTGATACAATATATCCACCTAGTGCAAATAATGTTCAATCATTTGAAAAAGTTTTGGCAAATTCAACCAGCGGCAATTTTGGTTCATTACTACTAAACCCAAAAGCCTTAAATGTAACAGGCAATATTTATGACGGAGACATAGATACAAGCGGATTTCAAAATGCAACTCTTCGCAAAGCAATAGAAGAAGTAAATGATGCAACAAGAATTTATAATCCGCAAGAAAATAAAGCTAATACACCATCCAAAACCCAACTAATCGGCATGATAAATAAAGTTGCACAAAAACACGGAATAGATGAAAGATTAGTTCAAGCACTAATAAAACAAGAATCAGGATTTAACCCAAATGCAACCTCAAGAACAGGAGCTATGGGCCTAATGCAACTAATGCCGGAAACTGCAAAAGCTCTAGGGGTTAACGATCCATACAATGCAACACAAAATGTTGACGGTGGCGTTAGATACTTAAAATCAATGTTAAATAAATATAACGGTAATATTATACTAGCACTTGCAGCTTACAACGCAGGTCCTGGTGCTGTTGATAAATATGATGGAGTTCCACCATACAAAGAAACTCAAAACTATGTTAAAAACATCTTATCTAATTATCTATAATTTAGATAACACATGTTGCAATCTATCAAGTTTTCTATTATCAGTACCTAAACCACACAATAACATTGTAGATTTTTCGTTTGTGCGCTCATCCTCAATACCAAAATCTTCATAGAGCATTTCTGATAATTCAAATCCTGATATTCCAGGAACCCTAATTAAAACTTTTAAAGGATCATCTCCAAAAAACTCACAACCATGACATTTTGCTCTAATTTTATCTAATCGAGCAATCAAATTATCTATTTCTTTTCTTCCTTCTCTTGAATCCAAATAATTAATATTAGCCTCAATAGAAGCTAATAAAGGATAAGATGGAGAAGTTGTCATAAACATATTTAAAGCAGGTTTAACATCAATTTCACAATTGCAATGTAATAACGCAGTTGGATTTAAACCGCCGGCTGTTTTATGTAAAGATTGAACAGTAAAATCCGCAATATTAACAGCAGATAACGGCAAATTATCTGAAAACGGATACAACGCACCATGAGCCTCATCAATAACCAAAAAAGCTCCATGTTTTTCACAAATTGATTTAATTTCTTCGATATCAGAAATAATACCCTCATAAGAAGGCGATGTAACAATTACAGTTCTTATATTATAACGACTTAAATAATAATCGATAACTTCAGGTTTTGTTTCTAATGGCACACCCCATTCAGGATCAATTTCTAAATCATAAGTTAAAGCTCTCGCACCAGCAAGCCTTACAGCATTAAAATGACAAGGATGAGAGTTTGAAGCAATTAAAACCTTATCACCTACTTGAGTACAAGATAAAACTGCTGCAATAATACCACTTGTTGAACCATTTGTAAGAAAAGTTGTTGAATATGTATGATAAATTGCACGTGCTCTTAATTGCGCACGTTCTAAAGCCTCTTGCGGATCTTGACATTCAGTTTCTGAAATGTCAATTTTATACATTTCTCTTAATGGCTCATATATAGCAAGTTTTTGACCATGAGAAGGGGTTGTAAATAGCATTTTCTCTGGTTTTTCATACAACAGCTTAACTAAACTCATTTTTAACCTATTTATTCTTAATTTCTACATTTCTTTTTGCACAATACTGAACAACCAGCATTTTATCCTGATTAGAATCATACACAAATTGACCTGAAACAGTATATCCACCCTCAGATTTTTTCTCAATTCTGATTGGCTGGAACTTACAAGTTATCACAGTATTATTTTCACCAAACAAAGGTAGTTGAAAATCATAAGAAGCATCAATATCCAACTTACAATCAGTAACAATTTTCATACCACCTGCTGAAATATCCAAAGTTGATACTTTGTATGATGTATTATCTAATTTTAAATCCAAATCATGAATATACTTGATACGAGTATATTGACGTCTTTGTAAGAATTTATGTTTTGCAGGACTAGCTATAATAAGAGTTTTACCATTTATTTCTTTAGCATAAGAATCAAAATACAATTTGCCGTGAGAAGTTTGAGTATAAAACTCGCAATATGTATTTTCTAAAATACCATCCGGTTCATAATCCAATTCCAATGTAAAATCACCAGCTCTTACTGCCGTAACTTTACCTTTATTAGCAAACTTAAAATTTTGCGGAATCATTAAGATTTCTTGATTTTCAACAACTAATTCTCTCATCTTTGTCCTTTCAAAAATAATATTCTATAGAGATTATACAATAATAATAAAAAAGATGTCATAATGTTAAGAAAATCAAAATATTCAAAAAAAAAAGCCTTTCCTTGAACAAAGAAAGGCAAGCTGAGCAATCAGAAGAGTTGAGGATTTACATAGAACATAATAAAGGTATTTTTTTCTTATTTCATTAGCTGAAATACCCATAATACAAGTAAAAATATTAGACTAAAGTATTGATAAATAAACAGAAATCACTTAAAATATAAAAGTGTAGAAGAATTAAGGAGTTATATATGAAAAGAATTTTTCCTATAATTATTGGTGCTTGCCTATTAACAATAACAAATATTCAATTAGTAAATGCAATGCCATCAGGATATATGGACGTTCCAACAGGAGCAAACAGAAATTTTCAACCTATAATGCAACAACAATTTGAAAAAGAAGATTCTCTGGATTTTATAAATAACCCTGAAGATTATAAAGAAAAAAGAGAAAGAAAAGACGCAATATTAGATTATCAAGAAGGTAAGACAAATGAAGTTCCGGCCTTTTTAAAACCAAAAATAAACGTTCAAAATACAAGACCTGGAGCAAATAACACAATGGAATTTACCAAAGATGAAAATGGTCAAATAAGAATTAAAGAAATTAGATAAAATACAATTAAAATAAAGCTTTTGGCGAAAACCTCTTATAAAATAAGAGGTTTTCGCCATTTTTACACTAGACAACACACGATAAAAAATCCGCCAAAACAAGCTACTTGCAAAAATTTTACTAAGTACTAAAATTGATATATAATTATTAAAACAAAATAGGAAAATTATATGATTAAGAACGAACATTTAGATAAGTTGAGAGAATTTTTAACCTCATCAAAATTTGTAAAAATTGCATATTTATTAATTTTTACAATAATGATTACATCAATAGTAGCTTCACAGAATTTCTTTTTCCAATCAATTATTGAAAACGGAATAAGTAAGAAAGATATTATTGCACAAAAAACACTTACCGTTGTCGATGTCAAAAGAACAGAACAACACAAAAGGGAAGTTGCACAAAAAGTAGAACCTATTTTAGTTCCTGCAGAAGATGATTTCATCAAATCAAATTTGGAAACTATAGAAAACTCAGTTCTACAAATTAGAAAAAAAGATTCTACCGAAAAAGAAAAACGAGATGAATTGAATGTTTTATTCGACTTATCTGATAATCCTAAAAGAAGTTTCATCTTAGATTTTCTATTACACGTTGATGATGCAAGTTTAAGAGAAGCATTTGACAAAGCATCATTATCTTTAGTAAATATCCTGCAAGTTGGGATCACAGAACAAGATTACAGCAAGGGAAATATCACAAATATTATTCAAAATAACTTAGTAAATAATGTATCAAAAAGACAGGTTTTGGTAATCACAGCACTACTGGAACAAGTTATTGTTCCAAACTTAGTTGTTGATGATGCAGCAACTGAAATTGCCAAAATGAATGCCCAAGATTCAGTAAAACCGTACAAAGTAACCTTCCAAAAAGGGGAAAAGATAGTATTTGAAGGTGAACCTGTTACAAGATTAAAACGAGATGCTCTTCGTGAAGCCGGATACAACGTTTATGAATTAAATTGGCAAGGTATTCTATCAATTTATATTTTAGTTCTTCTTGTAACTTTAATATTCATAGCTTATCTAAAAGTATTTGAAAAGAACTTCCTAGAACCAAGGTATATGGCGCTAACAAGTATGCTCGTAGCTTTAACTTGTATAACAGCAGTACTCTTACCAACAGGTTTCTCGCCATATATATTACCAATTCCTGGCGTAATTATTGTATCTGCGATATTTTTAAATCCTAGAATTTCATACTTACTTGCGACACTACTTTTGGTAATTCTAACAGTTGGTATGCAATACGATGCACAATTTATGATAGTCTTTACAATACTTTCTTTAATTGGAATGATTACGATATCAAAAATTCGATACACAAGAAGATTTGACTTAATCAAAGTAGGATTTAACCTTGGCGTGGCAGGCGTTTTAATATTACTCAGCCTTTACTTTATTGATAAATGTCTAATCGATGTAAGCAACTATATGATATTAAAAAATTGCATCTACATATTTGCAAATGGCATTTTCAATTCAATAATCGTACTAGGTGCATCACCATTATTAGAAAGTACATTCCACATAATTACACCATACGGTTTGGCAGAACTTGGAGATCACAACCAACCTTTATTAAAAAGATTACAAATGGAAGCTCCAGGAACTTATCATCACAGCTTAATGGTATCAACACTTTGTGAAGCTGCCGCTGAAGCTATAGGTGCAAACCCTATACTTGCAAGAGTTGGAGCGTTCTACCACGATATAGGAAAATTAAAAAGACCACTATTTTTTGTAGAAAACCAATCATATTTCAGTATTGAAAATCCACATAACAAACTTAATCCAAGATTAAGTAAAATGGTTATTACTGCACATCCAAAAGACGGTCTTGAAATTGCTAAGAAAAACGGTTTACCAAGCGTTATATGTGATTTTATAATGCAACACCACGGAGAAGGTCTTGCTAAATACTTCTATAACCAAGCAGTTAAAGAAGAAGGAGCCGAAAACGTTAAAGAAGAACAATTCCGCTACACTGGTCCTAAACCAAATTCTAAAGAAACAGCTATTCTAATGCTTGCAGACGCAGTTGAATCTGCTGTAAGAGCAATGAAAGGTGCTACAACTGATGAAATCGAAGGCATTATCGACAAAATCATAGTTGAAAGATTAAATGACGGACAACTTGCAGATAGCCCGCTAACTATTAAAGATTTAAAAATCATAGCTACAACATTTAGTAGAATTTTAAGAGGTATGCAACATAACAGAATTAAATATCAAGAAAATATTGCAGAAGAATTTGCTAAAAACAAAATAGAAATTCCAAACAAAATTCTTGATGAAGATTTGGAAAAGAAAATTAAAGAACTGGAAGAATCTAAACCTCAAACAAACGACAGTAGTGATACTAACAACAAAAAAGATAAATAAAAATGAACTATAATATCGAAATAGATAATCAATATCCTGATTGGATTATTGATGAAAATAAATATAAACAAATTATACAAAACATTTTTGAATTTTATTTAACGTGTCCTGAAATAAAAGAGAAATGTTGCTTGATTAACTATGAATATGAAAAAATCGCCTTTGATATCCTATTTACAGACAGCAAAACAACTCACCAAATAAATAGAGAATACAGAAACAAAGACTATCCGGCAGATATAATTACATTTGCGATTTTTGCAGATTCACCAGAAGATGAAAAATTTGTTCTTGATATGGAAATTAAT
Organism: uncultured bacterium; assembly: GCA_949292185.1. GTDB lineage: Bacteria > Cyanobacteriota > Vampirovibrionia > Gastranaerophilales > Gastranaerophilaceae > Zag111. Next base: position 106,311 of record CASEYP010000029.1, read on the forward strand.
TTAGGAGAGATTATAATAGGATTAGATAGAATAGTTGAGGAAGCAACAAAAAAAGAAATTGAAAAAGAAACCGAACTAATATTTATGCTAAGTCACGGAATTCTGCATTTATTAGGATTTGATCATCAAACAGAAGAAGAATTTAACTTTGTTGTAACTCATCAAAAGCTGGCACTAAAAAGTATGGGAATAACTTATGACAAAATATAAAAGACAAAATTTTGCCAATACATTCAAAAATGCACGAAAAGGTATGCGTCTTACAATAAAAAGTGAACGCAATATAAGAATTCACTTTTTTGTAGCTGCACTGGTTCTTGCAAGCGCATATTGCCTACAATTTTCTGATATAAAATTCTGTATCTTGATTTTAACAATAGCATCCGTAATATCAGCTGAAATGTTCAATTCCGCAATAGAATTTGCACTTGATGCAACCTTTCACAACAAATTTTCAAGAATGGTCGGAATGGCAAAAGACATTGCAGCTGGAGCCGTAATGGTAGTAACAATTAGCGCGGTTCTAATAGGCGTCATATTATTTGCACCACCTATAATAAATTTAATAAAAAATTAGCAACAAAAAGGGCTCTTACAAAATTGCAAGAACCCACACCTTTTACCAAATAAAACTTTATATATAATCAAACAAGAATTAATTGTTACTTAATACCAAACGGAAAGCAGCAAGATTTTTTATAGATAACATAATATGTTTATTATGTTGTTCTTCTGAAATATTAAAGATTCTGATAATTCTTTGAATTTCAGCTAAATCTTTATATGATTCAATCTTGTACACATTGTTGATTGGATCTGAAACTACTGACATTAAAGTATTTAATTCCTGTTCTTTCATTACCGTATCCTCTTTCCTATATACTCTTATATAAAGTATTTTTATTTAAGAGAATTGCTTTTTTTATGTATTATATGTTAACAACTCTTAACAAATTTATTAACTTAAGCCAAAAGGTCAATATTATTAGCTAAATGTTCGGAAGTTGCATTTGGACGCAAAAGACTATAAGGACCATCTCCATATATTGCCTGTGCAAAATCTGATGTATTATAATTTGAAGCTTGTACCGTCAAAGGATTAGATGCAGCAGACATAAGTCTATACAGTTTAATTCCTCTAGACGGATCCGTATTATTATAATCCATCACTTTTCCAATAGGTGCAGTTGAATTTGAACCTGAGTAAACGTATACCATATCCCTAAATCCTTATATTAATATTATAAACCATATTGTTAGAAAATAAAACCCCCTATATAAAAAAAGATTGCCAAAATCTGACAATCTTTTTCATTTTATAATTTAATTAGTTATATAAATTAATACCAATCACAAGAACCGCTACCACAAAGGATTTTATCCAAATCTTGAATTGTTTCAGTCCTAGTCATCTCATAAGTTACAGGAGTAATTGAAATTTTATTATTTCTAACAGCTGCAAGATCAGTTTTTGCATCAGCAGGTTCTGTAATTAATTCCCCAGCCATCCAATAATAAACCTTTCCTCTTGGATCAATTCTCTTTTCGTAAGCATCAGTAAACATTTTACGACCCAATTCGGTAATTGCAACACCAGCAATATCATCAGCCTCAAGTTTTGGAATATTAACATTCAAAATACATTTAGGTGGAAATTTAAAAGTTTTCAACTTATCTAACAATGCAGCAACAAACCTTGCAGGGAACTTAAAATCTTCATAATCCGCATTCATTGTAGCTAAAGAAACGGCAATACTAGGAACTCCAAGCATAGCACCTTCCATAGCGCAACTAACAGTCCCGGAATATAAAATATCAGCCCCTAAATTTGGACCATGGTTAATTCCAGAAATAACCAAATCCGGCTGTTCATCAGGTTCTAAAATTGCGTTAATACCAATTTTTACACAATCTCCAGGAGTACCTGTTGTTACCCAAGTTCTTTTTGCGCCATTTTTACCTTCATCTAACTCTTCAACCCTTAATGGTGTATGCAAAGTCAAAGAATGACCGGCCGCACTTCTTTCTCTATCCGGTGCTATTACATAAACATTATGTGTTTTAGCTAACTCTTCTGTTAAAGCTCTTATACCGTTAGCAGCTATTCCATCATCATTAGATATTAAAATATTCATAATTTTATCCCTCTCAATTATCTCAAACTACTAATATTAGTATAAATCACATATTATGCATTTTCATTATATTAAGTAATATTACAACTTATAAAAATAATATAGCAATTTTATATACAAAAAATACTTTATATATATGTAAACACGAGGACGTGCTTAATTGAGGAATCAAAAAGGACTTAAGCACACACTTCACACTTCACTATTACGAGGAATGGCTAAAAGTTTACATTCCAAGAGCTCTTCTTTTAGAGCTCTTTTTTTTATGCAAACAAGACCTAATCAGCCTTTTCAGTAAGATAAACTTCGGCTAACTTACCTGAACGATTATTTTTAAAGCGAATAATTTTTTGCTCAGGTTCTTTAGGTTTAAACTCATCTTTTTGATAAGCATATAAAAATTTCATAAATTCTTTACTATACATAAAAACACCTTCACACAATATTATTGAAAACCTTCACATATATATAAAAACACAAAACAGATAAATATTGCTAAGTTATAAAGAATTTGTTACAAAGATAGTAATTTAAATATCACCCACTTGAATAAGTAGTTTTGCTAATGTTTTAAACTCTGTCAAAAGTACATAATCTGGTATAAGTTTGTTTTTTAAATAAAAATTTTGTTTAAAATAAACAAAACTCATAAAACAAGGAGGTAAAAATGTCAATTAAAAAACTAACTATGGCAGCTGCGATTGCCGTTGGAATAGCAACGTGTTCCTTGAATTCAGTAATGGCAGCTTGCCCGTGCAATACACCGGCACCGGCTGAAAAATTACCGGTAGTAACAGGTGCAGCATGTCCATGTGGCACTCCGCAAGCAACGACTTGTGACAAGTGCAAAAAAGCATTACCGGACTGTGATTGCAAAAAATCAACACCATGTCCTGTAAAAGCTGAACCTACACCGTGCCCTACAAAAAAAGATGACTGTGGATGTCCTGATGGAATAAGTTGTGATAAACCGGCAGTTCCATCAACAGCATTATGTCCTCAAACAGGCAAACCTGACAAAGCAGAAATGAAACAAGTTTATGGTTATCCGCAAGCAATTTACGGGACAAACAACTACGTAGGACAACCTGCAAATTCAATTTTCTCAACAGAAACAGCAATGAAAGGTACACCAGCCAGCAGAATGTCTTCAAATATTAGCGGTGCAACAGTTGCAACAGAAGGACAAATGACAGGTGCAGCAACTCAAATGCCTTGTTTAAACGAATGTCCAAATAAATATAATGGAATAACTATTGACAGAAACGAACGTAAAATGGATGGAAATTCTTGTCCAATAGATATTCAATCTGCAAACTCAATTAATGCAGTTAAAAAGACTTTAATCCCTTATGAAATCCCTCAACAAATTCAAAACAATATAACAGGCGCAGCAGCACCCTTTGGCTGTAGTATGTTTCCTGATGTATCACAAAATCATTGGGCAGCATGTGATATCGACAAACTTGCAATGAATGACGTTGTCGTAGGTTATCCTAACGGATTATTCAAACCAAATCAAAACATCTCTCGTGCAGAATTTGCAACAATGCTTGTAAAAGGATTTAACCTGGATTGCGATTTAGATGAACAAGTATTATTCTCAGATGTTCCAAAAAGCAACTGGGCTAACGCTGCTATTGCTAAAGCCGTAGATGAAGATCTACTAAAAGGTTATCCAAATAAACAATTCAAACCTCAAAACCCTGTAACTCGTGTTGAAGCTTTAACTTCAATTGCAAAAGGTATGACTTGTGATATTGATAAATGTAAAGCAGATGAGATTTTAAGTAAATATACCGATGGTTGTCAAGTACCGGATTGGGCAAGAATACCAGTAGCAAAATCTTTGCAAAACGGTGCATTAAAAGATTCACCTAATCCAAACATGATTATGCCAAATAAAGATGCGACAAGAGCAGATGTAGCATCTATGATGCAGACAGTACGTGTAGCACTTGGTTACGATACCAACCCAAAAACAGCTAATAACATCTGCCCTGCATGTCCTATCAATAAAAACGCACTTATTGAACACGAAGAAATTGTAAAAATTCCTACATTGAAACTTTCAATGATAGACCAAATTACAGCAAAATCTTCTCACGTAGGACAATACTTTAGAGCCAATACATTGGAAGATATTACCATAAATGGTGTAACTTATCCTTGCGGTTCTACAGTAACAGGACAAGTTGTTGAAGTAATAAGACCTTCAGGCTGTGATAAAGGTGCTTTAAAATTAGCATTTACTGAAATTAAAAATGGCGACTGCAAAACAAAATTGCCAAAACAAATCTTACAAGCACAAGTTAATAAATCAAAAACAGTTAACCCTGTGGCAAGACTTGTTGAAATGCCATTTACTTGGGCAGGATCACTCGTTGGTATTGTTGGTAGAACTGCCGGCGGCATCTTGACAAACGTTGGTAACGCTGCTGAAAATATTTCAAATGATGCAGGTTATATGTTAGGCCACGCATTCCAAGGTGAATTTGGCGCAGCTGCCAGAAGTTTAGGAGACGGTCTATTCGAAACTGTTAAAGCTCCTGTTGATGTAACAAGAACTGCTTTATCAGGAACAATGGGCTTATTCCAAACTACAGGTGATGAATTTGCTTACCTTGTTGATCCTCGCGGATACAAAATATCTGCTGTAAATCCTAGGGAACACGTTACTATCGCTTTTGGGTGTAATGAATAATTACAATCCTAGACCATAGTTATATTCATCACAAAGAAAGAGACGGATAAAATTTATCCGCCTCTTTTCTTTTATATATTTCAAAACTATTAACGTAAATATCTGAAATATAAATAGAATGAACTTAATACCATAGATATTAATGTTACTAAAGAACCATATTTCATAAATCTCATAAATGAAATTTTATGACCTTTAGAAGCTGCAGTTTCACTAACTAAAACGTTAGCAGCAGCACCGATAATAGTTAAGTTACCGCCTAAGCAAGCACCTAATGATAATGCCCACCATAATGCGTGTGTATGACCAGTTATTGCTTCAGGATTAGCCGGGTTAATCAATTCTGAAATCAATGGAGCCATTGTTGCTGTGTATGGAATATTATCAATAAATCCTGATAACAAACCTGATGCCCACAAGATAACCATTGTTGCTAATTCCAAGCTACCGTGAGTTAAAACGATTAACTTATCAGCTAAGAATTTAATACCACCATTAGCTTCAAATCCACCAATAATGATAAATAAACCGATGAAGAAGAATATTGTTAACCATTCAACATCTCTGTAAATTTCTTTTGGTTTTTCGAATAATAACAAGAATGATGCACCGGCAACAGCAAATACGAATGCTGAAATATGAGTGATATCATGAGTAACAAAACCTAAGATAACACATGCTAATGTAATTACTGATCTAATCATAAGTTTTTTATCATTAATAGTTTTTGAATTATCCAAATTAGCAATATGTTCCATTTTTTCAGGAGTAGCTTTCAAACCTTTTCTAAATAAGAAAACTAAAGTTCCAACTGAAACTAGGAAGATTAAAACAACAATCGGAGTTAATTCTCTAACGAAATCCATAAAGCTTAAACCGGCTCTTGTACCAATAATAATGTTTGGTGGATCACCGATTAATGTTGCAGTACCACCGATGTTTGAAGCGAAAACTTCAGTAATCAAAAATGGTATTGGATCAGTATCAAATTCTTTTGCAATAACAAAAGTAATTGGCATCATTAGAACAACTGTTGTTACGTTATCTAAAAATGCTGAAGCTAAAGCTGTAAATGCTGCAATAGCAAATAAAACTGTTTTTGGATGACCTTTTGTTGCTTTTAATAAATGTAATGCCATCCACTTAAATACACCACTTCGACTGGCAATATTTACAATAATCATCATACCAACAAGTAAAAAGATAACTTCAAAGTCAACGTGTTCAAATACGCCTTTTACATAAGTCATACTTGTAGTATCTAAATGCCCGGTCAAAGGGATCAATCCTAGTAGCATTGTCAAAGATGCACCAACTAAAGCTACTACAGATTTTTGAATTTTTTCACTGGCAATGAATACATATGCAATCAAAAGAATTGCACCAGATATAATCATTCCGTGAGTTTGAATAAAATCTAACATCTTTCACTTTCTCCCTTTTACAAACAAATTAATTATAACATAAACAGAGAGAAAAAATATGTTAGATAAACCTATATTTTATGTTTTACAAGAGCATATATATCGTTAAAAACTACAAATATCATAAATAAAATCAACAACATAAAGAAGACTGAACTTACTTTATTTATAGTTTCTTCATCAACAGGTTTACCTCTTAGCTTTTCAATAACCAAGAACATAAAATGTCCGCCATCCAAAGCCGGTATAGGTAAAAAGTTCACCAAAGCTAAATCTAAAGATATCATTGCTGTTAATAATAAGCCTGAGAAGAAGCCGCTATTTTGAATTACATCACCGCCGACTTTTGTAATAACTACAATACCATGCAAATCCTTCATTGGGATTTTACCGGTAAATAACTGCCACAATCCGTAAACTAACATATAAGTTTGTTCCCACAAGTATCTGAATGTACCTTTAATTGCTTGCGGAATGGTCTTAGTTGGCATAAGAACTTCTTTTGCTTCTATCATTACACCAATTAACCCGTCTTTATTTGGATAAATCGGCTTTAAATCAATAGTTTTACCATTTCTTAGAACCGTTAAATTAACAGGTCTTTTGCCATCTGATAAAGCATAAGCTATATCATTTAAAGTTGTCTTACCATCAGCAGTATAACTTTTTTTATTTAAAAGTTCATCTCTTAATTTTATTTGATGTTCAGATAATCCTACCTGAGTATCTTTATATAAAGCGTAACCCTTCAAAATTTCTTCATCAATATGTAAAGCTGCTTCATCTTGTTTTGTAGGTAACATTACTAATGTTTTTTCTTTTATAACACCATTATCAACAACTTTTGGATTTAATTTCTTTAAGCTATCTAAATTTTTCTGAACAAAATCTTGATCAGCCTTACCGTCATTTAATTTACTATTTTTTGAATATAAAGTAAGTGCATAACTTGAATTGATATCAGTTCCATTAATTTTAAGAACTCTATCACCTTTTTGCAAACCACTTGACCAAACAGATTCACCTTTAGCAGCAGCTATTTTATTTATATAAACTTCATACTGTCCTGAAGGTAATTTTCCCCATACAAAAGCGGTTATCAAAACAAAAACGACAGCTGTTAAAACATTTGCAATTACACCTGCTGAAATTACAATCATTCTTTGCCAAACAGGTCTGTTTATAAAACGTTCTTTTGAATCTACAGGAATATCACAATCTTTTTCATCATCTGGAAAAGATACATAACCTCCAAGTAAAAAAGCATGAACGAGAACTTCTACATCACCGATTTGTTTACTCCACAAAGTCGGACCTATTGGCAAACCAAAGCCAAACTTTGAAACTTTTATTCCCAACATACGAGCTGCACAAAAATGTCCAGCCTCATGTATCAAGACTAAAAAACTAAGTAATAAAATCATTATTATAATAGACATAAAAATCCTCTAACTCACTTTAAACGAATAATATTCTAATAATTATTTAAACTGTTCTAAGAATCTAACATCATCATTAAAGAACAATCTGATATCGTCAATTGCATACTTAAGCATAGCCAATCTTTCTACGCCCATACCGAACGCAAAACCTGAATATACATCAGGATCGATACCAACACCTCTCAATACGTTAGGGTCAACCATGCCGGCACCTAAAATTTCTAACCAGCCAGTTCCAGAACAAGTTCTACAACCTTTACCTTCGCACATAATACATTGAACATCGATTTCAGCTGAAGGCTCAGTGAATGGGAAAAAGCTATTTCTAAATCTTGTTGGTCTGCTTGTACCAAAATATAATCTGATAAATTCGTTTAAAACACCTTTCAAATCACCAAATGTAATATCTTTATCCACATATAAACCTTCAATTTGGTGGAAGAAATTATTTTTACGAGAATTTATATTTTCATTTCTATAAACTCTACCTGGTGCAATAATTCTAATAGGAGGTTTTTGATTTTCCATAACGTGAATTTGAGCACCTGAAGTTTGGCTTCGTAATACTACATTTTTTGCAATATTAGTAAAGAATGTATCTTGCATATCACGAGCAGGGTGATCTTTTGGAACATTCAACATATCAAAGTTAAAATACTCAGTTTCAACCTCCGGAGAATCTTCACTTGGTGCAACTGAAAATCCTAAACTTTGGAAAATTGAAACAATTTCATTTGTAGTAGAAGTTAAAGGATGAACATGACCTCTTGGAATATATTGACCAGGTAATGTTACATCAATTCTTTCTTTTTCTAATTTTTCATTCAATTCTTTTTCATAAAATACTCTAAATTTTTCTTGAATTGAAGATTCCAACTTTTGAGTAATTTCGTTTGCTAAAGAACCTACTATTTTTTTATCTTCAACAGATAAATCTTTTAAACCTTTTTTTATTTCATTAAATTCACCTTTTCTGCTCAAATATTTAGATTTAATTTCTTCTAAATCTTTGACAGAAGAAGCTTTTTCTATATCAGAAACTGCATCTGCATAAATTTTTTCTAACTGTTCCTTCATTTTTATACCTCTATAAATTTATAATTTCATTATACTTTTTCTCAAAATCAATAGTTGTCTTAGGACCGTGCCCAGGATAAACAACAGTAGATTCTGGCAATTTAAATAATTTATCTTTTATACTTGTTTTAATAGCATCCCAGCTGCCACCTGTTAAATCACAGCGGCCAACGCTACCTTGAAACATCGTATCACCTGAAAATAAAGTATCTCCAATCAAATAACACATACCGCCTTCAGTATGACCAGGAGTTGAAATAGCCTTTATTTTCATATTTCCGACAACAAATTCATCTCCATCTTTAACAAAATGATTGATAGAAGAAATATTAACAGGCAACATGCCGGCAAACATCTGCATCATATCTGGTACCAAACGAACTTGTGTCATATCTTCTTTGGCAACATAAGTATCTACACCAAACACTTCATGAAACTTATCAACACCCAACAAATGATCAAAATGTCCATGCGTTAATAATATATATTTTAAGTTCACACCGGTAGATTTTATTTCTTCAATAAAAGAATCTTCCGCAGATGAACAATCAATTAATACTGCGTCATTTGTTTTCTCATCTATTACTAAATAATTATTTGCATCAATAGGGCCTTTTACAAAAACTTTTATAATCATTAGTGTCTAACTACCTCGAAAATTTCTTTACATTTAGCAAATAAATCTTTAGCATCTTTCAACGCAACCATATTAGGTCCATCGCATAAAGCCTTATCCGGCTCTGGGTGAACTTCAAAGAATAAAACATTTGCCCCAGCAGCCATAGCAGCTTTTGCCAACGTTGGAACAAATCTTCTATCTCCACCTGAACATGTTCCGTTTGCTCCAGGTAATTGAACACTATGTGTAGCATCAAATACAACAGGATACCCGCAAGATTGCATAATAGGTATTCCCCTAAAATCAACTACCAAATTGTTATACCCAAAAGATGAACCTCTATCTGTTAATAAAATATTATGATTTCCGGAATCTTCAACCTTTTTAACCAAAGGTGCCATCTGCTCAGGAGCTAAGAACTGACCTTTTTTAATATTAACGATTTTACCTGTTTTTGCAGCCGCAACCAATAAATCAGTCTGCCTGCATAAAAATGCCGGAATTTGTAAAATATCAGCAACTTCAGCTACAGGCTCAGCTTGCTCAGGCAAGTGTATATCAGTAACTATCGGCAAATCATAACGATCTTTTATAAGCTTTAACATCTCCAAACCCTTTTCCATACCAGGGCCTCTAAATGAAGTTATTGAAGATCTGTTTGCTTTATCAAAAGAAGACTTGAATACAAAATTTATATCTAAATCCTCAGTAATTTTCTTTAAACCTTCAGCGGTTTTATCTAAAATTTCTTGACTTTCTATAGCACAAGGACCGGCAAGAATAGTTAATTTATCCCCACCAATCTCAAAATCCCTTAATTTTATTCTCTTAATATTATCCATACCTGAATTATATTAAAAATAAAGTTAAAATACAAGTTCTGAAAACTTCACTTTATTACCGAAAATAAATAAGAAATTATCTGAAAATAAAATAAATTATTCAACAATAACTCTAGCCGGGAAATTGCTCTTTAACAAGTTATTAGCAGCTTGTTGCGCTTTTTCACGAGATGAATATGAACCAACTTGCAAAGTATAATATCCGCCAAGATTTTTAACTATTGGGGTTACACCTAATCCTGCGTCTTGAATAATAGTTTTAGCAACCTCAGCCTGCTTATCTGTTGCATAATAACCTACAACAACCTTTGCATTAACGATCTGTTCAGAAACAGGAGCAGGAGCTTGAGATGTTGGAGTTACAGAATGGTGAGCTGCTTTTTCCTGTTGAATAGGAGCAGAAGACTGTGCTTGGAATGTTTTTTGACCATTGCTTACTTCATTTCCTTGATTTTTAGCCTCATCCATTTGAATAGCTTTTTCAGCTTCCATTTGACCTACGGTTTTTTTGTGCTGTGTTGGCAAAACCACCTTTTCATCTAACTCAGGTGAAAACATTTCTTCATCACCTGCGACTTTGCCTTCATCTTCCATCTGAATTTTACGTAATCTTTCATCTATAGCCATTGATGAAGTACTTTCATCTTCTGCATCATCAGCCACAGAAGAAACCTCATCATCTACACTAACTCCAACATCTACATTGGGAGATAATACTCTGGCAAAACCCAAAATTATTAATAAACCTATAATAAATACAGATACAAAAATCATCAAATCACTATTTGGAGATTTTTTTACTTTCTTTTTGTATTCGCTATAGGTAAAATGAGATGAAGACTCATATTTATCAGCATTTTTTAACATTAAACACCCCTAACCTTGGTACTTGCCAAAATTATATCATCCAATTCTTCGCTATAGTTTTTCATAACTTCTATAGCAAAATCTTTTACATCAGAAATACCTAAATCCGTTTTCAAAGCTGAAACCGGAATTGGTGCTCCTTCTGACAATATATTCACACCAGTGTGAATTAATACCGATGTAACTGATTTAGTTGCAATAGATACAGAAAGCTTTTTACCGTTCACAAATAAATCATCACCATCTCTTGATACTAAAAATCCACGTTTTTCCAAAGCTTCCTTTATACAACACATCAAAAGTCTTTGACGAAAAACACCTTCCACTAATTCGATATTAAATTGTTCTGTTATGAAACTAAGCATATATTTACTATAAATAGGCTCATTATTTATAACATCTTCAATATCAACCATTTCAGTTAACTTAACATCACATTCGCCACAAAAAGCAACTATTGCATCACCTTGAATTTTAAAATTTTTATAAATCCAATGTGGTGCTAACTGAGATCCTATATATTTAATTTCGTGGTCGATAAATAATGTTTTCATATTATTTAAATAAAACCTTTACATAATGAGTGTCATGATTTGCTTCAAGAGCATTTTTTAATCTTGTGCATGACTCACATATCCCGCAATGTCCTTCGCCTTCTTGATAACAGCTCATCGTTAAATCTAACGGTATGTTATTTTTTAAAGCTAACATGACTATATCATTTTTTGTATAATTTATCAAGGGCGCAATAATCTTTGGCTGTTTCATTGTAGAATACAATAATTCTTTATTAACAGCCTCAACAAATTCCATTGTATTATCGGGGAAAGTTTGTCCTTCTTCCTTATTTGCACCAATCAATATACAATCATATCCGAAAGAATCCGCAAAACTTGCTGCAATATTTAAAAATAAGCCGTTTCTATTTGGAACCCACACAGATTTTGCAGACATTGAAGAATCTTCTAATTCTTTTCCTGACGGAACATCATTTTCTGAAACCAAAGCCGTTTGAGTTATATCTTTTAGCCAATCTAATTTTATAACCTTTAATTCGATTCCATAATACTTACAAATTTTTTCAGAAGCCGCAATTTCTTTTTTGACAGCCTTTTGTCCATAATCAAAAGTTAAAGCTAAAGATATATTTAATTCTTCTTTCTTTAACCCTAAACTAACTAATGAATCCAATCCCCCGGATAATAAAATTATTGATTTCATATAATTTATTCCTCATCCTCTACATTGTCATTTTCATATTCTTCAAGAATAGACACCGCTTCAACTTTTAAACTATCAGGATAATTTGGAGAATTTATAACTTCATCTAATATAGATCTATCAGACATATTATATAAAGCAATCATGGCATTTTTCTTAACTTCAATATCAGGATCATTTTCCAAGCATTTTTTAATTGTTTCAAATGCTCTTGGATGATCACTATCCATCAAAGCCTCTATTGCATTAACTCTAACTTGAATTGATTCATCAGATAAAGAATTTTTCAAAGCCCTAAAAACTCTTTCATTATCACAAAAGCCCATTTTTGTAAGTGCTTCAATAGCTCTTTCTTTCAAAAATGTAAACTTATCCATAATTCCTTGTTTAGTTTCCAAAATGCTAACCAAAGGATCAACAGCCCTAGAATCCCCCAACAAGCCTAAAGCTGATACAGCAGATTCTTTTAAATATACAGATTTTTCATCTTCGTCATTTATAACTTCAACCAAAGGTGCAACAGCATATCGATCACCAATTCTACCTAAAGCATCTGCGCAAGCCAACCTAACCCTATAATGCTCGTCCTTATTATTTAAACAATACAATAAAGAAGAAACCACATCAGTATTTTTTTGATTTGCAATTGCTCTTGCACACATTACCCGAACATTATTGTATTTTTCTTTTGTTTCCTCATCAAGAGAAGATGTATTTCTCAACAACAGAATATCAACTAAATACTCCAAACTTGAAGGATCTCTATATTCATCAACACATCTTATTAACTGCATAATAACTTCAGGCTGCTTGGCATGAATTAACATATAATTATATATATCGACCAAATCTTTGGATGAATATTTTTCAGATAACTTATTTATATTGTCGATAACAACACCGGCTTCCGTATTAGAAAATAATCCGCAATTTTCCGCAATCATCTTTAAATTTAAATTTGTGCCGTTGTTCACTACCAATCCTCGTCCCTCAATTGAAGTAAAACATCGTTGTTAACATTTTTGATCAACTATATATTATAATAAAAACTCTGTTATTTCAAGAAAATACACTATATTTCGTAAATATAATAATAATTTATAATTTTTTGTAACATTTTTGTAAACATGCAGCAAAAAAAAATTTTCTTTGATTTAGAATAAGTGTATATCAGTTATTTAATTTTATATGGTGTGAAATGAACATAGACTCAATTAAAAATTATCCCACAGGCACTCAAGCCAAACATCGACATAGGGGCATGATCGATTATCAACAGAAGAGTGCAGGTTTGTGCGAAGGAAAAAGTGTGAATAAAAATAACTACAACGGCAGTTTTACGGGTTTGAACGTGGCTGCCGTTGCAAGTTCTATAAGCCCTAAAAAAAGTTCAACCTTTTTGGACAAAATTCTTACACTTTGCGATAAGCATACAGTTATCGCTCAAAACTTAGTTGCATTATTTCTAGCAGCAGGTTTAAGACCAATAGCAATTATGTCACTTCCCGGACAGAAAAAAGACAAAGATGACAAAATATATGCTTCTGGTCACTCAATAGCTTCCGGTTTAATCGGATTTGCATTCTCAAGTATTGTAATGTATCCGCTAGGAGCTGCTGTTGGTAAAATCAAGAAATCAATTAAAGATACATCTACTGCAATTAAATTAATTACAAATCATGCAAATCTAAGTCAAGAACAAATTGAACTTCTTGATGGCTTAAAGAAAAAATATAAAGTTAATGACATTCTGGATCTTGAAAATGTAAAACCATTCAAGAAAATGAAAGAAATTTACAAAGTAAAATCAATCGAAGAACTTGAACATTCAAAATCATTCAAGAATGTAACCAAAATGCTTGATATGGCTCCGGATGTATTTATCTTTGGTGTATTAAAAGCAATGTTAACAGTTGCATTGATTCCACCAATATTAAAATATGTTTTCGGAATAGAAAAGAAAAAGGCTCCACAAGCACCTGTTAATAAACCGGTAGAACAAACACCTTCTCCGGCAATGCAAAAACCGGAAATGAAAAAATTTGCAGGAGGGTTAAACTAATGAACGTAACATTACAAACAAATAAATTTAACTCTCAATACAGCTACAATGCTAATCAAAATAAACAAACCAAGAGAAATAATTTACCATTATATTCTCAACCAAGCTTCAAAGGTATTGAAGACCTACCTGCAAAATCAAATCTTTTAAACCCATTTAAAAGAGTATTCAACTCAATAACTACTTGGATTGCAGATAAATATACTGCTAACTTATATACATCTAAATTAGCAAAATTCTTATCTAACCACACTGAAAAACTTGATAGTGTAGTTGACCATATGCAAGTAATGGGATCTATTATCATCTCAGGCATGTATATGTCCGAAACATTAAGAAACAAACAATTAGATGAAGATAGAAGACGTACACTTGCTGTAAACCAAGGTTTAACATTCTTATTATCTACAATCGGATCTTACACAATAGACCGAAGTTTAGATACTTGGTGGGAAAACATAACTGCAAAATACGCTCAAGGACAAACTGGAGATAATCAACTTATCGACAAAATTAAACGAATGAACGATGAGATTATCAAAAATGCAGAACACACTCATAATACTACTTGGAAAAACATACCGAAAAAGCAACGTCCAAAATTAGTAACGACACTAAAATATGTTGAAGATAATATGCCAAATACAGGCCTAGAATCAAAACTAAGAGGTATGGGTGTATTGAAAAAACTAATCGTATTCGGAACAGTTTACCGATTCTTGGCTCCGGTTGTAGTAACTCCATTTGCAACAATGATTGGTAATAAACTTGCAAGCCATAAAAACAATAGCGCAGATAAAAAAGCCACAGAAGTTGCAAAAGAAACGGCACCAAAAGCAGAAGCTACTAATAACCAAGAAACAAAAAAAGTAGAAACTAAAACAAAATAAAAATACATAAACCTTAAATAAAAAAATAGGTATAAGTTTAAAAACTTATACCTATTTTTTTATAAACTTCCATACAAACTTATGGAGAAACTTTTTGAGGAACACAGAAATAAGGATTATTCTGATATTTAGCCCAAGTAATATAAGCCTTATTTCCTTTTATAGTTGTCGTTCCAACACTTACATACTTAGTTTTTCCAGTTTTTTGATCAGTTTGCTGTGCAAAATTTTCCAACTCATATCGTTCAACCTCTCTAGAACGATCTTTCATTGCCGCATACAAATCATCTACCTGAAGATTTGTAAAAGTACAATCCAATTTATATTCACTGCTTGGCGATTTTATAGTCTCTTGATATTTACAAAAACCATTTCTCCAACCTTGGATTTGTCGATTTGTAACAAAAGATTGTCCTTCAAATTCAGAAGTTATGGTTTCTTCATACTTATCACAATCTTTAAAATGTTTTATAAATTTAGAAGAAAATTTTGTATACTCTGCTGCAAAAACACAACTTCCAAAAACTAATATAGAAATCAGCATTAAAATTGATATCTTTTTCATTTCCTTCCCCTTTCTTCCTATTTTAATAATAGCATTATAGCAGAATTTTTATATTTAGAAAAGAGATAAAAAATTTTTCAACATAAATATCAAATTTAAACAAAAAAATAAATATCCTCATTTTGTATGATTACAAATTCAGAGGAAATGCTAACATAACAATATACTCCTTAGAGACTAAGATACACATATCCCTAATCAACAGCTATGCACCTCTGTACATAGCTTTTTTTTATGGGAGAAATAGATTTATATAAAATAAAAATCTTTTGTTATATAATCGAATTATGAATATTATACAGGAATTTGAAACAATAGCTGCAATATCTACCCCCCTAGGGACAGGTGGAGTAGGAGTTATAAGAATTTCAGGTGATAAAAGCTATGAAATTGCACAGAAAATTTTAACAACAAAAAATCTCACAGCCGGAAGAATTTGTCACGGATGGGTTGTTGACGGTGATACAAAAATTGATGAAGTAGTTATTTTACCATTCAAAAACCCAAACAGCTACACAGGTGAAGATGTAATCGAAATTCAATGTCACGGCGGAATTAATGTTGTAAAAAACATTTTAGATACAGTTTTAAAAAACGGTGCCAGAATGGCAGAACGTGGAGAATTTACCAAACGAGCATTTCTAAATAAAAAGCTTGACCTATCACAAGCTGAAGCAGTAGATGATTTAATTCACGCAAAAACATCTAATTTTGCTATTCAATCCGCAAGAAATCTATCAGGCGTACTTGCAGATAAGATAAAAGAAATCAAAAGTGAACTATTTGAAACATCATCAAGAATTGTTGCGGGAATAGATTTTCCTGAAGATGTTCCGGAACCTGAATATTCTCATCTTATCGAAAGTTTTAAACATACAATAGATGAAATAAATTCAATCCTAGATTGTGCAAAATCATCAGACATTCTAAGACAGGGAATAAAAGTTGCAATTGTAGGACGTCCAAATGTTGGGAAATCATCTTTATTTAATGCATTGCTAAATATCAATAGGGCAATCGTAACCGATATTGCAGGAACAACAAGAGACGTAATAAAAGAAAGCCTTGACCTTGGAGTTGCAGTAACTTTAATAGATACAGCAGGTATCAGAGAAGATGATAATATCGACAAAGTAGAAGAAATCGGTATTGAATATTCAAAACAATCTGCTAAAGAAGCTGATTTTATTCTTTTTATGTACGATGCAAAAGCAGGTTTAACAAATGAAGATAAAGAAATTTATGAAATAATAAAAGATAAACCACATCTTGTTATCGCCAATAAAACCGATTTAATTGATAACTTTAAAGAAGAAATTCCGAACACAATAAAAATTTCAATAAATACCAAAGACGGACTTGATGATTTAAAAGAAAAAATTAAAGACGCAATATATAAATTCACCCCTGAAGAAACAGAATTTATAACAAACAAGCGTCAACAAAATTGTCTTGAACGAAGCAAGGAATGTTTAGAACGAGCTTTGCACGCTGCACAAGCAGAAGAATTGCAAGATATGATTTATATTGATGTAAAATCAGCTCTTCTTGCCTTGGAAGAAATTACGGGCGAAGTTATAAATGATGATATCTTAAATAACATCTTCGACCATTTTTGTATTGGTAAATAAATTACAAAAATTAGCTATTACTAGAAGTAAAATCTTTGTATTTATAACTTAAAATACTATAGCTTGAAACATCGGTAGATGAATCATCATCGCCATAGAAGATTGATGTTCCTGTTGCTTTTTTGTAATTTTCTTCATCAAGTTTTTCTTGTCTTTGGCAATCGTAAGTATAAGCTGAGATTTCAGCACTTGTAACTCTACCATCGTGATTTGAATCGATTTCATCAAAGTTATCAAGAATTTTACTTACCATATCACTTGAATAAGCACCAGATGCAGCAAGTTGTGTAAGTTCTGAACGAGAAACCCCTGATGATGCGATTGTATTTGTAAGTTTAGAAATTTCATCTGCGCCGATTACACCATCACCATCTTTATCAAGTGTTGAAAAATTATTTTGCAAATAAGACGCAAATGATTGGTTTAAAGTTAAATAATTTGTAGAATCATTTCTTGCTTTTGTTATATTTTCGTAAGTAACACCATCTTCAGGATACAAAGAAGCTAAATATGAATATGTATTAGCCAAATTAGAAGATATACTTGTAATAATAGATGAACCTGATGCCATAATATAAATCCTTCTTATTTTTCTACCTTATCTTTATAATAATAATTTTTTAGAAAAAATCAACTATTAATATAACTGATATAGAATATTTATATGATAAAATACAAATAAAAGACGAGGGAAGTATGTTAAAAAATAAAGATGAAATTGTTGAAGTTTTAAATAATAATGGCGTTATCGCTTATGTTACAGATACAGTTTGGGGACTTGGCTGTCTTCCAAACAACGAAAAAGCCGTAAAAAAAATCTACGAAATAAAAAAACGCGAAGCACAAAAACCGCTGATTTTAATGTCAAATGACATATATCACCTGTTAAATTACGTAAAACCAATCCCAAAAATAGGGCAACAACTAATAAAAAAATATTTTCCTGGAGCACTAACAATCGTAACGGATAAAAATGAAAACACACCGGATTACATTACATCGAATATGTCAACTGTTGGAATAAGAGTTCCTGACAATAAGGTTTTTCAAGAAATTTGCGAGACAATTCCGGGACACGTTTTGGCAACAACCAGTGCAAACTTATCACATCAACCTTCTGCAAAAACTTATGAACAAGCTCTTGAAAATATGACAGGATTAGCTGACCTTATCATAGAAGATTATGGCTGCCACGCAAAAGGTCTTGAATCTACTGTTGTTGGCGTTATGAATAACGAACTGAGAATATTTAGACAAGGCGAAATCCATTTAGAAATTTAAATGATTTGAAATTTATTTCTTTTTTTAATAAGATGATAAATAATGAGGGTATTTTTATGGAATTGATTTTATATATCATTTATTTATACTTAATAATTTACACACTTTATCTTTTAATTTTGTCTGTCAGAAACCTAAAAGATAAACCTTTCACGATTGAAAAAAAATATTCAAAACACGATGATATAAAAAACAATTTTGCAGTAGTAATATACAGCCATAACCATAAAGAATGCCTGCAAGAACTTATTGAACAAATAAAAATGCAAGATTACCCTCTAGCAAATTTCAAAGTTTATGTAATCTTAGATAATTGCAATGACGGCTCTGAAAAATTATTTGAATATGACAATTTCTTACACGTATTAAATATTCAAGATGTAGGAACCTTGGGCAAAGATAAATCAATAGCAATGCTATTGGAGGAAATAAAAAAAGATACTACAATAGATGCTTATATATTTATTGACAGTATAAGAAAAATCGCTCCTGACTTTTTAACATTAGCTAATGCTGCAATTAGAAAAGCCGATGTTGTAACCGGTGAACTAAACATTAATAGAGAAAATTTAGATATCGTAGATAGCATCAAATCTGTCCATAAAAAATACCATGCAAATTTCTTTAAACAAGCACGCTCATTACTGGGACTTGCAACACAAATCGATTCAGGCTTATTTATCATAAAGAAATCTGCACTTGAAGATATTGAAAATAATCATGATATAAACTTTAAAGATGCAAATTCAGAATTAGAATTCAGTCTTTTATTATCTCAAACAGGGCACAAATGTGTTTATAATCCAAATATTCAATCCTATATTTTAGGTCAAGATTGCACATTTAGAAAACCTAGATTATCAAAAAGATTTAACCTTTTAAAAAATAATTTTAAAAATTTAAAATCTTTTAATTTCACATTTTTAGAACATATATGCTCACTTCTAAATCCAAATATTTGGCTAATAATTGCAGCTTATGCAATACTAATAAATTATGCATACCACTACACATTTATTGTAAAATGCAATGTTGTAATTTTTTCAGCAATAGTATTACTTGCAGTATTTGGAATAAGCCTAGTAAATGCAAAATTAAGTACAAAAGAAACATTTTTACTATTTTTATATCCGATATATTCAATATGTCATATTATAAAGAACTTCCCGCCAATTAGAGCTTTATTAAAAGCAATCGGTGCAAATACAGACAAAGAAGTTGATAAATTAACAATTGATGTTATGGTTCAAACAAAACACGGAGACAGAAATTGTAAATTAGAATTTATCTCAACTGAAAATGAACTTTCAAAAATAAGATTTATATATAAGAATAAAAAATACACAACATCCTCTCATCTTAGAATGATAGATGCACTACAACAGTTAAAATCAAAAATGGAAGATTATGGTTTAACTCTAAAAATATGCAGTTGTTGTGCGAACTTTACATCATGCGTAGATGGGTCAACTAACATGCTAAAAGGTCAATGCCACAATGAATTTCCAAGTCCGTTACTAAACGAACCAAGACCAACACTTATATGGAATTCATGCTCTAGCTTTGAACCTGCAAAAACAAATAATTTTATAGAAGAAATGGCTCAAGAAGTAGAACACCAAAATAATTAATTTGCTTACCTAAAGACTTGGAGAGTATAATATAAGTATGAAAAAAGTACTAAGCTTTATATTAATAACAATGCTACTATTTAGCAATACAGCTTTGCTGGAAGCATCTGAACCTCTAAAAGGATCAGTTACTGAAACTGAAGAATATAAAAATCTTGAAAACGATATATTTACAGGAAAAGTTGAAACACTAAATAAAAAAGAAATTATAAACATGACCGTTTCTCAAGTATTGGATTCATCTTATTCAATAGAAGGCGATGAATTTTTTGCGGAAGTCACAGATGATGTTTATGGGGATAAAGGCATAGTAATTCCAAAAGGAACACTTGCCCACGGCAAACTAACCAATACAACAGAACCCGGCAGATTAGGTAGGGAAGCCACAATGGACTTAGCATTTGATTACCTTGTAACACCTGATGGCAGAGAAATTCCAATCGAAGGGAAAATGTCAACAAAACTGCACCCTGTAACAGAAAGCGCTAAAATTGTAGCTCAAGATTTAGGCTATACCGTTGCAGGAGGTGCTGTTGGAGGATTGATGGCACTAAATTGGCTAGGCATAGAAGCTGCAATCGCATCGCAAGGTTATACTTTAGCCGGAGGTGCTGCTATAGGCGGTGTAGCAGGACTTGGAATTGCACTACTTAGAAAAGGTAACCATGTTCTAATTGCCCCAGGTGATGAAATTAAAGTAAGAATCAATACCCCGCTTGAACTTCCTGTCTATAAACAAGAAGCTCTAAAACAAGAAGAAATAACTTACGAAGGGCTAAATATAAGTATAAATGATGTACGTCATGAAAAAGACCCTTTTGGAGAAGTAAATACAATAACTTTAACAGTTTTAATCTCAAACATGTCAGATAAAACTCTATCCGGCTTTGATATGGCATTAGTAAACGATTACAATGTAAAATTCAGCCCATCAATATTTGGGGATACAAAGTTAATGTTCAGACAAATAAAACCCGGCGATAAAGTCGTTGAAAATGTATCATTTGCTGTAGATAATATCAATAGAAAATTTTGGCTAACTTTTTACGATAGAAAAAATAGTCAAATAATCGCTAAAGTTTCAGTAGATAATGCTTATAGAGCATTACCTGAAAAAATAAAAAAGAAAAATAAAAAAATAAGAACTAAAGGTCAAAGTTTCAAAAAAGAAGAAGACTTTATGGATATGGACTTTTAGCTTAATTCATGTAAAGATTTTATACAAACACTTGTAAAAAAAATATTTTATATTACAATTATAGTAATTCAGAATACAAATAGGAGGAAATTATGGCTTGCGGATCTCTTGAAATCGAAATATTAAATACCTTTTGGAACCTAACTGAAAATGATGAAGATAGAGATATTTCAATTCAGGATATAGTTGATGAACTATCTAAAAACGGAACTGAAAGAGCATACACAACCATAAAAACCGTAATGGACAGACTTGTTACTAAATGTATTTTAGTAAGATACAAAGTTGGTAAAAAGTTTTTCTACAAAGTTACAATGGATAAAAGAGAGATGGCATTAGATATGCTAAAAGAATTTACATCAAATTTCTTTAACGGCGATTATGCACAAATGGTTCGCTTTGTAGAAAGAGAAACTGATGAAATTTTAGTTAAATAATACTAGTCTAAAATGCCGAATGAAAATATAAAAGATAGACGTTTTGTTGCAAACCTATTAAGAAAAGTCCGTATTGGAGAGTGCTGCGTAAGAGAAGCCTTAATGGCATACCCAAAAGATACGACTGATGAAAGTCTTATTGCAGCTTATCACGCATTAATACATTATGAAGCGGATGAAGATATCAGATTTAGGGATGCTCTTTATAAAGAAGAACAAGATGACTATATAGAATTTTTAGCGTATACTCTAGATAAGGGTGAAGATTTACCGGAGAACATTATAAATAATTATAAAAAATTTTATGATAGTGCTCCTATACTTCACAAAAATAATTTCCAAGGATTTTTAAAAGGTTTTTGGAAATCGTTAAACATAGGATTTAAAAGGAGAAAAGAATGAAGAAGTTATTAATTAGTTTGGCTTTATTATTTACAACCCTAAGTTGTATTGTGCCAAGTGCTATGGCGACAGAACAAAGCATTGATGTTTTGCCGACAATGAATTGGACAAGCTCTGCACCTAACAGAATTTGGGTTGGTACATTCCAGATTGTATGGAATGAATTTATGGATAACATAGTTAAAAAACCAATCAAATTTGTAGATTATAATTCACAGGTAGCTAAAGCTTTAAATAAACAAGACTTCAAAAAGAAAAATATAAATGAAAATTCTTATTATACAAAATACGGCTCAGTTTCACCTGAATTAAAAACTGAAATTGAAAAGGGAATAAAAGAAAAATTCGATGAAACAAGTGATATTTTAGATACAATGGATTGGACAGCAAGTCCTGATAAGATTTTGGTATATGCAATGCTTAAAAAAGATTTCAAATTTTTAAAAGCATTTGACAAACTTGGAGAAGGACCATTTGCTCAAAATCAAACACCTGTTGAATATTTTGGTATAAATAGCGACAGCAACAAAAAATTAGATAAAAACTTAAAAGTATTATTCTACAATAATGAAAACGACTTTGCCGTAAAACTATATACTCAAGATGACGATATGGTTTTATTATATAGAACAAATGATGACGTTACATTTGACAAATACTTTAAAGATATCGAGAAAAAAGCAAACAAATACAAAGGCGAAAAGAACTTCCAAAAAGATGATGAATTAAAAATTCCTAACATCAGCTTATATAAAGAAGCAAGCTTTAATGATGTAGAAGGTCATCAAATCAAAGGTACAAATTTACAAATCGACAGAACTATCGAAACTGTAGACTTTAAAATGAATAACGAAGGTGTAGAATTAAAAAGCGAAGCTGCAATTATAGCAAGAATGACAGCTTTATTACCGGAAGTTAATCGCAGATTCTATTTTACAGATAACTTTGTTCTATTCTTAATTGAAAAAGGACAAAAAGTACCATATTACGCAATGAAAGTAAATGATGTTGAAACCTTAAACAACACAGCTAAGGCTGAATAATACTATAAAAAAGATAAAAGGCGGGTTGGCTTTATTAAAAGCCAACCCGCCTTTTGGTTAAAATAAAAAGAAAATCAACTTGACCAAACTGTTTAGCCAAACTATAATCAGGATATGGCAAAAGTTAAATCAAAATGGGTATGTCAGCAATGTGGTTATGAAACGGCAGGATATTTAGGGAAATGTCCTGAATGCGGCTCGTGGGGAAGTTTTACAGAAGAAATTTTAACCAATACAACAAAACCACAAAACATATCACCACAAGGAATTGCAAATGATGCAAAACCATCATTGATAAATGATATTCATATTGGGGAAGAAGTTAGGATAAGCACAAACATTTCAGAATTTGACAGAATACTTGGCGGCGGGCTTGTTCAAGGCTCATTAGTGCTAATTGCCGGAGATCCTGGTATTGGGAAATCCACAATTTTACTTCAAACAAGCGGTGAATTAGCTAAAAATGGTCAAAAAATATTATACGTATCTGCTGAAGAATCAGCAAGTCAGTTAAAATTGAGAGCAAACAGACTTGGGATTAAATCAGACAATCTATACGTTTATCCGCAAACAAACTTAGAAAGTATCAGACAACAAATTGATGAACTAAAACCGGATACTGTTGTAATAGATAGTATTCAAGCCATATATTCACAAACAATAACAAGTTCAGCAGGAAGCGTATCTCAAATTAGGGAATGCTGCAATATATTAATGCAAATTGCAAAAACTCAAAACATAACAATTATAATAATCGGTCACGTAACCAAAGACGGAAATATTGCAGGTCCAAAGATTTTAGAGCACATGGTAGACACTGTAATATCATTTGAAGGTGATAAATACAAATCTTACAGAATGCTACGTTCAATGAAAAACCGATTTGGAAACACCTCAGAAGTAGGAATATTTGAAATGCAATCCCACGGGCTTGTTGAAGTAAAAAATCCAAACGAACTATTTTTAAATGAACGTTCTCAAGATTCAATTCCTGGAAGCGCAATAATAGTAACAAATGAAGGTACAAGGCCTTTACTTGTTGAAATTCAAGCACTTGTTGGCACAACTCCATATCCAACCCCAAGACGAGTAACTAATGGAGTTGATACAAGCAGACTACTTCAAATATTAGCCGTATTGGAAAAAAGAGTGGGATTAAATTTATCTAAACAAGATGTATATGTAAATGTAATGGGTGGCATCGAAATAGATGAACCAAGTGCAGATTTAGGTATTGCAATAGCAATAGCAACTTGTGCAAGAGATGTTGTAGTAGATCCACAAACGGTTATTATCGGCGAAATTGGGCTATCTGGTGAAATTCACCCAGTAAATAATATAGAAAAACGCCTTAATGAAGCCGTAACCTCAGGATTTAAAAAAGCAATCATCCCATACGCAAACCGCTCAGCTAAGAATGACAAAATCCAAATTGTACCTGTAAAAAGACTAATTGATGCCATTACAGCTTGCGTAACACCACAATAAAAAGGTAATAAAAATGAAACCGGAAGAAGAATTAGGTAAATTTTTAACAGAAAATCATTTGACAATAGCAACGGCAGAATCCTGCACAGGCGGACTGCTAAGTTCAAAATTAACCGACGTATCAGGAAGCTCTGAATACGTAAAACTAAACTTTGTAACTTATGCCAACGAAGCAAAACACCAAATACTAAACGTAAGTTGGGATATTTTAAACAACTTTGGTGCCGTAAGTGAACAATGTGCACAAGCAATGGCAGAAGGACTTCAAAAAGCCACAAATTGCGATGTTGCCCTATGCACAACAGGTATAGCAGGTCCAACAGGAGGCACTAAAGAAAAACCTGTAGGTCTTATCTATATTTCTATCAAATACAAAAATATAGTGACCGTAAAAGAAATTAAATTACCGCCAAACACTCCAAGAATTAAAATGAAAGAAGAATTTGCAAACCACGCCCTAAAATTTGCACTATCAATATTAACCAGCGACAAACTTTGCTAATATTTCAGGGAATTTATTTATCAAAGAATCCGCAAATTTTTCAGTATCAATTTGAGTAGTAACAATCGCCAACAAATCTTGAGGCAATTGATTTATCATTTTTTGCAAATACTCAGGCTTAATTACATTCATAGATTTAATCATATCTTCTTTGTTTCTTTCAACATTAATCATATGAGTATAAGCTTCAGTATCAAAAATTTGATAATATTTATTCTGCTCATTTGTCAGCATAAATGTCAATTCTCTTTTTTGAGTAGGCTCTAAATTTGTAATAGCATTTTTATAATTTAAATCTCCAAGCTGTCCGATTTGCTGAACCAATTCCTCACTGCTGCCTTCAGCCTCTTGACCTGTTACACTTTCCAGAATTTGCTGCAAATACATCTCCGGTATAGATTTCAAATTCTGCAAAAGCATTTCTTTATCCATATCAAAACTTGTTAAAAGCCTATCTAATTCTTTTTCTGGCATATATTTTATAACTTCTGATTCAGAAAACATTTGAAAAACAGCCTTTAACATCTCCTCTTTTGGAATATCTTTTAGCAAATCCAACAAACTATCTTGTGTAAAATACTGCAATCCCTGAACCAAATCATCTTCTTCCAACATTGGAACAAGCTTTTCTAACTGAGAAGAAGTCATTTCTTTCATTATAGTCAACTTATTTTGAGGATCAGCTAACTGAAACAATTCAATTAATGTATTAACATCAGAAAACATATCAGCAGCAAGTTGAATAGCAGCCTGATTACCGGAAGCCGCCTCTGCTTCTAATATATCTTCTACAGTCATATTTTGATATGTCTCCATTTTAGCATCGGAGATATTCAACTTGGACTGTATATATGCTAAATCTGTATCAATTTTAATTGACATGCCAAAAACCTCAAAATCTCTCTTTTATATATTAACGGATTATTTTTTTTGATTTTTCAATTAATAAAAGATATTTTAACAAAATTTTACAAAGATAAAAAGTCAAATATACACTTAATTTCAGGAGAAAATAATTATTAACTTTTGTAACGATTTTACTTGTTTTGTAACAAAACTTTATAGTTTTTATACTTTATATATATAAGGGAAAAATATAAGGAATGGGAAAATGAGTTTCGATGTAAATATCGGCAGGGCAGAACCAATAATCAAAGCCACAGCCAACATGAATAACGATGGCGGATCAGGTGGAAATACAGGTTATATGATGCGCGGCAAGAACAAAAACAAAGAAAATCAGTTCCAAAGCATTTTTGATGATGAAAATGAAATTGACTCATTTGAAATGGCATCTAAATTACCTAAAAAGCCTGAAATAAATTATAAAAATTCTTGGTTTGACAGCTTAGTTGAAAAATTTATCAAATAAAAATAAAGAGGGTGTTTTTGAAGTTCAAAAACACCCTTATAGATTAATTACTAAAAAATTATTCTAAGCCCAATGAAATTTTATTATTTGTAGAAACCATATCCATTGCCGCAAATAAATTTTCTTGTTGATTTACAAGATAGTCATATCTTTCATCCAAACTTGTTAATTGAGACAAATAAGAAGACAACTGAGATAATTTTGCAGGATTTTTCTCTGCTTCTTCCAACATTACCTCTAATTCTGCGCCGATATCATCTAAAATATCATCCACATCATCACTGTCTACAGCAATACCCATTGAAGCAGCTAATGTTTTGGCCTCAGATAAGATATCACTTTGAGAAGATGAATCCTCATCTTGTTCTTGATTTTGCTGATTATTTTGAGCTTCCGCTTCCGCAATTTTAGCATTAGCTTCAGCTTCTGTCATCCCTTCTGTATAGCTTATCCCCAATTCTGCCAACCTTGATTTTGTTTCATTACTCAAAGTTGATTTTTTTACTGCAGATTCGCCTGCTGCAGTACTTCCTGCATTTACTGATGAAATTGATGTGCTCATACAAACTTCCTTTCTTTTGTAAGTTTTCTCTCTCTTAAAAACTAAGTACAAAATACCTATCGGAAATTTTTTTTTTAAACTTGAACAAAATATTTAAAATGTAAGGAAAGTTTTACATATAGAAAATTCTACTTGTTGACTTTTCTAAAACTATTATTATAAAAACTGACATAGATTTATGAGGATACTGAAAATAAAGAAACGAGGTTATTATGAGTAAAACAATACATTATGTAAACAGTCTTACTTTTCAACTTGAATTAACTGCAAAAGCATTAAAGAATTTAGCAGAAAGATTTTTTTACGAAGACATCTACAACCATACAACATTTGAAGAATATATTGTCTTAGATACTTTAGTATGCTACCCGCACTTAGATGAAACTCTGCTTGCAAAAACGCTTATAAAAATTAGAAATATTATCATTTCCCTAGAATACACATAAATCAACTCTATATGCCACACACGCTAACAAGTCTTACACTTCAGGGAAAGGAAAGTGTAAGCCGCCCCTTTCGGGGTTCCTTCTCAAAACAACAAAAATATTAATATATGTAAAATTTTGAACATAAAAGCGCCAATTCATTAAAGTTTATAAAAAAAAATCCAATATATAAAATATGGAAAAGTAATTTTATTGGAAAATTGCCTCTGTAAAGGAGCAAAAAAAGATCGTGGATTGGCAGTCAGATAATAGCTTTTTAAAATTTAATAACGGATATAAAGCAAAGTTTTCTAACTTTAAGGAAATTAAAGAAGAAGACCTTAAAAATGCTGACGAAAAGACAAAAAAATTATTCAATATTTTTGCCGGAAAAGATCACGTTCTACAAGCAGATGAAGCGAAAAAACTATGGAGTAAATTAACAACAGCAGCAGCCAGCAACAAAAACGGAAATAATTCCATTTTTGATAATACTGAAATGCAAACATTTTTGAATAATGATAATCAAATAAAAGAATCTGGAACCCAATTTAGCCTAGATAATTTATCATCACTAATTCAACAAGTTTTCACGACATCAAAGGCAGAAGAGGTACAAAAGGCAAAACAAACAGACTCAACAACATCAAAACCAGCAACCAATGCCAATCAATTTGTAGAAAAAGAATCTATTGAATGTACTCCACAAGAAGTGCAAAATATAACCGTTCAAACTTTATCAGATGATGTTCAAGAAGCAAGAAAATTATATGAAACACAAAACGCACAGCAAGGTGCCGTTAGTGATTTGGTAACTGATGCAAAAGAAGCTTTAGATACTGAATATGCATCATCTAGAGTGAACAGATACATAAAAAAAGAAGAATTAAGTGTTGAATTATTAAATAAAGCAAATTCAAAAGAAGGATTAACTCAAAAAGAATATCTTGAAACAAAAATTGACTATGTATTAGACACAATACAAGATTTAAATCAATATGAATTAAAAACAGGAATTTCAAAAGATTCTATAAGCATCTCACTACATAGTTTAACATTTGGACTCGTTGGAGAAGAAAAAAGCAGAACTTCTCAAGAACTTGAAATTCAAAAATCCGAATTAAAAAAACTTAGAAGTATATTAGAAAGTTTAACCCCTGAAGAAATTAATGCACTTACATCACAAGTGGCAAATATTAAAGCAAATCCACAAAATCCGGCATCATTCGACCTGACTTTTAGCGGAAAAAACAATAAATTAAAAGAACAAACAATTACTCAAGGCATATCAGGCGACAGAAATCGTATGATAATTTCTAAACCTGAATATAGTGTACAACCATCCAAAGGTTCACTAAAAAGTATGACAAATAATGTCGAAGCCTACAAAAAAATGACATTTGAAGAAACCTTTAAAGCAGAAAGAGGAGTTGACTATAATCCGGATGCAATAATGGATTACACAGAAAAAGATACCTATATGCAATTTGTACTTGGAATGCATAATAAAAAAGCTCAAATTGATGATTTACTAAAAGAGTCAGATTTTCTAAAACAATCAGAAATCCAAACCTCAGGTCCTTCATCAAAAGAAACCCAAGCCAATGCACATAATTTAATGAATAATCTTACAACTGCATTAAAATCCACATACGGAAACGACACAGAAAAAATCCAACAATTTTTAGACGAAACATTCCCTGAAACAAAAAACTCAAAATTTGGAAGTCTATATAAAAAGCCCGAAATTATAACCAATGAAAAAGGTGAATTTATCGCACTTAAATTTGATGATTCACAAAAAATTAGCACAACAACAGATGCAAACGGAAACAAAATCTCATTTGCAGCACCAAACTTCAATACTCCAATTGACGGGCAAGCCATAAAATCAATGATTCACATGGCAGATACCCTAAAATCAAATATAAACACCCAATATGAAAAAGCCCTTCAAGGTAAAAGTATAGAAGATATAGCAAAAGAAACCTCAGAAGCATACACAAAAGCTTTCGGAAGTGGTGATTCTCAAGCTATGGCAAAGGCTTACGTTCAAAGCCAAAAAGAAGGTATAGAAACAGTAAAAGGCGTTGTTAACGGAACAGGAATGCTTGTAATGATTGCAGGACAACTAATTCCTGTTGGAGGTCAAGTAGCAGCAGCAATGACAATGGGAGGTCTAGCTACTTCAACATTAGGAAGCAGTGCAGTATCAGCAACAGAATTACTAACCCAAGAAAAGAAAGTAACAAAACAAGATCTTCAAGACCTAGCACAAGAGCTATCAACAAACGTTGCACTAACAGCCTCAGGTATGCAAATCGGTAAACTTTCAGGCGGAGTTTACAACTACTTGGCAATAGCAAAACAATGTCCAAAATTAGTTGCAATGAGCGCAGAAATAGGAACAGATGCAACAATGAGTTTGGTTGCAGATTTAGCTCTAACTGGTCAAATTGACTTATCAGGAGAAGGTATAGCACAACTTCAATCAATATTAGTTGGTGTAATTCACTCTAAAGGTAACTTAAAAACCTTCATGAATAACCATGCCGGAAGTTCAGCTTCTAAAGTTGACGACTTGACAGCTCAAGCTAAAAATTACTCATCAAAAGTCAATGATTTAGCACCAAAAGCCGAAAAGGCAACTTCTTTGACTTCAACTGTTAAAAATTCAGAAGCAGAAACAACATTACCCAAAACTAATACCGCCTACGCAACAAAACCAGAAAGTTTAAACACAAATACACAAACCAAAATTGAAACCGGAAAGATTCAAAATAATGACATAAAAACAAGTGATAATTTAACGATAAACGAAGATAATATAATACTTTCAGATAATATAAATACTAAAATAACTGAAGAAAATATAGATGGAGATCCAACTATACAAAAACAACAAGTTAGTCAGGCAACTGCAACCAACGTATATAAACCTGCAAGAAATCCAAATATACCATTAAAAAAATATACATACGTATCAAATAATAAAGAATATTCATTTTTAGCACCTGCTAATGCACAACCTAAAGAACTTAAATATCTAATATACCTAGATTCTAATAGAAGAAAAGTTTCGCAGATAACACCTAAATTTGATAAAATATCACCTAACACTCAAATTCAATTTGTTCAAGAATGTTTAAAGGATCTTCCAAAAAGTAATCAGCTTTTAGAGATATTAATGACAACCCATAATGAAGCTGAATTGAAGAATATTTTACAAAATAAAGACCTTCTAAACAAAAAAATAAATGATGCTAAAGAATTAGAACAATATTTCAAAAGAAGCCAATTTGCAGTCTTAGACGGAGTATTAGACATAAAAGAAAAAGATCCGGTAAAATATGAAAGAATAGCATCCTCAGGATTATTTGAACTTATAAGAGATAACAAAGTATCTGTAGAAGCATTAAAACAGATAGGCTTACACTCTGATTTAACACCACAAATGTATGATGATTTGGCAAAAGTAAAAGCCGGAGAAAGTATAGTTCCAGAATTTGCTGAAGGCACTGATATAAAAACAGCATTTGCACAAACTAAACTTGGTGATGCTGTTGAAATAGGCGATAAAATGTACCTAAATGATGGCAAAAACCTAGTTGAATGGAATATGAGCAAAGAAAAATATTTAGAATTATTCCCACCTGTTGAACGATTTGCAACCGTGCAAGGACGACTTGGTGATTGCTACCTAATTCAAACCCAAAGCAATGCAATGATAAATCCAAAAGCAAGAGTAGAATTTTTAAAATCCTTCTCTCAACAAGGAAATGATATAGTTGTAACTGTAAAAGGATATGAAGATTACTTTGGCAGTAATACATTTAAAGATGGAAATATTAAATTAAGTTCAAATTACAAACATTGTATTGGCTGCAAAGGTATGCAAATGTATGAACAAACTTACGCAAAAGTAGCATTAAAAAGTAATGATGCAGTTGATTATCCGGATACCGCATCTATAGATAACCTAATGGACAGAGCAAATGGAGGTCAAGCTGCTCAAACTATGGCAGAGGTTTTTGGACAAGGTCATATTTCTGATGTTATACAAACACAAATTAAATACAGTAACAATCAAATATATCCAAATTCAAGTTTTTCTTCAATTTCAACTAATACAGTTCCAGTAATTACACAAAACGGACAAAAAGGTCTGGCAAACATAAATAAACAACCTTCAGAACGTGCAAAAATTCTTGTATTAGATCAATATTTCAAAAATTTCCCTAACAAAGCCATTGCATTAACCAGACTAGAGCCTGATACTACAGAAACAATATTAAATCACGTAGCAAATGATAATAATTATTTAGTTTCATTAGGTACAAAACCTAAAGAAAATGCACCTACAGAAAGTTCATTACTATCTGAATATCATCTTATATCTGACCATGCTTATGCTATATTAGGGTATGATAAAAATACCAAAATGGTAAAAATATGTAACCCACATTCAGCAGCAGCAGTAACTGAAATTCCCTTAGAAAAATTACAGCCATTCCTCGGACATATTGATATAATAAAATTATAAAGGAGAATATATGCAATACTCAAAAGATTTAGTGCTAAGAAGTCAAGAAATAGTAAAACAAGTAAAAGAAGCAGAAAAATTAAACAAACCTATTGATAAACTTGTAAAAGAACAAATAGCAATAATTGAATGTCAAAAAGACGAATTTATAAAAAGAGCAGACAAACTCGGTTTAGATGAACTCGGAAAAGCCAGAGTTGAAATACAACTATATTCAAATCTAAAATTTTGGGCAAAAAAAATCGGCTTGCCAGTAGATAAATACGATAAGCTAATTAAAGATGTTCAAATACGTATTCTTGGAGAAGAAAACGTATAAAAAGCATTAAAAAAGACCCCAATTCTGAGGTCTTTTTTAATTAGCGGAAGACGAGACTCGAACTCGCGACAGCCTGCTTGGAAGGCAGACGCTCTACCAACTGAGCTACTTCCGCAAAGATATTTAATTTTCACAAAGCAATCTTACTATAAACATTTTATAAAATCAAGATTTTATTCACGCAAATATGCAAAAATCTATTAATACTTAAGTACTAGTAAAAAATACCAATAAAAACCTACTAAAATTTATTCTCCAGAATGGTGAAAAATAATGCCATGACAGTTTATTATATAAATGTAGGTTCAAAACGTCCAAGCACTTTTTCGGGGTTGCGACAAGATTTTTTCTTTTTGCGGTTTGGTTGAAAACGCTTTGAACTTACACTTTACTTCAGAAAGTTTTTCATGTTTTATAACTTCCGGTTTGTGTTGTAGTAGTGTTGCAAGACAAACCTTTTTATTTTATAATCACTCCTGTAGTATTTGATATATAGGAGTAAAATTCTTATGACAACTGAAATTAGAGCAAGCCATATTCTTGTGAAAACAGAAAAAGAGGCTCAAGATTTATATAACGAAATTAAAAACGGAAAAGATTTTGCACAAGCTGCACAAGAAAATTCACTTTGTCCATCTGGTCAAAATGGCGGTGATTTAGGATTCTTCGGGAAAGGTATGATGGTTAAACCTTTTGAAGATGCTGCTTTTTCTCTTGAAAAAATCGGTGAAATTTCTCAACCTGTAGAAACTCAATTTGGTTGGCACTTAATTCAATTAACCGGCAAAAACTAATATGGATAATATAAATATTATAAAAGAATTTATGGTTAACAATAATGTTAACTATTTACTTGTTAATTCAACTAATGAATTTTTAGTTGAATATAATACTTTGAAAGAAAATTCAAGATACAAAATTACAAACTTTTCAGGTTCAACAGGAGAAGCTCTGGTTACTCCTGAAACAATTTACCTGTTTGTCGATGGAAGATATCATATTCAAGCAGATCAAGAAGTTAACCATGACATAGTCACTGTTATTAAACTTCAAACAGGTCAAAAATATTTAGATGAACTTCTAAAAAGAATTCCTGAAAATGAAGTTTTGGGAATGTTTTCTAAGAAGAATTCTCAAAAGAAATTTGAAGAAATTTCATCAAAAAGAGAAGTTAAATTACTTGATACTGATCCGCTTGATAATGAAACAATTATAAATACATCTGATAATATCGTACTTGATAAAAAATATACAGGATTAACTGCAGAAGAAAAAATTTCAAAAATTTCACAAACTATAAACGATGATGAAGCTCTATATTTAACAGATTTGGATGAAGTTTCATATCTTTTTAATATGCGAAATTTTTCTCAAAAATTTTCGGCAAAAATAAAAGCAAAAGCTGTAATCTTAAAAGGAAATTCAATTTTATTTACTCAAGATAAAATGCACAGTCTTGAAGAATTTTTACAATCAACAAAGAAAAAAGTTCTAATAGATAAAACTACAATAAATGCATTTGACTATAAACTTCTTGGTCAAAGAGCTGAAGAATTAACAATAAATCCTGTAAAAATAATGAAAGCTCAAAAAAATGACATTGAACTTGAGCATTTAAAAGATGCATTTAAAAGAACAGATAAAGCTGTAAGTGCCGTAAGAGATTATATTTATAATACTGATAATATATCAGAATATGATATTGCACAAAAACTTGAACAGGAATTTAAAGCCCAAGGCGCAGTTGGTTTAAGTTTTAACTCAATAGTTGCAAAAGATAAAAATTCAGCACTTGCACATTATTCAAAATCATCTAAAGAAGAAATTATAAAAGATGGCTCCTTAGTTTTAATCGATTGCGGAGGATATTTTGAAGGCGGACTTGCAACAGATATAACAAGAGTCTTTGTCAAAGGAACTCCTAACCAATTACAGAAAAAAATCTATACAACAGTCCTAAAGGCATTTTTAAAAGCATACAACTATGCAAAATATAATTTAGAAAGACCGCTTTTAGGATACAATGTTGATAAATCAATCCACGAATTTTTTGACAATACTGATACGGAAGGTTTTGTATTTAACCACGGATTAGGACACGGAATTGGAATAAATGTTCACGAATATCCGCCAAATCTTAGCACAGGTGAAATTGCAAAAACTCCAATTCTTGATGGAATGTGTTTTTCAATAGAACCCGGTCTATACAAACAAGATTTCTTTGGCGTAAGATTGGAAAATTCTTGTTATTTTAAAGACAATAATATTCATTCATTTGTACATATGAATTACGAAAAAAAACTTATTGATTTTGATATGCTAACAGATGAAGAAAAACATTGGCTTGAAGAATTTGAGGTTAAGTAATGGAAATTACAAGTACAAATAATGATCTTGTAAAAGATACCGTAAAATTACAACAAAAAAAATACCGTACAAAGTCAGGAAAATTCATTCTTGAAGGTTATAAAGCAATAAAAGAAGCTTTTGACTCAGGAATTAAGTTAGAATATATTTTTGCATCTGAAAAGCATTTTGAGGATTATAGTTTTGCAAAAGATATTCTAATAAAAACCAATGAAAATGTATTAAAAAAACTTGCCACAACAGACTCAGCTCCATCAGCACTAGCCATTGGATACCAGAAACAATATGACATAAATATCTTAAAAAATAAGAAAAAAGTAATTTTACTTGAAAACATAAAAGATTTAGGAAATCTTGGCACAATTATAAGAAGTTCTGTAGCCTTTGGAGCTGATGCTATAGTTTTATATGGCGGAGAAACCGTTGATATCTATAATCCAAAATGCGTAAGAGCAACTGTCGGAAATCTTTGGAAAATTCCAATTATAAATATTGATAAATTTTCAGATTTAGAAAACATTTTTCAAAATTTTGAACGAATTGCAACCCTACCTAGAGCGCAACATTTGCTAAAAAACTACAAAATTAAAACCCCGACACTTATAATGTTTGGTTCAGAAGCTGATGGTTTATCTGATGATTTAATAAAATTTTCAACGTCATCTGTTAAAATCGAAATGAATAAAACTGTAGAATCTCTAAATTTAGCTTCATCAGTTTCTATTATTTTATATGAATTATTTATAGAAGGATAAAATATGACTTCAAAAGAACAAATAGCAAGACAAAATTTCAGAAACGGATATAACTGCGCTCAGTCAGTATTTTTAGCCTACGCACAAGATTACGGATTAGATAACGAAACAGCATTAAAATTATCATCCTCCTTTGGTGGCGGTATGGGCAGACTAAGAGAAGTTTGCGGAGCCGTAAGTTCTATGTTTATGATTGCAGGGTTAGAAGATGGTTACACTACAAATAACGATGATGAGAAAAAAGCTCAACATTATCAACTTATACAAAACCTTGCAAATGAATTTAAGAAAAAAAATGGTTCTATAATTTGTAGAGAACTATTAGGCTTAGACGAAGAAAACTCATCTCCAGTTCCTCAAAAAAGGACTGCTCAATATTACAAAGAAAGACCTTGCGAAGAATTTGTTGCAGATGCGTGTTTGATTTTAGAAAAATATTTAGAAACTAAAAAAGCGGTTAAATAATTAACCGCTTTTTTAGTATATTATCTATATCCTAAGGAATTGACGGATGGTCATTAAATTTATATCCGGACTCTAAGATTTTATATAAATTTTTCACATCTTTCGTAGTTTTTAAATTCTTCAAAGCCTCTTCATAATCTGAAGCTTCCAAATGATATTCGGCTAAGACTTCATTATTAAATGAACTATATATCTTAGTTTTATTAGCTACTTCTACATATCTGCGAATTTTATCGATATCAAATTTATCTGAATTTTTCTTCAATAATAAATTCACACCACCGCCAACTTTATCCAACTTCTCGCCGTCTTTTTGTAAAATAACATAATTCACAACAGTTTTAAAAGCAGACACTCTTGTATATTGTGTTTCTTCTTTCCAAGTCATTGGATTTAAGAAAAATTTATATTCATCTTCACCAATTTCAATAGGAGAAAAAGTATTTTTCACAAAAGACTCTTCATTTGAGATTATAAACGTTTCAAATTTCTTAGCAAAAGCCGGACTAGCCTTTATAAAAGTAACAAGTCCCGCAGATACCGTAACTACAGGGAATAACAAACCTACCAACACTATAACAGGTGCAAGAATAGTAAATATGACAGATTCAGTTTCTTGAGTTCTATGGAAAGTTTCCAAATCCATATTTTCCTTTTGCTTATTATAAAGCCACTCATTACCCTTTAACCCGCAAATTAACATAAACGGGAAAATTCCTAATGTAAAAACTAATGGAATAGCAAATAAAGTTACCGGAATTTTATTAAACAATCCCCAGATCCAAGTACCCCAAAATGCACCCCAGTTAAATTTTATAATTTCACTTGCAGGTTTTTTACTTGTAATTTTACCTTCCCAAGACATTAATATTAAAAATACAAAGATAACTAACCATTTGCCTAACAAATAAGAACCTACAGGAGTATAAGAAATATAACAAATTACAGACAAAACTGAAGATACTAAATATACTCTATTTTCATCCTCTTCACCAAGAATATCTCTTACCCTACGTACTATACTTGAAAAATACAATGGTACAATTATCAAACCCAATATAGCCATACCCAAAACAACTGCAAATGGCTGATTTGATGGTACAGATAAAGCGGAATCCAACATATCTGATAATAAACTTGGTTTAAAAAATACCATAACAGTCAGTGGCAATGTCCATAACAATACATCAATTAATTCAATTATCAGATAATTAATAATAAAATCTCTTCGGCCTAAAATACCTTTAAGACCTAAGAATTTTCTATTCTCTTGGAAATAATTATCACTCATTTCTAAACTCCTATATATCTACTTGTGTATCATTTAACTCTTCTAAAAATTCTTGAGAAATTCTATTTTCATGAATTTTTTTACCAGATTTAATTTCTTTTGAAGAAATTCCAAACTGCAACAATTTTTCAGCATCTTTAAATATACTACCTTTATTCCGTGTAGTAAATCTGTTAAGTTCTGTTTGTATACTTTTTGCTGCATTATCAATAGCAGACTTTATATTCAAAAGATTTTGAGAATGTGCAGCGATATTATTATATAAACTTTCTGCAACTTTCACAATATTTTGAACATTATTATACTGAACTTGCGAAACCCAAAGCTGATTTACCAAACGCAAAGTAACCAACAATGATGAAGTTCCTACAATAACAATATTTTTAGAATTCGCAAGTTCAACAACTTTTCTAAAATCAAAGTCTGTATATATCATATTTACACATACTTCAACCGGTACATACATCAAAATAAACCCCGGCTGATTAAGATTTTCTATTTCTTCATAATTCTTTTTTGCTAAAGAATTTATACATCCGGTTAAATCTTCAATAAAAAGTTTCTTGATTTTTTCATCTTCACTTTGCCTATATTCAATAAAATTTTTCAATATAACTTTAGAATCAACAATTATATGTTTGTTATTAGGAAGATTTATAACAAAATCAGGCTTAACCCCATCTTGTGAATACTGTTTTACATAATGAACATTTTCTTCTAAATTTGCAAATTTTAAAATTTGTTCTAACCATTCTTCCCCGAATTCGCCTTTAGAATTTTGATCTGTCGTTAAAGCTTTAGCATACTTTTCTGCGGTTAAAATTGCATTTTTTATATCTAAAGATTCTTTTTCATGCGCTTTTTGATAATTATCAATACTATTTTTGAACTCACTTAATAATTTATTTATAGGTATAATTTCTTGAGCTTTAAACAACTCCATTTTAGAATTTAAATCTCTTGAATGCTCCATTATTAAATTTTCTTGCTGATTTTTTAAAGAATCTTGGGCAATTTGCGAAAACGCAATCTTAACTTCATTTACAATATTTTCATTTAACCCAATTTGCCCTTTTAACTTAATATTTTCTTCTTTTAATACCTCTACCTGTTTTGTATAAATTCGAGACGTAAAGAACCATACGACAAATCCTGTTATTATAAGAGATAATAAAAACGTTAAAAGCTCAAAATTCATACCCGCAAAAGCCTTCTTCAATCTATAATAAAATATATGATAACATAATTATATAAATTTAAAATAAAAATTAAAAATTTATTTAAATAAAATACACAAATATAAGTTCATAATGAATATAACTTGCACTAATAATATTTTTTAATTAGAATGTTTATAAATAATAATTTATTTTTGTAAGAAGGGATAGGACAATGGCTGTAGAAAGACAACATGTAAAAGAACAAGATAAAATAGAAAGACGTTCAAATTTTGAAGCTGTAGAAAGCAACTTAACACCGGAACAGGTAAAATTGGAAGCATCAAGATGCTTGCATTGTAAAAACCCAAGATGTGTTCAAGGTTGCCCGGTAAATATTAAAATTCCTGATTTTATAGAAGCATTAAAACATGACAACTTAGATGAAGCAGGAAAAATAATCCGAGAAACAAGCATGTTGCCATCAGTATGCGGCAGAGTATGTCCACAAGAAAGACAATGCGAAGGTAATTGTATATTAGGAATAAAAGGTGAAGCAGTTGCAATCGGCGCATTAGAAAGATACGTTGGAGATAACACAAAAGCTGACATGCCTGAAATTAAACCATCAGGCAAAAAAGTTGCAATTGTAGGATCAGGCTGTGCAGGAATTACAGCAGCAGCAGATTTAAGAAAAGCTGGTCACCAAGTTGTAGTATTTGAAGCATTACACAAACTTGGCGGTGTATTACGTTATGGAATTCCACCATTCAGATTACCAAGAACAATTCTTGATAGAGAAATTACAAACCTAAAAGCAATGGGAGTAGAATTCCACACTAACGTTATTGTTGGTAAATCAATTACATTAAAACAATTAAAAGAAGATGGATTTGATGCAATATTTATCTGCTCAGGCGCTGGACTTCCAAAAATGATGCATATTCCTGGAGAAAACTTAAACGGAGTATATTCAGCAAATGAATTTTTAACCCGTGTAAACCTTATGGGTGCAGGCAGAGAAAAAGATTGCGTAACACCATTAAGAATTGGTAAAAAAGTAGCAGTAATAGGTGGCGGAAACGTAGCAATGGACGCAGCTAGAACTGCTGTAAGAGTAGGTTTCGAAGAAGTATCAATTTTATACCGTAGAACAGAAAAAGAACTTCCTGCAAGACTTGAAGAAATTAGACACGCAAAAGAAGAAGGCGTTCAATTCAAATTCTTACACGCACCGGTTGAAATCTTTGATAAAGACGGTTATGTAAACGGTATGAAATTTGAAATAATGGAATTAGGAGAACCAGATGCTTCAGGAAGAAGAAGACCAGTTGGAACAGGTAAATATGTAACTGAAGATGTAGATACTGTAATTGTAGCTTTAGGAACAGGTCCTAACCCAATTATTCAAAGATCAGCTGAAGCTGAAGGTATTGAAATTGTTACAGATAAAAAAGGATATATTTCTGTTGATCCAGATAAACGTTCAACAAATGTTCCATTTATTTATGCCGGAGGAGACGTAGCTCCTGTTGGTGAATCAAATGCTATTAATGCTATGGGAGCAGGTAAAAAAGCTGCAAAAGCAATAAATGAATTACTCTCAAAATAGGAAAACGATAAAATGTCTAATGAAGAGAAGCTACAAAATGAATATAGCGAACAAGATGCACCTGAAATAAAAGAAAGTTTCAACATATTTAAACTGGATGGAGCATTAAGTAGATCAGGTTTATTTATATTATTCACGATAACATTGGCTATTGGAATAGTAACCTTTTTCTTATTTTATTCTCTTTCACCAATATTAAATATGCAAATTCATAAAACCA
This sequence comes from uncultured bacterium, assembly GCA_949292185.1. Classification (GTDB taxonomy): domain Bacteria; phylum Cyanobacteriota; class Vampirovibrionia; order Gastranaerophilales; family Gastranaerophilaceae; genus Zag111. Next base: position 146,860 of record CASEYP010000029.1, read on the forward strand.
TATATTTAATATTGGTAGTGGCTTACTCTTTATTTATGCTATATATCTATATTATAGGCTACATAAAAAGACTATATGATATTATTGGGGACAAAAAGAAAGCTATATTTTATACTACAGTATTATTTATAGCACTTTCCGCAGCATCATTTATACCAATCATAAATTATATTGGAGCAGTTGTATCTTTGTGTATGATAGGTCTATTATTTTTCAAAAAAGGCAAACTTATAAAATAAATTGGAGGTAAAATGAATCCTCTCAATATAAATATTAAAGAACCAGAAGCTGCATCAAGTTTACTAAAACTTGATATGCCAATTGGTAAATTAAATTTCTTTGTGAATAGTATAATTTTATTCCTATTACACCTTTTAGGTATAGGTTTATACTATGTATTGTATTTTATAACAGGTGGTCCAAAAGCTATACTAGCATTATTATGCTCATTTATTGTTATTATAGGAATTCCACTTTTATATCTGAATTTTATAAATTACGCAAAAAGGCTTTGGGACATTACAGATTCAAAGAAACTTGCACTTATAATAAATACTATTTGGTTTATTATTTCAGGAATCTGTATATTTGTATGTCCAATACTCATTGTAACTGTATATTTAATCTTAATATTTTACCCAGGGAAACATACGGAACAAGAATGAAAAATACCAAATTATATAAAAAAATACTAATACTTCTACAAGTAATCGTCTTAACCGGATTACCTGTATTTTCACTTGAACTTGACATGTCTGTAGATGAGGAAATCAAGAAAAAATATAATACATCTCAACTTGAAAATGATGTACTTCCCCAGTTACCAAACATTTTAAATAACCAAACAACATCAAGCACTACACCCAAACAGACATCAACAACCCAAAATACAGTACCAAAAACATTACCGACATACACAAGTAATGCAACCCCTGTAATAACAAAACCGGATAAAAAGAATGCTAAAAAGATTTCAAGATGGACAAAATTCCAAGCCAAATCAAATTTACTAATTTCAGATTGGTCAAAAGAAGGTTCAACAGTATCATTCACAACAACATCAGCAATAACTAAAAAAAATCTGACAATTCCGGCAGGAACAACCCTAAGAGGTGAAATTATTAATACTCATAGACCTCAGATTACGGGAAATGGCGGACTTATCATCTTAAAAATAACAAGCATAACTTATAATGGCAAAACTTACGCAGCAGATGCAAAAGTAACAAAAGCCAATTCAAAAAAAATATTTTTTAACAGAATAAAAGGAGAAAGACGTTACTGGAAAGGGGTAGCTCAATATGTAAATAAAGGTGAAAACTTCTACAATAAAACAAGAAATGTATCCTCAAAAATGTCAGATAATCCGATATTGTTAATATTATCACCAATACCTACAATTGTAGGAGCAGCAGGATACGCTCTAACCACAGTAACTTCACCTATATTTGCAATATTTACAAAAGGTGGAAATATCTCTATCCCATCAGGCAGCAGTTATGAATTAAAACTTCTTGATAGCGCTTATGTTTACTAATACCTTTGACCTTTATACGGATATAAAATATTCGGATTATTCTTATCTCTTATATATAAAGGATGAGCATATTTATTATCTTTAACTACATTTTTCGTTCTGGAAGCATTATTTCTACCATATGGATTATCATAATATTTTGCAGGCGGCTCAGATGAAATTCCGCCGGATATATCTTCCAAACCATCTTCGACAGCTTCAATATACCTATAAGTAGCATCTATCCTTCGTTGCGGTTCAGATTTAATTCTATTCAATTCTTTCATATAGTCTCGTCCATATCGATCTACAGGAACCAATGATAAAATTCCCAACAATGTAAAAATCCAAAGAACAATCCATAAACCTTTCAAAAAATCATGCATAATAGAATAATAACACTTATATCACTAATTGTTAACAAATTGTAAAAAATAATTTATTTTTATATAATAAAAGGGGGAATATACTTTTAACAAAGGAGAGAGTAGTATGTTAAAAAAGTTTACTTCACCAATAGCATTATTTGCAATGTTAGCGGTAATGCTGGTTGGGATCTCACCTGCATTGGCAAGTGAAGCCGATTTAGTAGTTCCAAGTATTCATTCAATTTCACCTTGCAGTTACAAATTACTGCTTGTAGGGCTTGGAATTTCTGTTATCGGATTGATTTTCGGATTAATTGAATTTTTGAAAATCAAAAAATTAGACGTCCACAAAGCTATGGACGATGTTGGTAATACTATTTTTGAAACCTGTAAAACATATTTAGTACAACAGGGTAAATTTCTTGTAGTATTAGAAGTTTTAATTGGTTTATGTATTGCCTTTTATTTTGGATACCTTCAACATATGGGGGCAAAAGGAGTTTTGACAATTTTAGCTTGGTCTGTTATAGGTATTTTAGGATCTTATTCAGTAGCTTGGTTTGGAATAAGAATGAATACCCTTGCTAACTCCAGAACTGCTTTTTCATCATTAAAAGGTAAACCGCTAGATATTATGAATATTCCATTAAAAGCCGGTATGAGTATTGGGGTATTACTAGTATCAGTTGAACTTATCATGATGCTTATAATCCTTCTATTTGTTCCTGGAAATATCGCAGGAGCTTGCTTTATCGGATTTGCAATCGGTGAAAGTTTAGGTGCTTCAGCTCTACGTGTTGCCGGTGGTATTTTCACAAAAATTGCAGATATCGGATCTGATTTGATGAAAATCCAATTCGGGATAAAAGAAGATGATCCAAGAAACCCTGGTGTTATTGCAGATTGTACAGGTGATAACGCAGGTGATTCAATCGGACCTACAGCTGATGGTTTTGAAACATACGGTGTAACAGGTGTTGCTCTAGTAAGTTTCATTTTATTAGCTGTAATGGGACAAGAAAACCAAGTTCAATTATTAGCTTGGATTTTCGTTATGAGATTTTTGATGATTGTAACATCAGTTGTTGCATACTGGCTTAATGGACTTTGGGACAAATTTTTCTATGCTCCTAAAGTTGAAAAATTCGATTTTGAAACTCCATTAACAAGACTAGTATGGATAACTTCAATATTATCAATATGTATGACATTCACTGTAAGCCACTGGTTATTAAGCGATATGGGTAATCATATTTGGTTAATCTTATCTTGCATAATTTCTTGCGGAACATTGGGTGCTGCATTAATACCTGAATTCACAAAGATATTCACTTCTCCAAAAGCTAAACACACTGAAGAAGTTGTTACAGCTTCAAAAGAAGGCGGAGCATCTTTAACAATTCTTTCAGGTATTGTATCCGGAAACTTCTCAGGTTTTTGGATCGGAATGATTATCGTATTATTAATGGCATTAGCATATATTGCAAGTACTTATATTCCATCTGGTGAAGAAGGTTTGATGATTTATCCATCAGTATTTGCATTTGGTCTTGTTGCTTTTGGTTTCTTAGGAATGGGACCTGTAACTATTGCTGTTGATTCATACGGACCGGTTACAGATAATGCTCAATCTGTATATGAATTATCTTTAATTGAAGAAATTCCTAACGTTGGAGAAGAAATCAAAAAAGAATTTGATTTTGATCCGGATTTTGAAAACGCAAAACAATACTTAGAAGAAAATGATGGTGCAGGTAACACATTCAAAGCAACTTCAAAACCGGTATTAATTGGTACCGCAGTTGTTGGTGCTACAACTATGATTTTCTCATTGATATTGGTTATCAAAAATACTTTAGGTATTCAACCTGAAATGATTTTGAACTTATTAAACCCATACACATTGTTAGGTTTACTAACAGGTGGTGCAGTAATTTACTGGTTCAGCGGTGCTTCAATGCAAGCAGTTACAACCGGTGCATATCGTGCAGTTGAATACATTAAAGACAATATCAAATTAGGTGAAGCAGATGAAAAAAGTGCAAATGTTGCAAATTCAAAAGAAGTTGTAAAAATTTGTACACAATACGCTCAAAAAGGTATGGTAAATATCTTTATCGCATTATTTACATTTGCTTTAGCACTAGCTTGTCTATCAGCACCAAGCTGCAAATCTCAATTAGCAGTATCTTTCTTTGTAAGTTACCTAATTGCAATAGCAGTATTTGGATTATTCCAAGCTGTATTTATGGCAAATGCCGGCGGATGCTGGGACAATGCTAAGAAAATTGTTGAAGTTGACTTAAAAGAAAAAGGAACACCGCTACACGAAGCTACAGTTGTTGGTGATACTGTAGGTGATCCATTCAAAGATACTTCATCAGTAGCTATGAACCCGATTATTAAATTTACAACTCTATTTGGTTTATTAGCAATGGAAATTGCAATCAATGAATCATTTAGAAAAGTTGCACCTATTGCAGGCGCAGTATTCTTAGTAATCGCATTGATTTTTGTAATTAGATCTTTCTATGGAATGAGAATTCCTACTAAGAAATAGTTTCAAATAAAATTCTAAAAATCCCTGTAAGAAAATTATCTTACAGGGATTTTTTATTATAGATCTTTTCCCATAACCTTGTATAACTGCTCCATCTCAGCATTAGCTAAATATGAACGAGCAGATAAATATTCTTGCAATGATAAATGTTCAGCTTTTGATTCAAAATTTAATTTAACATAATCAATATCTTTCATAACATCAGATATATTTGCTTGCACATTTTTTGCTTTAACTTTTTGTGTATCTTTTAAAACCTTGTTTGGTTTAACTAGTCTATTTAATCGAATTTTCATATATATATCACCTTTAAGTTATTCCTGATATATAATATAAATGTAAACATATTATTTTTTGACAGAGATATGACAAAATTTATAGAAATTAAAATTGAAGAAATTCCGAAACTTGCAAAATTAACAAGTTCAATTTGGCACGAATACTGGACTCAAATTTTATCCCCAGAACAAATTGACTATATGGTAGAAAAATTCCAATCAGAAAAAGCCATTTTAGAACAATATAAAAATGAAAATTACACATATTATTATATAAATGAAGATAGCCAAAATATCGGATACTTTGGCTTGTCAGATAAAAAAGATTATTTATTTTTATCAAAATTATATATATCTAAAGACTATAGACATAAAGGCTTAGGAACAAAAGCTTTTGAAAAGATAAAAGAAATTGCAAAAAACAAAGGCTATAAATCAATACAATTAACCGTTAATAAGTATAATACCAATACAATTTCCGCATACGACAAATGGAGATTTAAAACAATCGATTCTGTAGTAACAGATATCGGTAGCGGATTTGTAATGGATGATTATATTATGGAATATAAATTATAATACACTTAAATTAGCCTAATTTCTGATAAAAAAATATAAAAATCATTTTATAATCTCCTGTGAATAAAAGTCATAAGGAGCAAAATAAGATGAATAATTTTGGAAAATATTTTGTGGAATTTATCGGAACATTTTTCCTAGTATTTACGGTCGGAATGGTAATGTTACTACCAGGAAACGGTGTTATTCCTGCAATTGCTATTGGATTTATGTTAATGGTATTAGTTTATGCAGGAGGATTTGTATCAGGAGGGCATTATAACCCTGCAGTATCAATTGCTGCAGCACTATCAGGAGCCTTAGAAGGGAATTTATTAATTCCATATATACTATCACAAGTTTTTGGAGCAATTTTAGCAAGCCTTTTAATGATGTACTTTTGTGATATACCGGAAGTTGTAACTTGTGCATTTAGCGCATCAAATATTTTTATAGGAGAACTTTTATTTACATTTGCACTTTGCTATGTAGTATTAGCAACAACAGCTTATGAAAAAATTAAAGGCAACTCCTACTACGGACTTGCGATAGGTTCAACCGTAACAGTAGGAACCTTTGCGGTAGGTGGAGTAATATGTTATGGTGCATTTAATCCGGCAGTTGCAATCGGATTATTTAATATGCATATATCTTGCATGGGCTTAACCATGACTACAATATTTGCAAACCTTGCAGGAGCAGTACTTGCAGCATACGCATATAGTTATATTAAAGAAGAAAGCTAAGTTAAAACTTAGATTTCTTTAAATATTTACAAAATAAACAGCAAATTTTTATATTCAGGGTTATTATTATATAAACATTACAAAACTTAAAAAAAACTTGAGGTTAACCCTAAACAGTTTTATAATAAACTATGCAGGTGTGCTGGATACAGAAAGGATTAAGAAAAATGGCTGCAATTGAAGAAATGACTTACCCTCAACTTGAACGAGCTATCAACCCTACACATGATATAAAATTATTTGCAGGTCGTTCAAACCCAAAATTAGCTCAAGAAATTGCTGATGAATTGGGAACAACAATCGGACCTATGGTTGTTAAAAATTTCGCAGACGGTGAAATTTATGTTCAAGTAAAAGAAAGTGTCAGAGGGGATGATGTATTTATCATTCAACCTGTTTGCAATCCTGTAAATGAAAATTTAATGGAATTATTAATCATTATTGATGCTTTTAAAAGAGCTAGCGCCAAAACAATCACAGCAGTAATTCCATACTACGGATATGCAAGACAAGACAGAAAAACTTCTGGTCGTGAAGCTATTACAGCAAAACTTGTAGCAGACTTACTAACAACTGCCGGTGCTGATAGAGTATTGGCAATGGATCTTCACACTGGTCAAATTCAAGGATTTTTCAATATTTTAGTAGACCACATTTTCGCAACTAATGTTATTGTAAATTACATAAAAGACTTAAATATCAATCCAGATGATATGGTTGCAGTTTCTCCTGATATGGGCGGAGCAAATAGAACAAGACATTTTGCAAAAAAATTAGGATGCCCTATCGCAATTATCGATAAAAGACGTGATAAACATAATGAAGCAATTGCAACTAATGTTATCGGCGATGTAAAAGATAAAGTATGTTTGATGTTTGATGATATTATTGATACAGCTGGTACAATATGCGAAGCATCAAAATTATTAAAATCAAAAGGTGCAAAAGAAATTTATGTCGGCGCAACTCACCCTGTATTTTCAGGCCCTGCAGTTGAAAGATTAGGAGCTTCTCCTATCACAGAATGTATTGTTACAAATACAATTCCTCTTGATATGAGTAAAATGCCTTCTAATATTAAACAAATTTCAGTAGCACCATTACTTGCTCAAGCTATTTCAAGAATCCATGATGATGAATCTGTAAGTTCATTATTTGGATTTGAAAAAGAAATGCAAGTAAGCTAGAAATATAAAAAAGCTTATGGAAATATGAAAAAGATTTGTAGACAAAGGTTTTTATAGCCTTTGTCTTTTTTTATCTACACTATTTAGAGGATATTTAAAACAATTAGCTAAAGGAAAAACTAAAACTTCCGATAAGTAAAATATAGATATGAAAAACGAAAGTTTTTCATACCTCCTCCCCAAGTCTGGTAGCCGTTCTTTTTAAAAGACGGCTTTTTTTTATGCAATAAAGATTAACTTTTGTAAATTACATCACAGATAATAGCAATTATAATTTTTACTTACTTTTAACTGAATAACCAAACATTAAAAGTAGGAGGTTAATAATGAATTTTTCAGTAAACGCAATGAACCCGGCATTCAGTGGAACAATGTTAATTCCATACTCAGAATTACAAAAAAAAGGAAATGAATCACATGAAACAATGCGTCAATTAGGACAGGAAACAGCAAAATTTGCAAAGCCTGAAGATATGCAAGTTACAAAAGATGGAATTTTAGTAAAAGTAGATGACGCAAAGGAAAAAGAATATCAAGCAATAATTGCAAAATATGGAATAAATATTCAAAAAGTAGACACTCCAATCACAAAAAATGATAATGCAGACCTAAGCACATACACATTTATGGTAAATAAATTAGATCCACAAAATGCAAAAGCAAGAGCTGAAAAATATGCTCAAATGAAAGAACCTGACAAAAGCAAAGAATACATAAACGTATATAATCAATTTAAACAAAGCCCATATGCTACAGAAAAACCTGCAGAAAAATAATTAAACAATAATAATACTATAAATAAAAACAAGAACTCCAAAAGCGGCAGCGATATTATCGCTGCCGCTTGGTCTCCCAGCTATTCGGAGATTAAACTTTTACCAAGATAGAAATTTTATAGTACTCGCAACATTTGCTGCAGCATTTAAAACATTTGCGGCAGTATTAATACCTGCATAATTATCTCTCACAACAACAGTATTTACTGTAGCGGGCACAGGATCTATACCATCATAGACGTAACCGTTAACAGGATAATATGTAGTTGAATAATAAGAATAAGGATAATAAATAGATGAATACAAATACGGGCTTACATAAAACGGTCTATATATAGGTGGTCTATGAATAGGAGGACGACCTACCATATGGTGATGAATAGGAGGACGACCTACCATATGGTGATGCATAGGAGGTCTTACACTTAATATAGGTCTTGCACCAATATTTGCCGGATGATGAGCCGGAGGTCGCATGCCTGCTGGGCCTCTCATTGGACCGCCAGGTCCGCGCATTGGACCAACATGTCCCATAGATGGTCCCATTGGTCTTCCACCGCCATGACCCCCGCCCATTCTTGATGGGGCTGCATAACTTATTTGAGTTAGAAATAGTAAACTTAAGATTAAGACAAAAATTTTCTTTTTCATATACAATTCCCTATTAAACCTACATCTATTTATATAACGATTTAATTTTAAAATTGTTCAAATTTTATTAAATATTAATTCAAAAAAATAAATGTCGAAGAAGGGACTCGAACCCTCAAGGCGTTAACCACACGAACCTGAATCGTGCGCGTCTACCAATTCCGCCACTTCGACATTTTTATTCATTATAGTACAAAAATTATTTATCTATTTTTTACAAAAATTTTATTATAAAAACTTTATAGACTGTCATATTTTATCTAATTAATACGTAAAATATTTTATTCATGGTAACATGTCTATATATATTTATATCTCGTATTTCATAAATATAAGATATAAATAGGAGAAGTTATGGACATAGGATTTTTTGCAAGTTTGAATACTTTTATGCAAATAGGTTAAGTAAATTAACCGGAATATCATATTCCGGCATAATCAGCTTGTAAAAATTCAACATAGTTTAAAATTTCATAAATTAGCATAATAAGGGAATAAGAATATGGAACAACAATTTGATATATTTTGTATTTTACAACTACTAGGCGGACTGGCATTTTTCTTATACGGAATATACATAATGTCTATGGGATTAGAAAAAATTGCTGGTGGTAAGCTTGAAAGAATTTTAAAAACAATGACATCAAACCCTGTAAAAGGTCTTGTCCTCGGAGCAGGTATAACTGCACTTATACAAAGCTCATCCGCTGTAACAGTAATGCTCGTTGGGTTGGTAAACTCCGGCATTATGAAACTTAGTCAGGCGATAGGTGTTATTATGGGTTCTAATATTGGGACTACCATTACAGCTTGGATTTTAAGTCTTTCAGGCATCCAAAGCTCGAATACTGTTCTTAGACTATTTAAACCCGAATCTTTTACTCCTGTGTTAGCTCTTGTTGGAGTACTGATGATATTTATCGCAAAATCTAATAAAAATAAAAATATTGGAAGCGCATTTTTAGGATTTTCAATATTGATGACAGGAATGATTTTTATGGGAACTTCTATGGAACCATTATCACATTCTCCTAAATTTATGCATTTATTAACATTATTTAAAAATCCTTTATTTGGGGTTTTTGTCGGCACTTTTATAACTGCAATAATTCAAAGTTCAGCAGCTTCAATCGGGATGTTACAGGCCCTTGTTATGCAGGTGGATATGACATACTCAATGGCTCTGCCAATAATCATGGGACAAAATATCGGAACCTGTATAACCGCCGTATTATCAAGTATAGGAGTAAATGCAAATGCAAAAAGAGTTGCAGTTGTACATGTTACATTTAATGTTATTGGAACAATTGTATTTCTGGCTATTTACGAAATAGTACGCTGGATATTTGATCTGCCGTTTATGGAAGAAAACATTAACCCGGCAGGAATTGCAGTATTACATTCAACTTTTAATATATGTACTACAATTTTATTGTTCCCATTTATAAAACAACTTGAACAGATTGCAAATTTCGTTATAAAAGGATCTAAAAATCAAAAAGATGAAGTATTCTTAGATGAAAGACTTCTTCTTTCTCCAGAGCTTGCAATAGTAGAAATACACGATAAAATAGCTCGAATGGCAAAACTTGTACAAAATAATGTATTATATTCAACAAAACTTCTAAAAAATTATTCTTATAAAAAAGCTGATGTTATTAATAAAAATGAACAGCGTATTGATTTATACGAAGATAAAATGGAATCATACTTGATAAAAGTTTCAAATAAAGGACTAGCAGAAGATACAGGAAATATCATTGCAAGATTACTCCTAACCATAGGTGACTATGAAAGAATCGGCGATCATGCGGTTAATATTTTAAATATTGCTGAACAAAAAAACAGTAAAAATATGGAATTTCCTCCGGAACTTGTTAACGATATAAAAGTTATAGTAAATGCACTGTTAGAAGTCTTATATCTTTCTTCTGAAGCATTTAAACATGATAATTCAACACTCGCTTTAAAAATTGAACCTTTAGAACAAGTTATAGACAGGCTGGTACTAAAAGCTAAAAATCGACATATAAAAAGAATTCAATATGGAGAATGCCCTATTGAACTTGACTTTCTAATTTCGGATCTGTTCAATGACTTTGAAAGAATTTCTGACCATTGCTCAAATATTGCAACATCAATATTAAAAACAAAAGATCAAAATATTGATAAACATGAATTTTTAAAACAAATGAAATCTTATGATAATAAAGATTTCTCCAAAACATATGATGAATTTAAAGAAAAATACGCACTTGTTTAAAATATAGTTTACAGGACGGGAAATACCCCGTCCTTATTAGTTTTTATAGATTATTCAACAATTGGCGGTATAGGGGCAATAATTATCTGCTCCATATAATCATTATTTATTTCTTTCACTTCATTTGCAATATGCTTGATTTCATCATTTGTCACAAAATCATACTTTTTTGCATACCTCAAAGCCATCATTCCTTTATCGGGATGCTTTTCATACTTATAAATATTATAAACAAAGAAGAATTTTCCATTTTGTTCTACATTTTCCAAATAACTTATTACAGCTATATCCTGTTTTTTATTTTGAACAAATTTTAACAGAACACATTTATCATTTGATTCTATCTTTTTATCAAAATCATTTGAAAATTTAATAGGGTTATTAACTTCAGGATAATATGATATAGAAATTAGATTTGACCAATGGTTCTTATATTCACCGTTTAAATAATAATCATTAGTGATAATACCATCTTTAATAGAAGTATCCAACAAGTTTAATTCATATTTATTATTAGCAAAATAAATATTTTCTGCATTAACAGAAGTAATGCAAGAAATAAATACAAAAAATAAAACTGGCAAAACTTTAAAAATTTTATTCATATAACACACTCCAAAAATATTAAAGCGTAGAATAAAACATATTTTATTCACCAAAATGCTAACTAAAAATGCTGATTTAAGGAGTGTTAAAAATTTATTCCTGCGGATAAGACAACTTGATTACCTTATTCTTAGTTTTTAAATATCTTTCACACTGTTTAACTCTATCATAACCAAGCATTATCCCTAATATGAAATCCTGCTCAGGGGTCAGTTTATTCAATTTAGGACTGAAAGTTTTAACAACCTCAATACAAGGATCTGCCCCAAAATATACATTTATCTTATCACCTTTGATATCATGAATAATATAAGATATTCCGTTGTGCTGTAATTTTTCTTCTATAACATCTCTATATTTAGCTTTTTCTGTTGTAAGGATTAAATTTCTTAAACCTTTTTTATATTCATAAATATGATGATTAAACACCCTTAAGTCATTATATTCTTCCAGTTTTTCATCCGGTAAATCCTTATTTTTAGCAAAAGATATTTTCTGATTATATAAATTTCTGCCGATAAAATAATTATACTGCGCAATTTCCCCGATTCGCATTTTTAAACCTCCGTAGTGTTAGTCTAACCTAACAGTATAGATATTAATAATAAATTAGACCGGTGTCAATGGCTACTTATTATTTCTTAATCTGCTTATAAAATTTTCAAGACGCTTGATTGCTATTTTCAATGTTTCTAAAGAATATGCATAAGATATTCGCAAATACCCTTCGCCACACTCACCAAAAGCAGTACCCGGAACAACTGCAACCTTTTCTTCAGTTAAAAATTTTGTTGCAAATTCCTCGCTTGTCATTCCGAATTCTTTTATTGACGGGAAAACATAAAATGCACCATAAGGTTCAAAACATTCTAGCCCCATTTTTTTAAAGGCATCTATTAAATATCGTCTTCTTTGATTATAAGCCTGACGCATTTCAAGAACATCGGCATCTCCATTTTTCAACGCTTCAATCGCTGCATACTGACTTGTTGTTGGAGCACACATTATTGCAAACTGATGAATTTTTGTCATCTGTTTTATAATTTCTTTTGGTCCGCAAGCATAACCAAGCCTCCATCCTGTCATAGCATAAGCTTTTGAAAATCCGTTTATCAAAATTGTTCTCTCTTTCATTTCAGGAAGTGAAACAATTGAAACATGCTTACCTTTATAAGTTAATGCTGAATAAATTTCATCAGACATAACCAAAATATCTTTTTCAATAATAACTTTTGCAATAGCTTCTAAATCTTCACGCTCCATAATTGCACCTGTTGGATTATTAGGATACGGCAAGACTAAGACTTTAGTTTTATCAGTAATTGCATTACTTAACTCCTCAGCCGTTAATCTAAATTCATTTTCAGCTTTTAAATTTACAATAACAGGAACTGCATCAGCTAAAATTGCACACGGTTCATACGAAACATAAGATGGTTGCGGAATTATAACTTCATCTCCAGGATTTATTACAGCTCGCAATCCAATATCAATAGCTTCAGAGCCACCTACAGTCACCAAAATTTCATTATCAGGATTGTAAACTACTCCTTGGTCTTTTTTTATATAATTTGAAATTTCGCATCTCAAATCTTTTAGACCAGCATTTGAAGTATAAAAAGTTTTTCCGCGTTCAAAAGCATATATTCCTTCATCTCTTATATGCCAAGGAGTATCAAAATCAGGTTCTCCAACACCAAGCGAAATAGCATCTTTCATCTCACTTACAATATCAAAGAACTTTCTTATACCTGAAGGTTTTATTTGCAACGCTTTTTGAGATAAAAAGTTTCTCATGGAGTAATTACCTCTCTCTCATCTTTAACTTCTCTATTCAAAATCGTACCGTGATCTTTATATTTTTTAAGTATAAAATGAGTAGCTGTACTTAAAACACTATCAAGCGTTGACAATTTATCAGAAACAAAATTTGCAATTTCTTTTAAAGTTTTTTCTTCCAAAATTACCAACAAATCATAACCACCTGAAATCAAATACACAGCCTTAACTTCAGGATAATTATAAATTCTTTCTGCAATATTATCAAATCCTCGGCCTCTTTGCGGTGTAACCTTAACTTCAATTAAAGCTGTAACTTTTTCAATAGAAGTTTTTTCCCAATTTATTAGAGTATGGTAACCACAAATTATACCTTCTTTTTCTAATCTTGAAATTTCATCTAAAACCGCTTCTTCTGTTACACCCAACAAGACAGCAAGTTCACTAAAATCAATTCTACTGTTTTTTTCTATTATAGATAACAGTTCCTCTTTCATAAAACCTCCGCTCCTTCTTTCAAATATTATATCAAAAATGACAAATATTAGATACTAACAATTTTCAAATAGCATTTTATTTATTAAAATATATTTCACATTAAACTTAGAAAATAGCAAAAAAAATTTATCAATTTGTTTTTATAATATATAAAGATTTAGTATGGGGAAATGAAATGTATATTAATAGTATCAATTTTGGCAGCAATAAAACAAATACAGTTAACTACACTCAAAAAACAAACCTAACTCCAACTGCAAAAAACAACTTCTTGAGCCTAAAAAAGAAGAAACTAGCAATTCCAAATACATCATTGGAGCTACATTACTATTAAGTATTGCAGGACTTTTTATAGCAGGAGTCAGAGGCAAACTTGGTAAAAACATACAAAAATTATTAAAAGGTGGAGATATTTCTCAAAATATAACCCCAAAAGCCAATAAACTGAATGATGACGCTGATAATATAATTGAACAATTAAATAAACAGTTCGAAGCTGAAGAACTTCAAAAAGAATTGCAACTAAAAAATAAAATAAAAGAAAGTAATGCACGAAACCAAAAATGGGTAGAAGAACAACACAAGCTAAAAGAACAAGAATATTCAGATTGGTGGAATAAAGCACTTGATGAACAAGAAGCAAAAGCTGCAAAAGAAGCTCAAGCAGTGAAAGATGCGCAAGCTGCAAAAGCAGCTCAAGAAGCAAAAATTGCAGCAGAAAAAGCCGCAAATGAATTTCAAATAGATTTAAATGCTCCTGTTACAATTAACCATGATCTTTTCTCCGGAAATTATCCAAACCCAACATACTTAGCAAAAACAATAAAACAAGAACCGGAAACCGCAAAAGTTCTAAAAGAACTGGAAAATACAACATTTGATACAAAAGATTTAAAACTTATAAAAGATCACTATGATAAAAATAATCCTTATGATCTTTGGTTACGCTATGCAATAGTTGCAAATAACACAGCCAAACAAAAAGGAACAGGCGCTATAATAAACGAAATACCTAACATGTTTAAAGGCATTGAGCAAAAAGAACTTCTACAAAAGCTTGATAATTTACCGACATTGCTTGAAAGTAAAAAAATTAACAAATTTAAAATCGGAAATAATCAATACACCGCAGAACTAATCGGTGGAGGCTGCATCAGTGATGTTTACAAAATCACCAAAGATGCTACAGGTGAACAAGTATGCATGAAATTTGCAAGACAACCTTATTTAACAGGTAGAGGACAAGGAATATTTGATGAAGTCGCAATTACCCAAGAAGCCCTAAAAGCCGGAGTTGTTGACGTTCCAAAACTATACATGGCAAACCCTCTTGGAAGATATGCAACACTAGATAGCGGATGTATAACAAATAACGGATCTTGGCAAATGACTGAATTAATAAAGCCTGACAGAAAAGTTCCGGAAAATGGTTTAAAATTACTTGATTGGCTAAAATCTAAAGGCTTATTCCACGGTGATTATAACCAAGGTGCTACTGTTGGAAATACATTTGTTGATCTTGGCGGAATTATTGATGCAGATTCAACTTTTACTAAATTTAGCGATTTAGATGCTTTACTAAAAGCTTACCAAAATGGTGAAACAACAACAGATATAATTAAAAATTATTGCCAAGTTTAAAAATAAAAATTTTTTATAAAATTTGCCTTTTCCAAAAAATTATTATACATTAATTGGTAAAGGAAATATAAAATAGTGAACACTAAAACAAAAGGAATTCTAAATGGAGCAATCGCTTCAGCTAGCTACGGTATGAACCCCTTATTTGCACTTCCGCTTTTTTCTGCTGGAATTGGTGTTAATTCAGTTTTATTTTATCGATATGCTATAGCTGTTATAATTTACGGTCTATGGATTAAGCTTGTCAAAAAAATATCACTAAAAATTTCAATAAAAGAACTAATTCCACTATTTTTTTTAGCAATATTTTTTTCATTTTCATCACTAACACTTTTTGATGCCTTTAAATACATAGAAGCAGGAATTGCTTGCACAATTCTATTTATATATCCAATTTTAGTTGCAATAATTATGGCGTTATTTTTCAAAGAAAAAATAACCAAAACCGTAATTAGTGCAATATTTTTAACATCAATCGGAATTGTTGCCCTATATAATGGCAAACCAGGAACAACATTAAATCTTCACGGAATTCTTGTTGTTCTTTTATCAGCTTTACTCTATGCTTTATATATCGTAGGTGTTAAAAATATAAAAGTTCTAAATGACATAAATCAAGATAAAATGAGTTTTTATATAATGTTTTTTGGACTATTCGTTTATATATGCAATTTAAAATTTTGCACTCAGCTGCAAATGCTAAATAGCCCTATATTGTGGCTTTATACAATAGGGCTTTCTATATTCCCTACAATAATTTCTCTGGAAACAATAAATGTTGCAATAAAACTAATCGGCTCAACCTCTACAGCAATACTTGGAGCCTTAGAGCCTTTAACCGCAATATTTTTCGGAGTTGTAATATTCCATCAGCACCTGACGTTAAGAATTTCATTAGGAATAACCCTGATTTTACTTGGAGTGCTTTTAATTATTACTAAAAATACCAGGCTAAAAAAAGAATTATAAATTTAGATTTTATATAAAAAAAACTATACTTTAAAGGTTTTCAGAAACCTTTTTGCAGCTTTGTTTGCACTGGTTTCCAAAAAATTAAATTTGTAATTGACAATAAATTCTTTTGCAAAAAGAAATATCTTTTTAAGCTTGCAGATATCATTTCTGTTCCAGAGGGTTATTAAGTCTGGATATTTGTTAAATGCATCAATATATTTTTGTGCGCGTATGCCATCAGGAGAATCTTTATCTATTTTTCCGAGGACATGCTCAACTTTTTTGTAATAATCAGTATTAACTTCTTTTAAATTGACAGCTTCATCACCCTGAGACTTTGCAACTTTAGAAAACATTAGCTTCATAAAATTCTCCAGCCCGAGCAACCTCTCCATATCATGAAATTGTTTTACGTGTTCAAGCTCGTGCCTTATTATAAAAGCAATATCATATTTTTCAAGGCCCTTTATAAAATAGTCATCAAAATAAATCTTACCGCTCACAACGTCAAACCCTCCTGCTGCACTTACACCAAGAGTCTCAAACTTTAATTCCGGTCTGATTTGCTCGTTTAAATCAATCTTTTTACAAATATCATTATACACACTCTTAAAACGAGATTTAAATTTTAAACTTTCTATATCCTCAACTTCTGAGAATATTTCTTGTGGAAGTGAAACCGTAGCATGTTTTTCTATTTTTCGGGGTGAAACGGCTTTAATATTTCTATCTGCTCTCTGAAACCTGTCATCTATATACGGCATAGTGTTATCCTTCCTATTACTGTGTCCTAAAATATAGAAAGCCACTAAAATTTTTTTTTTGCTACTTTTGCTATGACTAATGTAAAGAAACACAGAATTTGCCATACTGTTACAGGTATGTAGCTTGGGCTTTCAGCCCAACAAAGATTAATAGGTTTGTCGGTTGGGCATACTTGCCCAACGATAAAATTGTGCATTAGTTGGACTCGAAAATTTTTTGATTTTGTAATTTTATGTCCTAATAAAGCCCGTTTTCGTCCAATTTGATTTTTTATACTCAAGCAACTTCCGACCGTCTGTGATTTAGTTTCGTCGGGCAAGTATGCCCAACCGACAATTAAAATACAATTTCCGACCAAATCGGACTTAAAAATATATTGGACTGTTAAATACAAATCTCAACACTAAAAAAAGAGCCTGAAGGCTCTTTTTATAAATTTGGGCCCGGAGGGATTCGAACCCACGACCAAAGGATTATGAGTCCTCTGCGCTACCGCTGCGCCACAGGCCCGTGACGACTTTTTATATTTAGTTTTCAATATGTCTTGGGCTTGCGGTAGCTGCGCTACCTTTCCTCTCCTCGAACGTGACATTTAGTCACCTTCTCGTCGGCAGAGTGCCACAGGCCCGTGACGACTTTTTGTTATTTAGTTTTCAATGTGTCTTGGGCTTGCGGTAGCTGCGCTACCTTTCCTCTCCTCGAACGTGACATTTAGTCACCTTCTCGTCGGCAGAGTGCCACAGGCCCGTGACGACTTTTTATATTTAGTTTTCAATATGTCTTTGGGCTTGCGGTAGCTGCGCTACCTTTCCTCTCCTTGAACGTGACATACTGTCATCCTCTCGCCTACAGAGTTTCAAAACCTGCAAAGACTTCCTACCTCTCAAGGTACTTATTTAATTTAACATTAAAATATTCAAAAATCAAGTAAACTAAACAGTAATATTTTCTTTATTTTCAATCTTTTTAAGAAGTTTTGGATGATTATTTGATGGGATAACAACACAATCAGTAAGGTCAGACCCCATTTTTACTTCTGAATTATCTAATAATATGCAATTATCCAATTTTATATATTCGCCTAATTTACAGTTATTACCAATTACTGAATTACCAATAAATCTAACCGTTGATGGAATTTTTGAATCTCCGGCCAAATAATTTCCTAAATTAGTTTCAATAATTTTGTCATGCTCAATTTTGCATAACCCATTAAAAACATCTTGTATTGACTGTTTATATTGACCTATTGTTCCAATGTCATTCCAATATTCATCAACTATAAACGTATTAATTGCGTTTTCTTCTAACAATTTTGGAAATACATTTTTTGCAAAATCATAAAAAGTATTTTCTGGGATATAATCAAAAATTTTATAATTGAAAATATAAATACCTGTATTTATCAAATTACTTTTTGCTTCTTCAACAGAAGGTTTTTCTTGAAATTCTTTGATAAATCCATCGTCACCTGTAACCACAACACCAAAATGTGAAACAAATTCATGAGGAATTTCTTTTACACCAATAGTTGCAATAGCACCAGATGCTTTATGAATTTCGATACCTTTTTTGATATCTGCAGTAGTCAAAATATCACCTGACATTACGATAAAATCTTCACCTTCATCAAAAAAGAACTGGCATTTTTTAACACCACCTGCTGTTCCTGAAAGTTCAGTTTCTTTAATATAATTAAAATTCACACCCAACTTATTATTTTTATATCTATCAATAATCTGATTAGCTAAATAATAAGTATTAGAAATAACATCTTCAACGCCGATATTATGAAGTTGAGATAAAATTATATCCATAATAGGTCTATTCATAACTGGAATTAAAGGTTTTGGAATCATTAATGTTATAGGTTCCAAACGAGACCCCATGCCTGCAGCCATTACCATTGCTTTTAAATTTTTTTTCATAATAATATATCCCTTTTTACTTGATTGTACTACCAAGGATAGCTTTTGTCTATAGTCCAGTTATTAACTTTTATAGCAGCCAAACATGCAGAACCTACGCCAAGACCATTTTCAAATGTTTGAGCTTTTTTATTACACCCATCCGGTAAATTTTTACTAACTAATTCTTGATAAGTATGCTCATCATGAGGAATTCCACACTTATCAAAACCTCCCCAATGCAAACCATCAGAAATATAATAATTTTTATAAACACTAGCATCACAAATAGTTGGAACATGTTCCCTATCATAAAAGTACAATATAAAAACATCTTTGCCAAGCTGATTTGCACCAACTTTACCATCTATATCAACAACGCTGTAAATAAGTCCTTTTTTATTTTGCAAAAAACCTATTACAATATTATTTTTTAATTCAAAGCTATATACAGGCTTCCCATAAACTTTTTGATTATTCATATCCGTGTACAAATATTGATTCCAGCAAGCACTTTGGTCAATTTTACAAAAGCCTTCCAAATCCAAAAATCTTGCAAAATATTTTTCTACAAAATCTGCCAATGGTAAATCAGTATTATATAATGTTTCCCCTGAACTTACCATAGAATACATTCTTGCAGCTTGCATCAGTTCACTTTGCAATATCTTCAATTTAGTAATTGTTTGCTTCTGTTTGTATGCCTGATAAAATGGAAAAGCCAATATAAAAAACAGAATTAAAAAAACAATACCTACAATCAAAATTGTTTGAAGTTGCGTTATCGCAAAGCGCTTTGAAAATCTAAAAGCCATATCAAAATTCCCAATATTTAACCTTTACTTAGTATCTCAATTATTTCATTTTTTGTCAATTTATTATTTATTTGTTTTATAGAAATAATACTATCCGTATCAATATCTTCGTGGAAAACTTTCTTTAATAAATCTCTATCATAATCGTACAAAATAGAACCATGTTGTAAGATATAACCATTTTTTCTACATTGTGCAGAACCAATCAATTTTTTATTTTTATAACATAAATCCGCACCGGTTGAAATTAACATACAATAATCCAATTTAGGATTAATATGTCTTGTACCTCCAAACTCAAGTTCTATCCCTAACAACTTAAATTTATCAATAAGAATCTGAGAAATTTCTTTATATGAAGATACAACATGCTCCCCATTTCTTAAATAAGAAACAGGACAAACAAAACTATACGTTATTTCATCATCATGTAAAAGAGCTCTGCCACCAGTTAAACGTCTAACAACATCAATATTATTTGATTTCAAAAATTCTTTATCTAAGAACCCCTCATCCTGATTTCTGCCTAAAGAAACGCACGGAGGATTCCAACCATACAATCTAAATATTGGCTCTTGTAATTGTTCTGAGATAGCAGATTCTAATAACTGCTTATCCACATCCATATTTACTTGACCTGTATTAATACTGTAAGGCAGGATCTGCATTATTGATTTCCTCAAAAGCCTCTGAATGAATAGAATATCCACCAGGTTTCAAATCAGGAACTTTTATCGTTTCCAAAGGTTCAAAATTATAACCTTCGGCACCAACTTCATTTCTGTTATACTGACTGTTATTTACATTCACATTATTAGAATTTGATTTTCTATTAGACACATTCCTACTTGAAGACTGTGATTGATTTGAATTATTACCACGATCTACATCTTCATCTGAATTTTTAAATCTTCTATGACTTGTTGAAGGTGTATTATTTACAAAAGAAGGTTCACTAACTCTCATACCATCATTATCATAATTATCATCAGATTTTGGAGTTTCCCACCAACGAAGAGGTCTTTGTCTGTCATTATCATGTATAAATATTAAACCTTTAGTAGAATATTTATCATCTTTTTTAGGTTGAGTTTTTTCAGCAGCCGCATCAGAATTTCCAGTATTCACATCTTCTTCTGATTTATTTTTCTTAAATTTTGATAAAAATGATAATTTATTATTGTCAATATCATCTATACTTGAAGATGAGCCTGTAATTGTTTCAGTTTCATTTTCACCTTCAAAAGATTTTAATCCATGCTTATCCACTAAATTTAAATCTTCCTTATTTTGAGTTTCTGACTCTGCTGTTGAATCTAAATTATTGGAATTAATGCTATCAGAAACTTGCTTTTCTTGAGTATTAGATACTTCTGAAACTTGTGAAGAGTCTGCTTCTATAACAGTTGCCTTTGTTGGTGTTTCAACAGTTTCAGAATTATTAGCGCTGTCAGTATTTGTATTACCTGCCACTTGTGGTTCAGAATTGTTTTTATCTGATTTTTCACCATTTTCCCTTGCTAACAATTCAGATTCAAACTGTAAAAATGTTTCATTTCCAACAAATTGTTCCAATGCTGCTCTTTTTGAAAAGAAATCAGATTTTGCAGATCTTTGTTTGTCTAAAGCTGTACGATAATATGCATCTGTTATAACAACCAATTCTCTTGGAGCGTTATTTTTTTGTGCAAGTTCAAATTTTCTTTGACGATCTTCAACCAACTGATCAGTTAACTCTAATTGTTTTTTGGCAGTCATATAGTCATAATACAAATTAACTGCTCTTTGCTGCAAGTCTTCTACCTTACGAATTAAAATAATCATATCGGCATCATTAACTCTTGTATATTTATAATTAAGAGCCTTGGTATCCTGTGACATAATTCCTAAAATATTTCCACCAATCAAAGATGAACCTGCCAAAATCGGACTACCCATACTTGCACCAACCAATGTTGACATACTTGCAATGGTTGTTAAGACTTTTTTTATTGATTTTTCATCAGGTTTATCCGCATCAGGATTTGCTAATTTATATAATGTAAAATTTATTGTATCACTTTGAACGGCTGCACCTTGCCACAACAAAGATAAATCAGCCAACATATCTTGCTGTTCAAATTCAAGTTCCTGAGACACTTCCTTTGATAATCTTTTTATGCTTAGATCTGCATAAGTTAAATCTGCAATTCCTGCATCTTGAGTTTCATCAATTTGTGCATAAGCTTTTTCAGGTTTATTTCTTTCCTGAACAGCTTCAATATACTGTTTTTCAGGAATTTCAGAAATTCCAACTCTATAAGCAGGAGGTTTCGGAAATGATAAATCTGAAGTTTTTTCAGCACTTGCAGGAAGTACTGCTAATCCCAACATTAAGGATATTATAAACAATTTATTTTTTATTAACATTGCCACCTCCTATAAGGGCTGAATCATAATTATATTGATACAAATTTAAATTATCAACAACTTTTTTACCGGCAAGTCGTTGCAATTCCAAGTGATATTTTTTTGCCATTTGCATATATTTTTCTTCTTCTAACTGCATATCTTTATATAGAGCTGATGATATTGCAATTTCTAAAAAATCTTCTTCGTCCATAGCCTTTACATAATTTTTGCTATATAAAAGTTCCCTTGAGCGAGCTTCCTTCAATTGAGAAAGTGAATTTTTGTAATTGTAATATGCATTAATTATTTTATCTTGCAAACTTTCAACCAACCCCGCAAGCTCAATTAATTCAGTATCTGTTAAAGGAACTTCCTGCGGAACATTCTTTCTGTTCAAAAGATTTTGAGCCACTCTACCAGCTGCATAAGAACCTGATTGAATCATATAATCAGCACCTAATAATGCAGGAGCTAATGACGCACCTGATACAATTGCAGATAATGTCTTTGCCATAAGTGATGAATGTATTCTGCGTTGACTTTCAGGGGTAGATAATTTTTTCAGAGCAAATGCTATTACCTGATTATTTTCAATAGTTCCTTTCCATAAATTATCAATATCTTCCATATCTTTTTCTTTTTGAAGCTTGATAATTTCATCCATAATTTCTTTTTCACTAATTACAAGAGAATCTTTCCCCTTATAATCAGATTTTGGCAATTCAATTTTAGCAGGCTTTACATTTCCTAACTGAACCTCATCTCCCTCTACAGCATGAGCCTGACCTGCCACAAGATACAAGATACCCAATATAATTAATATCTTTTTCATAACAATGTTATACCATGATAATAATAATAAATCCAATGGTTGATTAATGTTTAAATCTTAAGATTGTTCTTCATTTTTGCAAAAAACTCTAAAATTAAATCTGTAGAGGATAAAGAGTTGAGTAACAATAATTCAAAATCAAAATACATGAGTGCCCCAACAGCCCGAAAAGAGCAACAAAAAGCACTTCAAAATAAAGCCGACTTACTTAGAGCTCAAGACTCTTTTAAAGAAGCTGCAGGTACGTATTTGAATTCAATACTACTTGATAGAAATAATGCGGACACATATCTTGGTTTAGGAATTTGTTACAAAAATTTAGGAAAAACAAAAAAAGCTATAGAATATCTGGAAAAAGCTGCATTACTGAATCCTAATAAGTTTGAAACATTTTATGAACTTGGTATCTGCAACTTAAAAGAAGGAGCAGCTTGCTGTGCGATAAAGTGTTTTATTCAAGCAATCCAAATAGAACCGGAAAATCCTGATGCGATTTATCAGCTTGGATTAGCTCACGAACAGTGTGATGAAGCCGATATGGCCTTAATGATTTATCAAAAACTGATTGAAAATTCTCCATCCTATATAAATGCCTATATAAGAAAATCCTCATTACTTATGAAAATGGAACTTTATAAACAGGCCTTAAAATTGTATTTAAATGTTCTAAAAATAAACAATAATTATACTAAAGTATATTTTGATATTGGCTTGTGCCTTGATAAACTTGGAAAGCAAACCGATGCAAAAAGATATTATCGCAAATTTTTATCATTTCAACCCGAATCAGAAAATGCAAATATAGCATTAAAAAGAATTGAAAAATTACGTAAAACTAAAAAAACACAACCTAAATTATCCGTAGTTTAATCAATAACCTGGGGAATTTATACGTATGTTAAATTTTATAAATTAATCTATATTACAGGGTATTTACATTACAAAAGATTTAGTGTAGTATATACACTTGGTAAGGATTTTTAATTATGGCTATAGATTCTGTATCAACTTATCAACCTAGAAGGCACAATACACCTAAATTCCCGTCAGTATCTAAAAGAGATATTACATACGGTTATATTGACTTGCAAAAACAAGATGAAATAATAATGCACGGAACACCTGTTACTACATCTGATAAAATCCTTGCTGCTACAGGATCTATTATAGGTGTTACCTTACCTTTATTAGCTTTTATGAAAAAGCAAAATGTTAAAAATCCTTTTAAATTAAACTATAAAGTAGGTGAAATGCTTACAATGGCTGCTGGAGGCAACCTCGGTGGAATTCTGCTAAGCTCTATTGGTGAACCTAAAGTTGATAAGAGAAAGAAATGGAAAGAAGGAGCATTCCAAATGATGCTTACATCTCTTCCGCTATTATTTATCGACGGTAGCATAAAATTATGTGAAAAATCTAAAAATAAAAAAATAAACAATAATTTTGTAAAAATATTAATTTCAGCTGCCGGAGTTACTCTTGGTTCAAACCTTGCCGTTACTTTTTCAAATAAATTAAGAAACGAAAAAGAAGCTAAAAAACCAAAACGAGAATTAAAGCCAATAGATATGATTGCAAATATTGATGATGTTGTTGGAATGATGGTTCTTGCCAAAATTCCATTTGCAAGCAAAATTAAAATAGAAAGAGCCCTACCGTTCATCTATGCATTCTGCGGATATCGTTCTGGAACAGCCGATAAAAAACCTGTAAAAAAGAGTTAATTTAGCCAATCAAAGCACATTTGCATAAAATCATTTCTAAAATCCATATGCAAATCTTCTGCGTGTCTTGCATTTTTAAAAAGCACGTATTTTTTAGGACATTTTGCATTTTTATATAGAAGCTCTGTATGCCAAGGATATACAGTTGGATCTTTTTCTCCCGCTACAAATAAAACAGGAACCTTAACATCACTAATCAAATCAATTGGTCTTTCTTTTTTTAGAAATGGAGAACCTGCCCTAATAGACATCCACCTTGCTAATTCAAACTTTTTAAACAATGTAGGAACCCAAGCATCAGGCAAATACATATTATTTTCAATTTTCATAAAATCAGACGGCGCTGAAACTGCAATAACTTTATCAACATCATTA
Source organism: uncultured bacterium (assembly GCA_949292185.1). Classification (GTDB taxonomy): domain Bacteria; phylum Cyanobacteriota; class Vampirovibrionia; order Gastranaerophilales; family Gastranaerophilaceae; genus Zag111. The sequence continues at coordinate 172,050 of CASEYP010000029.1, forward strand.
TATTTTGCACTATAATTTAACACCAACGCCCCACCTAGCGAAAATCCGCACAAATATATATTTTTATAATTAAAATCTTTATTTTTAGCATAATTTATGACTTCAAAAAGATCCAAAACTTCTTTAGCCGTAAATGTGTAAAAGCCAGAACTTTTACCATGCCCACGAAAATCCATAACAATTACATCATATCGTTCACAAAAATCCTGAGCTAAAGTCATAAAAGCTTTAGAATCCTTTGTCATAAACCAACCGGGACAAATAATTACAACATCATCATAACCATTTTTATAATGATTGATTGCAATTTTTACATTATCTTCGGTATATACAAATGACTCTAACATATTTACTTCGTAGGAGTAGTAGATTGCATCAATTCAGAAAATTGTTGAATCAATTCATCCATATTTACAACAGTACAGACTTCTCCTTGAGATAATAAATCCATTAATTTCTTTTCACTAGGAGTCAATTCATTTGTACTTGGCAATTCGTATATATAATCGGGATCATTTAGCATTTTATTTATCTGTTTTACGTTTCTTTTGTCTTCCTCAATAACAGAATCTACCAATAAATTTAACTGTTTTTTTGTAAAAGCACATTCTACTTTAGGCTCAATTTTTGAAATTTTATCATTACTTACATTTATTCCAAAAGATTTTCTAAAATCATCACTTAGATTTTTAACTTTCGCAGACATATGATATTCGCACTTTTTATCGACCCAACCATTAATTTTTATCCCAAAAGTTAAACTTAATCCAAATAAATCAAAATCATAATTTTCATCCATAGGCTTACATTCTCTTAAATCCTTAATCATATCTTCGGTTAACTTGGATTTAATCTCTTCAGAATCAATATTTGTATCTACCACATTAGTTTTTTCCACAGATGTTTCATCTGATTGCTCTTTTATAACTTCTCTTTTCGTTTCAACAGAATCAGATGCACCTACAGGCGCCATAACTTCTGCAATTTTTGCTATAGCCTGAGTTCCCACTAATAAACTAATAATTAATACTAAAATATTTATCTTTTTCATCAAAATTTCCTATCTATAAATTTACTTACATACCAAATAAAGAATTGAACATTCCGGAAGAATCACCTGCATTCAAAATTGTACAAGCTTTATCATTTAATAAAACATCCATAAGCTTCATATCTGAGCCACTCATATTACTCATAGTTGGCATTTCTATACTCATAGGATTTTTTAACATATTATTTTTAGCCCCTGCAGCACGTTCATTTTCTTGCAATATAGAATCTCCAACATTCAATAATTGTTCTTTTGTAAAATCACATCTGATTTTAGGTTCAAATGTAAATATTGAAGCAGCAGATGCATCTACTCCATATATTTGTTGAAATGTATTACTTATACCATTAGATTGAGCAATAAAATTCAATCTGCATTTATTATTTACCCATCCTTCTATGCTAACCTTGAATGAAAAATTTATACCTGAAACATCTGTATTTAATGTTTCAGTATAAGGTTTGCACATTTTAACATTATCAGAAAGCTTGTTACCTGTTGTATTAGAATTCGTTGAAGAACTTCTACCTCTGTTTTGTTGAATTCTTTGAGTTTGCTGAGTTTGGGTCTGAGGGCGATTTATTCTTCTTTGAGTCTGTACAACATCAGCAAAAACACTACAACCTAAAACCATAAATACTAATAATACTATACTTATAAAACACTTTTTCATAATTTCACAACCTTAATTTCAACTGATAAAATTATACCCCAAAAGCTCATTCTATACAAGTCGAATAGCCTTTTATCAAATTTTATTATATAATCATAATGAAGAGGAGCGCAAATTAAGCAAGGGGAAAGATGGAAGAAGAAAATTCAAATAATTTATTACTACTTGGGATTAGTATATTAGGTTTTGGATTAATATTAGGATACTATTCAATTTCTTGCTATTTAGAAGTAAAAAATCTTAATGATAAAATAGATCTTCAATCTATTGCAAATGATAATGACATTTCCACCTCTGATAAATATTATAAATATTTATCTATAGACGATTATTTAGAACAAAATTTAAATAAAAATAAAAATATTCCACTAAAAAATATTTCATGTGTATACCTTGATTATGCACAACAAAATGCTATTGAATTATACAACTTAACTAATAGAAAATTGGATAGTGATGATTCTAAAAGAAGTGTTGCAACAGGTACAATCAGAAAACTATATAACACATTAGACTACTATAAAACCTGCAAACAAACAGAAAGCTATAAACAAGAGTTAAAAGATATTTTAAAGGAAATTGAACAATCTCAAAACCTTCATATAGATTCAGAACAACGCATGAATGAATTTCTAAACTCAAGAAATGAACTTCCTAACTCATATACAGAAGAACAAACTCCAAACAAAATACAAGGACAAATTCCAACAGACGATGTAAATCAAACCCCACAACAACTGCCACAAAATATACAACAACAATCAAACCAAGTTCAAACACAATACCAAGATAATTACTCAACTTACTAATATTTAAACAAGCAAAAAAAAACCACTCACAAGTGAGTGGGTCGTTTTCTGCATCCTAATGGTCTCTTTTAGTGTTTATTATTTAGGAGTTTATATGTTTTTGGGGTTAATGAACTATTTATATTTAGTGTTTCGACTACACTTAAATCTTATGTAATTATTATGCCACAATAAAATTTTATTGTCAATAATATGTTTTTATCTTTTTTTAGCATCTCCCGAATTGCGCGAATAGTGTATATTTTACACTTTACAAAACTTAATATTGTATTTTTCTACAACATCTTGTTACATGCTTCTACAAATTTGCTTTCATTAAGAAATGTAAATCCGCAAATCTTTGAAATGGCAATTACTTAAACCTTATATACTTTATATATAAAAGAGCGAGTATAAGGAATTTAACATGGATAGCAGACGTTCAATTGATTCGATTAACAGAAGTGCAGCAATTAGCGAAGACAATTATGTTAGAACTGACTTAAATATAAAAAGAAGCGATGATGAAACTCGTAATATTATCAGTTCAACATTTGGAATGATAAAAAACAACTTAAATGCCTTATGGTATTCTGTAGGTTTAGATCCAAATGTAAACATGGCTTATGAAAAAACAATGACTGATCCAAATTCAACAATTGAAGTTAACGGAAAAAAATTCTATCCACACCCTGGTGTGGGGAACCTTCAACCATATAATGAAGCCGGCAACCCGTCTGGTGGATGTTTTACAATGCAAACTTTAGCATAAAGGAGTTTAGCAACAATGCAACAAATTGCAGGAGTACAATTAAATTCAAAACCAGGAACAGATTTCAACACACAATACAGTGTGCCTGATACCGGTTTGACTAATAATACAACTCTTGCAAAGAGTAATCCTTTATATAACTTGTTACAAGTTATGTTTCAAAACACACAAACAAATAACATTTCAGAACAAGCTCCAAAATGTGATGTAATTGGTTCAAACGGACTTAAAGCAAACAGCAATAAAGGTGATCATAAATTATTTACACAAGCATAAAAAACCTCTAATAATTAAATATTAGAGGTTTTTATTTATAAATTATTTTATGAATAATTAAACTGCAGCTGCTGCTTTTGATTTTTCAATACATTCCATCAAAGTATTAGCAACAGTTTCTTGTTCTTCTTTTGTAATTTCCGGGAACATTGGAAGTGAAATTACCATTTCTGTATTCTTTTCAGTAATAGGCAATGATCCAGGTCCCATACCTAACCAAGCATTAACTTTTTGGAAGTGAAGAGGGATTGGATAATATAACATAGCGCCAATACCTTTTTCACCAAGCATTTTGTGAACTGCATCACGGTTAGGAATTTTTACTGTATATTGATGGTAAACACAATATGTATTATCTAATTCTTTAGGAGTTTGAACATCTGCACAATTTGCGAATAATTTATTATAATATGCAGCACGTTCTCTACGTTTTACATTCCATTCATCAATGTGTTTAGCTTTAACTCTTAAAATAGCAGCTTGAATTTCATCAAGACGGCTATTTACACCAAGTTCATCATTATGATAACGAACCATAGAACCGTGGTTTCTCAAAGCGATTAATCTGTCTTTTAATTTTTCATCGTTAACTGTACATAAACCACCGTCACCCATAGTTCCTAAGTTTTTAGTAGGATAGAAACTATAGCATCCAATATCACCAAAAGTACCAACTTTTTGACCCTTGAATGAAGAACCTATTGCTTGGCAACAATCTTCAACAACTCTTAAATTATGTTTTTTAGCAATAGCCATAATTGATTCCATATCACAAGGTTGACCATATAAGTGAACAGGAATAATAGCTTTTGTATTAGGAGTAATAGCAGCTTCAATCTTCTTAGGATCGATATTAAAAGTATCTGCATCAATATCAACAAATACAGGTTTTGCACCAACCATACCAATAGCTTCAGCAGTTGCTACAAATGTAAATGCTGTTGTAATAACTTCATCTCCAGGTCCGATATTTAAAGCTCTTAATGCTACGTGTAAAGCATCTGTACCTGAGTTCAATGCAACTGTATAATTACAACCGATGTATTTAGCCAATTCACTTTCTAAAGCATGTACATTTGGTCCTAAAATATAGCAACCTGATCTCATAACTTCGCATACTGCTTTTTCAGCTTCTTCGCCGATTTGTGCGTATTGGCGTTTTGAATCAAAAATAGGAATCATGTTTCTCTCCTTTATCTTTCTACCAATCATTATACATTATCATTATACCATAGCCCAGAGCGTCTTAATATAAACTTTATATGAATAATCTTTGTAAATAAGCATATTTTGAATAAATTCACCAGCAAAATACGAAAAAAAGACGACGTTTTTTACAAATTGAATATGTAATATATTTAATAAACATATTAGCAATAAATAAAAAGGAGAAAAATATGAGCTTAAAAGATAGCAAAACAGAAAAGAATTTACAAAAAGCTTTTGATATTGTTGCAAAACGAAGTACAGAATATGACATATACGCACTGATTGCTCAAAGAGAAGGAAATCCTGAATTACAAAAACTTTTGACAATGTTTTCAAACATGGAAAAAGAACACGCAAAAGTTTGGTTCAAATGGATAAACGATGGAAATGTTCCAAAACTAACAGAATGTCTTGAAAATGCACTTCAAAAAGAAAAAGATGAACTTGAAGGTATCTATAATGAATATACACAAACAGCTAAAAAAGAAGGATTTGAACATGTTGCAGGATTATTTGAAAAAATTGAATCTTTTGAAATTACCCACATTGACAGATTGCAAAAAGTAATCTCAAAACTAAAAGATAATGTACAACCAAATGATGATGGAACATTCAATTGGGTATGTTCCGTATGCGGTTGCGTGTTTAAACAAAAAGAGGCACCAAACTATTGTCCAATTTGCGTAAAAGATAACGTATTTTTCTATAAAGATGCAAAAGAAGATGAAAAATAAACAATAAAAAACTCCCGGAGATGGATTCGAACCACCGTTGGAAGAGCCAGAATCTTCAGTCCTGCCACTAGACGATCCGGGATTACATACATTATTTTAAAACTTGAAAATTTAATTACAAGCACAAAATATTGAAAGCCTTAAACCCATCAAAAGACGTTTATTATCTTTCAAAATTGCAATTATTATAAATATTAAGTATTTGTAAAGAAATAGCTATATAGTATCAATTAAAAATATCATCAACATTAATAAAAATATGCAAATAAATAAACAATATACATCCCCATATTCAAAATATAATACGACATTTAAAGGCATTCCACACGCTAAAGTAACAATGAAAAATATTAAAGACGCTACGGATATAATGATTTATGAGTTAGAAAAATCAGACCAAGATTTTATGAAAGATTATATAAAAAAAATAGACCTTGAAAAGCTTGCACCTGATGCAGAAGAAAAAATTCCTCAAATTATCTGGAAAGCATTAATAAAAAGTGCCATAGACCTTATAGGAGCTGATAATACAAAAGTTTATCTGGCTCTAGCAAACAGAAAACCTTGTGGAGTTATAAGTGAACTTTCAAGCTTTGATACTAGTTTAAATGAAGACACAAAATACATAAGCTTCCTTGCGACTTGGCCTGATAAAATAGGTCACAATGTAAAATGTGCAGGAAAAAGTTTACTCCAAACAATATTTAATAATGCTCAAAAACATTGCGTAAATGTAACAGTAAACCCTTGTTCTTCAGCACCTAAAGGCAAGCGAAGTTGTGTAAAATTTTACCAAGATATAGGATTTAAATATGTATCGCCTGACAATTCTATAAAAATGCTAATTCCAAAAGATCAAGTATTCGAAACAACATACAATAAATTTATGCCCCTATTTGACTATAGAGAATTTATAAATAGTATACACGTAAATTTAGAAAAAATTATTGAACCTGAAAACAATAAAAGTGGTCTAAAAAATTTCATCTCACGCTTTTCTTCCAAAAAACATTCTGACTAATAAAAACCAAATATTGAGCAAAAGAAATTTTTGATATAATTTAGACTTATGATAATAAACACAGGCGGAAGAACTGATACTGTCAATTATTACAGCGATTGGCTACTTAACAGATTTAAAGAAGGTTTTGTATATTCACGAAACCCCTTCTACCCATCCCAAGTTTATAAATACATACTTTCTCCGGATATTGTAGATTGTGTAATATTCTGTTCAAAAAATTACAAACCAATTTTAAAAAGATTTCACGAAATTTCAGACAGATTTAATGTTTTTTGTTTCTACACAATTACCGCTTACGATAAAGACATTGAACCTAATGTTCCAAGTATAGAGGAAAGTATTGAAACCCTAATAAAACTTTCAAAAATTATAGGCAAAGAAAAAATATCTTGGCGTTATGATCCTGTTTTATTAACCACAAAATATACAATAGACAGACATCTTCAAACATTTGAATATATGGCAAAAGAACTTTCACCCTACGTATCATTTTGCATCTTTAGTTTTGTTGAAATGTATAAAAAGCTTTCTAAAAACATGCCGGAAATTATCCCCTTTACTCAAGAAGATAAAATACAAATTCTTAAAAATTTTGGAGAATTTTCAAAGAAATACAATTTAAAAATTCAAACCTGCGCAGACCCAGAAGACTACACAAACTACGGAATTTCACACTCAGGCTGCATAACAACTGAAGTTTTATCAAACGCATTAGGGATAAAATTTAAAAAAATGCCACATAACGGAAACCGAAAAAATTGCAAATGCATGCCAAGCAGAGATATTGGAGCTTACAACACATGTCCAAACGGATGTAAATACTGTTATGCAAATTCAGACCCGGAAATTGCTAAGAAAATTTTACCTAAACATGACCCCACCAGTCCAATTTTAATAGGCAATATTACACCAAATGATATCATTATAGAAAGCAAACAAGAAAGTTTTATCCTACCTCAACAAACATTATTTTAGGAATTAAAATGTTTTATAAATTAATAAAATAACAATAGCAAAAAAAAACTTGTTTGTTTTTTTAATAACTATCGAGAAGAATTAGAAGGAACAATTTATGTCAATAGAGAGAATTACATTTAACGGAACTGACCCAAAAGTTAAGTCTAATAGTACTCAAAAACAAGAAACTACTAAAACCTCTTTGCCTAATACAGAAACGCACCCAAAAACTCATGCTACACAATATATGATTGGAGCAACAACATTAGCTGCCGTAATTGCCGTTGGGATTCTAGGACACAACAAAGGCTGGTGGAGCAAATTTAGCAAAAATATTTCTACAAAATCAAATTCAATGGATAATTCTGAAAATAAAGCTTCTCAAATTTTAACTAATATCAATAATGACATAAACCACTCCATTCATTCAAAAGAAGAAATCCATACCCCAAAATTAAGCGAGAACAAACCACAAAGCTACATATCCAATTTTGATTTATCTACAAGCAAACCTCTGAAAAAAAATATTCTCAAAAAAGATGGTAAAACTTTAGATACAATACTTGAATTTGATCCAAAATCAGGGAACTTACTAAAACAAACGATGTTTCAAAAAGATGGCAAAACAGTAGCCGGAATAATAGAATGTGATCCAACAACAGGGAAAGCCTTAAAACATACTGTATTCCAACAAGACGGCAAAACCTTAGACTACATTACAGATTACGACACGACTACAGGCATGGCTACCAAAAACACTTTCTATCAAAAAGATGGTAAAACTGTAGATTGTATAATTGACTATAACCCAAATTCAGGATTATTTTTAAAACAAACATTTTTCCAAAAAGATGGCAAAACTGTAGATTATATAATTGACTATAACCCAAATTCAGGATTATTTTTAAAACAAACATTTTTCCAAAAAGATGGCAAAACTGTAGATTATATAATTGAACATAATGCAAATACAGGAAAAGCCATAAAAAAGACCTACTATAATACAGATGGAAGTATTTTAAATATCGAAAATTTATAATAACTATTTAACTTGCACGAAATTGTATATATAAAAATTTGCATAGTTTTTAACTTTCAAATTCACAATCCTTTATTTTTCAGCAATAAAAAATTGTGAAATTATGTAAATTAGAAATTTCCGCAATAACAAAAGTCTATATTTTCATATTTTAACTTGCAATATAGTATTCTAATCTGAGGTAACATAAAAATGAAAATATACCCCGTAAATAAGATTACATATAAAGCAAAAAACATTGATATTAGCGATGTTGAAATCGGAGTAGCTGAATAATTAAAAATTTCCCCCCTATTTTCAACAAAATTAATTCCTTCAATTTCAAAAGTAATATAGAACAATTAAGTATAAATAAAACAATTTTAATTGCATTATGAATATAACATTTAATAATTATCACCAATTAAGCCCCCCCAAAGCCCCTCCTTCAAAAGCAACATAAGATTTTGTACAACAAAAGATGGGCGAGATATGGCAAACATAACCTGCACATTTCGGATAGATTTAGATTGGGCAGACTTTGCCAAGCTTGAAATTGAAAATTTTAAACACAAAGACAAAGTGAATATAATTCAATTTGCTTCCTCAGACGGTTCTGAAGCCTACACACAAATAATAGTTTTGAGACACTGTCTTGTTTTAGACATTGACGGACAGTAATCGGACTTTTTTGCCAGTTCAGGAATTTTATTTTTAGCAAATTCCGACTAAAAAAATCAAGATATATTTGAAACACACCCCTATTAGTTCAAAAAAATTAAATTCCTGCAATGTCTGTCAAACCATAGTTTCTTTACATCCGCGTTTTGGATATTAGCATATGCAAGTTCCAAAGATATATTAATAAAGCATAAAATAAAGGAGATGCCTTTTGACATCTCCTTTATGGCTCCCCCGGCTGGACTCGAACCAGCAACCCTTCGATTAACAGTCGAATGCTCCGCCATTGAGCTACTGAGGATTATGTCATTAGTGTATAACAAAAAAAATTTATTGTAAAGTACCTTTTTTGATTTTTTATTGATAATTGTGTTTTTTATTTTATATGCTAATATGTCATTGATTAGGTTACGATTAACCGTATTCATAGGATGAAAGGAGATTATTATGTCAAATCCTGTTTTGGGCGAAAGAAGTCTTAAAAATTTTTCTTTCGATTCTGATTTGGAAAATGGACATGCTATGAGTATAAATGGAACTATACTTAAAACATGCTTTCTTGGTTTAATGTTGGCTGTTACTTTTGCTTACACTTGGTATCTACAACTTGCAGGTTTTGGTGATAAAGTTGAGATCTTAACAAATGTTGGAGGCTTCGGAGGGTTTATTCTTGCTTTATTCATTTGTTTTGGTCCTAAAAACAACTTATTAGCAATTACTACACCTTTATATGCTTTATGTGAAGGATTATTTTTAGGAAGCTTTTCGGCTTTAGCTAATAAATATTTCCCTGGAGTTGTTTCTCAAGCCGCTCTTGGTACAATCATCGCATTTTTTGGAATGTTTATTCTCTACACTACAAAACTTGTAAAATGTACCGATACTTTCCGCATGGTTGTCGTAAATTCCACATTTGCAATTTGCGGTATTTATATCCTTCAATTTATTTTAGGATTTTTCCACATGTCAATTCCTGGATTATTTTCAAATTCACTTGTAGGAATCGGTTTTAGTATCGTTGTAGTTGCAGTTGCCTCTTTCAATTTAATCTTAGACTTTGATTTTATTGAACAATTCTCAGGTAGAGCAAATTCTTATTTCGAATGGTACGGAGGCTTTGCGCTATTAGTAACTATTGTTTGGCTATATATTGAAATGCTAAACTTGTTATTAAAAATTCAAAGCAGAAACTAATTAATAATTAATATTATTAATAATAATTAAAGAGTCGTGATAAAAAATGTCACGACTTTTTTAATTTTAACTTTGTACAAAATAGGTCAAAGTATTGTATTAATGTAAATTGACCGATTATAACTTTTATTGACACGAAATTGAAAGATGTGATAGTATAAGCTATATAATAGGTTGTTGTATTTGTTAGTTTTATAAGATGAGAGGAAATTAGGTTGGATATGATTAAAATTTTGCAGACTAAAAAGTGTAACGGTTTTTCTTTGGCTGAAATGATGGTTGTAATGCTGATAGTTGCAGTTGTATTAGCAGCTACAGCACCTATGATTACAAGAAGAATTTTAAGAGAGCGTTCCGATAAAGTTTTTGATATACTTCCTGTTGATCCAACAAATGGGGTTGAATATTTAAAAGGTCGAAATCAAAGAATTTTTATGAACGCGAAGCCAAACGGCTATGTAGGAATAAGAGAAACAGGAGAAACAATTCCTAGAAACTCTGTTTTATTTGGATATAATAAATACACAGCAACTGATGCACCAACTAAATTTGTAGGGTTAGGATTTTATACTAATAACGCTTCTAATTCTGTTGCAATTGGCTACGATGCATCAAGTTCAGCAAATGCTGTTTCAATTGGTTATGATACCACAAGTTATAAAAATTCTATATCAATTGGTTATGGGGCAAAATCAACCACTCCAAGTGATTCCTCAAAAAAAGATAAGGCCATTGCAATAGGATATAATGCAACTGCAGTTTCTAATTCTACCGCAATAGGAAATAACGCAAAATCAGAATATGAAAAAACTATTGTTTTGGGAACCGAAGAAGATACTGTATTTATTCCAGGCAACTTGATTGTTGGCAAAACTACAATGTTAGGCGCAAAAGCTGTATCAGACAGTAAAGCTTATCCTCTATATGTAAAACTTCGTCATGATCATGACGACGATGGTGCTAATATTACAGATGTTATAAGTGTTCTTGAAAATAACCATGCTGACGACTATAAAGGTGGAGCAGATACTCCAATGGCTATGTATGCTTACAAAAAGCCTGGTGCTCAAGTTGGACCGTATATTTATCTTACCAGATCTTGGAAAGGTGGTCACGATGATAACCAAAAGATATGTCCACCTACAACACGCAGTGGCAATTGGGGTCGTATATCAAACGGGAACTGTGCTACACCATCTGCATCAGCTGATGAATTACTATACTCAGATATTCGACTTAAAAATATTGGTGAACCTTATACCAGCGGACTTGAAGAATTAAGTAAACTCAAAATTTATAATTATACTTATAAAAAAGATACAGCAAAAACTCCTAATGTAGGTGTTATTGCTCAAGATTTACAAAAAGTATTCCCTAATGCTGTTAGAGCAGATGAGGAAGGTTATTTAAGAATTAGATGGGATGAAATGTTCTATGCTGCAATAAATGCAATACAAGAACTTAATACAAAAATTCAAACCATCGCTCAAAATATAGAAAATATAACAAAAGATATAACAAATTTAAAAGCTAAGGTAGAAAAGCAGCAAGCAATAATAGATTCTCAAGAAAAATCTATTATGCAACAACAAAAAGAATTAGAAACTTTAACTGCAAAAATTGAAAATTTAGAAAAAAAACAAGGAGCAAATAAATAATGAAAAAAGCCTTTACTTTAAGTGAAATGTTAATATGTATATCTATTATGGCTGTGTTGGTTGTATTATTTTTATCTTCCATCAGAGCAAAACCAAACTCTAATATGGTTATGTTCCGAAAAGCTTATAATATTACATCAAGTAATGTTTATGAAATGCTGCAATCAGCAATATTTTACGAAACCGGTTACCTTAATAATTTACAACCGACTTCCCAGCAGATTGAGGGCGCATATCCAAGCGGACAAACAAAATTCTGTAAAGTGTTTGCAAATTATGTAAACACAGCTGGAGAACCTGACTGTACAAGTAATAAATCAAAACCAAGCTTTTCAACTTTAGATGGAATAGATTGGTATCTTCCACCAAAAACAACATCCGGTAATTTTAGCGGAAAAGAAATTGTAAGAGTAGACGTTAACGGCTCACAACCACCTAACTGTACAGCTGGAAGTGCTGATTGTGAACAACCTGACACATTTGAAATAAAAATTTCAAATGTCGGTAAAATATATATAGACGATGATACAGCAAAAAAATATTTGCAAAATGTTAGAAATGTTTCAAAATAGAGGTAAGTATGAAATTTAAATCGGCTTTTTCTTTGGCAGAGATTATGATATTTTTGATTGTTGTTTCGATTTTGTTGACACTCTTATTTGTTGTCACAAAACCACAACAAGTAATTTCTGATAAAAATACCAAGTACAAATATGCGGCGGCCTATGATGCATTGAACCTTGCCGCATACGATTTAATGGCAAAAGAAGAAACCAATCCGTTTTATAATGAAGATACACATGATACCCCTGATACTTCGTTAAATGGGTTCAAAAAACTTTGCACAGGTCTTGCAGATTATATAAATAATGATGAAAATATAAACTGCAATGCACCTTTAAGCAACAATGTTTCATTCTTGCAAGATGAAACCCTGGATTTCAAAAACATTACGCCTAATTTCACAACATTGAACGGCATGAAATTCTATATATCAAAACTCATTGAAGATGATCTTGAACCTAAAACTAACAGAAGTTACTACTCCCCAGAAGATCCTAATTTTACATTACGGTTCTTTATGGTGTATGTTGATTTAAACGGTAAAGAACTTCAAGCAAGACCGCATCGTATTATTGCACCGGATGGCAAAAACAAAAATCCTGATGTATTTGCTTTTGCTGTTTTACCTACAGGTGAAGCAATTCCAATAGGAATTGCAGAATATAATATAAAATATTTACAGACAAGAGTTTCATATAAAGAAAATCATTATGTTTATTATTCACCGTACTATTCTTATAGAGAGGCAAAAAATAGAGCTTGGAATTGGTACGCTATACATAACTCAAATAGAAAGTTTCAACAAACAATCTCTTTTACATATAATGATTTTATAAGAGAAATATTAGTAAGAAATCATTCTCAAATATATAATTTTCTTACTCCTGGGTTATACCCGTTAGCTTATGGTGATGGAATATCACAAAAATGTGTTCCTCCAGCTGGCTCTGCTTTATCAGCGTATGACATGTGCAGTATTACCGTAGATACTCCTAATTTTGGTGCTACGAATCAATAATTAATGTACATTGTTCTAATACAAATAGAGGATATTTTGTTTGAATAATTAAAGATATAAAATTCATTCCCGAAATATCATGTAAATCTATATATTGTATTGGAGCTTCAAAATGTCAGAACAAGCATTAATGCCAATGATAGGCACAGACAACATCGAGAATAAAGAAAGAGCAAAAGAATCATTAGAGAAAGCAAGACTTGCTCATGAAAAATATTTAATCGGTCAAAGAAATAACGATCTTCAAGAGGCCGTTGAGCATTATGTGGATGCGGTTAAATATGACCCTACTATTCCTGAAACATATTATCGTTTAGCAGCATTAATGTGGGAACAAGGGCAAATTAGCGTAAATACAGCTATTGAACAATGCAAAACTGCTATTTCACTATCACCTCAAAATAAAGATGCACATCTTTACACAGGTTATTTCATGCAGTTAGCACAAGATTATACATCTGCTGAAAAAGAATTCAAATCAGCAATTTCCATGAATCCACTAACTTCCGGCAGACCAAGAATGATTTTATCTCAATCATTGCTTCAAAAAATCAATTCTCAAAACGGAACTTATAAGGATTACATCGGATTTTTATATTACTTTTTAACAGGAAGTGTCATGCTAGCATGGGACAGACCGACAATAAAAATGTTTTACAAAAACATGACAAATGATGTTTCAATCTTTTCATACAACACGGTCGGTAAATTCTTAGAAAAATTCAAAATGTATGACTCTGCCGAAAAGTTATACAAAGATGCAATAGAAAAAACTACACACAGTGAATATTTCTATAACAAAATTGGTGATTTAGCTCTAAAAAATAAAGACTTAAATACAACCGTAGAATGCTATAGAAAAGTTCTTGAAGCAAATCCTTTAAATAGAGAAATTCTCGTAAAATTAGCAACAATATTACAAACTTATTTTCCGGAAAATACAGAAGAAGCTATTGATTGCTATGAAAAGTTACTTGAATTTAACGTAAATACAGCACAAATTTACTATGAACTTGGACATCTTTATATGTCAAAAGATGATAAAATAAATTCAATAAGTGCATTTAAATTGGCTGTAGATAATGCTCCGGATAATCCATTTTATAACAATTCACTAGGATATGCTTATGCAAAAGCTGAATTGTATGATGATGCAATCGAACATTATCAAAAAGCAATAGCCCTAAACCCAGATGCTGAATGGACATCTATAGTATGCCAAGCACTAGGTTCTATCTATGCTGAAAACAAAGGCAACATTGAAGCCGCCGTTTCAACATACCAAGCAGGTATAATTTTAGATCCGCATAACTATGATTTATATATAGCACTTGGTGATATATATATGGCAGACTATGATCTTGATAAAGCTATTCGTTCATACTGTGATGCTATAACATTAAACCCAGAAGATTTTAGAGCATATTCAAAAGTAGGAATTGCACTTTGGGAAAAAGATTATCTTGAAGAAGCCCTTGTTGCATACCATAAAGCAGTTGAACTAAAACCTGATAATGAATATGCACAAAACAATTTAGGTATATTATACCTTGACGGACTTGCAGATGCAGAAGAAGCCTTAGAATACTTTGAAGAAGCAATCGCACTAAATCCTAACTATACTCTTGCATATTTCAACGCAGGAAGAGCAAGTCAAGAAATGGGATTTACCAACGATGCAGCTCACTACTATCAAATGGCAATAGATTTGAATAAGCTAACTCAAGAACTTGATGAAGAAGATATTCAAGAAAGACTTCACAGCTTATTTGAAATATAAGGATATATATTTACATTATATTAAAGAGGTAATGTGGTGTTTGGTAATTTCAAACACCTTTTTTTTACTAAAATACCTATTATAAATTTGCAATTATTTTATCTGTAAACTCTACTGTAGAAAGGTTTCCACCTAAATCACAAGTTTTGTAACCTTGAGAAAGCGTTTTAAATAAAGCTTTTTCAATTTTATCAGCATAAGAATTCTCACCGATATACTTAAGCATTTCAACTGCAGATAAAAGTAAAGCAGTAGGATTAGCCTTATTTTGACCTTTTATATCAGGAGCTGAGCCATGAACAGGTTCAAAAACGGCACAGTCTAAGCCAATATTAGCACCTTGTGCTACCCCTAAACCTCCAATTAAGCCTGCACATAAATCAGATACAATATCACCATATAGATTTGGTAAAACTAAAACATCAAACCTTGATGGATCTTGTACAAGTTGCATACACAAATTATCAACAAGAATTTCTTTTTTAGCAATTTGCGGATAATCATTTGCAACATGCCTGAAAGATTCTAAAAATAATCCGTCAGAAAGCTTCATAATATTAGCTTTAGTAACAACACAAACTTCCTTTCTATTATTTTTAACTGCATAATCAAAAGCGAATTTACAAATACGTTCAGATGCTTTTCTTGTGATAACTTTTATACTATGTGCGGTATCATTATCAATTTGTTCTTCAATACCGGCATACAAATCTTCTGTATTTTCTCTTACAACAACTAAATCAACATTATCAAATCTTGTTTTAACTCCTGGCAAATTTTTACAAGGCCTTATATTTGCAAACAAATCCAAACTTTTTCTCAATTGAACATTTACAGAACGAAAACCTTTACCAATAGGAGTTGTAACAGGAGCTTTTAATGCAACTTTATTTTTCTTTATTGAATCCAAAACTCTTTGCGGTAAAGGAACACCTTCAGCTTCAATCACATCAGCACCGGCAGTTTGAACATCCCAATCGATATCTAGACCGCTTGCTTTTATAATTTTCACAACACTTGCTGATATTTCAGGACCAATTCCATCACCATTTATCAAAGTAATAGTATGCATAAAAAAAACCTCCATCTGATAGATAAATTATACTATAAAGTGGAGGGGTTGTAAAAATTTGTAGGGGAAAAATTATATAAATATTATGTGTTATGAAAAGGCTTTGAATGATCTTTCAATATTTTTATTCATTGCAGACTGAACTGATTCATATTCTGTTTGTAATGCTGTATGTTCAGTATCCAATGTTTTTATTTTATTTTCATATTTTTGGTCTTTTGCATTAATTTCATTATTTTTCTTTTGGTATTCTGCTTCTGCTTTAGCAATAGCCGCATCATCATCTGATTGTGTAAAATCGGTACAAGATGAATATATTGTTGAATTCCAAGAAATACCTTTTAAGATTACACTTGTTGGATTATATTCATCAGGAATCAAGTTTGTAGAATCTTCATAAGACGCAACCTCTAAAGTAATAATACCCTGTGTTAAAGAGTCTTGTATCCAATCTGAACTTGAAGCTAGTTTATCATCTAAAACAGAATAATTTGTACCATTTTTACCCTGAGCAGATTTATCAGATGATTCACCGTTCATTCTATACCACAAGTTTGTATACCATCTTGCCTTAGATTCATCAGAATATACAAACATATCATCCATTGTTGTACCAAGGTCTTCAGCTTCCGCGTTAACTTCTTCCAATACTTCATAATATTTTTCAACATTTTCAAAAACACCATCATTTGCAGCTTCTGAAGTATTTTTTGCCTGATACAATAACCAATCATTATAAGTAATTGTATTTGCATAACTAGCTTTTGCTTCTGACAATGCTGTTTGAGCTTTCTCTACAACATCTTCAGTAACAACACCGGCACTAAATTTAATTTCTATATCGTTATAATAAGCCAAAGCGTTATCATAAGCCAATTTTGCAGATGATTTATCCAACTGGTATGCTTCATCAGAAGGTAAAGTCAAAGGATTGCCTTTTGAATCAACTCTATCATAAGTTGCACTTTTGGCATTATCAACAGCTTCTACCCAAGCTTTGTAATATCCCTGATACTCATCACTTTCTAATGTTTCCATATTTTTCTGTAAGGATTCTGTCTTATATTCCTTTGTAATACCATACATTGCTAAAAAGTCATCTAAAGTATCTGATTTATTAAAATTATATGCATCTTGATTTGAAACCATTATCTGACCACTTGCATTTACAAGGGCATATTGGTTTTTCATATCTGCATATTGATACAATACATTTGCAGTAAGATTTTCATTAACAGCAGCACCTGATGCATCATAAGTTGTAAACAACAATTTTGTTGTATTTAATGCAGCCATATACTCACTGCTAGCTTCTTCTGATTGAGTTGCCAATCTCATTTTTGCATTGGAAATTTGTTGAGATTCATACTCATTTGAAGTTAATCTTGCAGTAATTGTAAGTAATCTTGCTTGTGATGCCGAAATTCCCATTTCTTTGAAAATCCTTTCATAACTTACTGTCTTGTTTATCGGCATACAAGGATTTATTCTTTAACATTTTAAAGGTTATATTAAGTAATGTAACAAAAAATATATAAACTGAATATAAAAAGTCAATAATTTTTTAAGTGAAGTTTTTATATATATGTAAGAGATAAATAAAGAAAAAGAAAATTAGTTTAACATAAGATTTACGAGAGAGGTTGATATTATGGCTACAATGCTATTATTTTCTGATGCAGTTACAAATACATATAAAGATACTTCAAAAGCTTTAAAAGAAGTTGAATTAAGCGATAAAAGAATTGTTAAAAAGACATTATCTCAAATGATGAAACAATCATTTTTCCACGGAGCAAACAGATTTGGGACAAACTTTATCGCATAAAAAGATTTAAAAACAAGCGTTGGCATATAGGAAAGAAAAAGGAATTTAAATTTTAATTTAACAAAAGGAATTAGGATAGACGTTATATAAGGACCCTTTATTGGGTCTTTTTTATTTGCTTAAAAAATATTTATATTTTATAAAAAACAGGCAATTTTATCTTTCAGGCATCTTTATAATGCAGGAAGGTAATTAAGAAATGGAAAATATATCATTTACATCAGCATTAAGACCTGCAACATTAAATGATTTTGGACGTATAACAAAGCAAATAGGTTCAAAAAATGCCGTAAATTATCCTTGGACAATAAATGAAACTGTAAAAGCAAAAGATGTATATACAACAGGAATAATCGACTGCAGCGGATGTTTAATAACAAACGGACAAGATGCAGTTTTGATGCACCTAACACCTGATAATGAACATAATCATGCTTTTTCATTAGTATTAGATCTTTTAAGGAATAAATTAGACTTAAAAGATTCCAACTTGCAAGCAATACTTGTAGGTTCAAAAAACCATAAAAAAAGTCTTGATATATATAATAAATTTAAAAACTTGTTGGAGCAAATCGGTATACCATATTCTGAACTCAAAAACGGAAAAAGCCCAACATCAATAGCCTACGTAACATCAAAAGATGAAGTTGTAGTAACAAATAAAAACATTGATAAAATGCTAAGAAAAGAAGCATCTTCAAAAGAAGCACTAGAATCAGGATTTGAAAAAATCTCAATAGCTGATTGTGATGAAATTGCTGAATAAATTACAATAAACCAATCTAATCCATACTTACACAAACAAACACAAAAATGGAAAGGGGCTCTTCACCCCTTTCCATTCTAGATGAACAAAAATCAGTATTTTTAACTGATATATATATCAAACCCAAAATTTCAGTATAATTACATATTTCTAAGATATTCGTTACAATTATTTACCAACAAAACTTGCTTTAAGCCTATCCAAAAATAACTTTGCAGCAGGAGAAAAGACTTGATATTTCTTCCAAACAATATCCAAACCTGACTCCAATTTTGGACTTAGCGGTCTAAAACATAATTCGCTATCCTCAGACGTACTAACAAGTTTATCTAAAGTAACAGCATACCCCATGCCTGATTTAACCATAATTGCAGCGTTAAACACAAGATTATATGTAGCTACAATATTCAAATTATCAAATTCATCACCAAACCAATCCAAAAAGCCACTTTCTGCGGAATATTTTTTAGACATTTGCCTTGAGGCTAGAAGCGGAACATTTTTTAAATCTTCAAAAGTAATACTCTCTTTTTGCGCCAAAGGACTATCCTTGCGCATAATTACCCCCCACAAATCCTTTGAATGCAATTCAATATTATCATATTTTGACAAATCTATAGGTTGAATTAAAACCCCAAAATCTAAAAGTCCTCTATCCAATTTTTCTGTAACATCTTCGGCATTACCGCTATATATATGAAATTTTATTTCAGGATATTCTATTTGCAAAGCCTTCATAACTTCTGCAATATACTTCATAGAATCCGTTTCACCACATCCTATATAAATATCACCGCCAATAATATCACTAATTGAACTAAATTCAGCTTCTGTCTTTTCAACCATCTCAACAATTTCTTCTGCACGCTTCCGCAATATCATTCCTTCCGGGGTAAGTGAAATTTTATATTTTCCCCTGATAAAAAGTTTATGCCCCAATTCCTTTTCCAATTCTTGAATCTGACGAGTCAAAGTTGGCTGAGTTAAATGAAGTGAATTTGCCGCTGCAGTTATACTTCCTTCTCTTGAAATTGTCAAAAAATATTTTAATACTCTAAGTTCCATAACAAAATTTTATAAAATTTAAATATGCCTGTCAAGCATATTTAATCATTTAATATAAGTATTTGCTATTTTTAAAAAATCGTAAATAATAAACTATATAGGAGTAAAAATTGTTAAACGATAAAAACAACATAATTTCAAATCTAAAAGATGCTGATTGCACTCAGGACACAATAGAACAAGTTCTAACAATGGAAGAGTCCGGAAACATCAAAGGACTTCTAAAAATATTATATAAACATAAAAAAAATCTTTTAGACTCCCTTCATAAAAAGAACAAGCAAATAGATTGTTTGGATTATTTAATTTTCAAGATAGAACAAGAAAGCAAAGGAATATAAAAATGGAAATAATTAGAGTAAATACCAAAAGAGGTTTAGAATTAAAAGGTGCTATCTGGGGAGATAACACAATGGATACAGTCGTTATAATGATGAGCGGAATATGCTCAAATGTATTCCAAAACGACTTGTTATGTGCAACAGGAGAACTTTTAAGTGCTAATAATATTGCATTTATCGCAGGACATGCAATGGATGCATTTTCTTGTATTGCATATTCAGATTTTTCTACAGGAAAACAAAAAACAACAGGCGTTATATATGATGAATTTAAATATGTATATGAAGATGTTGAAAGTTACGTAAAATACGCCAAGAATTTAGGATTTAAAAATATAATTCTTGCAGGACATTCCCTTGGTTCAAACAAGATTATAAATTATCTTGGAACAACAAATGATAATTTCATAGACAATTTTATAATAACTTCCCCAGTAGATCTGGGGCACTGGTGGAAAGTTATGCCTAATATTGACAAATCTCTTAAACTTGCACATAAACTGGTAGATGAAAATAGAGGAAATGAAATTTTACCATACTTATTTGGCGGATTTTCACCAATGAGCGCGCAAACAGTTTTAGATTTTTACAACGCAGAAAATTTAAAAAATTGTCCTGTTATAAGCAATAACGGCGAAACAAAATCACTTGCTTCAATCAATATAACAGGCGCATTTGTTATTGGAGATAAAGATAGCGTTACAAATGGAGATCCGAAAGGTTTTATGGAAAAAATTAATAATTGCTGCAAAAATCCTCAAATGAATAAAGTTATTGTAATTCCAGACGGTTCGCATATTTTCTACGGAAAGCATAAGGAATACGCAAGCGTAATTTTGGAATGTTGCGAAGAATTTATAAAACAAAAAGTTGCAGCCTAATATAAAAAAAACAACCGTGAAAGGAGAAAGTTTAATGCTAAAACAAATTATAGCTTGTCTGGCAATCTTAATGTTAATTATTGGAGGAACAACAATGAGTATAGCTAAATCAAACCACCAAGATAAAACTTGGGACAAAACATTTCCCAAAAGTGACAATGTAAATATTCAAAAAGTAAGCTTTAAAAACAGATACGGAATAACACTTGTAGGAGATTTATACACACCAAAATCTATGGCAAAAGATGAAAAATTACCTGCAATAGCAATATCAGGTCCATTTGGTGCAGTAAAAGAACAAGCATCAGGATTATACGCACAACAACTTGCCCAAAGAGGTTTTATAACACTCGCATTTGATCCGTCATATACAGGTGAAAGTTCAGGAGAGCCAAGAAATGTTGCATCCCCTGATATCAATACAGAAGATTTTTCAGCAGCCGTTGATTATCTTAGCAACAGTAAAAATGTTAATCCTGATAGAATTGGTATTCTTGGGATTTGTGGGTTTGGAGGATTTGCACTTAACGCAGCCGCAATAGATACAAGAATTAAAGCAACAGTTGCCTCTACAATGTATGATATGACAAGAGTAAGCGCTAAAGGTTACTTTGATTCAATAGATGAAAAAGCTCGCTATGAACTGAAACAAACTTTAAATAAACAAAGAACAGAAGATTTCAAAAACGGAACTTATGCCAAAGCTCCAGGTCTACCTGAAAAACTAACAGGCGAAGAACCTCAATTTGTAAAAGATTACTATGGATACTACAAAACTCCAAGAGGATTTCACAAACGTTCAATAAATTCTAACGGCAACTGGAATGTTACATCTTCTCTATCACTTATAAACATGCCAATTCTACAATATAGTGATGAAATTCAAAGTGCAGTTTTGGTTATCCACGGGGAAAAAGCTCATAGCAGATACTTTGGAGAAGATGCATTTAAAAAATTGAAAGGTGATAACAAAGAACTTTTAATAATAAAAGATGCAAATCATGTTGATTTGTACGATAATTTAGAAAAAATTCCATTTGACAAAATAGAAGCATTTTACAAAGAATATCTAAAATAAATATTTAAAGAAAGGAATAACAACAAATGGCAAAAAAAGTTTTAATTATCGGAACAAGCCCGAGAAAAAATGGAAATTCTAACACAATCGCTCAAGAATTTGCCAAAGGTGCTACAGCTTCAGGCAACAATGTAGAAATTGTATACTTATACGATAAACATATCAACTTCTGTAAAGGATGTCTGGCATGCCAGAAGACTCACAAATGCGTAATTCAAGATGATGCAAATGAAATTGTAGAAAAAATAAAAACTTCAGATGTAATAGTTTGGGCAACCCCAATATATTATTATGAAATGTCAGGTCAAATGAAAACAATGATAGATAGAGGAAACCCACTATTTGGAAGTGACTACAAATTTAAAGACGTATATCTTATAACAACATCCGCAGATACAGGTGAATATTCAGCAGACGGGGCAATTAAAGGGCTTCAAGGTTGGATAGACTGCTTTGCGGGTACTCAAATTAAAGGTATTATAAAAGGTCTTGGACTTGAAGCAGTAGGGGATGCTATAGATAAGCCAATATTAAAAGAAGCCTATAATATGGGACATTCTATAAACTAATCCCAAAAATTAAATACACTATAAGAAATTAGGAATTTGAAACCTGTTAAAGCTAAAGCTTTTGACATATTCAAATTCCTAAATTTTTATTTATAAGCAAGCTAAACGCCTTATTAAAAACCTATTTATGCTCCATCCATAAACAATCTGATATAACCATATCGCTAAATACAGCTTTAAAAGACGACTCTTCAGGACTGCAAGCATATACACCCATACTAATTTCATCATTTACGTTAAACAAATGACAAATTCGCATCTGCTTATAATTAACACCATCTAAACTGTTTTCGATACAAAAATCATTTTCACGGCGACTCAAACGATAATACATTTCCTTAACTTCTGATGGGATATCAACCGTTGCCCAATCTGAAAAGCCATTATTTGTTACGACACTTCCCAAACGTTGGAAATTTTCATTTTCATATTCAACAGACGCCTTTAGCCAGTTTTCACTATCTAAATACAAAATAATCCCAGCTTGATCAAAACGTCTTTTAGAAAAATATTTAACTTTTACGGTAAAAGAAAAATACTTTTCACTAATTTTTATTTGAACAAACGGAGCATTATCATGTTGAAAATTATAATAAGTATTTTGCCATAAATCTGTATTTGGCTGAGTTACAAATTCCAAAATATTATCCTGAATATTTATATTAGGAGAATTATAATAACTAAGCTCTTCATTTAAAAAATTCTTATTCATAATCAAAATCCTATACCAAACAATACTAACTAAATTATTTTAAATAAATATACTAAAGATTTCAATAATTAAGCGCTAACAAAGCACCCGAAGGTGCAAATTTTAAAAATGGCGGGAACGACGAGCGGATTTCCGTACGGACGACACGAGCTAGGTGAGTTAGTCCGGATAGCGAGGATATCGAGTTTACTAAAATCGCAGATTTTAAAAACGAGACTATTCGAGCGTGGAGGAAATCCAAGACAGGCGAGAACGCAGTGAGAGCCGAGGAGTGAATATACTAAAAAAGACACCCTAAGGTGTCTTTTAAATGGCGGGAACGACGAGGCTCGAACTCGCGACCTCATGCGTGACAGGCATGCGCTCTAACCAAACTGAGCTACGCTCCCATCAACTTTGGTTACTTCTTTATTATATTTGCTAAAAAAAATTTTGCAATAACTTTTTTGCTAAATTTTTGAAAATATTATAAAAAATTTTATATTAATACACAAAAATAAAAAGCCTTAGTTTATCACCAAGGCTTATAAAATGAATTGTAAAAAATTATATTAAATTTCTAATCTGCATACAAAGGTGCTAATTTCTTAGATTGTTGAGGAATTACACCTTCTTCGATTGACATATATACACGGTAATCAATATCTGCAAAGCAATTATCGATACTTTCTATTTTCTTTAATTCTTCATCATTTATATTACCGTTTTCAATCATATCTGCAATTTTTTCAAATCTGTCAACATGTTCTCTGAATCTATCTGTTGCATAATCTTTAGCCTGCCATGTTGTAATCAAGAAAGGCCAATCTGAACTTTGCAATAACAGATTTTCTCTAGCCAGTTGATTTAATGCTCTATGAAGCAATTTATCTTCAGGAATTGTCGGATACTTATCAGCAATAGCTGTAATTCGTTTTTCACAAGCATGAATAATTGGCCACATCCATTCAGTTAAGTGGTTATTCCATACATAGAAATGTCCGCCTTGTCCCCAAGATGATTCAGGAATTTGAATAGCTTCTACAGGTGGGTGAGCATGTAAATATTCACCTGCTGTCATTATTTCAACTTCCGGTACATATTGGTTGAATTTTCTGATAACTTGTTTGATAAATTCAATACCTTCAAACCACCAGTGACCAAACAACTCAGTATCAAATGAAACCATTACCAAACCTTCCTTACCGTTGTGAGAAAGTTTATAATCATTTAACAAATGATAAATCAATGTTGTATAGTGATCTGAATTTTCATTAATCTTATTCAAAGCTAAAACCGGATCATATAACATTTTGTCGCCTAAATCAGTTTTAGGTGAAGTAATTCTCCAATAATGCATACCGGATTTATCATCTTTTTTGTGGAATTCTCTAAAGCAACCATCACCAGGATATCCGTCAGCTGCTGACCAAACTTGATAACCGGCTCTATCGTTTCTACCCATAACAGCAACCTGAGCATCAGGTAACCAATAAGCAGAATAAGTATCATAACCGGTTGGTTCACGTTCTGGTAGAGGAATATACTCAATATTACCGTAAATTCCTACAACTCTTCTGCAACCTATAGAATTTCCACCCTCAATAACATGAGATTCTGTAAAGAAATATTCTATATCGTTGTTTTGTAGAGTTACTTCAATAGCAGGTCTCCAATGTTTTTGACCATCTTTACCTACATATTCATAACCTTGTCTATAAGCACATTCAGGTAACCAGCAACCTTTAGCCTTCTTACCAAACAATCTCTTTGTTGTATCAGAACCAACTTTGAACTGAGCATTCAAATTGTTATCTGTAGCTAACAATGGAGAAAATCCGTGAGTTGCACCGGATGTTGTAATTTCGATACATCCTAAATCTTGGAATTTTCTGAACGCACCAATTAAATCCATATTATATTTATTAACAAAAGAATTTTTGATATTGTTAAACCAATCAAAATAATATTTTGCTAAATATTTTAAATGTTGAGAATGAGGAACTTTTGGATCAGGATATCTTTCTAAATCTTTAGAAACACTCTCAATTCTTGAATCTAAGTATTTAACAAATCCATATTTTAAATGTTCATCATTTAATTGTTCAGCTAAAATCGGAGTAATTCCGACAGTTAATTTAGCCTTAATACCCTCATCATACAATTCTGAAATTGCATTCAAAAGGGGAACATATGTCTCTGCCATACATTCATAAAGGTTTTCTTCACCAAACGGCCACATCCCAGCTTTTCTGTAGTATGGAAGATGGCTGTGTAACATAAAAACGAATTGACCTACCGTCATTTTTGCCTCCAATCTGCTGAACTATAATAAATATAATCCATTTATGTACATAATATATATACCACAAAAGGATAAAAAATATAATACTATTTAACTAGTCCGAGTGAATAATTTTACAAATATTAACAGGAAAAATAAATTTAAAAACTCTATTGTAAGAATAACAGCAACTATAAAATATTTTTAATAAAAGAATTTATCGCACACAACTTCGTCTTATCATTTTTTAGCAAATTTAAAGACGTAAAAATTTCCCTTTGATAATCTTCACACGAAAAATTTTCTTTAAACATAAAAAGATCTGATAATGAAACATTCAAAGCATTTGCAATTTTTACCAAATTATCAGGAGAAGGAAAATATTTTCCACGCTCTATCGAACTTACACTATTAATTTCAATATCAATCATTTCTGCAAGTTTTTCTTGAGTAATGTTATTTAACTTTCGATATTTTTGAATATTTTTACCAAGACTCTCTTTAAGATTCATATTAATCCTTTCACAGTAAAGATTTTATCGTTTTAACCCGGATCAGATAACATAGTATAACTTGTATTTTTATATTGAAATTAAATGTTTTACATGTAATATATACATGTTACGCCATTAATTTTTAATAAAAAATACACTCAAGACTAGTACAAAAGGTCATAAAATGATTCAGACACCAAAAATATCAATAATAATACCGGTTTATAACACAGAAAAATACATTTCAAAATGTCTTGATAGTATTTTGTCGCAAACATATAGCTCATTTGAAATTATCATCATAAATGATGGTTCGACCGATAATAGTGCTAAAATTTTAAAAACATATCAAAATAAATTTCCGCAAAAAGTAAAAGTATTTACTTTACAACACAAAGGACAGGCCCATGCCAGAAACTTTGGAATACAAAATACTAATGGAAAATTTATATTATTTGTTGACTCTGATGACTTTGTCGACAATAACCTGTTACTAGAATGTTCAAAATATTTTGATAAAAATCCTGATGCAATAATATTTGGAGTAAAAACATATTACGAAAAGAAAAATAAATTTCGCAAAGGTCAATATTCATCAAAAAACTTCAAAAAAGCATACTCAAAAAATGATATGTTCAAATACCACACAATATGTGTAAATAAAATGTACAAAAAAGATTTCTTAACCTCAAATAACATTACTTTTTCAGAATTAAATACAGGCGAAGAACAATTATTTTTCATAAAAATTTCAACCTTAGGAAAAGATTTTGAAATAATAAAAAGAGATTTATACAACTATAGAAAACAAAGACCAAATTCTCTAACCTATTGCAAAAATAAAAACGACTTATCCCCAATAAAAAATTATTACAGAATAGAAAAATTTTTAAAAACGACAGACATAAAATATGATTTAAAATTAAAAATTCTAAGTAAATATTTAACAAAAGCAATTTCTTGGTACGGGAAATCAAACAAAGATTTTGTAAACATTTACTATAAAGAACTTTTAAAACTAACAAAACATACCCAAAAATCCTACGGCAAATATTGGTGGGACTACTACAATTTAAGAAAAAATGACAACTATATTTACCAAAAATATGAAATTGCAAAAGCATATATATTATATTTACTAAGAGAAAAATTACTTTATATCCCAGCACTAATATTTTTCTTTTTATATTTAACAATTTCAGGAGATGACGAATGAGCAAAATATCAATAATAATACCGGTCTATAATGTAGAAAAATATTTAAAAAGATGTCTTGAGAGCATTATTAATCAAACATTTAAAGACCTAGAAATAATATGTATAAATGACGGTTCTACCGACAATTCTCAAAAAATTCTTTATGAATACTCATCAAAAGATTCCAGAATAAAAATCATAAATCAACAAAATTCTGGACTATCAGCTACAAGAAATAAAGGAACATCCTTTGCAAGCGGAGAATATATAAGTTTCATTGACTCAGATGATTGGATAGATTTAGATTTTTATGAAAAATTATACACTAGCGCAAAAAAATATGATGCTGATATTGCAGTCGCTGGAATTATAAGACTTAATGAACACAGAAAAAAATTTTATTTAAATTTTACAGAAGAAAAAATTTATACCAACACAGATGAAAAATTCAAAATTTGTGACGTTCCTGACGTAAATTACGTTTGGAACAAAATATATAAATTAGAAAAAATAAAAAATTTAGACTTAAAATTTGAAGAAGGTATAGTTTATGAAGATTTAATCTATACCCCACAAGTTATCTATTACTTAAATAAATTAGTTACCGTACCAAACACATATTATTACTATTGGAGAACTCCAAATTCTATCGTTGCAAACAAATCCAAGGGCTTTAAAAACGATATGAAATACGCAAAAAATTTAGCCTCAGATTTTATAAAAGCTCATAACATAAACGTAGAAAATCACACCACAAAAATCAAAAGATTTAAATTATTAGGAACAACGATATTTAAAATACGATCAAAAGGAGAAAAGAAACAATATATTTTATTTAATATATTTAAAATAGGAAAAATCAATTAAAAAAGGCGGGATTTATTTCCCGCCTTTTACAATTCATAACCAAAAATTAGATTGCAACTGATTGAGTTTTAACTTCGACTTCCATTGGAATATCTTTAATCAATTCAGCATTCAAACTTCTTGTTTGTTCGATTTTCACCATCGGCAATGGTGCTGGAGTACCATGATGATTTGCTGCAAGAACCTTTGCACCACCTGTAACAGACTTTTTAGCTGAAACAGGAGCAACCTTCTTGGTCGCAATCATTGATGGATCCGGATGAGCCTTTAAATGTTTGTAATCAGTCATAATTTTTGCCACAAACCTTTTTGTTTCGCCAAATGGAGGAACTGCTCTGTACTTTTTAACATTTGCAGGACCTGCATTATAAGCCGCTAATGCTAATTCTACTGAACCAAACATTTTGTACATAGACTTGTAATACATAATTCCACCCTTAATATTATCATCTAACAAATAAGGGTTTAAGCCCATTCTTCTTGCTGTAGAAGGCATAAGTTGAAAGACACCTACGGCTCCGTGAGAACTTCTTGCCTCGTGTCTATAACCTGATTCTGTTTTTGCAATGCTAAGCGCAATTGCAGGATCTACGCCCATTTCGATAGAATGTTTTACTATCGCTGCCTTCACTGTACTGACATTGGCCGCTTGCACCGGCGCACACGAAATGCACACTAATGCAATAGTGAATAGTAATAATTTTTTCAAAATGTAATCCTCTAGTTGTAAATTGAAAATTCGCCAAAGACTACTTTTGTTTCTTACTTTTTTATAAGATTTCGTCCTTTTTGAATATGTTTATGCCACTATCATATTACAAAAATTTAAAATTTCAACCCCTTTGAAGAAATTAACCAAAACGCCTAGCGCCAAAACCCTTGTATATCGCTCATTTCCAATATGTTAAATTAGTGTAAACTTTACATTAATTTTGTCAAGTTTTCCACATTTTCAAAAATTTATTTTGCCAAAAATTTTTCTTTAAATTCGTAAAATTTTTCATGCGGATTATAGGAATAAATTTTATACAAATTTCCATCCGTTGAAATTTTTATGGAATTCAATAAATCCGTTCTTAGAATATCAGTATTTCTCAAAATATCGAGGGTTCCTTTATTCGGGTGTCCAAAATAATTTACACCGGTAGAAATCACGGAAACTTTAGTATTTAAATAATTTAGCATATCACTATCTACAACTTCAGGACCTCCATGATGTCCAACTTTTAGAACTTCGACATTATGTGGAATTCCTCGTTTTATAATATTAAAAGTTTCTACGCCGGCATCTCCCATAAACAACATATCAAAATTTTTATAAGATAAAAGCGTAACGATAGAATTTGCATTATCTGAATCTTTTTGTCCGATATCTGCCTTATAAAGCCTAATTTGCAAATCTTTTTCACGATATATATCTTTTTTACCGGAAACAATTTCATACTTCTGCCCTAACTCTTTTGATTTTATAAAGATTTTTCGAGAAGTTAAAGTATTAGCCTTGTTAGAATTCAAATAAAGAGTTTTAACCTGAACCCCTGATATCAAATCAACAACTCCTCCTGAATGGTCATTATCAAAGTGTGTAACAATTACACCTTCTAAATTTTTAATCCCTAAATCTTTCAAATATTTTAGGATAATTATTTTCGCTTGAGAATTAGAACTTCCATAAGGAGCTTTTCCTGTATCAACCATAAAATATTTATTTTCTGGAGTCTTAATTAAAAAAGCATCTGCATTTTGAACATCAAATGCTATAATCTCTAAATCTTTTGAAACAGGCTTTAATGAAGTTACCAAAAGCACTGCAACAACCATTACTACTACATAAAAAGCTTTTTTAAATTTGTTAAATTTTATCAAATATGTAACGCCAACAAGCATCAAATAATACAAAATCATCTGCATAATATTTGGATGCGATGTTTGTAATACACAATATTTTAAACTTCCAAAGAAATTTGAAATCCATACTAACAGAGTAAGCAAATAATTCAAAAAGAAATCAAAAATCTTACACACAAAATCCGAAAGCTGTGGAATTACAGAAATAGCAGAACTTACAAAACCGCCAAAACTTATAACACTTAACAAACTAACAGTTGAAATATTTGCCAATACAGAATAAACACTAAAAGTATTAAAATAAAACATCTGAACAGGTGCAACCCATAACTGAGCAACAATAGGAATTAAAACAGGAACCTTAATCCAATTTGGGATCATCTCGAGTTTTGAAGAAACAATATTTGCCGTCGTCAAAAGTCCGAAAGTTACCAAAAACGATAACTGAAAACTCACATCATTTATATAAGCAGGGTTATAAATAAGCATTAAAACAGCAACAAAAGACAATAAAGAAACGCTATGAGCATCTCTATCAATAAGCTTGCCCGCCATAACAAACAACAACATTAATGCAGCTCGAACAACAGACGGCCCTAACCCTGTCATCAAAGTGTATAAAATGACAACAATCATTCCTGAAATAACACGAGGCTTATATGGAATTTTCAAAAATCTCAAAATATAAAACCAAAATGTAAAAATAAATGCTACATTCATACCTGAGGCTGCTAAAATATGCAACAATCCAGAATTTATAAAAGAATTCTTAATATATTCAGGAGGAGAAACAGCATCATCACCAAACACAATACCGCCAAGTATTTCTAAGTTTGGACTCTTTAGATATTTTGAATGAACACTGATAATCCTTTGTCGAGTACTGTTTAACCCTTTCAAAAATTTCCATTTAAAAGAAGGCTTATCAGGCAAAACTTTCACCTTCCCATTATCTGCGTACAAAACAGTAAACACATTAAAATTTTTCAAATACGCACTATAGTCAAACTGGGAAGGATTAGTCGATGAAAAAGGTTTTCTTAATCTTCCATTTACAGAAATTTTGTCCCCGATATTTATATTTTCACAATGATTGTTTTCTTGAAGTAAAGATACATAAGTTTTAGCTTTTATTGACTTTCCGCCAACATCATCAACTTGAATAAAAAACCTGACTTTATCATCTTTGTATGAAGGAATACTAACAACACGTCCAGACACAACAGTATCCATCGGCACCATTTGCAAAAGTTCATCATAACTTTTTATTTTAAAAAATGTTAAGAAAAAACCACTGTAAAAAATCAATGTAAAAATTAAAACCTTACGAATACCCAATAACCTAAAAAACAGCAAAAACAACATAAAAATTGTAAAAATTGCACTATAAAGTATCGCAAATCCGTAAAAACAAGCCAAAATTCCTAGCATAAAAATCAAAGATGCGCAAAACATCAACAAATTTTTATTTTGAAGAGTATCCCTAACTTGACTTAAATTAATCATAATTCCAACATCTGAATGATAACATATCAAGATAGTTGTGCAAAACTAAAAAAAATGATATACTATCAGTTGAGGAACTAAGATTAATGAGCAGTAACGATTTCTATATAGAGGACTTTTTAAGACAAGCAGTATCCGTAGGAGCTTCTGATGCGCATATTTGCGAAGGTGAAAGACCTGCAATCAGAGTATCCGGACAGATTATGAGAATCAATCTTCCTCCATTGACGAGTGAAGATATAGAGTTTGTTATAAGAACAGTAGCACCGCCTCATTTGAAAGACAGAATTACAAGATTCTTTGATATCGATTTTTCTTATGAAATCCCTGGCTGTTCACGTTTCCGTATCAACATGAGCAGACAACTTGGGAAAACTGCAATGGTAATTCGTGCTATTCCTTATTATATCAAAACCTTTAAGGAATTATTTTTACCAACCACATTAGAAGAATTTGCAAACTTTAACAACGGCTTAGTTCTTGTTACAGGTCCTACAGGTTCCGGTAAATCAACAACTATCGCCTCATTAATCGATTATATAAACGCAACGACTTCAAAACATATCGTAACTATTGAAGATCCGGTCGAATTTATATTTTCAAACAAAAAATCTATTGTATCTCAACGTCAATTACTAATTGATACGCCATCATTCTCAGACGGTGTAAAATACGCATTAAGACAAGACCCAGACGTTATATTCATCGGTGAAATTCGTGATAGAGAAACTGTTGAATCTGCACTAAAAGCAGCTGAAACCGGTCACTTGGTTGTATCTACAATCCACACAAATGATTCTGTTCAAACAGTTGCCAGAATTATCAACTTATTTGATCCGAATGAAAGACCGTTTGTAAGAAGTCAAATTGCAAACACATTAAGAGGTACAATCTCACAAAAATTAGTTCCAACAGCAGTTGGCGGAACTCGTGTTCCTGCAACAGAAATTCTTGTTGTAACACCTACTGTTAAAGACTTTATTCAAAAAGATGAATTAGAACAGATTTATGAACTTGTTAAGAAGGGTTCATTTAATAATATGACTACAATGAACATGTCATTGTATAAACTTTATAATGAAGGTAAGATCACTCAAGAAACTGCTTTATCATACTCTGATAACAAATCAGAACTTGAACAGATGATGAGAGGTATTTACCACGGCACAAGTGTTAACCTAGGATAATGCAAAATAGTTTTATTACAGACGCAATTAATTTAAAGTCCTATAACTTGAGCGAATCTGATAAAATTATAGTGATGTACTCAAAAGAAAAAGGACTAATAAGGGGAGTAGCTAAGGGGGTAAAAAAGCCAAAGAGCAAATTAGGTGCTCGCATGGATTTGCTTGTAGCAAATACTCTTATGCTTCACAAGGGGCGTAATTTAGACACTATATGCCAAGCTGAAGTTGTTAATTCTTTTTATAAAACAAGACAAGATATTGATAAAATTTGTTACTCTATGTATGTAACAGAAGTCGTACATAATTTCGGAATTGAAGAGGATCCTTGTTCTGAAACTATCTATAATCTTCTTTATAAAACCCTAAACACAATTTCATCCGCAGAAACAAAAGTTGATATACTTTTAGCTGTTATAAAATTTCAATTAAAAATGATGATTGAATCAGGCTTTTCTCTTGAATTAGATAAATGTCTTTGCTGTGGAGAAACTGTTAAAAATGAAACAATGTATTTTGTTCCATCATTAGGCGGAATTATTTGTAAAGATTGTGCAACTCGCCATACATATCATAAAAAGCAATTACCTTACAAATTGAGAGACTTTTTCAAACAAATGTCAATAAATGATTTTGATGAAAAAGGAGAATATGAACAAAAAGCTAATGAAAAAGTTTGTATTGTAACTTTTGAAGCTTTGAAAGAATACATCGCAATGAAATCTCCTAAAAAATTCAAAACAACAGACATTCTTCAAGAAATTCCAACAACATAATATTTCCTCCACTAAGGTTATATTATTTATTAAGTATAATTCATATAATCATTTTAAAAAAGGACGGTAAACAATGAAAAAATTTATACTGATTGCAGCAATAATAATTTGCGGGAATACAGTTTGGGCAGCAAGCGCTCAAATGTTCAAACTGGACAACGGACAAACCGTAGTAATACAAGAAGTTCGAAATAACCCAATTGTTATTATTGATACCTGGATAAAAACAGGTTCTATAGATGAAGATGATTCAAATAACGGTGTTGCACATTTTTTAGAACACTTATTCTTCAAAGGCACAACAAACAGAGAACCGGGAGAATTTGACAGAATACTAGAAACAAAAGGTGCAATCACTAATGCTGCAACAAGTAAAGATTTTACACATTATTACGTAACAATTCCATCAAAAGATTTTGACCTTGCTATGGATTTGCACGGTGATATGATGATGCACCCGCTTATTCCAAGAAACGAAATGGAAAAAGAAAGAAAAGTCGTTCTAGAAGAAATTAATAAAGACTTAAATGATCCAAGCAGAATAATGCAAGAAAATTTAAATTCTATGATGTATACTACTCACCCATATAAAAGAAAAGTTATTGGTAAAAGTGAAGTAATTGAAACAATAACAAGAGATCAAATTCTAAACTTCTATAATGCACATTACTCACCATCAAATATGGTTACAGTGATAATTGGGGATGTTGATACAAACCACGCACTAGCTAAAGTAAAAGAAGTATTTAACGCTCCATATAAAAAATTAGACAAAAAAGTCTATCCAAAAGAATCACAATTAACAAAACAACAGAAAAAAGTTGAATATATTAAGACAGAATCAGGCTACATGGTAATAGGATTTAGAGGAACTCCGATAGATGCAAAAGATTCATACGCACTAGACGTACTTGCAACAATTTTAGGTGATGGAAGATCATCAATCTTGTACCAAGTCCTAAAAGACCAAAAACGATTAGCATTTTCTGTAGATGCCGGAAATTCAACATCAAAAGATGATGGAATTTTCTACATTTCAGCTAACTTTGAGCCTGATAGATGCAAACAAATTCAAGATACAATTTTTGATGAAATAAAGAAAATTCAAGATAAAGGAATTACGGAAGAACAACTAAACTTAGCAAAAAACATTATAGAAAGAGATACATATTATTCTAGAGAATCCGTAACAAATATCTCTACAGAAATTGGCTATACAACAGCACTTACTAATGATTTAAAATTTTACAATAACTATATTGCAAACATCAAAAAAGTATCAAAAGAAGATGTAAAACGTGTTGCTAACAAATACTTAGGTATAAATAAAAGCGCAATTTCAATAATTCTACCTGAGACATCAAAAGATGTACCGGTTGCAAACTTAACTCAAACGCCAGGAACTGCCGAACTTGTAAGTAAAAATCTGGAAACAGAAAAATACAAACTTTCAAATGGCGCAACATTTTTATACACACCAAATACTTCAAATGATATTATCGCAATGAGTATATACGCAAAAGGCGGTCAATTACTGGATAAAACACCAGGTACAGCTAACTTGACAGCTTCAGCTATCCTAAAAGGTACAAAAAATTATACTCCTTTAGAACTTTCTCAAACAATGGAAGATAACGGAATAAAAATCATGCCTGGATTAAGTGCTGACGCCTTTTCAATCTCTGTTCTAACAACAAAAGATGAATATGATAAGACTCTTGAACTATTAAATGAAATAGTTAATAACGCAACATTTGACGACTTTGAATTAGACAAAGTAAAATCTGATAAACTTAATGCAATAAAAAGCGCAAAAGATATTCCTCTACAACAAGCTCTTGAAGAATATCGAGATCTGTTATACAAAGGAACTCCATATTCAATTTCATCAAAAGTTTTAGAAAAGAATATTCCAAATATTACAAGAGCAGAAATCTTAGAATATTATCACAAAATTTTTAATCCAAATAACCTTGTAATCTCAGTTAATGGGAATATTGATAAAGAAAAAACTATACAAGAATTAAATAAAATATTCAAATCAAAAGATAGTAATACTCCTTTTGACTATAAAAAACAAGAAAACAGAATAACAAAAATTACATCACCAAGAACAAACATAAAAAATATGCCAACAACAGAAACAGCCTGGATAATGCTAGGTTGGCAAACTGATGGGGTTCTAAATGAAAAAGATTATGCTACCCTACAAGTTATAGATGCAATTCTTGGTACAGGGATGAGTTCAAGACTATTTAAAGACCTAAGAGAACAAGAAGGACTTGCTTACCAACTTGGAACAAGTTTTTCACCAAACGTTTTAAGAGGCAGCTTCATTCTATATATTGGAACAAATCCTGCCAATTTAGAAAAAGCAAAAGAAGGTTTATTTAAAGAAATTACAAGACTAAAAACAGAATACGTAGGGGATTCTGAATTAAATGATGCCAAAGAAAAATTACTTGGCAATTACGTAATAGGTCTTGAAACAAACCTTGAAAAAGCTTCTAATACGGGCTGGTATGAAGCTTCAACAAGAGGTTATGAATTTAAAGATAAATACGAAGCTCTAATAAACGGCGTAACAGATTCTGATATTATAGAAGTTGCAAATAAATATTTTACAGATAACTACATAATGTCAATCGTTACAAAGTAAAATAAATTTTGATAACAAACAACGAGGCGGAAACTGAAATTCAGTTTCCGCCTCGTTTTATACTCTTTATAAAAATTAATTTACTATTTATTGTTTACCAGTAATTTCACGGTACATAGCAAGATATTCTTTTGCACTGCGTTTCCACGAAAAATCTTTTTCCATAGCGGATTTTCGCATTGCATTAAATACATACTTATCGCCATAAACATACAAGGCGCATTTTATAGCATTCAACATATCCCAGCCATTATATGCCCAGAATTTAAATCCTGTTGAATTATCCAATGGATAACCGGTTACGGTATCTTCCAAACCTCCTGTTGCTCTAACTATTGGTAAAGATCCATAATGCATTGCGATTAATTGACTTAAACCACAAGGTTCAAACTTTGACGGCATTAAGAAGAAATCACTACCTGCATATACCAAACTTGCTAAATCAGCCTTATACCCAACATAAGCTCGAATATTTTTTGTATTATTTGAAAGCCAGATAAATAAATTTTCATAATCTTTATCCCCGCTTCCAATAAATACAAAATCCGCATCTAATTTTTGCAATTCATACTGCATATCTCTAATCAAATCAATTCCTTTTTGATTAACAAGTCTAGAGATAAATGCAATAAGAGGTCTGTTAGGATTATATTCCAAGCCAAAATATTTACATACAGCTTTTTTATTTTCCTCTTTATTTTTTACACTTTTTACATCATAATTTTTAACTAAACTTTTATCAGTTTTTGGATTAAACACATCATAATCTATACCATTTAAAATTCCTCTTAGCTTATACTGAATTCCACGCAATGTATAATCCATATTTTCACCATATTCAGGAGTTAAAATTTCTCTTGCGTAATTTGGAGAAACTGCAACAACTCTATCAGAATAATTTATTGCACCCTTCATCCAATTTACACGATTGTAATGTTCACAACCCCATTGATTATATACAATATCCTTGCGCATATTTGCAAAGTCTAAAACATCTTCAAACCAAATACCTTGGTATGCCAAATTATGAATTTCAAAAACACATTTAGTATTTTTCCAAAAATCATCAAACTTATAATTTGAATGCAAATATAAAGGAATCATCGCCGTATGCCAATCATTTGCATGAATTACATCCGCTCTGAAATTAAGAGCCTTTGCATATTCCATAACCGCCAATGAAAAAGAAATATATCTTTCATGTTCATATCTTGGATCTAAATATTTTGGATAAACTTCCTTGAAACAAGAAAAATACCAATCATTTTTCACAAAGAAAACATTTATTTTTGTTCCCGGAAGCTTTGTCATATAAAGATTAAATTTTTGAGGAGAAGATCCAAATGTAATCCACATTTGCGAATTTTCTAACTCTTTAATTCCATATTTTTCTTTATCAATACAACCGTGTAAGGGAGTAAAAATAGCAATTTCAGCATCTTTTTCAAGTTCTTTCGGTAAACTTCCCACAACATCAGCCAACCCACCTGCTTTTGAAAAAGGAGCTACCTCAGCAGATGCAAATAAAATTTTCATTTTCCCTCTCTTTCTGAACATTCAATTACGCACTCAACTTAATTATCAAAGAAATCAGCCGGATTTATCACATCACTATCTGTTTCATCAAATTTAGTTGAATTTGTATTTCCTTGTTCTGATACACTCTCTTGCTTATTAACAGATGCGTTTTCTGTTTTTTGAACATTTTGCACTGGTCTGTTATTACCTGAATTTTCTAACAGAATTTTCCTTATGTCAATATTTAAATTAAAATTTAATCCATATTTTTGGACAATATAAGATGCCTGGTTTAAACAAATTTGAGCCTGATCTTGGGATTTTAAACACATCAAAACTTTATACATATTAACCTTATTCAGCATTGTTAAATATTCACTTATACCGCCTTGTTTTTCCATTTGAATATTTGAATTATTCAAAACTCCGTATGCTATATCAAAATTTCCCTCACTAATGTTTAATATACTCATAACATACCAACCCAAATGAACAATAGCATTCATACCCTTTTCTTTTGCAAGTTTAATAATTTTATAAATCATTGTTGAGGCTTTTTTAAATGATTTTAGTTGTATATAAGCATAACCTATCATCAAATCAGAGAATATTTCAAACTGAAACATTTGAATTTCGTGTGCAATTAACTTTGATTTATAAATTTCTTGAGCAAACTTTGTAGGATCAGATTTAAATGCAACAAAAGCATTTATTATATGATATAAAATTGCCGAAAACATATCTTCACCTGCCATAGAAGGATTAATAGATACATTTTGACCT
Organism: uncultured bacterium; assembly: GCA_949292185.1. Lineage (GTDB taxonomy): Bacteria > Cyanobacteriota > Vampirovibrionia > Gastranaerophilales > Gastranaerophilaceae > Zag111. Next base: position 210,854 of record CASEYP010000029.1, read on the forward strand.
TTTATAAGATTTTGCAATTGTACAAAAATATCATATTTTGACGGAATAAAATCAAGCAATTTTTTTGATATATCTAAAAATTCGCTAACATCTTCATTCAATGTCAAAATATCAACTAATGCAATATAACCTACACACTCTGACACCAGAAGTTTAAATTCAGCTTTTGTTATGACAGTATATTTTATAGAATTTATTTTCTCAGAATCCAAAACATTTAAAACGTTATACCCAATATCGAGGCAATCACTATAAGCTCCAATATTAAATAAAATTTTCACATAAATGATAGACATCAAAAGAACATACAAACTGAAATTCTCAGCCGCAGGATCCAAAGAACATTTATCCATAGAAGATAAGACACTATGGGTTAAATTCATAGCATACATATAATCTCCATGAGCCATAGCTCCCTGAATCATTTTTGTACAAAATGAAATATAAGTATCATTATTACCCTCAGATTTTAAACTTACAAGAGTTTTTTCCGCCAACTCTTTTGTTTGTTCCGGGTCATATTCATACATATTATTTGATACATTTTCATACAAGGATGCTTTATATTTTATCAGATCTGCTTCTGCCCAAGATGAAGAATATTTTTCTAATGTCTTTAAAATTTTTGCTGAGCAATGTAAATACCCTGCAAAATCCCCCATTGAAAGGTTAATATTAGCAAGTTTTTCCCACTCAAATACAACTTTTTCACTTTGAGCTAATACATCATATAAAAACGCCTTAACTGGACTTGGCATATTTTCAACAAATACTAATTCAAACAAATCATTAGCAACTTTATTTAAATCTTCAGGTTTTATAACTTCAAGCAAGCATTCTCTTAAAATATTATAATTTGAGAAATAAATACAATTATTATATGAATAAATATATCCCATAGCCGCTAAATTTTCAGCTATTTTTTCCCAATTTTTAAATCCTAAAGAATTTATAGTTTTTTCATCAATCCTTGTTCCCAAAAGAATAATCATAGTTAAAAATCTTATTGTTTCGGCATCATCTTTCATAAGATTTAATCTACGTTTTATTAATTTATTCAACCCTGAAGGAATAATTATCGTTTTAGGATTCACCATAGCCAGTGAATCTTCAGTATATTCATAAACTCCTGATTCTAATAAATACTGAATTGCAAAATCCAAAAACAAAGTACTTCCACAAGCATATTTTGCTATTCTTTGGAAATAGAAATCTGTCATTATATTTTTATAAAAAACAGGATCGCCATTTACAATAAGTTCAAACGGAGTCGGAGCTAATGTAACTTCTGCATAATATCCCCTTGATAAAAGGAAATGGGAATCTTTATGCAATGAATAACTTTTATCATACGAAATAAGATAACTTATATTTAATTCATCGAAATGATCAAATAACTGTTCTAGAACAAACTTTGAACTATCATCAATTTTTTCGTAATTTTCAATATAAATAAGTGTATTTGGAATGGATTTTAAAAGTGCAAAAAATATTTGGCAATAATCTTCTCTTGTATCTTCCATATTAGACATCTGGCGCTGATTCAGTTTAATCAAATCTTGAACCAATCCGCCTTTATCTATTGTAGAAAACATTGAAAAATCATTTGAATCAAACAACTTTTGAGAAACTGTATACTCAAAAATAGAAGATATCAAATCTCTGAAAAAAGAATACGGAGAATATTTCATATCATCATGACAGGTAATTGGCACAATATTATCATATATTCCCAATTCTTCCACAGTAGACAATAATTTCAAAGTATACGGCTGATACATCGGAGAAGCTTTAAGTGCTAAAATTCCCATTGGAATTTGCTGAAGCATCTGAGTAACACAATCTAAAACATTTATACTTTCAGTTTTAACAAAAGAACACTTTATTTCATCAAAATTTATCATTTCAATGTCATAAATATCATCATCCTCAATATTATTTTCCTGTTTTAAGGCATCTTGAGTAATTTTTGCCTGATCCATAAGTGCAGATTGAATAAATACAGGAACTTCCGTATCAACAGAATCTTCTTGTTCTTTTTGTTCTTCATTACGTAAAAATTCACCTATATTTACAAACTCTTTCAAGTCCATTTCAAAAAATCTTTTCATAACCCCGTCAACCATAGCAGAGTTAAGAGTTTCCATTTTATAATGTTCTTTATAAAGATCATAAAAATTCTCATCGGTAATAACCTGAAAAGAATCTAAAGCCTTCATATCCTTACTTGAGCTTTGATAAACCATATTAGCGTGGAATTTTGTATCAATATCATAAGGATTTTGCTCAGCTTCTCTTTTCATAATTGTAAAGTTGCATTTTAAACCAACACCTTTTTTCTTTAATAGTTTTACATTCAGTTTAGTAATCATATTTACAAGCTCAATAGTAGCCTGAATAGCAGAATTTGCAGAAGCTGAAAATGTATAATCTTTATTAAATCTAATTATATAAATATCACCACTAATTATCTGACGTCTTACATTTAGAGTATGGATATAAGAAACAATCAGAGCATCTAAATTATCCCTAAACTTTTGATATAATTTATTAGAACCTAATTTAGCCTTAACAACATTACTATTTGGAAAATCTATTCTTAATACTGCGAAACTATCCGTATTGGATTCACCCATTACGGCACTAACTTCATTTGAAAATCCACATTTTATACACTTAGGATTTTTCATTAAATTTATCTTGCCACATTTTGCGCACTTTGTAACAAGAATTTCACCACATTTTTTACACGTGTTTTTAGTATTTATAGTCTTACAAACAGGGCAAACGATTTTAAGTACCTTCTTACAATTCGGGCACACCATTGCACTTTTACTAATTTCCGCTCCGCACTTTGGACATTCCATATTTAAATTATATCATAGCATCAATGTTTTAAACTAATGCAAAAAGATGATATTACCCTTACAAAAGGTCTTTGAAGTTGTTAAATATATAATAAAAAAATATAAAAATATTTTTTAAAAAAGGTGATTTATGCTATTATATAAACAAAGCGGGAAATAATTTAATGAGCATAATTGCAGACGATAATGATTTTACAAATACCAAAGCAACAGAAAAGAAAAATCCTGTTGTAAAACCTGAAGCTGTAGATTTGGATAAAAATTTTGAAAACTGTATTCGTCCAAAATCTTTTGACACCTATATAGGGCAATCTGCATTAAAAGAAACTCTAAAAATAACAATTCAAGCAGCAAAAAAAAGAGAACAACCGCTTGATCACTTGCTATTTTACGGCCCGCCAGGACTTGGAAAAACAACCTTAGCAGGTGTTATAGCTCAAGAAATGGGTGTTGATATAAAAATCACATCAGCACCGGCACTTGAACGACCTCGTGATATTATAGGAATTTTGATGTCCCTACAAGGTGGCGAAATTCTATTTATCGATGAAATACATAGATTAAATAAAGTTGCAGAAGAAATTCTCTATCCTGCAATGGAAGATTTTTACCTTGATATGACAACAGGCAAAAGTCAAACTGTAAAAACACTAAGAGTTCCGCTTCCAAAATTCACCCTAATTGGTGCAACAACAAAAGCAGGAGAACTTTCAGGACCACTTAGAGACAGATTTGGAATAATCCACAGACTTGAATTTTATACCGATGATGAATTATCAAAAGTAATTAAAAGAACAGCAGGAATTTTAAATATAGAAATAGATGATGAAGGCGCTCTAGCGATTGCAAGAAGATCTCGAGGAACACCACGTATTGCAAACCGACTAGTCAAAAGAGTTAGCGATTATGCACTTGTAAAACATAACGGTAAAATTACAAAAGATATTGCAAACCAATCTTTAGATATTCTAAAAATTGATGAATTTGGACTTGATACAACAGACAGAAACCTTCTAAAATTAATAATAGAAAAATATGACGGCGGACCTGTCGGAATAGAAACTATCGCTGCAGCCATAGGGGAAGATGTTAGAACAATAGAAGATGTTTGTGAACCGTTCTTGCTTCAAGCAGGCTTGCTACAAAGAACACCTCGAGGCAGAAAAGTTTCCCCTGCAACATACAGACATCTTGGCTATAAGACAAAAATTTCTAACCCAAATATTACACAACAAAGCTTATTTTAAAATTATACATATAGGATTAAATAAATTATTATGATTACACCGATAAATAGCACTAGCAACAATTCAAATATAAATTTTAAAGCTAAATTTTTATACTCAGATGATCTAAAAAAAGTAGTAGAATATGCAGTTGAAAAAGGCAAGTTTGATAAACTTAATCAAGCCAGAAAAAATATAGATTCAGCATTTTTGACTACAAAAATAAAATTTGAAATGTTCAAACCTCAAAACGGACAACCATCAATTAAATTTTCAACTTATAAACCAAAAAGAAATGCTAACTTACCATATTCAGAAGCTGATTATGATATGACAAAAACCGTTGAATATATAAATCACGGAAGAGACAATCTACTAAAATTTGCATTGAATAAAATTATCAAACTCGGTAACGATGCCCCACATAACAATATGTACAAAAATATAATTATTTCTAATAAGTAATCAAATTGTAAAATCTATAAAATTATTGTACACTCAAACTATGATTGAGAATTTGGATAAAATAAAAGCCGCAATAGATATTGAAGTAAAATATCGATATATTGATATTCACGGCAAAACACAAAAATTTTCAAGCTTCATAAAAAAAATAGCCCAAGAAAATTATAAAAAATCAAAAAAAAATCCGCGCTGGGCAGTAGTTATAGAAGCTTTTGAAATGTATCCTTATGCCTCAGTCCCAGAACGTAGAAAATCAATTGAACACTTTGTAAAAGTTATAAAATCCGAACTTCAAAAAGAAAAGCAAGAGCAACAAGAAGAGGAAACTCGCCAACAACAAAAATTAAAACACCCATCAGAAGTTGATGTTATGTACATAAAAGGTGTTGGACCTAAAGTTGCTTATAAATTTAACAAACTTGGAATATTTACCGCACAAGATTTGATGATGTATTTTCCTAAAAAACACATCGACTACTCATCAAGAACACTAATTAGAGATCTTAAAGAAGGGCAAACTACAACCGTTTTTGGTTACATCAAATCTGTATCCTCATTTAATACAAGAAATAATTTAGCAATAACAAAAGTTTCAATCGCTGATGAAAGCGGAAGATTTGAACTAAACTTTTTTAATGCAAAAGGTAACAAATATCTTCTAGAACGTATGAAAGCTCAATTTCCTCAAAATGCAGGAATTATGATCTCAGGAACCGTAAAAAGAAACAACTACAATAACCAATTAACAATGGATAAGCCTTCATATTCAATTATGAGCGGTGAATTTTTGGAACATCCGGATTCTAACTTAAATATAGCAAGAATAGTTCCAATATACACAGTTTGCGAAGGTTTGAGTATAAAAACTCTTAGAAAAGCCATCTATAATGCTATTGAACTTTATAAAAACGATATCAAAAATATTATCCCTGATTTTATACGCGAAAGATTAGGAATTTTAGATAAAAAAACAGCAGTAGAACAAATCCATTTTCCAAAATCAATGGACCTACTTGAGCAAGCAAGATTTTCGCTGATTTTTGAAGAACTGTTTTTAATCCAATTAAAACTAATACGTCTTAGAGAAACCACAGCCAAAAACATTTCATCATACGCTCTAAAAGTTCATAAAGACGGCTTAGTTCAACAATTTATAAAGAATCTTCCATTTGAACTTACATCAGGACAAAAACAAGCTGTAAATGAAATTCTAAACGATATGGACTCTGATACACCAATGCAAAGACTACTTCAAGGTGATGTAGGTAGTGGTAAAACAGTTGTAGCAACAATAATGCTTCTTGCCGCAATAGAAAACGGATATCAAGGAGCATTTATGGCACCTACAGAAATTCTTGCGCAACAACACTACAACAACCTTGTACAATGGCTTACACCAATGGGATTAAGTGTGGGATTATTCTTAGGAAGTCAAGGAAAACGTGTTAGAAAGAAATTTGAAACAGATTTAAAAAATGGTCAAACTCATATTGCAGTCGGAACTCACGCTCTAATTCAAGAAAATGTAGAATTTAACAATCTTGGTGCAATAGTCGTAGATGAACAACATAGGTTTGGAGTTAAACAAAGAAATATTCTAAAGAAAAAATCCCAAAACCCACAAATTTTAACAATGACCGCAACACCAATTCCAAGAACATTAGCTCTAACAGTTCATGGCGATTTAGATTTAACCGTAATAAATGAACTTCCAAAAGGCAGAAAGCCTATAAAAACAGCCCTAACAAGTTCGCATAAACAAGTATGGGATCTTATCAAAAAAGAAGTTGAAGCAGGAAGACAAGCCTACATTGTATACCCGCTAATAGATGAAAGCGAAACTTTATCCGCAAAAGCCGCAACAATTGAAGCTGAAAAACTTCAACAAGAAGTATTCCCTCAATTTAAAATCGGCCTTCTTCACGGCAAACTCAAAAACGATGAAAAAGATGAAGTTATGAAAAAATTTAAAGACGGAGAATATGATATTCTTGTTTCAACAACAGTCGTAGAAGTTGGGGTTGATGTTCCAAATGCTACGGTTATGGTTATTGAAAACGCCGAAAGATTTGGACTTTCTCAACTACACCAATTAAGAGGACGTGTTGGAAGAAACAGCCTTCAATCATATTGTGTTCTAATTACATCATCAAGAAGTCAAGAAACCCGTGAACGTTTAAGCATAATGACAGAAACGAATGATGGATTTGTTATTGCTGAAAAAGATTTACAACTTCGAGGTCCTGGTGAATTTTTAGGAACAAGACAATCAGGTCTACCTGACTTAATCATTTCAGATATTGTAAGAGATGCAAAAATTCTGGAACTTGCAAGAAATGAAGCTATCGATTTTCTAAAAAAATACGACATAAATCAATTCCCGCTATTGCAAAATGTAACCTCACTTGAAATGTTTACAGGACTTGATATATAAAATTAAGACTTAGTACATTATTTGTACATTAACTTGTCTTGCACGAGCCTTATTATCAAAATCAACTAATATAACCTGCTGCCACTGTCCTAATTGCAAAACCCCGTTTATAAGCGGAACATGAGTGGAATTTCCGACAATAGAAGCCCTGATATGTGCGTAACCATTACCATCGTGCCACATTTCATCATGGTGATACTTAGCATCCATCGGTGCAATACGCTCTAACGCTTCCGGCAAATCCACCAGTAACCCAGGCTCAAATTCAATATTTGTAACAGATACAGTACTTCCTTGCGCATAGATAAATACTATAGCATTTTGAAGTTCATGACTGTATACAATATTTCGTATTTGCGGAGTTATGTCAATTATATCCGTGTTTCCCTTAGTATGAACTGTGAAAACATCATTTATTATAGTCATTTTCCCTAAATATACCCCTTTTTTATTAATTTTATAAGGTAAAAACTAAAATTCAATTAGAGTTAAAGTAATATTAAAAACGTTTAATAATAACAAGATTTCTTGTTAACTTTTCTTCTAGGGGCAATTCATATTCAATTATATCCACAATTTTTGCATTATATTTTTTTAAAATATTTTTAGCTTCTTCAATTTCTTCAGGAGTTTTTCTTGACTTATACGCAACAAAATAACCATTCTTCTTCAATTTAGGCAAAGCATATTCACAGATATTTTTCAAAGACGAAACAGCACGAGATGTTACAACATCATATTTTGCGTCAAAATTTTCAACTCTTGAACACACAGGTTCCAAATTATTTATTCCAAGCTTCTCTTTCATAGAAGAAATTGCTCTGATTTTTTTTGCAATACTATCAACAGCCGTAACTTTTATATCTTTATAAGTCAAAGCAATAGGCACAGCAGGAAACCCACCACCTGTTCCTATATCTAATAAAGTTTTGCATAAACCATACTTATCAAAAAACTTTTCTATCGCCAATGAATCATATATATGCTTTTCCCATAAAAACTTTTCATCATTTTTTGATATCAAATTAACTTTGGAATTTTCTTCCAAAAAAGCTTCCATATATTCTTTATAAAATTCTTTATTTGCCATATTTTTCCTGATACAATTTAAGATTTTGTTCTGTTACTCGTTTTTTAACATCTTCCAATCGTTCTGTTATTTTATCTAAATTATCTTTTGTAAATGAAACTTTTGCAACATTATACGCTTGAATAAAATACTTGTATGCAAATTCCATATTACGTCTTACAAAATAAAAATCACCTAATTCCAATAATGCACCTGCAATATAAAACGGATCCTTTGTCATTTGCGCATATTCTAGAGCCATATTCATATATTCCAAAGCTTTAATATCATCTTTTGATGCAAAAATTTCAGCTAAATGAATAGCAGAATTATACAGCCCGTGATAATTTTTCATAATATTATCAACTTTTATACTTTCACTATAATATTTAATAGCTAATTTTGAACTACCGGCTTCATCATACAATTGTGCAAGATTTGACAAAGCTCTTGATAGGTAATTATTATGCTTAGGATTATAATCAGTTTCTATGCACTTTTTATAATACATTGCAGCATCATTAACCTCATCCAATTCATCACAAACCGCTGCATATTTATAATACAACTCAGTAACTATAGATTTATCTGTTGATATTTCAACATAAGGAAGAGCTTGCTTGTAATATTTATACTCTAAATTTACATCATCTGATAATTTAGCTAATGCCATTTTTACTCTTACCATAAGTTCATTTGGTAAATTCTCGGTCTTTTCCAATTCTTCCAATATAAATTTAGCATTATCATGCTTATACATAAGGTAATATATATTTGCGATAGAGAGCTTTGTTTCACAGACTTTCACAAAATTTGAAGCATTATAATAAAAATCCTGAGCCTGAGTATAATATTCTAACGCCTCATACCAATGAGAAAGTTTTTGATAAGCCTGAGCAAGCTTTGTATAAATCACTGGCAAAAATGTATAAAAATCATCATCATCTTTTTTCGTTAATGCTGTTTGATAAAGCATTATAACCTTTTTATAATTATAATTTTGTTCTTCTTGTTTTGCAGAGTTTAATATCTGCTGCAAACTCATATTAGAACTTTCTTTTTCAAATTTTGTATCTTCAACAGTAGAAGTTATAAAATCTTTTATTGAATCTGCAATATCATCCAAAACAGCTTCATCTTCAATAATAAAGCTGATTTTATTAATTTTATCTTCTTTTGATTCTTCCACATCAACAGGTTTTGAAACTTCAATATCTTGGGATTTTTCCGGAGCCTTAGCAACCAACATATCAGGTCTTTGAATTGTAAACGGCTGAATCGCATTTGGATTTATCACAGGTTTTTTCGGAATAAACATACTGTGATACTCAATTTCATTTCTCATTGTCTGACGTGATAATTTCAAATCTCTTTCTAACGGTTTTAAAGGCAATTGAGTATTATACAAATCAATACACGCAGTATGCAATTTTATCATTACGTTTTCAGGAATTTGATTTTCTAATACCGCACGGAAATTATCTTTTAAATATAAGCATTCACCATCAACCGATAATATTGAATTTGAAATAAAAAACATTACCCTTGATTCATCATACAGATGCAATGATTTCAAAAGGTTCACATGTATTGGAATTCTCATAACCGTAAGCAGCCTGAATAAATGTGCTGATACCGGATCTACTAAAGATAGAGCCTCTCTTGTAATAAATTCAGGAAATCCCATATAACTTTTTGAAAATAATTCCAAAAAATTAACAAGCGTTAACTGCCTCAAATTCATAATATTTAAAGCCAAAGTCAAATAGTTATAATAACCTTTTGATATTTTATATAACTCATTTGAAATTACGCCAATTTGTTTGATATCGTGATTTTTTAAATATTTTTCAAAAATCTTTTGTGAAAAAGGAAGCATTGTAACTTTGTCATATTCCACATCAACAAAATCTTCATAATGAAATGCCTTAGAAATCATTATAATCTTTATGTTAGGAAACTTCATCAAATGCTTAATAAAGTTCAATATTTCAGCCTTATTGCCCTTCATAACATCGTCAAAAGAATCCAAAACAATTAGTATTGGGCGAGTAATTGTATTAAAATATGAACCAATTTTCTGAGTAAAATTCTCGACCTTAATTTTGGGCGGAACAAATTTCCCCATAAGTGAATATGTTCTAAAAGTTTCAAAAAAACTCAAAAACATATCATCAAGAATTGTTGTTTCTAAACACGTATAATGCAACAACAAAGCACCTAAAGACATATAAGATACAGCAAAATCTACAACGAGAGTTTTCCCGCTACCTTTAAAGCCATTTACAAGCATCAAATTTTTATCACCTTGCAAAAACTCACAAATTTGTCCAATTTGCTTTTCATTATTTTCAAGCAAACACGGATCTATTGCGCATTCTTTTGGGACATCTTTAATATTAATAGGTGTTTCTAAAAAATCTGTTCTCATATATTGTTAGTTTACTCTATTTCTGCCATTTTCTTTTGCATGATACAATCTTTTGTCAGCTGCTTCTATAATTTTGGAAGGTTCTGTACCATCTGAACCAAATGAAGAAACTCCCAAACTAATTGTAACATTACTTTCTCTATTGTTACTTAACTTACATTTTTTGCTGGAAATTATTGTACACAGTTTATTTGCAATAGCCACGGCCTCTTCATATCGTGTATTTGGAAGAATAATACTCATTTCTTCCCCGCCATATCTACATACTATATCGGACGCTCTCACATTTTTCTTTAATTCAAAAGCTACTTGTCTTAAAACAGCATCCCCGGATTGATGCCCGTATGTATCATTAAAACGTTTAAAGAAATCTATATCAATAATAATTAATGATAAAGGAACTTCATAACGCTTAGCGTGAGCCACAATTTGTTGTAACTGTTCTTGGAAATATCTATGATTGTACAATTCAGTTAAACCATCTGTTGTAGCTAATTTATATTGATGATCAAAATCTCTTGATTTAATCAAATATTTGATAATCACCGCAACAATGAATATTCCAAAAGCTGCACTAAGCGGCATTACAATATCAAGCCATAAATTAAACGCATACATCAAATAATATGTAAAAGCAACATACGCAGCATAAACAGTTAACACAAAACCAAACGCCGTAAGCATTGATGATATACAAAAAACACAAATTCCTGATATAACCATCAACACCAATGCTGATAACAAATTACCCCACATAGGAGATTTAATTATATAACTACCGTCAATAATATTATTAACATATGTTGCCTGAACTTCTACCCCGGGATAAACCTTATCAACAGGAACAGTTTTTATATCAAAAAGACTTGCTGCAGTTGCACCAAAATATACAACCTTGTCCTTAAAATTAAAATCAAAACTTTCTCCACCCTCTGCAGCCTTTAAAAGCTTATACATAGGAATATTTTCAAAAGTTCCTGCAGGACCATACCAATTTAAAATTACCCCGGAACCATATTCATCATCATCTACAACCAAATCCTGTTTTTTGCCCAAATAATGATTTCCAACAAGATACCCTAATTGAGGATAATATTTGTTATTATATTTCAAAAATACAGGCATCTTTCTTAAAACCCCATCATCAGAACGCGCTACATTTATCATTCCGATATTAGATGTCGCATCGATTATATCTTGTAAGATTACCCTACAATTTGAATATTCCATTAAATTATAATCTTGAGATTCATCTAATTTAACAGCCAATTTATCAGGCAATTCGACAGGTTCTCTTAAATCTGCAGGTTGATCATCAAGATTCATTGAAGTAAAAACATTATCATACTTTTTAAATACATCAACCAATGCATCATCTGACGCCTTATCAGACTTTAAAGATTTAACAAACATCAAATCAAAAGCAATACTTTTTGGTTTTTGAGCCTCAATATAATTAACCATTTTAGCGTACAAATCTCTACGCAAAGGCCATTCCCCATAATGATCCAATATATATTCATAACTTGCATCATCAATAGCAACAATTACAATATTAGGATTATGCTTTCTAACACCAGAATTAACTAAAGCTCTTTGTCTTATATCGAAAGTCCTGGCTTCCATAGAATTTATAAACGTAATAAAACTACCGTTTTTCAACCCTAAAACAACTAAAACGACAAATATACAAATCCAAAGAACATATAAAAATTTCTTAAGCATAATCCAACCTTCGTTAATCTACGTTTTCAGTATAGTTTAACTTAGCGGCATTGGCAAGAATATTTTTTATAATAAATTTCTTTTCCAAAATCTTATTGTTCAATTTTAAAATTTCTGTAGCGTATGACAATTCATCAGGGTGCGTCAAATAACGCAATAGACACTGCTCGTGCAAATTCATTCTCAAAAATACCTCTACGGCTGATAACAATTTAATTATTTCAAAATTAGGCAAAAATTAAATCAACCTTTTATAGAATTTGAAAAGATATTTCTAATACAGTTATATGAAAAATAAAATATACACAAAACAAAAGGCGGCGGATGAAATTCATCCGCCGCCTGATTTCTATTATATTAATAA
>CASEYP010000030.1 GCA_949292185.1 uncultured bacterium
ACTGATGGAATTACAGGTAACACTTTCTCACTAACAGAAGATACTTTTGTAACTCAAGACGGTGCAATCGGTACAACTAATAGAGATGCAGGTGCTACAACCCTGACTTTGAATATTAATGAACATACCCTATCAGGCAAGGGAACAAATGACTTTGACGGTATTACCGTTGCAAAAGACTATACATTGAATGTCAGCGGTAAAGATGAAGCAAATCAAGGTACAATTACAAACTTTGATACCGCATTAACCAACAATGGAACATTAAATGTTTCAGATATCAATTTCGAAAACAATAACAAAGATATTGTAAACTCGGGAACTTTAAATCTTGCAGGAGCAAACACTTTTGCAAGCGGTATTGAAGGAAACGGCTCAACAAATATCTTATCAGGAACAACCACAAACAATGGTACAATTACACAAAACACAGTATCAATTTCAGACGGTGCAACACTTAACACTGATGCAAGCGAATTAATCACAAGTGCAGGTGTTACAAACGCCGGTACTTTACAATTTACAGGCGGAGAAAATGCTAACGCTATAACAGGTGGTGGTACAACTCAAATTTCAGGTGATGTTATAAACAATGCTTTAATTTCTCAAACAATTAATATTACAAGCGACTCATCGCTAAAAACCTCAGCCGATAATATTGGCGGTGCTGTTCAAAACGCAGCAGAACTTGAAATTACAGGCGGAAAACTTGCTAATAACGTTACAGGCACTGGTAATGTAACCGTAAGTGGTGAATTAACAAATAATGCAATTTTAGAGGCAAATTTACTTACCTTGAATAGCAATATTTTAGGTACTGGTGATTTGAGCTTAAGCGGTACAAATGATATTTCAGGTAACACAAATATAATTTCGCAAAATTCGATAACAAATACAGGTGATTTAACAGCAAATGTTGGTCAAATCACTTTAACAGACGGTATGACAAATAACAGTAACTTGAACTTAAAAGGCGGAGTTGATTCTGCGCTTGAAAATAAATTAGCAATTTCAGGCTCAGGAACTACAATCTTTACTGATAAAGTTAATAACACGGCAAAAATAGACCAAGCAGTTGTTAATAACGGTGAATTAACTTCTTCTGCCGATAATATTACGGGAACTGTTGATAATACTGGTACTTACAATATTCAAGGCGGAACTATTGCGAAAGCCATTTCAGGAAACGGCATAATTAACATTTCTGATGCAGTAACATCAAATGTTCAAAATACCGCAACGGGTGAAGTTAATATCCTTGAAGGAGCAACACTAGCACTCGGCGGCGGGCAAACAGAATTGTTTAAAAATGCAAGCAGTGTAAATGCTCAAAATGGTTCAACAATTAACTTGATTAACGGTTCATCTGCAACAACAAATATGGATAATTTAGTAGTTGCTTCTGGTGATAATGTTAACTTGCAAATTGATTGGAATGATGTTTTTGATTCAACATCATCAAATGTAAATGGTAATTTATATCTTACAAAAATTGATTTAACTTCAACAAGCGGTGGTGCTGATAATTATACTTTAACAAGCAATTTGAAGGATAAACTCAGCTTAGGTCAAAATATTGAACTTGCAGCAAATGAAAACACTAATAATTATATTGCTTATGATTCAACAACCGGCGCTTTACATTCAAGTAAAGAAACTCTTGTAAGCGCAATTTCAACAAAAAATGAAACAAACAGAGTATATCAAATGATAAAAGATGAAGAAGTTTTATCTGATCTTGGTACAATGGCAGGTACTGATTCAACCCTTATCGTAAATGGTGCAGGAAACGAAATTAAAGGGAATGATAATGCAGGTGCTACAATTGACACAGGTAATACGCTCACATTTAATAACATAAAAAACATTGACGGATTTAAAGATGACTTGTTTGCAACAAACGATGGAACAATTAATCTGTCTAATGTAACATTAAACGATAAAGTAACAGGTAATGGCGTTGTTAATATTAATGGTAATTCAACGATTAATAATTCAATCACAAATGCAATTAACCTGAACTCAGGCTATTTAACCTTAGGTCAAACAGGAGACTTGTCTCAAGCAGCATCACTTGTTGCACAAGGCGGTGGTTTGAGCTTGCAAAACGGTGCAATTCAAAATACAAATCTTGGAAATCTTATACTAAATAACGATTTGGATTTAAGACTTGACGGAAACTTTGCAAATCAAACACTTGATACAATAACTGCAAATAATTTTGAGACTAATGGAAACAACATTAATATCTCAAATATTAATGTATTAAGTGCAACAACTCAAAAATCCTTCTCAATATCACCATTAGGTGAAGGCATGGATGGTGCAGTGAGAGACGCTCTTGCTGGTGCCATTCAATACACTGGAAGTGACATAACTTATGGTTCTATATATAAATATACTGCAAGTTATGATCCAACAACTGCCATGTTTAACTTTGGATTAGCAGGCGGTGGCGGATATGAAAGCTACAACCCTTCTGTTGTGGCAGCTCCAGTTGCAGCACAGTTAGGCGGATATTTAAGTCAATTAAATTCTTATGATAACGCTTTCCGTAATATGGATATGTACATGTTAATGACAAAAGAACAACGTCAAGCAATGAAGATGCGTAATAAATATGCCTCAATTGCTAACAATAACATAGTATTTGATCCTACAGTAAGTCGATATGAAAATAAAGCTGGATGGTTTAGACCTTATGCAACATTTGAAAATGTGCCTTTAAATAACGGTCCAAAAGTATCCAATGTGGCTTATGGTTCATATTTTGGTGCGGATTCCGAACTCTATGATTTAGGTCATGGATGGGATGGTATGTGGAGTGTATATGGAGGATATAATGGCTCTCATCAATCATATGACGGTGTTAGCATATACCAAAACGGCGGAACTTTAGGTGCTGTTGGTATGGCATACAAGGGTAATTTCTTTACCGGATTAACAGCAAATGTAGGCGCCAATGCCGGAGAAGCAAGTTCAATGTTCGGACACGAAGATTTTGCGATGTTAATGACTGGTGTTGCTTCAAAAACCGGTTATAACATTGAACTTGCAAAAGGTAAATTTATAATCCAACCAAGCTTCTTGATATCATATACATTTGTAAACACTTTTGACTATAAGAACGCAGCAGGAGTAAGCATAAGTTCAGATCCTTTACACGCAATACAGTTGGAACCCGGAATCAAATTTATCGGGAATCTTAAAAACGGGTGGCAGCCGTATTTGGGTGTAAGTTTTATTTGGAACGTTATGGATCGTACTCATTTCCAAGCAAATGATATAGCATTGCCGAATCTGTCAGTAGATCCTTTTGTAAAATATGGTGTTGGTATAAGAAAAGCTTGGGGTGAAAAATTCACCGGATATTTCCAAACATACATTACAAATGGTGGCAGAAACGGTGTTGGTTTACAATTCGGATTCAGATGGACTTTGGGTAAAACTCGTAATAGTGACCAAAAAACAAGCGGTAATATCCCTGAATTATCAAAAACACAAATAAAATTAAGTAATACAGGTTATTAGTAAAGGGAAACGTTATTACCTTTACATATTAAATAAGGAGAAAATAAATGAAAAAACAAATTACAACATTAACAGTCGCTGCAGCAGCATTTGTTGTAGGACTTGGTTTCAACAACTTTGCGATGTCAGATGTCCCTGTGAATTATAATGTGGCAGTTGTTGATGTAAATGCAGTTGTTGCAAAATCCGCTCAGGTACAAGCTTTGAAAAAAGAACAACAAGAAAAGTTGCAAGAATTGCAAAAATGGCTTGAAACTGTAAGAGCTGATGTTCAAAAACAATCAACCAAAGAAGGTAAAGAAAAACTTGTTAAAAAGTATGATGCAGAATTTGCAAAAAAACAAGAGGCAATTAAAAAGAACTATTCCAATAAACTTCAAGCAATCGATAAAAGCATAAGTGCAACAATTGCTGCTGAAGCAAAGGCGAAAAATTATAATTTAGTACTTTCTAAAAGCATGGTTTTGTATGGTGGTGATGATATAACTGCAAGTATTTCAAAAATTGTGAAATAATTGCTTTATATTGGATAAAAAGAGTCTCGATAATAGAGGCTCTTTTTGTATAAAATAATTAAGATTTGTACCAAAATAATCATACTAACCGTACACCATAATCAAACCATGTGTTCCTTTACATAGATGAAGATTTAAAAGAGTTAGAAAGTATAAAGCCTTATGAAAGTAGGGAAAATACTCATTCAAAAGTTATTGCGTATTTATTGAAAACTAATTCTGAATTCTTAAGTAAAATGGTTGAATGTGCAGGAATTTCAAATAGTAAGAACTTAAATCTTGAAAATACATATATTGGTACAGAGGTTGACAATCGCAAAGATATTGAAATAAAAAATGATGATTTTGTCATTGTAATAGAAAATAAATATAAAGATAGAAACAGAAAAAAGGTTGGAAAAATAGATCAGCTTATAGTATATGAAGATTATATAAATACAAAATATCCAACTTTGGAAAAGAGATATATCTATTTAAGACCATTTCAACATGAGCTTGGTGAGGAGTGTAAGAATTGGAAAACTATGACATATCAAGATTTGTTAAATCTTTTATATCTCCTTAATAATAAAGATGAATATATAGAAAGATATAAAAAAATTATAGAAAAAATTTATGAACCGCAGACAATATGTATTTTGGCTCTAAAGGATGTCTTTAATATTGATGATGAAGTTATAGATATAGATAATGTAAGAGGGGATATAAACGGTTATTCTATTCGTATACGCTTGGGTGATGAGTATGGTAGTTTTTTGGAAGTCGAGCATGATAATCCTGTTGAAAAGAAGGGAACAATTAGCATATGTTTAACCGTTAAAGATGAAGATAAAACATATAAGGATAATGAACTCTTTGAAATATTAAAAAATTGTAAGAAGCTTACTTATGCAAATAAAAATAATTATGAATATGCCAGTGAAAAAATTTGTAATATGAATAAATATTCACCTGAATATATAAAAGAAAAAATTGAAAATTCAAAAATCGTTAGTGTTTTAGCGCAAAAAAAAATATTTTTAGTTTTTCCCTTTCTTTGAAAGGATAATAAAAATATATGGATGTACACTCTCGTTCTTCTATAAATTTTAAGGCTAATGTATCTCAATCAGTGTTATATCAAATTCAAAGACAGCTTAAGCATTGTGAAAGTAAGAAAAAATGCTTTGCAATGGTTAGAAATAATTTAGATAATATAAAAAATTGGGGTAGTCCTGATTCTAGTATCGTAGTTGCAAAAGATTTTTGGGGCAGATATAGATTAGGTGTTCAATGCCAGGTTGCTCCTGGTTTGAGATTATCTTGGGCTATAAATAATTTGAAAGCTAAGACTGAGTTATCTCAATTTATATCTTTGACGCAAGCTCATATTGAGCAGACTGAAACTTCTATTAAATATTTATATAAAAAATACGGAATTGATATTTTTAAAAAATATCAAGATTTATAGGGTTTATAATTTTTATTAAATTTCGTGTATTTGTTAAGTGTGCAATTTTTTATTTTTCTTGTGTTTACGCTAAAATGATTAATACATGAAAAGATTTTTTGTATTTATTTTACTTTTAATAAGTACTATATCCCCAATTTATGCCGTAGATTCAAGTAAATTGGCACATTCTGAATCTGATAGGCATAAAATAACTCTTGAAGAGGCTATGAATATGGCCTTAGAGGGTAATATTGAGCTGCAAGAACAAAGAAAAAATTTAGGAATATCTGAGTATGCGGTTAAAAAAGCTGCTGCGTTTAAAAATCCGCAATTTCAATCTAATTTATTAATGGGTCCTATTGCAAGAGGTAATTCCAGCCAAATTGGTCTTATGTTGCCTGTCGAAGTTTTAAAACGTGGTGAACGTAAAAAGGCAGCATTGTCAGAATTAGATTATACTCAGAATAAAATTAAGGATTATGAATTTAAGTTAAAACTTAGAGTAAGAACCTCTTATTTCAATTTACTGGTTGCAAAATCTGAGTTAAAAATATTAGAAGAGCGCAAGGAATTGTTAGAAGAGTTACTAGAAATATCTAAAAAGAAGCCAAAATCTTCGCAAAATTATGAAATTGATGTTTTGCAAGCTGATATGCGTTTGAAAAAAATATTGGTCCAAATAAACCGAGCTCAGGCAAACATAAGAACAGCGCAGTATAGTTTTAATAAGGTTTTGAATCTTGCAAATAATCCTACCTTATACGACTCAAAAGAAGATTCTGTGTTTGGTCAAGAGTTTTTTACGAAGTTAGAGTTGCCAAGTTACGATGAATTAGAAGAAGTTGCTTTCCAAAATCGTTATGATATAAAAATGGCAGAATCAAAGATAATTAAGGCTAAAAGAGATTTGTCAGTAGTAACAAAACAGAGAATTCCTGATTTATATATTTCAGGTGGATATGCGTTTGCTCATGATGGAACTTCAGGTGCTTATGTTGGAGCAGGAGTTGATATTCCTTCATTGTATTTGTATACACCGGAGATTAAAAGTGCAAAATTAGAGCTTGATAAGGCTCAATTAGAGTATAATTCTATTATAAATATTACTAAAAATGTAATTCATACAAATCACGACAAGTTTATAATGGCTCAAGAAAATGTTGAGCATTATAAAGATATATTAGATGAGTCAAATAAAATTTTGAATTTATCCAAGCAGCGTTATAAAAAAGGTCAAACATCCTTAACAAATTTGATTATCGTTGAACATTCACATCAAGAATTATTGAATGAGTTTATTGATGCGATGAAAGAATATTATAACGCATATATGGCATTATTGCAGGAATTGGGATTAGATAACTGGACTATTGATATAGATTTATAACATATAAAAACGGCACTGATTTTTTAAAATCAGTGCCGTTGAAGTTTTTGCAATTTGTATTAACTCTCACTGTATGCAGGATAAATAATGCTTCCCGGTTGAACTACGACAAATCCATCACCTTCAAATTTCATTTGAATAGAATCACCACTGCCTCTACCTATTAAGGTCTTTACAGAAATATCGGTTTTAAAGCTGGTTTTAAGATTTGCAGACCAAGCTATTGTTGCAGATGGATCTGTCATAACAGGTTTATCAGGTGTTACTTTTAGTGTTAAAGGTTCGTACATTGTTGTAATTGCAAGCATACCATTACCCTTTATTTCAATATTTGTCAATCCTCCTGCCATCATTGAACTTAGTTTCATTAATTTGACATCCCATTTTAAAGATGGCTCGAAAGCAAGAACATTTGAACCGTTTACGATAATACTATCTCCATTTAGATTAAGTATAGAAATCTTTTTACCTTCATCTGCAATATAAACTTTTCCTGTTCCTTGAGCTTTTACAAGTGCACTACTTTCTCCAGATACAAAACGTTTTACTACATTTTTAATTCCGTGTTCAAATAAATTTTCCAATGTGAATTTTACATCTCCTGTATAGGCAACCATTGCTCCTTTTTTTATCCAAGCTAAATTGTTGGATAAATTGATTTCCATAATACGTTGAGTTTCTTGTTCAAAAAATCCCTCGTTTTTGTCTTGTTGACTTGTTGTTTTTACAAAATCTTCAACGCTGTATCTTGTAATTGTTTCTGTCATATAAATCTCCTTATCTTGACCATGAAGTTTATTTTAACATTTAATGTTTAAATTCGTCAAATTAATATAAAAAATCGGATAACATTGTATATTTATCCGATTTTTTAGGTTTTAAAAGTTTAATATTATTTGTTATTTATTATCTTCAATAAAAGCTTGAGTGATTTTTTTATCTGCGTTTTCAACTTTTGCGCCTGGTGCAAACATTCCGATACCAATACCAATTGCCGCACCAAATAGCGCTCCATATTTTAGCGCAGGTTTAGCTATAGTTTTTAAGTCAATTTTTTTGAAAAGGTTTTCTTTATTTGAAAATAGGTTTCTTAATTTGCTAGCTGCATTTTTGTAGTTTTCTTTTTCTAAAAGTTCATTGATTATAGACCAAGTACTACCTTTTTTATAGTCTTTAATTGCTTCTTTATAATCAACATTAAGTTTATCTACTAAATTATTTATTTTATTAGCTTTATTATTTTCAAGGTAGCTATTTATTGCGGCTCCTGCAGCTCCGCCAAGGGCTGTCATTCCTGCCATTATGCCTAAACCTTCATTAGAAGCTTTATTCATAGCGCGTTTTCTTGCAGAAACAAATTCATCGACTTCTTCTGGAGTGGAGATAATTGTTCTTCTATTTCCAAGATCTCTATCGTATACACTTATAGTTTGAGTTTCTCCTCTAACAGGTCCTACTGTTGGATTTGAGTTTTGTACTGTGTAAATAATCATTTTACCTTCTTCATTTTTATATTTTTATCTGTTTAATTATTATTTTGTTTTGTTGTTTCAACGCCTTTAGCATCTTTTATTATAAATGGCCTTACAAATGCCCAAGTCCCGTATAAAGAGGTTAGAGCTCCAATTATATTCAAGGGCTTAGATAATTTTGGATGCTTGTTAAGTAAGGAACCTATAGTTATTAGAGTTGTTCCTGTCATTATTCCTAAGTAGCCTTTGAATATCGTTCTTGGAACGACTATTGTATCTGTCATATCTGCAGAATTTTTTGTTTTTTCGTGGAACATACTTAAATAATCTTTTCGGTTATTATTTGAGTTTGCTGTAAAATTTGGTCCTATTTTACTAATTTGCATGATAAATTTCCTATATTGATTTATTATAAATCGGTAAAGAAAATTTTTTGTTATTTTACAGTATAAAATTAGGAATTATTTAAGTTTTGTAAATCCGGTTTGAATTATATTTTTTCCAAATTTAGATTCCAATTTATCAAAACATTTTGCAAGTTTTGCTTTCTTTATTGATTTATCTTGATCTGTATAGAGTGATAATTGTTCTGTTCCTTGTTCTCCGATTTTTTCTAATATGACGCCAGTACTTCTATACAGTATTTTAGGATTATAAATTTCTTCCAAAAGTTTTATTGCTATATTTGAAATTTCAAGTTCAAAATCAAGTGGTGAGAGAAGTTCTTTTTTTGTATAGTAAACTTTAAAATCTTTTGTTCTTAGCATAACCCCAATTTGCAAACATTTAGTTTCATATTTGCGAAGTTTTCTGCAAGATGTATGAATATGTCTGTTTAATTCATTTTTTATGAAATTGAAGTCAGATGTAAATATTCCAAAAGCTCTTGTGTTTTGAATTGATTTTGGTAATTTCCTTTCATTTACTACTTTTGAAACCATTTCACCTAAAAGTTCGTGTTTCATTTCAATTCCTTGAATTCCTATTTTAGAATCTAACCATTTGTCAGTTTTTGACACAAGTTCTTCTACAGTAATTATACCGTGGCTTTTGAGGCGCTTTGTTAAACGCCTTCCTATACCCCAAATTTCTTCAATATTAGTTGTTTTTAGTATTTTAGGAATTTTTCTTTTCCCAATTAAGTATATTCCATTATTAATATTTTTAGCTTTATCTGAGGCTAATTTCGCAAGTGTTTTTGTTGAACTTACACCGATAGATACCGGAATATCAACTTCATCAAGTATTTTTTGTCGAAGATATATGGCTAAATTTTTGTAATTTCGTTTATATAATTTGGTAAGTCCCGTTAAATCAACAAAAGCTTCATCTATGGAGTATATTTGAACATAAGGACTAAAATCTTTCAAAATACTCATAACTTGATGAGAAACTTGAGCATAATATTCGTGATCAGAGGTTATATAAATAGCTTTAGGATGTTCGTTTTTTGCCATAAAATAAGGCTCACCCATTCTTACGCCCATTTTTTTTGCTTCTTTTGAACGAGATACAACACAACCGTCATTATTTGATAAGACGCAAACAGCTTTCCCTTTTAATTCAGGGGAGCGTTTTTGTTCACAAGAGACAAAAAATGAATCACAATCTACTAATGCTATAAATTTTTGTTTTGTCATAATTTCAGTATTATTCATTTAACGGATTTCGTCAATATAATTTTGTAATAAAAATACAAAAACTAGCAAAAAAAATCTTGATGTTTTTTTACACATAATATATTATTAAAATCGAAAGTAGGTAGTGAATGATGAATTCTAAAGATAAGTATATTTTTCCTAAGAAGTCAGATTTAGTTCAACTTAGTATAGATAGTGTTGATTGTGAATTGCCGGATCTCAAAAATTCAGATGAGGCAAAATCTGTAATAATAGGAAAATGGCTAGCACAATGGATTACAAGTTCATTGAAGGCTGGTAAAATTCAAGTAAATAATATCTTACCTTCAAAATCAGAATTTGCATATTTACTTGGAGTAAGTATTGGAACTGTTCAAAATGCTATAAGATACATTGAAGATTTAGGATATGTTGAGTCAAAGCAGTGTATCGGAACATTGGTAAAAGATTATAAAGACCAATCAGTTACAATAAGAAAGCTTACATCAAAACGTGATTTAGCAACAGAAGCTATAAAAAGATATATATTAACAGATGGTTTTAAAGTTGGTTCACACCTACCGTCATCAAGAACTATTGCTACTATAATAGATTTTTCAGCAAATACAACACGTTTAGCTTTAGAATATTTAGCTTCACAAAATATAATCTGTCATAGATTTAAAAATCCTAAAGATAGTACTTGGGTATTGATGAGTTTGGATTTTGAAGTTAATAATTATGTTCGACAACATTCAGAAACTTTGGTAGATATGTTGGTTAAGGACTTGGAAGATTATATAAGTAAAAATTTAAAAGTAGGAGATAGAATTCCACCTCATTCAGTTTTAGCACAAGCTCTAAAAGCAAGTATAAAATCTGTCCACGATGCTTTAAAAGTTTTAATAGATAAAGGTATATTGCTTGCTAGAAGAGGAAGATATGGAACAACTGTTATTAAACTTCCAAATAGTGTTCCAACTTCTCAAAAACCTGAAACATCTATCTTTGCACCTGCAAAAGATGCAGCTTTTTATCATTACGAAAAAACTCAAAATTATATAAAAAGGATGATTGCACAAGATTATGAAGTAGGGGATAAATTACCTTCTATTCAAGAATTGTCAAGAAAGTTGGATTTAAGTCCTAATACAATAAGAAAAGCTTTTCAAAATCTATCAAAAGAAGGTTATCTTGTATTTTCAAGAGGTCGTTACGGTGGAACTTTTGTTATTGATATTCCTGAAATTGAATCTCAAACATTCAAATGGCTTGCTGTAAATCCTCAGTATGCAAAAGAATATCAAAGTGTTGAAGATAATTAGAATATAAAATGTAAATAATATTACACACTTTTGACATGCTGTTGTATTATCTGCCATAATAGTTTAAACACTATATTTAGGTAGATTTTATGTACATAAAACAGTTAGAGATAGATAATTTTAAATCATTTGCCAATAAAACCGAAATCCCCTTCTTGAAGGGTTTTACTACGATATCAGGGCCGAACGGTTCAGGTAAAAGTAATATTATAGATAGCATTATGTTTGCACTTGGCTTGAGGTCAGGTAGTGCTTTACGTATTGAAAATTTATCAGATTTTATAACTACCTTTAATAATAAGAATGAGGCAATGGTAAAGGTTACTTTTGGTGATGTAGATGGTGATAAAGAGCTTACTGTTGCAAGAAGAATTAGAAAGAATAGTCAGGGGTTTGCAAGTACATATTATCTGAATGATAAGGTTGATACTTTAACAAATATTCGTTCAATTTTGGAAAAACATAATATTACGCCAAACAGTTATAACGTAATGATGCAGGGCGATGTTAACAGTATTGTAATGTGTTCATCAAAAGCTCGCCGCGGAATTATTGATGAAATTGCAGGTGTTGCAGATTTTGATAGACGTATAGATCAAGCAACAAATGAATTAAAGACTGTTGAACAAAGGGTTGAGGCTGCAGCTTTAATTTTGACAGAAGTTGAGGGTACTTTAGAGCAATTAAAGGCTGAACGTGAAGTTGCTTTGAAATATAAAAAATTGCAGGAAGAAAAATCAGGTCTTGAATCTCAAATTAGTACAGTTAAGTTCTTTGATTTGAAACGAAATTTAGAGTTAGCCCATGAAAATATTTTGCAGTCTAATAAAAAACTTAAGGAAGAACAGGCAAATAAAACTGATTTGGATGAAAAGATAAAGCTTATAAATGAAAAATATAAAGAGCTTGATGCAAAATTAAAAGAGCAAGGTGAAGATGAGAGAAACAAGTTAAAGGATTCTCAAAGTGACTTGAATGCTCGTATTCAGATTAAGAAAAATGCTATTGATTATTCAAGTACACAAATTCAAAAAGGTCTTCAATCTATTGAAAATGCTAAAAATGGTATCGAACAATTCAAAAAGAAAATTGAAGATGAAAGATTAAATATAAAGTTAGCTCATGATAAGGTAGGAATTATTGAAGGGCAACTAAAAGAGAAAAAAGAAGAGTTAGCAAAGAAACTTGAAGATATTTCAGGCTTGAGTTCTACAGCTGATAAGTATATTCAGGAAAGAAATGAAGTTTCTCGCAATTTAGATTCATTAAAAGATAAAGACAATGAATTATTAAAAGAGTCTTTGCCAAAAGAAAATGAATTAAAAAACCTGAAAAAGGAAATAGATGATGCAAAAGCCTTTATAGAGCAAGCAGAACAGGCTAAAGCAAATTTTGGTGATGATAAATCTTTAAAAGAACTTCAAGTAAACGACTTGAAAAAAGAGATGGATGAGTTAAAAGACTTGCAATTAAAAACAATGCAAGACTTAGATGATGCAAAAACTGCTATAGAAGATTATGATCACGATGTAAAGGCTGCTTATCGAAAATTCACGGATATGGAGGCTCAAAGAAGGGCAGTGTCTGCATCAGGTTCAAGTATTCCTATTACAACAGTTATGAACGCTCATTTGGAAGGTGTTCATGCTCCATTGATGCAGTTAGGGACAGTTGATGAAGAATATTCTCTGGCTCTAGATATTGCGTTTGGTGGAAGATTAGCTCATATCGTTGTAGATGATACTCATGCAGCGTATGTCGCTATGGAATTATTAAATTCATCAAGAGCAGGTAGAGCAACATTTATTCCTTTGAATAAAGTTAAAAAAGCTCCAACAAAGCTTCAATTGCCAAAGAACAAAGGTGTTATTGATTTTGCTATAAATCTTGTTGATTTTGATGATATTTATTTAGATGCCTTTTTCTACGCTGTTGGAGATACTCTTATTGTTGAAGATGTAGAAGCAGCTGAGCAACTTATTGGAAAGTACCGTATGGTTACATTAGACGGTAAGTTGTATGAAAAATCTTCTGCAATTACAGGTGGTTACGTTAAAAAATCAATGTTTGGCTTTGGTCAAAATGATGATAAGGAATTAGAAACCGCAAAAGCTAAATTAGATGAACTTCAGAAAAAATATGAAGAAGCTGTTGTAAGACAAAGAGGTTTAGAAGAAAAGCTTGAAAAGATTAGATCAGCTTATACTTCATCTTATACTGAATATTCAAAATCAAATATCGAATTGAAGAATATGAGTTCTCAATTTGAAAATAGCCAAAAGTTGTTGGAAGAGAAAAAGAATTTTGTTCAAGAAAATGAACCAAAAATTGAAAAATTAAATTCTGAACTAGATAAGATAGAAGCTAAAAGAGTTGATTTATCTGAAAAAATTCAACAATCTCAAGATAAACTTACCGAGTTAGACAATCTTTTAAATGATAAGGATTTAAAAGACTTAAAAGAAAAAACTCAAGGAATTGAAGATGATATCAGAGCTTTGAATAACAATTTGATGAATGTAAATAATGAAATTCAAAGTTATAACAATAATATTAAGTTTAACGAGCAATTAATTGTTTCAAAGGAAGCTGATATTCAGGCTGCGATAAAAAATAATGAGTCTTTGGAAAAGGATAAAGAAACTTATGCTTCAGAAATCAAACAATTAGAGGATCAATTAAATCTACTGTCTGATAAAATTGCGGTAATTGATGCAAAAATCGGAGAACTTGTGAAAGAAAAAGAAGAAATTCATAAAAGTTTAGTAGATTTGCAAACAAATAGTGCAGTTAAGGCTTCTGAAATTGATAGAATTAATGAACAAATTGAATCCTTTAAGGCAAGACGTAGAGAATTAGAACCTCAATTAAAAGAAGCATCAGAAATCTTGCAAAATTCCGGAGTTGAAATAGATAAACTCTCTCCTGTCGAAATTTCAATAGATGAACTTAATGCTAAAATTCAGCGTTTAGATAAGAAAATGCAAGAATTAGGCGATGTTAATATGAGAGCTATTGTTACCTACGAAGAGAAGGCTGCAAGAAAAGAAGAATTAGACAATCAAATTAAAACACTGACAACTGAGCGTCAATCTATTTTGGATAAGATGAACGGTTTTGAGCAACAGAAAAAAGAAGCGTTTATGACAACATATAATGCCATAAATGAAAATTTCAAGGATATATATCATCAGTTGTCAGAAGGTGAAGGCAGATTGATTTTGGAAAATGAAAAAGATCCATTATCTGCCGGCATGACAATAGAAGCAAAACCTAGAGATAAAACAACTAATAATAAATTAGGCGCTTTATCAGGTGGAGAAAAAGCATTAACAGCTTTAGCATTGGTATTTGCAATTCAAAAATATCTGCCTGCTCCATTTTACGCATTGGATGAGGTTGATGCAAGCTTAGATACTATGAATGTTGAAAGAATTGCAGATATGGTTACAAAACAATCATCTGATACTCAATTCTTGGTAGTAAGTCACAGAAGACCAATGATAGAAGCTGCAAACAGAACAATTGGTGTTACCCAAAAAGAAAAGGGTAAAACAAAAGTTACAGGTGTAAAAATAAGAGATGACGACAATGAATAATAATTTAATAAATTCAGAAGATCTTGAAAATTCAATATATTCTTTGCCAAATGAATTTGATGCAAACGATGGTATCGGAATTCTTGTTGATATGGCAAAGCAGGGTAAAATTGATCCTTGGAATATTGATATTCTTGATGTTACGGAAAAATATCTTCAAAGAATGATAGAATTAAAATCTTTGAATTTAAGGGTTGCAAGCAGAACTTTGTTATTTGCATCTATTTTGTGTCGTTTACAGTCAAATGTTTTGGCTGGTTTATCTATTGATGAATTTAAAGATGAGCCTGAAAGTGATGTTATATATGATGATGATGGTTTTATTGTAGAATATCCTGAAGAGGATCAAGAGTTTATTCCAACAAGTAATGTTGTAAGTTTTGATGAAGCTTTACAGCGTAGAACAAGTATAAGATTAAATCGTAATCGAGTTGTAACATTGAAAGACTTGATTAAACAGTTGGAATTTTATGAAAAACTTGAAAAACGAGCTTCTATGAAAAGTGCTCATGAAAGAGCAAAAAGACATGTTAGAAATTATTCAAGATTAACTCCTGAAGAAATAGTTTCTATGGCTCACGAAGAGTATATTGAAGAATCTGTTTTAATTTTGAAAGATAATTTGGAACAGATATTTTCAAGGGTTGATAAAATTGAGTTGAATGAATTAACAATGCTAGGAATGGATAAAATTAGCGCATATTTAGCTTTGTTATTTTTAAGTAGAGATACAGATTATGAATTAGAACAGGAAGAGTTTTATTCTGATTTGTATGTAGTAAAGGGTGGTAAACATGCAGCAGCTGAAGTCTAGAATTGAAGCAGTACTGTTTGTTACTGCAAAAGCTCTATCCTTAGAAGAGATAGCTACATATTTAGATGTTGAACCAGAAGAGGTTGAAGAAGCTATATTAGAATTAATTATGGATTATGCTTCTAGAGATGGAGCATTAGAAATTGATGATGAAAATGGTTATATTCTTCAAGTTAAGGAAGAATATAGCGATATTGTTGAGAAAATTTGTCCGATAGATTTATCTCCGGCTGTTTTAAGAACTTTGTTAGTTATTGCATTAAAAGAGCCTATTCGTCAGACTGAACTTGTGAAACTTCGTTCTGGTGCGTATGAACACGTTGCAGAATTAGTTGAAAAAGGCTTAGTTTCAAAGCATAAAGATAAAAACGGCAGAAGTATCAATATAAAGACAACTCCAAAATTTGCAGAATATTTTAAGTTAAAAGGTGATACAAGAGCTTTAGCGCAACAGTTGGAAAAGGATTTGGCAGAGCGATTAAATGCGTAAATTTTTACTCATAGTCTTATTCATTGTTTTGGTTATAGCGTTAGTTTATAAATCACCATTTTCAGCTTTGTATAATTACAACAAGGCTAAGGCTTTATATGATAGTGGTCAGTATGAAAAGGCTATTCCTTATTTTGAAAAATCTTTATTTGCGGATGAAAAGGGTATTGTTGCAAGATTTTTCTATGTTTTAGATTTGACAAAATGTGAGCCGACATATAGTATTCAGAAAAAATTATATGATATGGCAAAATCTAAGATTAATGATGAAGCTTCAAAATATGCAAAAGCTCAGGCTGTTTCATTGAGATATAAGCTTTTAGATGGGATTTCAAATAATTATATATATAATGCCGCAATGGGAAATGATATTGTAAGGTGGGATATTAATTCATTTCCATTAAAGGTTTATTTTGAGGCTAAGGATCAAGTTCCAACTTATTATGTAGAACAAATAAATAAAGCAATGAGGGCTTGGAGTGATAGTACAAATTTTGTAAAATTTGTAGAAACAAATAATAAACAAGAAGCAAATGTTGTTATTTGTTTTAAGAAAACTCCTGATAATTTATGTTCAAATGGTGTATGTAAGTACGTTACAGCATATACAGAGCCATCTATTAGTAAGGATAAAATTTTGACAAAAATGGTAATGACGTTTTATAGGACAAATCCTTTAAATAAAGCTTTTACGCCTTATGAAATCTATAATACTGCATTACATGAATTTGGACATACTCTTGGTATAATGGGGCATAGTGAAAACCCTAATGATATTATGTATTCTCTAAAAGAGGATAGTGAACAGCCTTATATGTTTGAAACTGCAAAATTTCAAGGTCTATCAGCTAGAGATTTAAAAACTTTAGTCTTGTTATATAGAGTAAAGCCAACGATATCAAATGTTAAAGATTTAAGTAGTGAATCTTTTTATTATGCACCTTTGGTATTGGGTGGAGAAGATGCAATTTTATTAAATAAGTTAGCTGAATATCGAAAATATATAGCTCAATATCCGAATATGGCATCCGGTTATATAAATATAGCTTCAGTATATTCGGATTTAGGTGATAATAATTTGGCAATAGAAAATCTTTTACTAGCTGAACAATATGCGCAAAATTCTGACGAAGAATATATAATTATGTATAATAGGGCTATTATATATTTTAATAGTCAAGATTATAACAAAGCACTAGAGTATGCGCGTAGAGCAAAATCTATAAAAGATGAGCAAAACGTTAATGATTTAATTTCAGATATTATGAAATTAAAATAAATTAGAATACTATTGTGTCTTTGTTGATGTTTAAAGACAAGTAGTTCATAATTTTAGTTAACTGATTTTTTAGAAATGACAAGAGCATTTGATAACGCGATACCTCCAATTTGTTGCGGTTTATTTACTATTTGACCATTAACATACATAACTGTAGAACCTCCGCCATCAAGGTTAATAGCGTTTATACAGCCTAAAGATTTCATTAAGTTAGCAAGTTCAACAAGTGTTAAACCGATTGAGCTTCCTTCTCTGCCATCAGCGGCAATCATAATTAAATCATTATCTTTGGTATAACCGATAGCGGTGCGGGGGTTTCTACCGCCTATTGATTGAAGTTTTTGGGCAGTCATATCAACAAAAACTTCGCCATTTTTTACTAAGTACGGGCCCCCGCTAATTATGTGTTCAACATCTTTCCATTCAGGAGTTGTTTTTATATCGATTTTAACTTCTTTTGCGCCAAATAATTTACTTAATTTAGATTTCGGACCAACGATTACGTAGCCGTTTTCAGGAATAGAAAGGGGATTGGCGGAAGCTGCAAGAATTTTGTTACCTACAACTTGAAGTTGTACACCATACTGAGGTGAAGCAGGGGCTTGAGTTCCCCAATCCCTTGTATATGCTAAAATATATGAGGATAACATTCTTGGTTGGTTTATGTTGTCTATTTTGATTACTTCGTTATTGCCGGTAATTGTAGCGTTTAATTCAATTCTGCTTACGTCAAAACCGTCTTCAAAAATTCCAAAAGCTACTCTATTGTAAATAGGGCCTGTGTATATTTTTTTATCTATCATAAGTGTTCCTAAAGGAACGCCTGTTTGAGGTTTGAAATATCCGCCATTTATTGCGACTATAGAATTGGTATTCTGTGCAATAGTTCTAACTGTTCTTTTATTTGGTAAGGTTTTTGAAGCTATTGCAGGTTTTATTTCATAATTTTTTGCAATATCTTTATTGACTTCAACAATATTAATTCTAACGGGTTTACCGCTGTAGTATTTTGTCATTTTGATATGTTTTATTCCATCAGCTACTGTTGTTACAGGGTAACCTTTATATTTAATTTTTATTCTTTGTTCAAATTTTTCTTTTTGAATTTCAGGATTCATTTCTTCTTTTATGTTTTCTGTCATAATTTGAAATGAAGAAGTTCTAACGCTCGTATTAGCAAGTATATCGTTTGCCAATATTGGAGGTTGGAAAAGTGTCATAATCGTAAAGGAAAAAATCATAAAAAGCGATAGTGTTAGTACATATTCGCATGTCCTGTACGGCGTAAATGAATTTTGATTGTCAATAAGCGTATCCATAATGTCACCCAAGATTGATTAGTAACCGGATACCTTTTTGTTTTTAGAGTGGTGTGGGGAATAACACTCATCAGAGACCTATGAGGGTAAATAGGGTGTTCCTACTATTATTGTAACATATTTTAACAAATACTTCAATCCTTTTGCCTGTAAGGGTTTTACAAAACTAAATAGTGGCAAATTTACACTATATCGAGATTTAAACATAAAAAAATAAGGCTAAATTTAGCCTTATTTTTTATTTGTTGTTGTATTAGTTATTTGTTTAAAATTTTTGTAACAGCTGCTGCTAAAGCGTTTGAAGATAAATCATTTTCTTGATATTTAATTTCAGCAGGTTTATCTGTTGATCTTGAAATCTCAAAATTAGCAAATTCATTTCTTTTAATCAGGCTTAATTCAGCATTTTTACCTAGTTTAGTTTCTCTAATATGGTAATTTGTATTGCCGATTGTACCTGCATAACTTCCAAGATTTTTACCTGATCTTGTTTGTGCAAGCTTGTTAAATGCAAAATCAACAATATCTTTAGTTAAAGAATTCTTTGAAGTAAATGATACTGCAGCATTTTGAGGTTCTGTATTTTGGTTGTTAAGACTTCTGTTTTGGTATTTATAAACAGAAGTGAAAATTGGGGTATTTGTAATTTTTGTAATCATAAGTCATATCCTTCTTATTTGTTTTAATAAATGTATATTGTACACTTATTAAATATCAAACAAATATTCTTGTCAATAAAGAAGAATAAAATTTTTAAAATTAATCAACATCGACAGGAGGTCTTAGAATTTTTTCGATAGCTTCTCTTGCTGTAAATACAAGTGGTTCAGGAATATTGTCAATTGTTGTAAGTTGTCTTAGAACATCAACTGTACGCTTGAATGCTCTTACTATATCGCCTTCACCTATGTCAATTTGTTCTGATACAGTTTCCCATTCTGCACCTTCTACCCAAAGTTCAATTAGGGAGCTGAAGTATGGATTTATATATATAGGTGAATCTATATCATATTTTGTTTGAGCTTTTTCGAGTTTACGTTTTATGTTCCTAATTTGGTTAAGAGCTTTTCTAACTTGTTCAGAAAATGGAATATAAGGGATTTCCATACGAATTTCTTCTGTTGTGATTGCACAAATTACACCTGCAAGTTGTGAAGGTGTTAGGTTTTCAAGTATTCCTGAAAAGATTATTTCAGCTAAATATAGTTCGTTTTCTGAGCGTATTTTAGATGTTGTTAAGCCCTTTTCTGTTGGGTAATCGTTTGTGATATATCCGTAATCTTGAAGAATTGCTCTGTGGGCTAAAAATTTATTCCAATAAATATCTTTTTGTTTTTCGATTTCTTTTTCAAGTTTCTTCTTTTTAGAATCAAGTCGTTTAATTACTTCAAGATTTTTAGCGTGTTTTTTGTAGTGCTTGCAAGTGTCACAAGCAAATTTTTGAAGTTTATGCAATTCTTCTTTATTTCTTTGACCAAATTCAATAACTTCAGGGGATAGTGGTCTATGTTTAGCTTTTTCTTGTCTTAGAATTTTTTTATAAGTTTGCCTGTTTTGAACGTATATAAATCTCAACTTGTCATATTCAAGCATTTTTTCATCAGACAATTTGCTAGGGCAAACAAAGCTTCTTTCTTGAATTTCGTTGTTGAATTGTTCAAGTTGATCAAGTATTGGTTTTAGTCTGTAATCAGAAGAGTAGTAGCCAAAACTTTTTAAAATAAGTTCTTTGGCTTCTTCAAGATTAAATCTTTGCAATAGGTTTAGAACCATTGAATAACTTGGTGAGAATTTACTTTCTAATGGGTTTGCATCGCTTAGAACAAGTTCTGCAACTTCTTCAGGAGATTGGAATGGGGTTCCGATAATTGTAACATAACCGACTTCATCCATACCGCGTCTGCCTGCACGACCTGACATTTGTAGAAATTCATTAGCTGTTAGCATTCGATGACCGGAATCTGTTCTTTTGCTAGTCGAACTGATTACGGTAGATCTTGCCGGCATATTTATTCCTGCCGCAAGTGTTTCTGTTGCAAATACGACTTTAATGAGTCCTTGTTGGAATAATTTTTCAACAAGATTTTTCCATGCCGGCAAAAGTCCAGCATGATGTGATGCTACACCTTGAATTAGGTATTCTGTGTGCTTATTGCCATATAAATGAGGATTTTCAGCTATAAAATCATCGATAAAAGCTTTAATTTTTTCTTGTTCAGCTTTTGTGTTAAGTCCAAGTCCAGAACATTTTTCCATTTGTTCATCACATTTTTTTCTTGAAAATGTGAAATAGATCGCAGGAAGCATATTGTTTTCTGCTAAATTTTTAATAACTTGTTTTACATAAGTTTTTTTTCTTTTGTCTTTACCTTTTGCCCATTGAGGTTTTTCAGGACGAATTTTTCTATTCAATTTCCCGTTAGGGGTTAATAAAGGTAGGAGTTTAAAAGGTTGTGAACTATCAAAATAGTAATATCTTAATGGGACGGGTCTAAAATCTGTATTTACGAGTTTAGTTCTTGAGTGAACTGTATTTATCCAATCCGTAAGTTCTTGACCATTTGCGACAGTTGCTGATAGTGCAATAATTTGAATATTTGTCGGACAGTATATAATGCTTTCTTCCCAAACTGTTCCTCTTTGCTCATCATTCATATAATGAACTTCATCAAGAACCACATATTTAACATCTTTTAAGTTATCAGCTACAGCCCCAAAATTTGTACCGTAGAGCATATTTCTGAAAACTTCGGTTGTCATAATTACAATTTGAGCATTACGGTTAATTGAAGTATCTCCTGTTAAAAGTCCTACTTTATCTTGACCGTATTTTTCGCCAAAGTCGTAAAATTTTTGGTTAGAAAGCGCTTTTAATGGTGTTGTATAAAAAATTCTGTTACCATTTTCAAGTGCTCTATGAATTGCATGTTGTGCAATAACAGTTTTACCTGCACCGGTTGGGGCACAAACTACTACACTTTCTCCGTTATCAATAATTTGGCAGGCTTCTTTTTGAAAATCATCCAGTTCAAATGGAAACTCAAACATTTCAAATCCTTCTTTGGCTATTCTATTTTTATTATAACATATTTTTTTTATTTTTAATTTATTATTTGTGATTTGGTAGCAAAATTTAAATTTTTTAGATTTATAATATCTGAGTTTTAGTATAAGGAGAAATGTATAATGAATTTAGGTATTACCCCAATAAATTTTACAGGCGGACAGCGTATAAAAATTAAAGTTGCCAATAATATGGATGATTATAAAAAAGGTTTTGAAATTGGTTCAACTTATCCTAAAGATAAAATAGATATTGAATTAAGAAAATATTCATCTAATCCAAAGTTTGCAAGTTTAGTTAATGGAATTTTAGATGGGTTAGCAAGTTTATCAGATGCTGCTAAGAAATTAGGAAAGTTGGAAAAAGGCAATTATAAAGGTAATGTTAGATAATAAAAAAAGCTTCCTTTAATAGGAAGCTTTTTTTATTTGGAATTTTTACTATTGTTTTAAATCTTGTCAAATCCTGTGTATTTTCTCAATACTTCAGGAATGATAATTGTTCCGTCAGCTTGTTGATAATTTTCAACAATAGCTGCAAATGTTCTACCAACAGCAAGACCTGAGCCATTAATAGTGTGAACAAATCTTGTTTTGCCGGTAGCTTTTTCTTTATATCTGATATTAGCACGTCTTGCTTGGTAATCTCCGTAATTTGAACAACTTGAGATTTCTTTGTATGCGTTATAAGAAGGCATCCAAACTTCCAAATCCCAA
This sequence comes from uncultured bacterium, assembly GCA_949292185.1. GTDB lineage: Bacteria > Cyanobacteriota > Vampirovibrionia > Gastranaerophilales > Gastranaerophilaceae > Zag111. The sequence continues at coordinate 22,563 of CASEYP010000030.1, forward strand.
CATTTGTTAGCTGAAAATCCGATATCTCCTGTTGACAAAGCTTCACGTCTATATGGAAGTTCTAATAATTGAAGCATCTTTTCAGCATCTTCTGTTAATTTTTCGTGTTCATCTTTACTTGTTTCAGGAGTACAAAGTTTAACAAGTTCAACCTTATTGAATTGGTGAACTCTGATTAATCCTCTTGTATCTTTTCCTGCAGAGCCTGCTTCACGTCTAAAACAAGGGGTATAAGCTGTCATATATTTTGGAAGATCATCTTCTGATAGAATTTCTCCTGAATATATATTTGTAACAGGAACTTCAGCAGTTGGAATTAAATACAAATCTTCATCTACACATTTGTACATATCTTCTGCAAACTTAGGAAGTTGACCTGTACCAGTCATTGTTGCGGCATTTGCCATAAATGGAGGTAAGATTTCTTCGTAACCTTGGACGTTGCAGTGGTAATCAAGGAAGAAGTTAATAATTGCTCTTTCTAATTTTGCACCTTTGTCTCTATACAAAGTAAATCTGCTTTGAGAAAGTTTAACACCACGTTCAAAGTCTACAAGATTTTTTTCTTCGCATAAATCCCAGTGAGGTTTAAATTCAAAATCGAATTTTCTAGGCTCACCCCATTTGTAAACTTCTACATTATCTGCATCTGATAAACCAATAGGTGTTGTTTCATCAGGAATGTTTGGAATATGTAATAATATATCTCTTTGTTTTGCATCTAATGAATTTTGTTTTTCTTCAAGAATTTTAATTTCATCAGCAAGTAATCTTACTTCTTCTTGAACTTCGTCAGTATTTTCACCATTTTTTTTCATAATCCCAATTTTTTGAGATTCAGTTTTTCTTTTAGCTCTTAATTCATCAGCTTTAGTTTGAATTTTTCTTCTTTCTTCATCAATTGCAATAACTTCATTAATTGATAAATCAGGGTTTCTTCTTTTTAGAAGTTCGTTAATCTTTTCAGGATTCTCTCTAATCAATTTAATATCAAGCATTTTAGCCTCTTTCTCTTTTTCAATAAGTATTATTATTTTAGAGTAAATATATTTTATAATCAAGTTATTATCTTGTTATGGGATAAAAATTTGCAATAAATGCAAAATAATGTATAATATCATTATAAAAGGGAGATGTGATGTTTAAAAAATTGGCAAAACAATTGAGATCTGAAAATGTTAGTGAAAACTCTTGTTTCCCTATGAGTTCGCCTGTTCACTCATTGAAGGAAGAAACTAAAAATAGTTTTTTGAAAAGTTTATCTAGGCATGCTCTAAATTTATATGAACGCAAAACTGATATAAATAATTTTACTCGTCTGGCGTTATCTGATCCTGAAAATAATTCTCATAATGAAATTGTAGATCAATTGTTCGGTAAAGAAGGCTTTAAAGACCCTTTTGAAGAAGATGCGTTGTTTAGTTTGTCTGAAAATGAAAAATTCTTAAAAGATTTAGGATTAAAAGATTAGTTTAATTTGTAATTTTTATTCTACGAAAGTAGTATTTTTTCAAGTGTTTTTTACCCTTTTACATGTTGAAAGTTTTTATATTTTGTGTATAATTGGGATAGAGAAGAGATAGGAGTAAAAAATGTTCGAACGTTTTACAGAAAAGGCAATAAAAGTAATAATGCTTGCCCAGGAAGAAGCTCGAAGATTAGGTCATAACTTTGTTGGTACAGAACAAGTTTTGCTCGGTCTAATCGGAGAAGGTACTGGTGTTGCTGCAAAAACTCTTAAATCTATGGGTGTAAACTTAAAAGACGCCAGAGCCGAAGTTGAAAAAATTATCGGTAGAGGTTCAGGTTTTGTCGCTGTCGAAATTCCATTTACACCAAGAGCAAAAAGAGTTTTGGAGTTATCTTGGGACGAAGCAAGACAATTAGGTCATAATTATATCGGAACAGAACACTTACTTCTTGGTTTGATACGAGAAGGTGAAGGTGTTGCGGCAAGAGTTTTAGAAAATCTTGGTGTAGATTTAAACAAAGTAAGAAGTAATGTTATAAAAATGCTTGGAGAGTCAAAACCTCAAGCAACAGCTGGTTCTTCCGGTTCATCTTCATCAAGTTCATCTTCAAGTACAGGTGGTAAAACAAAAACTCCAAGTCTTGATGAGTTTGGTCGAGATTTAACTTTAGCCGCTCAAGAGTTAAGACTTGATCCTGTAGTTGGTAGAGAAAAAGAAATTGAACGTGTAATTCAAATTTTGGCAAGAAGAACCAAAAATAATCCTGTTTTACTTGGTGAACCAGGCGTTGGTAAAACTGCAGTAGCAGAAGGTTTAGCTATTAGAATTGTAAATGCTGAAGTTCCGGATATTTTGGATGGCAAAAAAGTTATTCAATTGGATATGGGGCTTTTAGTTGCAGGTACAAAATATCGTGGTGAATTTGAAGAGCGTTTGAAAAAAATTATGGATGAAATTCGTCAAGCAGGTAATATTATTCTTGTTATTGATGAAATGCATACCTTAATTGGTGCAGGTGCTGCTGAAGGTGCTATAGATGCAGCTAATATCTTAAAACCTGCTTTATCACGTGGTGAAATTCAGGTTATCGGTGCAACAACATCTGATGAATACCGTAAATATATCGAAAAAGATTCAGCTTTAGAAAGACGTTTCCAACCTGTATTGATTGAGGAACCTACTATAGATGAATCTATCGAAATTATTAAAGGTTTAAAACCTAAATACGAAGAACACCACAAGTTGATAATTTCTGATGAGGCTATAGTTGCTGCTGTTAAATTATCATGCAAATACATAAATGATAGGTTCTTACCTGATAAGGCTATTGATGTAATTGATGAGGCAAGTTCAAAAGTTAGATTAAAAGCATCAAATATGTGCCCAGAAGGTAAGGAACTTGAAAAACAGCTAAAAACTCTTATTAAAGAAAAAGAAGATGCTATAAGAAATCAAGAATTTGATGTAGCTTCAGAATTAAGAGATGAAGAAGCTGATTTAAGAGATAAAATTCGTGAAGTTTCTTCAAAATGGAAAGAAGAACACGAGGCAAATAAACCGACTGTTACCGCAGAAAATGTAGCAGAAGTAATTGCTATGATGACTGGTGTTCCTGTAACTAAATTAACAGAAGGCGAAAGCGAAAGATTAATGAAGTTAGAAGAGACACTTCACAAACGTGTAATTGGTCAGCACGATGCAATCGTTGCTATATCTAAAGCAATTAGACGTGCAAGAGTTGGTTTAAAAGCTCCAAACAGACCTATAGGTAGCTTTATATTCTGTGGACCTACAGGTGTTGGTAAAACTGAACTTGCAAAGGCTTTAGCTGAAGCTATGTTTGGATCTGAAGATAATATGATAAGAGTTGATATGTCAGAATTTATGGAAAAACATTCAACTGCAAAACTTATCGGTTCACCTCCAGGTTATGTTGGATATGATGATGGTGGTCATTTGTCAGAGTTAGTTAGAAAGAAACCTTATTCAGTTGTTCTTTTTGATGAAATTGAAAAAGCTCACCCTGATGTATTCAATATCATGTTACAAATCTTGGATGACGGACGTTTAACAGATTCAAAAGGTCGTCATGTAAGCTTTAAAAATACTGTAATTATCATGACTTCAAACGTTGGTGCAAGTATGATTACAAATACATCAAAACTTGGCTTTACAACTTCTGAAGATGAATCAAAAGATAAATATGAAAAATTGAAAGAAACAGTAACTGAAGAAATGAAGAAAGCTTTCAGACCTGAATTCTTGAACCGTATTGATGAAACAATTGTCTTTGCTCATTTATCAAAAGAAGAAATTAGACAAATTGTAGATTTAATGTTGAAAGATTTGTTCAAACGTTTAGCTGAAAAGAATCTTAACATTGAAGTTACAGATGAAGTTAAAGATCATTTGGCAGAAAACGGATATTCTGAAGCTTATGGTGCTAGACCATTAAGACGTTTAATTCAACGTAAAATGGAAGATAGCTTGGCTGAAGAAATTTTATCAGGTAAATATCAGCCAGGTGATACTATAAAAGTTACTTTAGTTGATGGTAAGATAGCTTTTGAAAAAGCTGCAAAAACATCTAAAAAAACTAAGAAAGAAAAAGAAGCAGAAGAAGCTTCAACTTCATCATAGGTATTTATAACAAAGTTGGAGGTTTTACCTCCAACTTTGTAACATTTTTGTTATATTTTCTGCATTTAATATTAAATTTTTTTTTGTTCAGTTTTTCCTAATATGGATATTATAAATAGTAGTTCTTTATGAAGGTAGGGGTCTTATGCGTATAAATTCAGTACAAGGATATTCGCTAGTTAATTCAAAAAAAAGAGTAAACAACGGGGTTAATGTAAATGCTAATTCAAATTCAATGCAAGTTAAGTCTTCGAATTTTGTTAAGTTGTCATTTACGGGAAATGTATGGCAGGTAGCATCTGTAACTCCGGAAAACAATGGTTTAGGTCTCCCGGAAACCTCTCAAGGTGGAGAAGGAGTTGTAGGTTTTGAGTTGCCTGAAAGTTTGAAAAAGCATGAAACAGTAAGAGTAAAACAGGCTGATGGAACTTTTGTAGAAAAATCCGTAGATGCAAGAAGTTTTATGCCGTTTTGGGAATATAACAACCCAAAAGGCGGATATAAATTTTTAATTCATAAAGGTATTAAAAGAGAAGAACTTAGACCTCCTAAGGTTGTAGATAAGCAGCATCCTGCAAAGTATGATACAATGCCTGCAAATATGTTTTATAGTGCAAATCCTGGAGAAGAATTAGAGGCTGTAGCTAAAAAATTTGGAGTTCCAGTGGATGAAATAAGTTATGTAATTCAAAGCAGTCCAAATGGTACCAGACCGGATTCTCCGTCAAGATATTGTATATTAGAACCTACTTCAGTGAAGGGTATTGTAACAAGAATGTCAGATTCCTCATTGTCTGAGACTCAGGATGTACCTTATAGATTGTTTAAAATTTCAGAAATAAATCCGACATATAATAAACTTAAAAATGGGGCAAATTATTTTTATTATACCCCGGGTTTAGCAAAGGCTTCAAAACCTTATTCTTATGATTGTTGGGGAAATGTTCCATTTGAAGCAGAAATTGTAAATTCTGATGGTATGAGGGCTTTAACCAGATCAATTCATAAGCAAATGAATACAGAAGAATTTGGTTATTATCAGCCGGCTAGTGTTCTAGCTCATGATAGAATTGCAAATACTTATGGTAATCATATGGCAAATTTATCATCTGCCGGTGATACTTCAGTAAATGGTATAAAAGCTCATATTATTGATCATAATACTGGCGAACATTATCAAGGTGCAACAGATAATCCGATGAAGTTTTTAAGAGTAGTAACTGATCCATCTGATGTTGAGGCTTTGAAAGCTTCCCCATATTTTGATATTCTTCAAAAAGCTGATCAGTATGGAATAAATTCTGAGATGTTATCACCAAGAGAACGTCAAATTGCTCATGCTATTATTGATCCTGCTTTAGACAATTTCAGAGATGGTGCAGGAAATTATAATATTTTAAAAACAGGTATATCCTCAGCTCGTTTAAATCCTGATAATATATCTGTCGGAACTGTATCACATACTTTTGATGCGGAAATGAAATCTCCGGAAACCCCAGATGCTGCAAAATTCTTAACAGATGATTTTGCTAGTATAAAAACAAAATCTGCAGGTAATGGTGTAACACCTGCGAATATGAAATTTGATGATCCGACAGCACCATTTGGTCGTGGTGATAACGGCTTAACAAGAGAAGCTCCAAAAGGTTATACCCCATTCAAATATAACGGAAATAATATTGAAGAGGTAATAGCTGCAAAACATGCTAACTCAAAATGGTTAACAAATTTGATATGGAATGCCGGAGAAAAAGGTCAGGATGCATTAAATGAGTTATTCTTTAATAAAGGACAAATTGCTGATGGACATAATGTTATGGGTTATTTGTCTCCAATAAAGGATGGCGAAATTTTAGTATTTGGATTTGGCAGACCTGATGAGCAAAAAGGTTATGTAATGACAACAGGTGGTTATCTTGATTTTCTAAAACGTAAAGATATACCGCAGGAAGAAAAATTAAAAGTTAAAGTTTTAATTGGGGCAGGTCCTTGGAATAAGGGTGATCCTGAGTATGCAGCAATCTGTAATGATTTAAATGAAATATGGAATTTAGATGGTGGAATTTACAAGCATAATATTATGTATGTAGATGGTTTTACACCAAATAAATTTACAGGATGTTGTCATTACTGTATGTTCACATCAAGACGTGAAATGTATGGTATTACACCTGTTGAGTCAAAAATTGCAGGAACTCCTTATGGTACAACGAAAACCGGTGGTCCTGTAGATTATACAAATTCTAAGAATGGATTTTTAACTGATCATGCAGTAGAATTAAGACCTGAAAGATTTGGTTTAACTTATGCAAACTCAGATAGACAAATTGATCAGGCAAGAGTTAATGCTCAAAAACCTCAGGTGGGAAGAATTTTTGCCGAAATGTTTGATGAGTATACAAACCATCATGATGTGTATGTTGCAAAGAGTAAGAAAAATATAGAAGAATTGGTAGATTGGCATAACAATGCCGAGTATAACCATGGTAAGTCTGCAAATAGAATATACTTAGATGATATATTAGAAACAAATAAGGGCTGGGAAGCTCGTAATAAAAACCCATTGCAACGTATTATGGGTCAGTTTGGAGAGTTTAAGGAAGATGTTGAGACTGTTTTAGGGCCAAGTGCTAAGCATTCTAAACCAATGAAAATTATTTTAATTGCAGTTGGAAGTTTAGCTGTTCTATCAGGCGGATACTATATTTGGAAAAAAGCTTCTGGTGGTAAAAAACATGTTAACCCTGAAACTCAAGTTCAAAATGACAATAAACCAAAAATAGATAAAGCAGCATAATAGACAATGTTGTGATATAAGAGAGGTTCTAAGTAATACAGCTTAGAACCTCTCTATTACTTGCTTTTTATATTGTTTTTTACTATATTATTTTTATTCAAAGAAAAGGAGTTAGTATGTTAGAACGTATTGAAAAGTTACAAATTGCAATTTTAGGTCTATTATTGGCTTTTGGATTGATTTTAGCAGTTAAGGTCGGAGTTTCATCTGTAGCAAAAAATTCTGTTACCGTTACCGGTTCCGCTTATGAAATTGTAAAATCTGATTCAGGAACGTTGGATGTATCTTTAAATGTAAGAAGGACTACTAAACCTGCCGCTTATGCTGATGCAAAGAAACAATTGCCCGTTATTATGGATTATTTAAAGTCCAAGGGATTTGATATTGACAAGGATGTTAACGTTAAATCTATAAACGGATATGTATCATACAGATTATCACCAAGCGGTATGTCTACAAACGAGATTGCTTATTATAATTTATCTCAGCCAATCAGTATAAAGTCTGACGATGTAAATAAAATTAAAGATGCATCTCTTGATATTACATCACTGATGGATAAGGGTATTGATATTGAAGTTAGAAATACAAGTTATTCATATTCAAAGCTTTCTGATTTAAAAGTGAAGCTTTTGGAAAGTGCAACTAAGGATGCTAAAAAAAGAGCTTCTGCTATGTTAAAGTCTACTCATAACAGAGTAGGTAATATTCAATCCGTAAGAATGGGGGTATTCCAAATTACTCCTGTTGATTCTACAGATGTTTCTGATATGGGAATTAATGATACTTCTACTATTGATAAGAAAATTACGGCTGTTGCAAATGTCGTTTTCCAAATAAAGTAGGAGTAAAAATATATTTATTTTTATAAAAGAGTCTGCCAGCGGACTCTTTTATATTTGTTATTTTTTATAAAATCTGATATATTAAGAATAATAAGAATAGAGGATTTTTTCAACATAAGATTAAATTAAAAGGAGATATTTATGGAATTATCCGTATATATGGATTTACAGCGTAAACTAAGTAATTTTTATATAAAACGTGTACAGCCAAATCTTGCCCGTTATAATGAAATTCATAAAGAACAGGGAAAAGCTAGGTTGCTTTTTTTTATTCCTTTCGTTAGTTTATTATTATCTTTTATCTGTCTACCTGTTGCTCAATTGTTAGGATTTATATTTTTATTATTCTTTTTTATAACTTTTTTTGCTTCATTTTTCTTTAAAGTTGATAAAAATAAGGAGCAAATGGATCTTGATAATGAGATGAAATCTGAATTAATGGAAGATTTTGTACAAATCTTTGGCGATCTTCATTGGCAGCCCGGCACTTTTATTACTAAAAAACTTGGTACGGCGGGTGAATTATCACCTTTGCCAAATCTTCCTGAGAGAAAGAAAAATGAAATTGTTTATAGTTCTGTTTTAAATCCTGCGTATTATAAAAATGTAGAAAAAGTAAAATCTTTGAATTTGTTTAATATGGCTATACTGACTATAGACGACAGTATTAATGGAACTTATCAAAATGTACCGTTTTCAATTCTGGAAGCAATGACAATTTCAACCGCAAAGCTTATTATTCCTATTTTAGCTTTTATTTTGTTTAGTATGCTTCCTCTTGCCATCATTATTGCATTGGTATTAATATTCGGTGGGCATATTATATTTATTAGTCTATATTATACAATGATAAATTTTATTGCAAGCCTTGGTGTTCCTAAAACTGGTGCTGTTATCATTACTGCTGCGGTGTTTGTTTTGGCTATAAAATTTGTTATTCAGTTGATTATCAATCTAATCAAACCGTTAATGGGATATTTTAGAGGTGTAATAGTTGAATTTGCTATGAATAAAAATTTTGAAGGTCATACTATAATTTTGGATAATTCCGGTGACGGACGCAAAGTAAGGATTGATAAGAGGAAGTTTGAAGAGGTAAAACTTGAGGATGTTGAATTTGCAAAAAATTATACGGTATATTCAACTAATCAAATAGAAGCAAGATATCTTATTACAACTGCTTTTATTGACAGACTTAAAAATTTAAAGACAAAATTTAAAAGTAAGTATATAAGAGTGGCATTTAAAGATGATAAAATTGTAATTGCAATCCATACAAATCGAGATATGTTTAAAATGGCTGATATGTTTAAGGAGAGTGGTAAAGAAACTTTTATGGCTTTGTTTGACGAAATTTCTTCTGTATTAGATTTCATTGATCAGTTAAAATTAAATTCAAAACTCGGATTATAGATTTCAGATTGCTGTTAAACATATAATAGATAGAAAGAGTCTAGGAAGACTCTTTTTATTTGTTATTACCTGATTTTTATTATAAAATTTTGTTATGACAAGATTAATAGGGATATCTGATATACATGGCGAATATGATAAATTGTGTTCCGTATTAGAACAAGTGTGTCCACAGAAAGAAGATACAATTGTTTTTATGGGCGATTATATTGATAGAGGTGCAAAATCCCGAGAGGTTGTTGATAAAATCATAAGTATGCAAGATGTATGCCATTGCGAATATCTAATAGGGTCTCATGAATACGCTATGATGCATGCCCAAAATGATGACTATTATAATTATCTGTTTTGGAATTATGGTGGTGATGCCACTGCCAAAAGTTATGGCGGATTTGATAATATTATGAAACTTCATGGTGACTTTTTCAGAGGTCTGAAATTTTACTATATTTCAGGAAATTATTTCTTTATTCATGCAGGTATAAGAATTGGTATTCCCTTGGAAAAACAAAGTCCTGAAGATATGGTTTATATAAGAAGTGAATTTTATAATAGAAAGCATAATCTGCCTTATAAAATTATTTTTGGACATACAGAATTTGACAAACCTCAAGTTCAAGATGATAAGATTTGTATAGATACGGGTTGTGGGAAATATAAAGATGCTCATTTAACAGCTATTGTAATTGAAAACGGCAAAGAATCTTTTGTAGCTTCTGAATAGTATTTATAATTGAATTGGGAAATTATTAACCTCCGCACTTTTTACAAGGTACTCCACCTCGTTTAATAGCTTCTTTCTTATCTATTTTTATACAGTTTTTGGTGCATTTTATCGCTGCTGGGCAACCTATTTTATGATATTTAAGTGTTTGTGTGTTGAAAATAACCGTTTCTGCAAGTACATGAACTTGAATAAATAGAATTGCCAACAAACTTATTATAATCTTTTTTAACATAACTTTTATCCTCTTCATACTTAACTATATGTAATAAATTACATAAAAATAGACAGTTGGCTATTAGTAAATTGGCTAATTAAAAATGTGAGGACGAAAAAATATGCGCTTGGCGCGATTCGAACGCGCGACCTATCCCTTAAAAGGGGAGTGCTCTACCTGCTGAGCTACAAGCGCATATTATCTATTTATATTTCCAACTTTCAGCTTTCGCCGTGTGAGTTCATTCTAACAAGAACAAAATTTTATGTCAACTGTTTTTTTTATAAAAAAAGACTCGAAGATTCGAGCCTTTTTTTTAAATATCAATATAATTTTTAGCACATTCAAACATTGCATTTACCAAAGCCGTATTATTATTGAGGTTCATCCCATTTGTTTCAAGAACTTGTTTCATTCTTTCTTCCCAAATATTATAGATATCATTTTTATCAAGATCTATAATTTGCCCAATCATTGTTAATTCTTTAAAATCAATTGGTACAGGGTATGCTCCTCTTAGCATGTCGACAATTTCAACTCTTTTCTTTCTAGGAAAAGATTTTAAAAATGTAACGATACTCATATTTTTTTCTTTTATCATGCTTTTTAGTAATTCAATCGTGTCATCTTTCAATATTGGTTCTTGAGGAATTTTATATTCTTCAAATTCTTCAGGAGCAATATCCATGACTGTTGCAATTCTTTCGAGTGTTGTGCTTCTTGTTGAAAAAGGTATGCTTTCATCTATTAGATTGTATACATAAGATAATGTGACTCCGATCATTTCAGCAAAATCTTTTTTGTGCAACGAATTTTTTTCTAAGAATTCTGCAACCTTTTGCGAACTTTTTTTTGCTTTAGTTTCGTGTTTCATAGTCTTTACCTCGTTTTGTTTCCTATAATTTAGTTATAATTTATCTTTTTGTTAAGCTTATACTTGCTATATCATTATGGTAATATTTATTTACGTTAAAATACTAAGTATAAGATTTAAGTAAATATTAAAGGATTATTAAATATGAAATTAGTAGCAGGTTTGGGTAATATTGGAGATAAATACTGCTTTACCCGTCATAATGCAGGTTTTATGGTTGTTGATAAAATGGCAATTATGCATGATGTAGAGTTTAAGGAAGAAAAAAAGTTGAAGTGCTTTTTAGGAAAGTACAAACACGGGTTTGATGATATCATGCTAATAAAGCCTACAACTTTTATGAATTTATCAGGCGATGCTGTTCAGTTAGTTATGAATTATTATAAAATTCCTGTTGAAGATTTAATTGTAGTTTATGATGATTTATCTTTAGAGTTAGGTAAAATTAGGTTTAGACCAAACGGCTCTGATGGAGGTCATAACGGGATAAAATCTGTTATTAAAAATCTGTCAACTCAACAAATTGCGCGTCTTAAAATTGGGATAGGTCCACAGCCACCTGTACCGTCTGAGACTTTTGTTTTACAAAATTTTTATAAAGATCAGCTTGAAACTTTAAAACCTGTATTGAAAAATTCTGTTGAGGCGTTGGAATATTATTTTGATAATGGAATGCAAAAAGCTCAAAATATGTATAACTGATTTGTATAATAGATAGTTTAATGTTATAATAAAACAAAGAGTTATATTTTAAAGGAGTGAGACTAAATGAGTTTACAGTTGGCTGAGCAATTTGAAGCAAATGAACAATATGAACAAGCCTATGAGGAATATAAAAAAGAATATGCTAATAATCCGGATGATTTAGGTTTATTAGAACGTTTGGGACATTTATCTTTAATATTGGAAAATAAAGACGAAGCAGCTTATTATTATTATGAAATTTTAAAACGTGATGTTACAAATCCATTGGCTTATGATCAGTTGATTTCAATATATGAAAATACCGACAGATATAAATATTATATTTATAGAGGTAATAAGAATTCTATTGAAGGTAAATTAGATTTTGCGATAAATGACTTTAAAAAAGCTTTGGCTCAAGCTGGGGATGATGAAACTCAAATTATAATGACAAGATTAACTCTTGCTAATTTGTATCGTCAGGTTGGAAATATTCCAAAAGCTATTGATGAATTTAATTTGATTATGGAATATGACCATTTGAATGAAGATATCTTTTTACAATTTGCTGATATTTATATGAAAGATGATGCATATTCAAGTGCAATAGATGTATTGCAAAGAGCAAAAAGCAAAGGCTTTGATACTGATAGGATAAATGAAGCCTTAGCCGCAGTATATTTAAAAGACGGAAATGCAAAAAAAGCTATTGAATATACAAAGGATGAGTTGTTAAAAATTCAATGTATGCTTGAATTAGGCGAAGTTGATGAAGCTTATTCAAAGCTTAATACGTTGCCTGAGCAGTATAAAAATTCTGCAAAATATTACACATTGATGGCTCAGTATTATTATTCTCAAAAAGATTATGATAAAGCGTTAGAATATATTGATGAATATAATAAAGTTAGCCCGAATTCTCCGTTAACTTACCAAATGAGAGCATTGGTTTATGAGGATAAGGGGGATGAATATAACGCACATGTAAATTGGGGTAAATATAATTTACTTAGAAAAAATACAGATATAGCTATAAATGAATTTATAAATGCAGTTCAAATGCAAAGTGATGATATTGATTTAATGTTCACGTTGGCAGATTTGCTCAATGAAACCGGAGAAACAAATCATGCTGCTGAATATTATGAAAAAATTGTCAAAATAGATCCAAACAATAAGGAAGCATTGAGAAAACTTGCTAATTTTAGAGAAGGAATTGGAGATTATGGCATGCAGGTTGAGTATTTAGAAAAATTAGCTGCTGTAGATCCAAAAGATTTAGAATCTTTAAAGTTGTTGGCAAAGGCTTATGAAAAGACAAAAAATAAAAAAGGTGCTATAGAAACTTATCAAAAATATATCCAGCGAGTAAAAGATCCGGTAGATTATAAGATGGCAAAAGAAAAATTAGATAAGTTGGAAAGTATGGGCTCAGCAGATGCAGAAGAATCTGTTGGATTAATTGATAAAATAATGGGATTTTTTAATAAGGATAAGATGTAATTAAAGTTTCAGTTCCGTAAACTTTTATCAAATTTTTATAAAAAAGAAGTCTAATAAGACTTCTTTTTTTGTATAATAAATATGTAGAAGATAAGAGGAATTATGAGCAGGTTTATTGGAATTTTAGGGATTGTTTTTATATTTGGACTTTGTTATTTGATGTCAAATAACAGGAAGGCCATAAATTATAAAACTGTAGTTACTGGTTTTTTACTTCAGGTATTTTTTGCAGTATTTATTTTTAAAGTCCCAATAGGTCAAAAAGTCTTCATGGCGATTGGTTTATTTATCCAAAAATTGTTAGTCTTTGCAAAACAGGGTGGCGAATTCGTATTTGGCGGATTAATGAGTGGAAAATTTGCGGATGCTTTTTTAGGCGGTGGTTCAATTTTTGCACTTCAATTAATTTGTTCAATGGTATTTATGATGATACTTGTGAATATGCTGTACCATTATGGTATTATGCAGCGTGTTGTTGCGATTTTAGGCAAGGGCATGAACAAAATTATGGACGTAAGTGGCGCGGAAGCTTTATCAAATGTAGCTAGTGCATTTGTCGGTCAAATTGTTGCTCAAATAATGATAAAGCCTTATCTTGAAAAATTGACAAGATCTGAATTGTTAGCATCTATGGCAGGTAGTTTGGCATGTATTTCAGGAGCAACAATGCCTATTTATATAGGTATGGGAATTCCTGCTGTATATTTATTGGCTTCATCTGTCATGGCTGCACCTGGCGCTTTGGTTATATCAAAGATTATTTATCCTGAAGTCGGAGAACCGGAAACAAGTAAGGATTTTAAAATTTCTGTTAGCAAACGTCATAGAACACATGCTAATGTCTTTGATGCAATATCTGCCGGAGCTTCTGAAGGTATGAAGGTTGCGATTAATGTTATTGCAATGATTTTAGCTCTTGTAGCTTTGGTTGCAATGATTGATTGGATTTTGGCAGGTGTTGGCACATTAATTGTTAAATTCTTACATTTTAATTTAACATCTATCGGCCTGGATTTAACACATTTATCTTTGAACATGATTTTAGGTAAAATATTTGCTATATTTGCAATATTAATGGGTGTTCCATTAAAAGAAGCAACGACAGTAGGTGGTTTGATGGGTACAAAACTGGTTTTGAATGAAATGGTTGCGTATTTGGATTTGACATCTCCTACTATGCATTTATCTGCAAAGTCTTTTCTTATTGCAAGTTTTGCACTTTGTAGTTTTGGTAATTTCGGTTCTATTGCAATATTACTTGGTGGTATTGGAGAAATGGCACCAAATCAGAGAAAAAACTTGGCAAGGCTTGGTGTTAGAGCTTTGATTTGCGGAACTTTGACATGTTATATGTCAGCCGCAATAGTCGGGATTTTATTTAATTAGTTAAAATCTTTCAGTTTAACATATTTAACAATTTTTACAATTTACATTTTTAGGTTATAATCATACTATGGAGATTATCAGAGAAGTTAGACAAATTCCAAATTTATCATTAGCATTAGGCTTTTTCGATGGCGTACATATAGGGCATCAGGCTGTCATTTCTTGTGCTGTCGAGTTTGCTAGAGAAGTTAATTGTAAATCTGCTGTTGTTACTTTTCAAGAACATCCATATTGTTTCTTTAAAGGTGAGTCTCCAAAGTATATTTTGACTTTAGAAGATAAATATAAGTATATTGAGGAGTTAGGCGTTGATTATGTTTTTGAATTAGACTTTTCAAAAGTATGTCATATGACTCCACAACAGTATTTGGAAGAAGTTTTGGTAAAATATTTTTATCCAAAAGCTATTTCTACAGGTTTTAATCACAGATTTGGTGTTGATAAGTCTGGAGATGTTAAATTCTTGTCAGATAATCAGGATAAATTTGATTATTTATATTTTGCAACTCCACCTCAATCAATATTTGGCGATGTAATTAGTAGTACTGCTATTCGTCAATTTATCAAAAGTGGTGTTGTCGATATGGCAACTTCCATGCTTGGTAGAAAGTTCTCAGTTTGTGGAACTGTTATTAAGGGGCAAGAGTTGGGTAGAACAATTGGTTATCCTACTGCAAATATAATTTACCCTCTTGATATAATTGAACCTCCATATGGTGTTTATGATACAGAGGTTGAATTGGAAGACGGTTCTTTACATAGAGCTTTGGTAAACTTCGGGGTGTCTCCGACTGTTTCCAATGATGGTATTTGTACTCTTGAAGCATATTTATTGAATTTTAATGGTGATTTATATGATAAAGAGATTAGAATTCATTTCTCAAGAATGTTGCGTCCTGAAATTAAGTTCGATAATTTAGATGCTTTGAAAACTCAAATTGATTTGGATGTACAATCTTTGTATTAGTTTCTGTAATAAATTTATATATTATAAAAAAAGAGTAAATGATTATTCATTTACTCTTTTTCTTGTTATAGTCAATAAAATTAAAGTTCTGTATTATTAGCTATAATATCCATTTCTTCAGCTGAAGCGTAAGCTGAGTGGCAACCGCAATCAACGTAGATAACTTCACCTGTAGTTCCTGTAGATAAATCAGAAGCTAAGTACAAACCAGCTTTACCAACATCTTCAAGAGCAACGTTACGTTTTAATGGAGCTCTAAGAACAGCTGCTTTAAGCATTTTTGAAAAACCATTAATGCCCATAGAAGCAAGAGTTTTAACAGGTCCTGCAGATAAGCAGTTAACTCTGATACCTTTCTTGCCAAGGTCAACAGCCAAAAATCTCATTGAAGATTCTAAAGCAGCTTTTGCAACGCCCATTACATTGTAGCTTGGAACAGAAAGAATTGAACCAAGGTATGTAAGAGCGAAAATAGAACCACCTTCATTCATAACAGGTTCAGCATTACGGCAAATAGTAACAAGAGAATAAGCACTTACGCCTAATGCAGTATTCCAACCTTGAGCAGAAGTGTCAACAAATCTACCCATTAAGTCTTCTTTTTGAGCAAATGCAACAGCGTGAACAACAAAGTCTAATTTACCATAAACTTTTTCGCATTCTTCAAAAACAGCTTTAACTTCTTCTTCTTTAGTAACATCACAACTCATGATAATTTTAGCGCCCATACTTTCAGCGATTGGACGAACTCTTTTTTCCATAGGTTCTCCAGCATAAGTGAAAGCTATTTCAGCACCAGCATCATGTAATTGTTTTGCAATACCATAAGCAATCCCGTGAGTGTTAGATACTCCAAAGATTACCCCTTTTTTGCCTTTCATTAAATCCATATTATGTTCTCCCTATCTTCATAGATAATCTACCCGATAATTTTATCAAAAATAAAAATTTAAATCAAATTGCCTAATTTTTCTAATGTAAACAATTGTAAACAAATGAAGAAGTCCTGAAATTAGCGTATTTTGAAAGTTTTTATATATATAAGAGAGTATAATGGAGAGCTTTAAAAGTGAGCGTTAATAATGTAAATCAAAATATTGATATACAAAAGCTTCTGAAGACAATGAAGTCAGGTCAGATCAATAAAGCTGGCTTATCTTCAAAAGTTCCTGCTCATATGACTATGAATGGGTCAATATTTAACGCTCCTGGTAACAGCTCAACAATTAATGCTTATAGATCTGCAAATAATGTATCAGGTCAACAAACAACTTCAAGAGCTGCAACTACAAATAATGTTTTAAAAGCAAATACAGCAAAATCAATTTCAAATGTATCAAATACAAGTTCAGCATCTGAAACTTCAAAAACTTCTGAAACTAAAGGTAATGAAGATAAATCTTGGAAAGATATTTTAGATGATGTTGATTTTAGTCGCTATGATTTTGATAATTTAACTTCAGTTCCTGAAGGTGAATTAAAAGATTTAAAAGAATCATTAAGTGATTTAAAAGATTCTGATGTTCCTAGATTTTTAGAAAAATCAATTAATGTTGATAGTAAATTAAGCAGAGTAAATTCTGAATTACAAAAAAGAGCATCAAATGTTGCTGGTGGAGATCAAACAAAGGAAAAGAACTCAGCACAAGCAGAAGAATTTAGTGCATCAAAAGGCGAACAATCAAAGGCTGATGCCCAGTCAAGTGGGAACGAAGCTAAAGTTGCTACAGCACAAACAGAACAGGGTACAGCAGAAATGAATAAATCAGCTTCTGATATGAAGTCTTTAGATTCTAAAATGAAAAAAGATGAAAAGACTTTTCAGAAGAAGATGAAAGCTGAGCAAAAAGCAATTGATAAAGCTCAAAAACAAATGAAAAAAGAATCTGAAAAGATGGAGCAGTTAGCAACAGAAATTGATACAATCAATACTCAAATAGAACAACAATCAACAATTCTATCATCAGATTCAATCTCTGCAGAGGAAAGATCTTCTGCTCAAGATAGTATAAGAACTAAAACAGCAGTATTACAAGCAAATCAATCACAACTTGGTGCAAGTCAAGTAAAATTAAAACAAGTTCAAGTAACAACAAATAAAAGAGTAAGAACATTAACAAAAACAGCAAAGGCTTATAAAAAAACATCTACAACCAATCAAAAAGAAGTTCAAGAAAATGAAAAAGCATCAGATAAAGTATTAAATATTGCAAACAAAACAGATGAAATAGCCGGATATACAGTAATGGCAGGTCAAGCAACAAAGTATGTTGGTATGGGTATGGTTGCTTTAGGACAGGCTTGTCCAGTGTATTTTGGTTCCTTAATAGTTCCTGGCGGTGTTGTTCAGAAAGTTGGAACAACAGTTGAGACAATAGGTAATTATGGTAAATTAGCTGCAAGTGTTACAAAAACAGCTGTTTATGCGGCGCAAGGTAATATCGCAGGAGCATTAACATCAGCTGGAGCAGCTGTAATGTCAGGTTGTTCAGCAGTTAAAGGTACTAAAGAAATTTCTGGAGGATTTAAAAACATAAATGATCAAGTATCAAAAGCCTCAGAAAAAGCTGCTGAAAAATTACAATCAAAAGGTGCTGAAGGAGCTGTAAAAGGTGTAGATCAAGCAGCTAAAGGTGCTGAAGGTGTAGCAAATCAAACTGGTGAACAAGCTACTCAAGCAACTGGTCAAGCAACCGGTCAAGCAACCGGTCAAGCAACTGGTGGCGTAGCTGAAACTACAGATAAAGCAACAGCTCAAGCAACTGAAAAAGCTGCAAATGCAACTAATAAAGCAAATCAAGCAACAGAAAAAGCCGCAAATGCAACTAATAAAGCAGGTGATGCATCAGCTAAAGCTGCAGATGCTACTCAAAATGCAAGTGGTTCAACTGGTAATGCTAAATATGATAAAGCTATTAAAAAATTTAATAAACAGGCTGAAGCTTATGCTAAAAAAGGAACCGGAGCATTGTCAGCAACAGAAAAAGAAGCTGCTAAGAAGTTTACTGATAAGATTGCAAAAGGTATGGAATTTGGAGCATTCTTACAATCAGCAGGTTCTCAATTAGGTTCAACTACTAGCACTAGAGTTTCAACTGGTGAAACTAAAACTTATCATTCAGTATATATTCAACGTAGAAAAATGCGTTAATATATTAAATTCATAGTATAGACTAGAGAATAGACAGTAAAATTATTTTACTGTCTATTTATTATCGAAATCTTGTAATTAGTTTATTATTATCTGCTTCAAGTTCTATGCTTAAGTATAAGAGTTTATTCTCTTTTAATTTGTCTAACTTAATAAACTTTCCACCGGCTCTTGTATTTGTTGCTGTAAGAACTTGAATATAAACAGGTATAGTTATTGATTTGTATTTAATTTTAAGCGGTAATATATCCCCTTTATGAAGTGTATTATTATGAGATAATCCAACCCCACTTCTAGATAGGTCTAGAAGTTTAATATTGCGTTTTCCAAAGGGTTCTATTGATACAGGAACTTTCATATCTTTATTATAGTATCTTATATACTCTCTTCTATCTAAAAGTTCATTGTAGACCGTTTTAGGCCCTTCTATTTGTATATTGTTTCCCTTTGGTATTATTGTATTTAATGATGTTTGTTCAGTGTTGTTTAACTTATTATCATTATTAAATTCATTGTTCAAACTGCTTTCTACATTACTTGTATCCGTGTTTAAATCGTTTGTAGCAGCGTTTTGTTGATTGGGTATGTATTGTTGTTCAAAGTTCAAGTTTCCTTGCGGTATTGAGTCTTGAGCTTTGGCTATTAAGGTATTTTGTGTAATAACACTGATTATAATAGTTAAAATAATAGTAATAGCTTTGTACGGTTCAATTGTTTTCATTGAGCTGTAGTTTCCCCTATATAATCTCCTGTTCTTTTATTTTATCTGCTAAAATTTTTTATTTAATTCTTTTTTTTATATTTTTAATAAATTTTAAAAATATATAATCTTTGTATAATGAAAACTAAAAAACAGCCCTACCAGAAATTAGTAGGACTGTTTTGTTTATGTTATATGCTTATTTATACTATTTATTAAATGAGATGTTAGTTGTATCTTCAAGTAATATATTCAAG
Organism: uncultured bacterium; assembly: GCA_949292185.1. Taxonomy (GTDB): domain Bacteria; phylum Cyanobacteriota; class Vampirovibrionia; order Gastranaerophilales; family Gastranaerophilaceae; genus Zag111. The sequence goes on from CASEYP010000030.1 coordinate 42,193, forward strand.
TATAACAATTTATTTGCTGTTGCTTGATCCAAGTTGACGAACATTGCTCCTGCTCTGTTTGTAGATGCTGATACAATTTTAACATCTGCATTGATATCTAAGTCTCCGTATGTTAAGTGTACCGGAAGTACATCGCCAACTTTTAAGCTATTTTCGTGGGTTACTGCGATACCACCTCTTGAGATATCTATTAAGCTATCAATACCATTGTTAGATCTTTCCATCATAACAGGTTTGTTACTGTCAGCTACATTGAATCTCATATATTGACGTTTATCAATAGAGTCTATATCGTCTTCACTGATTTTTCTTTGAATGTATGTACTTCTGCCATCTTCATTTGGAAGATTTAATTCTTCATCATCATCAGTGTCGGTATCAGTATCAGTGTCTACATCTATATCAGTATCAGTGTCTACATCAGTATCAGTATCAACATCTATATCAGTATCAACATCTACATCTGTATCAACGTCAGTATCAGTGTCAACATCTATGTCTGTGTCTACATCAATATCAGTATCAACATCTATATCAGTGTCAACGTCAATATCAGTATCTGTATCACCTTGAGGTTCGTCAGGAAGTTCTAGTGGAGTATCACTTGCAATACCATCATCTGGGTCAACATATGAAGGTTTGCCATCAAAGATTCCATCTCCATCACCTTCAGGATAATAGTAGTTACGTTCATGTTCATCTCTGTCTATGCCTGTAACATCATCCGGTCTTACTGCGTGGCCTGTAGGAATGTCTCCAGCACCTTCAACTTTATTAGTTGAATCATCAGCTACTTTTGAGAATCCATCTTTATTGAAGTGTGCAGCTACACCGTTTGCATAGATATTATCTGCTGTGATGTCTAAGTTGCCGCCATCTAATTTTGCATTGGTTACTCTAACATTTGAGTCAGCCCAAGCATAGTAGCCATCAACCATTTCTCCGTTTGGTCTTACGTTTTTGTTAATATCTAATGCTTTGATATTAGCATTGTCTGGAGTAATGTTTTCATTTGGTCCATAGTAATCTACTGGCATGTTAGGTACTGTACCTAAGTAGTCAATATTTACATTTGCACCTCTGCCGATTATTGTAATATCTTTATCTGCAGTTGTTTCTTGTACGTGTAAGTCACCTGATGATTCGAAGTAGATGTTGCCTTCTTTAGAAATCAAATCTCTAACTTCAGTATTTGTATATTTATCATCAAGACCTTTCATATTGATGTCTTCGTTAGCTAATACATCTACATAATGTCCGTTTGAAGCATCTGTTTGGTTGAATGTTAATTTGTTTTCAGCATCACCAATGTTACCGCTTGCGATAAGTGATATGCTCTTGCCTTCAACATTTGCATTAGCCGGATCTGTAGAAGCATTTACCATATTATATCTTGTATGTCCATCTGAACCATAGTCAACTGTAAGGATAACATTACCATCAGCTTTTACTTGGTTAATGTTCATATCAGAATCTATTGCTGCATAGTTGATAACTAAATCATCTGGTTTGTTAGCTTTTGAAGCTATTGCTGTTACTTTACCTTTAATGTTTGCGTTAACAGATTTAGTGAAATCTCTTGAGTTTGGTCCAATTCCATTGTCTGTATGTTCAACACCAATGTTACCGTCTGTAACGTTCATATTTAAGTTGCCGGCAGCATTTAGTAATGTCTTTTCTACTCCGTAGTTTAGAATATTTCCATCAACTACAACTATATTGATGTCATTACCTGCAGTTACATAGTTATCATTTTCGGTATTATCACCAATTACGACATCACCATTATTTGATTTAATTGCAACATCGTTATCAGCTCTAACTAAACCTTTAACTTTTATGCCACCTTGAGAGTCATTGTTTAATGTAACATTAGATTTACCGGTTACTCTAGCTGTAGAATCTATGTTAATGCCATTTGCTCCGGTGTTATGTACTGTTAAGTTGCCATCAGAACTTACATTGCCTGTAATATTTACTCCGTTGGCTCCTGTATTTGTCATATCAAGAGTTCCACCGTTTGTAATGTTACCTGAAACGTTAAGCCCATCAGCACCATGGTTTGTAATTGTTGTGTTATTTGTATTTGAAACATTTCCAACTACATTTAATGCTCCATTTTCATTTAGCATTGCTAATGTACCATTTTGGTTAGTTATTGTTCCATTTACATTGAAGTTTGTTCCTTCATTTGTAATTGTTGCATTACCATTGTTGTTTATTGTTCCATTTACGTTTAGATCGCCTTGAGTGTTGTTAATTTCAGCAGTTCCGATGTTAGTAACATCACCATTGATGTTGAAACCGGCTTGTCCATTATTGGTTAATAATAGACCTTCAGCATCTATAACACCACTTTCATCAATAATAAATCCATTTGCACCATTGTTAGTCATTGTTAATTGACCATCTCTGTTTGTAACGGTGCCTGATACATTCAATTGGTTACCATCATTAACCATTGTTGTATCACCTGTATTTGTAAAGTTTCCAGCGATGTTTAAATCTCCAGCTTTATTTATTACTTGTGATGTACCAGCGTTTGTAACTGTTCCATCTAAGTTAAATCCTGCATCGCCAGTATTTCTGAAGTCTAAACCTTGAGCATCAATGCTTCCTGTTTCTGTAATGTTGAAACCTTGATCTCCAGCGTTGTTCATTGCTAAGTTACCATTTTTGTTAGTAACTTTACCTGAAACGTTAAGTTCAGAACCGTTATTTGTAATTTGAGTAGAACCTGTATTAGAGAAGCTACCTGCAATATTGAGTCTTCCTGCATCATTGGTTACAGTTGCTTGTCCTGCATTTGTTACTGAACCATTGATATTTAAACCTTCAGCTCCATTATTGTAATATGTACCTGCTCCGTTATTTTCTACTGTTCCATTTATATTGAATCCAGAACCGTAATTTTCATAATTACCTGTTCCGTTGTTTGTAATGCTACCGTCAATATCTAAAGAGCCTGCATTGTTTGTCATATCAAGACCTTCAGAATGTATATTTCCTGATTCTGTAACTGTAAATCCACCATCACCATTGTTGGTCATAGTTAATGTTCCATCTGTATTTGTAATAGAACCGGAAGCATTTAATGCTGTACCATCGTTAAGAACAGTTGCATCTCCTGAGTTGGTAAATGTTCCGCCTAGATTTAAGTTACCTGCATTGTTAGTTAAGTTTGCACCTTGTGAATCAATATTTCCTGTAACATTAAAACCACCAGCTCCATTGTTTGTCATATTCAATGTACCGTTTTGGTTGTTTACAGTTCCAGAAACATTTAATACTGTACCATTATTTGTAATATCACTGGTACCATTATTTGTAAATGAACCACCGATATTTAATGCTCCAGCTTCATTGGTTACTGTTGCATGTCCTGCATTGTCAACTTCACCATTAATTGTTAAGCCTCCGGCACCTGTATTTAACATTGTAAGATCACCGGTGTTAGTTACAGTTCCACTGTTATCAACATTAAGTCCGCCTGCACCATAGTTAATAACTGAAGTGTTACCGTTAGTGTTGGTTAAGTTTCCTGAAATGTTTAATTCTGCTACTTTTGTGTTATCAACAGGGTAGTATGTATTATCATCACTACCATTTTGGATATTAACATCACCGCCATTGTTGGTTACGTTACCAGAAATATCAATGCCTTGATATCCTGTGTTTTGGATTGTTAAGTCGCCTTCAGTATTAATATTACCTGAAATAGAAATTCCGGAATCAGCATTTAAATCCATTGTCCCTAGGTTTCCTGATTCTACAGGTAAATTATAAATTTCGGTGTTGCCTTTGTTGATAATTGTACCAGAAATATCTACTCCTGATTGGTTATTTTGTATTTTTAATGTACCTTCTCTGTTTGCAACAGTACCTGAAATATTTGTACCATTATCAGATCCCATATAGTTATAAATTTCAGTATTACCTTTACCATAGTTCATAACATGACCGGCAATGTCTACGCCTGCAACATTATCACCTGAATTTTGGTTTGCTTTGATTACAATATTTCCATTGTCACTTGTAAAGGTACTTCCTGATGTTAAATTGTTTGTGTTTACTAATTGGTTGAATAATGCATCTGCATTGTTTAAGTTATTTGCAATTTGAGTTTCATTAACTCCGGCAAATACTCCTGCATTTTGACCAACTGTAACTTGTCCGCCATTAATGTTGACATCATTTGCCGCAAAGATTTTACCATTAATTGTAACGGCTCCACCAGCATTATACTTTTGTGCATCTGCTAATGTAGATGCTCCAGGATTTTTAACGAGATTTTGGTAATGAACTTGATCTGGAGTGTATACGCCTAAAGAACCAACATTAAGGACGCCTGATGCGCCTACAACCATACCGTTTGGAGAAACGAAAATGGCTTTCCCATTATAGAAAGCTCCATTTTTCATAGTGTTTAATACACCATTAATGTTAATTTGGTTATCAACCATGTTTACAAATGTAGAGATATCTGTGTAATTTAAATTCGCGATATCCCCTTGAGATAAGTTAAATTTCTCATAGTGTCTAAAACCTAACTCACCAGCTTTTGTAGCAGGATCTATATTGAATACTCCATTGCTACCCGCAACTCCAGATATTTCTGAAGCTACAACTGTTAATGTCATTGTTTGTTGTACAAGAAATAAGCCTGTTAGTAATGAGGCTATTACTCTCCTTTGGTTCTTTCTACTTTTTCTCGTCATCGTATATCCTTTCATTTGGTTGTATGTTGTTTCTTCTTTATCTTTTGTTCTTTCTATGTCTGCTCCGCTCATTTGCACACAAGTTCACTTTTTGAGTTTTTACATGACATTCGAATAGTCTATGTATTAATAAACGTTTTTTTTATTAGAAAATTTAGGTTTTTGTTACAAAACTTTATATAATTTTACAAATCTTAAACAAAAACGGGTAGATTATCCTATAACCTACCCGTTTTTATTCTTTTGTTAGTATTGTTATTCTATTGTAAACTTGAGATTGTACTGTTATTTACGTCTTCAAGTATCATATTTAGGTATAACAATTGATTTGCTGTGCCTTGATCAAGGTTTACGAACATTCCACCAGCCCTGTTTGTCGTAGCTGATACAATTTTTACATCTGCCTTGATGTCGAGTCCGCCATAAGCTATGTGTACGGGTATTACATCTCCAACTTTAATTGTATTGTCGTGAGTTACTGAAATTCCACCTCTTGATACATCCAGTAATGATTCAACACCGTTGCTTCTTTCCATAGCAATTGGATTTCTGTTATCAGATACTCGGTATCTCATATATTGACGTTTGTCGATAGATAGAATTTCTTCTTGGTTTAATTTTCTTTGAATGTATGTGCTTCTACCATCTTCGTTGATTGTATCATCGTCAGTATCTGTGTCAGTATCTGTGTCAGTATCTGTGTCAGTATCTGTATCAGTATCAGTATCTGTATCTGTGTCAGTATCGGTATCTGTGTCAGTATCGGTATCTGTGTCAGTATCAGTATCAGTATCTGTATCTGTATCTGTATCAGTATCAGTATCTGTATCTGTATCTGTATCTGTATCTGTATCTGTATCAGTATCTGTGTCAGTATCTGTGTCTGTGTCTGTATCAGTATCAGTATCAGTATCAG
>CASEYP010000031.1 GCA_949292185.1 uncultured bacterium
GTTATGCTTATGAAAGCAAAAAAGTTAATATTCCTTATCAAACATCATTATTTGAAGAACAAGCGCCACATTTTAATCCTGATATTAACAAAATAAGAGGAAAAATTTTCACACTCGACCACGATTCAAATCAAAACGGTGTTATTGATATAGATGATTTGGAATGGCAATATTTAGAAGGAGACGGAGATTTCAGAAGTGATGAAGTGAAAAAGTTACGTGATGAAGCAGATATTATAATCACAAACCCACCTTTTAGCCTGTTTAGAGAGTTTTTAGCTTGGATAATTGAAGCGGATAAAGATTTCACAATAATAGGAAATATGAATGCTATAACTTACAAAGAAGTTTTTCCCTTAATTAAAAATAATGAAATGTGGCTTGGAAAAACTGGAAATGGCACAGATATGGTTTTTGGAGTACCAGAAGGTGCAGAGATAGCCGACGGAGACAGAATAAAAGCGGAAAGATTGGGATACATAGGGAATTATACTAGATTGGGTAATTCTTGCTGGTTTACCAATCTAGAACACGGTAGACGTCATGAACCATTGAAACTTATGACAATAGCAGATAACATCAAGCACAGCAAACACAAAGAAGTCAGAGGGCATGAATATCAAAAATATGATAATTATGACGCGATAGAAGTTCCTTATACAGATGCAATTCCAAGTGACTATAATGGGAAAATGGGTGTTCCAATAAGTTTTTTAGACAAATATTGTCCTGAACAATTTGAAATTTATGGAATTGACAGATACGTTGAAGATAACCCAAACTATGGTAAAAGATTTACTATAAATAATAAAGAAATATATGCTCGAATTCTTATCAAAAAACGAGGTGACTAATGAAAACAGAACTGCATACAGAATGGACTGTAAAAGATATTTGTGAAGGGTTTGTTTATAACGAACTTGAGGGCAAAGGTTTATATGGAATGGACGGAAAGTTAACCATTCAGCCTGAATATCAACGTAACTACATTTATGCTGACGGCAAAAAAGATGTTGCAGTTATTGATTCTGTATTAAAGGGTTATCCTATAGGATTGATATACTTTAACAGACGCGAAGACGGACAGCTTGAAGTGTTAGACGGACAACAACGTATTACAAGTTTAGGACGTTTCGTGACAAGCAGATTTGCTATTGTTGAAAATGGTATGCAACAGTATTTCAGAGGACTTGCTGAAGATAAAAAACAAAAAATTCTTGATACAAAATTGTTAATTTATGTTTGTGAAGGTACGGAAAGCGAAATAAAAGAATGGTTTAAAACTATAAACATTGTTGGAGTACCTTTAAATAAACAAGAAGTTTTGAATGCTATATATTCAGGACCTTTTGTTACATTAGCTAAAGAAGAATTCAGCAATTCGCAAAATGCTAACATTGCGAAATGGAGTTCTTATATATCTGGTACAGTTAATCGCCAAGAATACCTAGAATGTGCTTTATCTTGGGTAAGTAAAGGTAATATTGAAGAATATATGTCAAAACATAGACATGACGACAATATAAATGAACTTAAAACTTATTTTAATTCTGTAATTGATTGGGTTGACGGATTATTTGACGAAGTTCATTCAGAAATGAAAAATATCGATTGGGGTAATTTGTACGAAACATATCACAAAAATCCATACAGCAAAACAGAATTAAATGCAAAAGTTGCCGAACTTTATGCTGATGAATTTGTCAAAAATAAAAAAGGAATATTTGAATACGTGCTTGGCGGTTGCCAAGATAGTAAATTACTCGAAATTCGTATATTTGAAGAACGTGACAAGAAAACTGTTTATGCTCGCCAAACTCAAGAAGCTAAAGATAAAGGAATTTCTAACTGCCCATTATGCGCATTAGGTAATGACAATAATAAAAATCGTATTTGGCAATTCAAAGAAATGGATGCAGACCATGTCACAGCATGGTCAAAAGGTGGTGCAACCGATATCCAAAATTGCCAAATGCTATGTAAAACACATAACCGCGCTAAGGGAAATAAATAATCTTATTTTCTAAACTGACAATACTATTATTAAGAAGGTCTATATGAAAAAGATATTATCAACTATATTTTTATTATTAATTGCTATTCCTGCATTTGCTAATAATCAATTTCAATTTCATCCAAGTATCAAACCTGTTAATATCTACACTAACTCTGGGAATACTACTTGGGGTTCTAATGGGAAATTCTACACAAGATCAGGGAATGCAATGTATTCTTCTGATGGAACTATCTATACAAAAGTCGGAGATACCGTCTTTGATTCTAAAGGCAAAACCTATACTCATGCCGGAAATACTATTTTCGGATCTGACGGAACTTTTTACACTAAATCCGGCAATAACATTTATAGCTCAAAAGGTACTGTTTGCACAAAGTCAAATAATCATATGTTCTGCAATTAGTTTTGATATTTTGTAATGAACAGTGTTTTATTAACTCACTAATACTATTTTTCTGAAAATATCTTATTAGCTAAATCTTCTATACTATTTAATTTTTCACACTGCTTTTGATTAACAAAATCATAGAACTTTTGCTCTGCTGTGGTCTTTGTACTATTTGCAAAACATAATTCACGCAAATATGGAGGAAGAGACTTATATTTCCATTGAATCTTAAATAATGTTAAAAATCTTTTAAATTTCTCTTTTTCACCAACATCCTTTTTTATATATTTTAACAAATCTACAACATCATTACCTGTCATCACAAGAATTTCATTTTTTCTATCTAAATTCAACTCGAGATTATGATTTTTCGCATTTTGAAGAAGCCAAGACCTGCTATAACCAAGATGCTGTGCTAAACTATCTGCAAAACTAAGAAAAGTTCGTCTGTATACATCATCAATCTGCAAAGCTGCAACAGACTTCCTAGAACATTGCTGGCCTATTCGCATCAATACCTCTTCTTTCAATTTTGCAAAAACTTTTTCATCTCCATTTAATATATAACGTCCTTTAAATGCCTGTGATTGTGGTGTCGTTTGGTTTATATTCATAACTTGCATTGTTATTTGTTTTCCTTTATTATCTTTCCCTTGAAAATATATAAATCCAAACACATCTATTTTTGATAGTTAAATTAAGTTACTTAACATTTGAAACTATCCAGTCCAAATAACTTTTTGAACCTTCTGTTATATCCAGAGATATTACCTCAGGAACTTCATACGGATGAATTTCTTGTATTTTATTATTTACTTTTTCAAACAAATCTTTTTTTGTCTTTATTAACATTAAATATTCTTCATCTGTTTCAATTTTATCTTTCCAACTATATACGGAATAAACCTTTGGAACAATATTTACACAAGCACAAAGTTTATTTTTCACCAACGTTTGCGCAATATTTAAAGCACTTTCCTGACTGTTTGTTGTACATAAAATAACTATAGAATCCATACTTTCCTCCTTAAATTTTCATTATAACAAATATTTTTAAGAAAAGCTAAATTCACCCCTTGACTGAGAGTAACTATCAAGCTGTAAAATATAATTGTTATGATTAAAGAAATATTAAATAAAACATCACGAAAAACAATAGCCATAATAATTTTGGCACTTTTATTATTATGTTCATTTGGTACTTACAAAATTTTTGCAAATTCTACAGGAAAGGAGATAAATATGAGCGATAAAAAAGTTCTTATTGCGTATTATTCTTATTCTGGCAACACAAAATCAGTTGCTGAAAAAATTCAAAAATTAACAGGTGGTGATATATTTGAAATTCAACCACAAAAACCTTATCCGAAAGATTATTCAACTGTAGTAAACCAAGCACAAGTTGAAAAACAAAATGATATAAAACCTGAATTAATAAATAACGGTAATGTTGAAAATTATAATATAATCTTTTTAGGAACACCAGTATGGTGGTACACTATGGCATCACCTGTAAAAACTTTCTTAACAAAAAATAATTTTGATAATAAAGTTATTGTTCCATTCTGTACACACGGCGGCGGAGGCGCATCTTCAACCTACACTGATATGCAAAAGCTTGCACCTAACGCTAAAGTAACTGAAGGTTATACATCTTACGAAAATTCAGCAAAAGATTCTGAAATTCAAAAATGGATAAATAACCTAAACTTATAAGGAGAATAAATGAAAAGAAGAGAATTTATAATAAATTCAGCAATCGCCCTAGGTGGAACAGCACTACTTTCAAGTTGCGGTAAAAAAGAAACTCCAAAGCAAAGTGAAAAACAAGTTGTAAAAAGAAAATTTGACAAAACTCAAATGCCTTTACTTGGATTTGGTTGTATGAGATTACCAATGCGAAATGGCAAAATTGACATGGTTGAACTTGATAAAATGGTAGAATACGCTATGTCACACGGCGCAAATTATTTTGACACTGCCTATATGTACGTTGAAGGCAAATCTGAAAATGCTATTGGTGAAGTCTTAAAAAAATACCCTAGAGAAAGCTTCTTTTTAACTGATAAAAACCCGGCATATCTTATCAATTCACCATCTGATGTTCGAAAAATATTTGACGAACAATTAAAAAAATGCCAAGTTGAATATTTTGACAATTATATGGTTCACAATATAAATAAAAGTTCTATTAAAAACTACCGTGATAATGATATGTATGGTGAACTTTTAAAACTAAAAAAAGAAGGTAAAATAAAACATTTAGGATTTTCATTCCACGGAGATCCTGATATGCTTCGAGAAGTAATAAAAGAACATAAATGGGATTTTTGTCAATTACAAATAAACTATTTAGACTGGGAAGTAATCAATGCAAAAGAACTTTATGAGATAGCTGATGAAGCAAAAGTTCCAGTTATTGTTATGGAACCTTTAAGAGGTGGCGCATTGTGTAATCTTCCTGAAAAAGCAGCCGCTAAATTAAAAGAAAAATGTCCTCAAGATACTCAAGCCTCATTTGGTTTGAGATGGGTTACAAGTAAACCTAGAGTATTCACAATTCTTAGCGGTATGAGTAACTTGCAACAGATGAAAGAAAATATTGAAACTTTCACAAATTTCAGAGAATTTACAGCTGAAGATGAAAAAATTGCAAATGAAATTGCAAGAATTATCCAATCTCAAGGTGCAATAAACTGTACAGCTTGCAAATATTGTATGGAAGTTTGTCCAAGAGGTATAAACATTCCGGCTATATTTGGGCTTTACAATGTTTATAAATCAAATGGCAACGGATTTATGTTCGGTGTAAACTATAATGCATTAAAAGAAGATGAAAGAGCTGATAAATGTATTCAATGCCATTTATGCTCAAAAAATTGTCCTCAAGGACTTGATATCCCTGATCTTTTGAAAAAAGTTGATGCAACAGCAAAAGAAGTAGGCAATAAAAGATAATGAAATTGAAATCGAAAAATTTATATTTATATAGAAAAATTTTGGCAGGGGTAATTTTTACCCTTGCTATTTTAGGAATATGCGGTATTTTTTACCCTATTAGAATTTTTAATATACAATTTCCCCCAATAGTTCAAAGAACAATTACAGATTTTTCAATAATCGCAATTATGCTGCTAATTTTTACACTTGGCTTAACCTTATTATTTGGAAGAATATACTGCTCTGTAATTTGTCCTATGGGCATAGCCCAAGAAATTATCGGTTTTATTAAAAATAAAATTCACAAACCAACCAACAATAAAAAAAAAGTTGGGAATTTCCCGCTAAAATATTTCATAGCCGCAATAGCGTGGGGAATATTTTTAGGCGGAAGTGCTTTTATTATAAGATATATTGAACCATATTCTCTATTTGGCTCAGCCTCAACTTTATCAACATTTGGATTAATTGTTTTTGCACTAATTATAATCGCCGTAATTCTACAAGATAGAATATTTTGTACTAATTTTTGTCCTGTAGGAACTGTTTTAGGTCTTATTTCTAAAATTTCATTAAACAAATTATATACCGACAAAGACGAATGTGTTTCTTGCGGAATGTGTGAAAAATTGTGTCCGTCAGGATGTATAAATTCTAAAGAAAAAACTATCGACAACGAAACTTGTATAAAATGTTTAAAATGCTTAAGTGTATGTCCTAAAAATGCCATAAAATATGGGATTAAGCCAAAACAAGGTGTCAAATTCAGTCTAAAAAGACGTCAAATTATAATTTCAGGTGCAGCACTTGTTGTATTTGGTTCAATGATTAAAGCAGGCATCGAATTAAAAGATAAAATTGTAGAAAAAATTAAAGATGTAATTTTACCACCGGGCGCTGGTGATAAAGAAAGATTTGTAAATAAATGCCTAAATTGCAATTTATGTGTTACAAATTGTCCTAATAAAATTATTCAAAAGGCTGATAAGGATTATGAGGCAGTACATTTGGATTATTCAAAAGGATTTTGCAAATTTGATTGCCACAAATGTTCACAAGTATGTCCATCTGGAGCAATCAAAAAGATTACACTTGAAGAAAAACAAAAAACAAGAATTGCAATGGCTATGATAAAAGAAGATGTATGTACAAATTGTGGAGAATGTGCAAATGTTTGCCCTGTACATGCTATAATCAGAGAAAACGGAAAACCTCCAATACTAGATGCATCAAAATGTATAGGTTGCGGAGCTTGTAAAAATACTTGTTACTTTAAAGCAATAGAAGTTTTTGAAATAAAAGAGCAAAAAACATTATAAACAAAAATAAATTAAGGAGAAAAATATGTCACTTGGAATAACAGAAATATTACTAATATTAGTCGTAATTATATTACTGTTTGGCGGGAAAAGAATTCCTGAAATTGCAAGAGCATTAGGAAGAGCATCTTATGAATACAAAAAAGCAAAAAATATAATTAAAGATGAAGCAAATGAATTAAAAGATGCAATAGAAAATACTGCACCAAAACCTGATGAATTTGATCCTGCAAAAGACAAAGAAAGACCACAAAATTAATCACTATGGAAGATAATAATAAAGATGGTGAAAGCTTAATTGAACATTTGGAAGCACTAAGACAAATGTTATTAAAATGTTTGATCTCTTTGTGCATAATTCTTCCGATATCTTTAATTGCAGCTCCAAAAGTTCTAAATGTGCTTATTGATTTAATAATCGGAAATTCAAAGGTTACTTTTAACTTTTTTTCACCTGTAGAAGTTTTTATACTACAAATAAAAACAGCTTTTGTTCTGGATATTATAATATGCTTTCCATATATTGCAAAAAAAATATGGGACTTTATTTTACCTGCGTTATATGAACACGAAAAAAAATTTATAAAAACAACAGTTCTATCATCAAGCATATTATTTATACTTGGAGCAGCATTTTGTATTTGCATAATATTGCCGCTGGTCGTAAAATTCGGGATGAGTTTTTCATCAGATAATATTCATCCTGTATTTGGTATTTCCAATATAATAAACCTTACACTTTGGATGTCTGTAGCATTTGGCATAATGTTTCAACTTCCACTAATAACTATTGCACTTATAAAATCTGGCGTGATAAGTTATGAATCTATTAGTGATAAACGCCCTTATGTGATTGTAATAATACTTATACTGGCAGCATTATTCACACCACCTGATGTTGTGAGTCAGCTTATGCTTGGAATACCTACATATCTTCTTTTTGAAATAGGACTTCTGTTTGCAAGAAAATATCAAAATAAAAATTCTAAAAACAAAGAAGAAAATAACGAAAATTCTATCTTGACTGATAGTGACTCTCAAGGAGTAGAATAAATTTTATGGATAATAAATACGTTGATTTAGATTTTGCAAAACTTGATATTGAAAGACAAAAACGCAGAGGTTGTTCTGAGGCGGTATTTTGTGAATGCAAAACAGATGAACAACTTATAAAAATTTTTCAAGAATTTAAAAACAACGGACAAAATGTACTTGGGACAAGAGCCAGCGCAAAACAAGCTGAAATTCTAAAAAGAGAATTTGAAAATATAAATTATAATGAGAGAGCAAAAGTTTTAACACTAATCCAAAAACCAATTAAAAAAGTTGGTGAAATTGCAATCTGTACAGGCGGAACAGGAGATATTCCGGTAGCAGAAGAAGCCGCAGAAACAGCAGAGTTTTATGGTAGTAATGTAAAAAAATACTATGATATAGGAGTTGCCGGAATACATAGACTCTTTGACAAAATTGATGATATCAGAAAAGCAAATGTAATTATTGCCGTTGCCGGAATGGAAGGTGCTTTAGGCGGAATTTTAACAGGGCTTGTTGATGTTCCTGTTATTGCAGTGCCGACATCTATAGGTTACGGAAGCTCATTTAAAGGAATTTCAGCTCTATTAACCATGCTCAATTCTTGCGCTGAAGGTATGACAGTTGTTAATATCGATAACGGATTTAATGCAGGTTACAGTGCAAATCAGATAAATACAATGGTAGTAAAAGGGAAAAAATAATGGATTTATATTTTGAATGCAAATCAGGAATATCAGGTGATATGTCAGTTGGTGCATTAATTGATCTTGGAGCTTCAAAAGAAAAATTAGAAAAAGCCTTAGCTTCAATGAAACTTGATAATGAATTTAAATATGTAATTTCAAAAAAATCAATAAATGCAATTATGGCAACGGATTTTGATGTAATTTTACCGGAAGATACAAATCACAATAGCGAGCACACACATCACCACCACGAGCACGAGAATGGACATGAACACGAACATCATAAACACCATCACCCACACACTCACAGAAATCTTGATGATGTAAATAAAATTATAGATAAAGCAGATATCACAGATAATTCTAAAAATCTTGCCAAAAAGATTTTTAGAATAGTTGCAGAAGCAGAAGCAAAAGTTCACGGAAAAGATATTAAAGAAGTACATTTTCACGAAGTTGGAGCAATAGATTCAATAGTAGATATTGTAAGTTTTGCAACAGCACTAGACGATTTAAACCCTGAAAATATCTATTTTTCAACCCTCACAGAAGGTCAAGGATTTGTAGAATGTCAACACGGCAAACTTCCTGTTCCTGTTCCTGCAGTCTGTGAAATTGCTGCAAAATATCACTTGCCAATCAAACTTACAGAAAACAATGGGGAAATGGTTACACCAACAGGTGCTGCAATAGCTGCAAGCTTATATACAGGAGAAAACCTTCCTCAAGAATTTACAATAAATAAAATCGGATACGGTGCAGGAAAAAGGCACTATGAAAATCCAATATTAAGAGTAATGTCAATTACCAAGAAAGGGGAATAATTTATGCATTTAGGAAACGGTATAATTTGTCCTGTTACAGGAATTCCTATGCTTGCGATAGCAGGAGTAAGTGCATTTTATGCATTTAAAAAAGTTAGAAAAGATTTTTCGAAAGATAAAATTCTTCCAACAATAACTCTAACAGCACTTGTTTTTGCACTTCAAATGATTAATTTTGCAATCCCTACAACAGGTTCAAGCGGTCATATTGTTGGCGCAATCTTATTATCTGCAATAATAGGACCATTTGCAGCATTTCTTTCTATGTGCTCTATTTTAATTGTTCAATCCCTATTTTTTGCAGACGGAGGGCTTTTAGCTTTAGGTTGCAATATTTTTAATATGGGATTTTTAGCTTGTTTTGTTGCTTATCCGCTAATTTTTAAACCTTTAGCTGATAAAAATAAATCATTTGTTGCATCAATTCTAGCATCAGTCATAGCTTTGCAACTTGGATCTATTGCTGTTGTTTTAGAAAGTGCCTTATCCGGTTCAGTTTCTTTATCTGCAATATCAAACTTTACAGGATTAATGCAAGCTATACATTTGCCTATCGGTATTGTTGAAGGTATTGTAACTGGCGGAATTGTTGTTTGTGCTAAATTTATCGATAATAAAAAATTATCATACTCTTTTGCAACAATATCACTAATCTTATCAGGCCTAATTGCACCATACGCTTCATCAAAACCTGACGGGTTAGAATGGTCATTATTAAATATCTCAAATTCTGTTGTTATGCAAACTCAAAATAACTTATACGCAATATCAGAAGCAATTCAACATAAGACTTCACTATTTGCAAATATGCCTTATACAATAGGAAATATTATAGGATTATTCACCGTTAGTGCTATTATGTTTGTAACTTGCTTTATAATTAATAAAAAAATGGCAACAGAAAATGCAAAATAAATTTGATGAACTTAAAAATTATATATTAACACTTGAAAAGCAGGGTATATGCCTTGCTTTTTCAGGTGGAATAGATAGTACTCTACTTTTATATCTTTGTAAAAATAAAAATACCCTAGCCGTAACATTTACGTCTGAATTTCAATCAGAAGAAGAATTAAATCTAACAAAACAAATTTGCAAAGAATACAAAATCAGGCAAGAAGTTCATAAGTTTTACCCTCTAGAAAATGAAATTCTTATAAATAATCCTAAAGACAGATGTTATCATTGCAAAAAACTATTTTTCTCAAAATTAAAAAATATTGCCAAAGAAAACAACCTTAAATACATAATCGACGGAACAAATTATGATGATTTAAATACCTATAGACCAGGATTAAAAGCACTTAAAGAACTTGGAATATTATCACCTTTTGCACAATTTAAAATCACAAAACAAGAAATCCGAGATTATGCAAAACTTTGTAAAATAAAAACCTATAACAAGCCTTCAACCCCTTGCTTTGCAACAAGATTTCCTTATAATACTCATCTGACAAAAGATAAATTAAACATAGTTAAACAAGGTGAACAGATTTTGCAATCCGAAGGTTTTAACTCTTGCAGACTTAGACTTCATGAAGATCTTGCAAGAATTGAAATTTTAAAAGATGATTTTGAAAAACTTTTAAATAAAAAAGATACCCTAATTCCAAAATTAAAACAACTTGGGATAAAATATATAACCCTTGACCTTGAAGGTTTTAGAAGCGGCAGTATGGATTAAAATAATTATTTTAAAAAATAAAATTCACACCCGAAAAATACTCACAAGGTTAATATAAAATTCTAAAAATATAAGATAAACTCCTTATAAAGAAATAAGGAGGGCAAAATGTTTTTTAACGTTTTAAAAGCAAAAGAACTTGTAAACCTTGATGATGCAACATTTAGAAAAGAAACACTTATGGAAAACAACAATTCCAGCCTAAACATTATTGCATTAAAAAAGGATGAAATAATTGATACACATACATCAGCAGAAGATGCTGCAGTTTATGTTTTAGACGGAGAAATTGAACTTCATTTTGATGCTGAAAAATTTACTGTAGATAAAGGAGAAATACTGATGTTTAAAAAGGATCTACAACATAAAGTTTTAGCCCGAAAAGACAGTAAATTTCTTCTGATAAAAATTTAAGGAATAAATGTACTATCATTAGTAACGCTTATTTTCAAACATTTCAACACTTAATGAGTGAATAATCATTTTCAGTCCGTCTTCTGAACAAAAGATGGACAAAAAAGAGGAATGAGCAGATATTGCGTCATTCCTCTTCTAGTTTGAATTTTTCACGTATTAGATCAAGTCTTTTATCTTCAGGAAATTTTTTTATAAGCTTTTTATAAATTTTTTTTATATTTAGATAAGTATTTTTATTCAAAGAGTGATCATAATTGACTGTGAATTTATAGATATTATCAAGTGCTTTTTCATAATCTTTTTTTCCTAGATATAGATAGGCAAGAAACCATAGTGTATTATACTGTATGTACTGTTTAACGCCAATATCTTTGTTGTTTTTGAAGTCTTTAATTATTTTATTAATTATTTCTATACCTTTATCATATTCTTTTTTGTTAGCATAACACTCTACTAAAAATATTCTGCTTTCTACTATGTCAGGATTTTTTTTATTGAAATCTTCAATTAAATGGATATATTCTTCATTCATTTTATTTTGAGCAGCCAGTAATTCTAATTGCAAACATTTAAAACACCTCTCTTTAGGAAAGATTTTTATAGCTTCTTCTACATACTTTAAAGCTAATTTATAACAATTCAACTCTTTTAAAGAAGCAATCATGTCAAAATACTGCCATAGTGTAAATTTTTCCGCATTATATTTATAAGCCTTTTTATAATATTTGTAAGATTTTTTATAGTCACCTTGTTCATAATAGAGATGGCCTAATACTGTATAAAAATACTTATCCAATTTTGCTGCTTTATTAGCATACTCGAACGCTTTTTCATATTCTTTTTTTTCATCAATATAAATAGCTGCAATATAACCATATACATCTGCACTTTTTGAATTTAAACTTTCTGCCTGCAACAGATACTTTAAAGCTTTATCTTTATCCATCCCCTTTCCTTCGTAGTAATATAAAAATCCTTTTTGTGCATACCCTTCAGGTTCATTTTTATTTTTAAACAGAGCTTTGTTTACATATTCATGAGCTTTATTTAAATTGTTCAAAAAGTTGTAACAAATTGAGATATTAACATACAGCATGACATTATTATCATCGTCTCCATACCCTTTGTCTTCAGCTTTCAGATAATATTTCAGGGCTTTTTTATGTTCATTCAGTTTATGATATAACCACCCTTTAATAAATAAAAAATATGGAACGTTTACTTCTTTATCTAGAGCTTTATTTGCGTAATCTATGGCTTTTAGCGGATTGTTAAAAGCCATATAATAGTCAATGATTTTATCATAAAGAATGGATTGGGAACAACCTTTTTTTTCTGCAAGCAATAATAATTCAAAAGCTTTTTGAGGATTTTTATAATAGTCCTCATATACTCCTGCCAAAATATAATAGGAATACCCGTAGTCAGAATCCATTTCAATAGCCATTCGGACATAATATTCAGCACGTTTAAAATCTTTCTTCCAACCATAAATCCATGCCATATCCGCATACATTTCAGCAGAAATAAAACCTTCTTTTTCTGCCAGTATGAATTTTTCAAGAGCCATATTATCGTATTCAGAATTATTAAATAGTTTCTGCCCTTCCAGAAACGCATTATAGCCTTTGTTTGAGGTCAAAGGCGACAGCTTTGATTTTTCACCTTTTTTAAAGTCTTTGAAAAAATTAATTATATTACCCATATATAAATATTATACAAAATCAAAAAGCTCCGTTCAATACTGTAAACGGAGCCTTTTAAAAATTACAAAATAAATAACTATTCGCCGCTCAGTAAACCAAATATGGCATCCCATCCGCTTAAACCGCCTCGGGTTTTAAATTTTGTTAATTGAGAAGTACTGTTTTTTAAAGATTTAGCTTGTTCTTTTTCATTTTTTGAAGCTTGCTTCTTATTAGCATCTCTTTCTTTTACTATAGGAGTTGCATACGCAACAAATGTTCTGTATTCATTACAGCCATAACCAGCTTTAATTTTATCAGGATATGCATAACTTACATAATTATATACACTCATTGCTCTTTCAGCATTAGCCGGTTTGCCCTGAATTGCTTCCCAGTACGTCCCTGTCTGCTTTGTCAATACTACAATAATGGCTAACGGATTATAACCAGCTGTTACCATTAAATTTGTTGCAATAACATCAGCTTCTTTTTCTTCTTTTGTGTACTGGTAATTTGAAAGAATGTTAGATGATCCATCTGATGTTGTACCTGCTGTGAACAATTGAACAACTTTACCTTTTGAAGCGTGACCACTGATAATATGCCCCAGTTCATTTGCGACAACTGCTGCAACTTCATTGTCATTTCCCGCATAAGATAATTCACTGCTTGATACGTTTACAACTCTGTCCGTTGCATAATTAGAATTATCAACTGCTCCTGATACAACTGTAAATTTAACATTTGTTGCTGAAATTCCATTCTTTGTTAATAACTTTTCTCCAATCGTAGGAACTTTTGATGCAGCGTCATAAGTTGCAGCCTGTGCCGGTACAACTAAAGCAACAGCTACGAAAAGAGACAATAAAACCTTTTTCATACTTTCACTCCTTATAATGTTACCAACAATATATTAATACAAAATAATTTATTGTAAAATATTTATATATAAAATTATTTATGGAGGTTATATGAAAGCACTTGTTTATGATAAAAATTCAAAATCAAAAATTTCACTTTGTGAAAAAGAAAATCCCAAAATTATAGACCCGAAAGATGCCATTGTAGAAGTTACCCTATCTTCAATTTGTACAAGTGATTTACATATAATAAACGGAATGGTTCCAAGAGCAAACAACAATATAATATTAGGACATGAATTTGTTGGAAAAATTGTTGAAATCGGTTCTGATATAAAAAATTTAAAAGTCGGAGATAGGGTTAGCGCAAATTGTGAAACTTTTTGCGGAGAATGCTATTTTTGCAAAAAAGGATATATTAACAACTGCAAAAAAGGAGGTTGGGAATTAGGTTGCAGAATAGACGGCTGCCAAGCTCAATATGTAAGAGTTCCGTTTGCAGAAATGGGTTTGACAAAAATTCCTGATAATGTAAGTGATAGGAATGCTCTATTTGTTGGAGATATTCTATCAAGCGGATATTTTGGAGCAGAAATGTGTGAAATAAAACCTGATGATACAATAGCCGTTATTGGATCAGGCCCTGTTGGAATGTGTTCTATGATTTGCGCTAAAATTCTTGGTGCAAAAACTATTATTGCAATAGATATCAATGAAAAAAGATTAAATATTGCAAAAGAAAATAACTTAGCAGATTATTACCTTAATCCAAAAACTTGTGATATCGAAAAAGAAATAAAAGCAATTACCAAAAATAAAGGAGCTGACGGAGTTATTGAAGCTGCAGGATTTTCTAATTACAAAAACACCCAAGCAAATCACAATTTTACACCGTCAAAACCATACGACTGGGAAAATGATAGTACGCTTGAATTAGCTTGGAAAATTGCACGCCCGAACGCAATCATCGGAGTTGTTGCTATGTATGAAGAAAATCAAGTTCTGCCACTACCTTTGATGTACGGGAAAAATCTAACATTTAAAACCGGTGGAGTCGACGCTATTCATTGTGAGAAATTACTAAAACTTATTTCTGAAGGGAAAATCAATACAGATTTTTTAATTACACAAACCTTTAAACTTGAAAATATACTTGAAGCCTATGAATTATTCAAAACTCAAAAAGATAACTGTTTAAAAATTGCAATAGAAGAATAATTTTAAGCAATAAAAAACGGCGGTAACGGGAATTGAACCCGTGTTTGGAGAATGAGAATCTCCCGTCCTAACCACTAGACGATACCGCTTTGTGTTTACATTTAAATTATAGTAAAATCATCTTAATTTTGCAATAATATTATACTTTTTTTAGGATATAATAAAAACGATGAGATATTAAGGGCTGAATGATGATTAAATATGAAAAACTAAATGCTGAAGAATTTAAAACAGAAATAAAAAATATACTATCTAAAAATGACAATAAAGAATCAATCTATAAATTATCTGAAATTTATGATAAAAATTTACCAAAAGAAAGCAACATAATTCTTGAAAAAGAGTTAAAAATATTATTAGAGCCTTATAAAAAAGGTTCAATAGGCGTTGCTCAAATTAACCCAATCGCAGGAGATATAGAATACAATTCTCAAAAAGTTGTAAAATATATTCAACACGCCCAAAATATAGGTCTTGATTTAGTAGTATTTCCAGAACTTACACTAATGGGGTATCCAATAGAAGATACAATAGATAGACACCCAATTATTGTTGAAGAAAATGTAAAATGGCTAAAGGAAATTGCAAAAATTACAACAAAAACAACAGCCCTTGTTGGATTTGTAGAACCAAGAAAATATAATCATCTAACAGGTAAAAAATATTACAATTCAGTTGCCATACTTCAAAATGGAAAGATTGAAGGAATCGTTAGAAAATCTCTACTTCCAACATATTCTGAATTTAATGATTACAGATACATAGAACCATCTCCTGTTATAGGTAATCAACCCGGAAATACTTTAGGCGATTTTGATAGTGAAAAAATTCAAAAGTGCCCGATGACAAATCTTATAAATGGTTTAAAATACGGAATTTCAATTTGTGAAGATTGTTGGAACAACAAAGAATTTTTTAATGATACAACGCTATATTCTATAGACCCGATAGATGAATTATCAAAAGAAAATCCGGATGTGTTTGTAAACTGTTCAGCATCTCCTACAAGAGCTAAAAAAGAACAGTTAAAACACAATATGCTTTCTTTTATTTCAAAAAAATACTCAACACCTATCGTTTATGTAAATCAAGTTGGTGCAATAGATAATAGTTCATTTGATGGTTCTAGCAGAGTTTTTGATAAAAACGGAAAACTTTTAGCAAGAGCAAAATCATTTAAAGAACAATTCTTAATAGTAAATCCTCATATGGAACTTGGTAAAATTTACCCACTTACAAAGGGATTAGAAAAAACTCTTACAGAAGCTAAAGTTTATACTCTTGAATATGAACCTGACCTAGAAAGAACATATAAAACAATTATTCAAGGTATAAAAGATTATTTCAAAAAAACAGGATTTCAACGTGCCGTATTAGGACTATCCGGAGGTCTTGACTCAACGGTTTGTGCTGTTTTATTAGCAGATGCCCTAGGTCCTGAAAATGTTTTTGGTATCAGTATGCCATCTAAAATTACAAGTTCTGAAAGCAAAAGTGACGCTAGAGAACTTGCTCAAAATTTGGGAATTAATTTTACTGAAGCATCAATTAAAGAAATGGTCGACACCACAAATTCTTGTCTACAAAATCTATTTAAAACCGTAGAACAAAAATGGGACTGCAAATATTCTCAATCTTTCACAATGGATAATATTCAAGCTCGATCAAGAGCAATGTTTTTGTGGGGAATAAGTAATGAATTTGCAAAATGTCTTCCTATCGCAACTTCTGATAAATCTGAACTTTATATGGGTTATGCAACAATAAATGGTGATATGTCAGGCGGATTTGCTCCGATTGCGGATGTTCCTAAAACAAAATTATTTGCTCTTGCTCATTGGCTAAATAAAAATAGAGAAGTTAAAAATGCAATCCCGGAGGCTATTATTTTGAAAAAACCGGGCGCTGAACTTGCTATAAACCCTAAAACAGGGAAACCACTTATTGCAGAAGACGCTCTTATGCCTTATGAATTTCTTGATGAAATTATCTGGAGAGTAGAAAATAAAAAAGAACATTATTATGATATGCTAAATTCTGAATTTTTATATGAATCTAAACATAATGTTTCTAAAGAACAAAAAATTCAATGGCTTGATAAATTCTATAGAAGAATGTCATCAGCTCTATACAAATGGTCTATTTTACCACCATCAGTCATTGTTGATTCAAGATCTATAAATAAATATGATTATAAACAACCAATAACTTCATCCAGAATAAATTACAAAGGTCTTGATGAAAGTATTATTGAAGAAAAAATTAAGAATTTTATTGATGTGTAACAGAATATTAAGATTACTAAAATTTAAATCACGCCTAAAAAGCAATCCCCACCTAAACTTTAAAAATAAGTCCATTTTAGTAATATAATAATTACAATTTATGATATTATAAGTAAACAAGGGAATTTATATAGAGTATGCTAAAAATGAATATATTTAAAATTTTGTATAAACAATCACCAATGGATTTTTATACTTATACATCTGATAATGAAACTATTATCAGATCAACAAATAACACTAAAGGTTACAAATTTGATACACATTTTGATGAAGAAAATATTAGCAAAATTTGGGAAGAAATTAAATTACACAAAAGAACTTCTACAATAATTATTTTTCTTTTATTTTTAGCCCTTTTATATGGAATCTTATTCCCTAATTACAACCTCTTTGTCAATAATTATTGGTATATTAATACGCTTATAATTCTTGTTATAATGTTTATTTTTTATCAAGCAATTACCTTTATTTGCACTAAACTTTTTGAAAAGAAATTAGAAAAGCTTTTTGGTAAATATGAGATCGTAAAATTCCAAACCTCAGATATTATTGATGAAAAATATTACAAGTTATTTAAATCAGAATTATTAAAATCACTTATACTAATATTTATAATCGTTTTGGGCTGTGCATTAATTTCACCTTTTGAAGTTACAAAAGACATGATTGTAAATAAAAAATATAAAGACGCAATTAATTTTACAACTATAGGTTCAAAAATTTTCCCAATAGCTCAGGAATGGTATTCCCTAAGAGGTTATGCAAAATTTCAGATTGGAGAATATCAAGATGCAATCAAAGATTATGACAAAGCATACAAACTTGGAGCTGATGGCTTTAATATTATGAATTTTGATAATAAAATTTACATTAAATACCATCTTGGGGAATATAAAAGTGCTATCGAAGATTTTAATAAAGAAATAGCGCACGCAGATAGCGGTTATGAAAAAGATTCTTTCCTATGGGATAAAGCTCAATTTCTATACAATATAAAACACTACGAAGAAGCTTTACTTATCTATACAGATTTAATAGAAAGAGCTGAAAATGATAGAGTATTTTTATTAAAAGATCGTTTATACCTTGAAAGGGCTGAAGTATATAAACAATTAAATATGAAAGATCTAGCTCAACAAGATCTTATAAATTCAGGAAGCTGGACTCAATCAGAAGATCCTCAAAATCCAATTCCTCAGCCGGTTCTTTTAATAAATGAAATTTAAATAGAAAAAGTTTTTTAAAGAAGGTGGCGGCAAACTTTTGTTTGTCGCCACCTTTTAGTTTATTTTGAATTTCTTATCTATCTATATAACTTTATTTATCTTTTTTTAATTTAGATTTTAACTTATCAATAATTGATTTAGATTGATTATCTTCATTTGAAGGATGTTCTGTAGATGATTTATCAACAACTCCAGCTTCTTGCTGTGCTCTTAATTGAATCAATTCTTCGACAGTCATATTTTCTTCGCCCGGAAGTGGTGTTGGCATTGTATCAACAAAACTCTTAGCTGCTTCTATATCACTATCTAAAGCCAACCATTTAAATGACTTTATCATTTTTAGAGGTTTTCTTGTATCACCTCTTAGTACAATTTGGAATTTAGTTGCATAATCGTCTGATTTACCCTCTTCTAAAGGTGGCAGGGCAT
Source organism: uncultured bacterium (assembly GCA_949292185.1). GTDB lineage: Bacteria > Cyanobacteriota > Vampirovibrionia > Gastranaerophilales > Gastranaerophilaceae > Zag111. The sequence goes on from CASEYP010000031.1 coordinate 19,023, forward strand.
TCATTTCTTCTTCTGATACAGTTTCACAGAATATCATAAATGTTTTTGCTGCAACAATATTCAATCCAGGAGTATTTTTTATCAAGTTCACTGGATTTATATTTGCCAAAGGTCCAAGACGATCAGAAAATGCTGATGCCAATTTACCCCTCAATTTTAAATCTGCACTATTATCAAGTAAATTTGCTTTTCCTGCAATATACATAGACATTACATTTCCCTGAGATTTTATTGGTGCAACATTTACTACACCATCTTTAAATGTTAAATGTCCATATAAATTATTAAAATGTGAAGTATCAACAGTAACAACATCTGTAATAATAGAACCTATAGCAGAAGAGAAGAATGCATTTTCCCTTAAGTTTTCTGCCATTAAGAAATTCTCAAATTTACCAAATGGTCCCAATTGTCCATTTTTAATACTAAAATCTACATACCCTTTAAGTGATTTCATTTGCTCTTCGATTTGGGTACCTTTTAATGTTATATCTGCAAGAAAATGTAAATTACCAGCCAATGTATCTTTCATATTAACTGTATTTAATAATAATTTTTCTACATCGAAATTTTTACCTGAAACTTTTGCATTAAGTTCAGTTGATATCAAATTCATAGAAACATCACCAAAGATATTTCCGCCCAATGGATATGCTCTTAAATTATTGATATATAAAATATTTTTGAATAATGAAATTCTACCTGTTGTATTTTTTACCAAAATATTTCCGGACTTAATAGATTTTAAATTTATATTTCCTCTTATAATTTCAACTGGAATATCAGCTTTTTTAGAGGATGAAGAACTTGTTTTTGGAAGAGATTTCATCAAGTTATCTGAAACTTTTAATAACTTATCAACATTGATATCTCTTGAATAAACCCTTACATCACCTAACCTCATATTAAATAAATTATTCCAATTTGATGTAACGTTTACATTAAAATCTGATCCGTTTGCCAGAATATCACTTGCATTAATGCGCACGCCATTACTGTTTAAATCTGCAATGACATATCTAACAGTTGTCATAAGTTCAGGAATACTTAGTTTTTTAATATTAAAACTTCCATTAATTCTTGGAGAATTTAACTTACCGAAAACATATAAATTCCCGCCAAATGCAAACCTTGACTTTTTATAATAACATATTGACCCATTCAAATCCTTAGGAATTGTAAGTTTGAATATATTTATAAAAGGTTCGGTTTTAAAATTGGAAATCATTGCTCGAATACCTATTATTTGATGAGCATTAAGAAGATTTCTCTTTAAGTTATCAGAAAATACTGCATAAGGTTTTCTTACATACAAACCGGATTTGTATACTTTTAAAGCGTCACCATTTTTCTCCGCAAGAATTTGAATTAACATCTTCTGACCAGATAACACATCTAATTTTACAGGAGTTATATAAGATTTAGGATTAGATTCCATTTGTGCAATAAGTTTCATTGTCTTGCTATCAGATTCCAAATTTGCCTTTAACGGAACTGCTCCTTTTGAATCTAAATATGGTGCAATCTGATTTCCTACTAATATTTTTATATCAGAAGTTACAATAGAACCATTTGCTACAAATTTAGATTTTATATCTGAAATATAATCAGATATTTCACCTTTTATAGTAACTTTTGATTGTTTATTAAATTTAAATACAGAATTATCAACCTTGATAATTTTATCCTTAATATCAGCAACTAATAAGTCATTAGATAAGACAGAATTTGTAGAAGGAATTAAAAATTTAAAACCTTTATTTTTTAATTTTCCACTAATTTCACCGCCATAATTTACAACACCAAAATGCAATATATCATTTAAAACAATGAATTTGCCGTTTCTATCCGCTATATTAAGTTTTTCTAAATCAAATTCAAAAAGTGCTGCAATACTTTTAATTTCACCAACGATTTTAGTATTTAAAGTTAAAAATCCTGATTTTAAAAGATAATTTCTTTTTAATTCTCTAGGAGCAAAAGCCAAATATAACTCAGGTATAGGAATTCTATCAGCAATAATATTTACATTAGCTATAGAATTTGAATCAACCTTACCTGAAATATGTATAGGTCTATGATTTACTAAAACACTACTGTCCTCAACCTTAAATACATTATCATCAAACATTAAATTAACATTGATATCATTGAATAATAGCCCAATATTTTTATCAACGACATTTCCGTTTCTAATAACGAATTTACCATCTGACTCAATATTTGAAAAATCTGTTTTTACATGGAAATTTGAAAGTAAAAATCCACTTGCAGACATTTGAGCTATATCATTTTTGATATGAATAGTATCTAAATAAGCTCTTGTGATATTCAAAAGATTTTTAAAATAAACTTGTGTTGATTTTACAGATAAATCCAAATACGGTTTTTTACCATAATCAACAGTACCTGCAAGTTTCATAAATTCTTTAGCAGTTACGTAAAGTTTAGTATCGAAATCAAAAGAATAACCATTTGCACTCAAATTAAAAGAAGACTCTGGCAATGGTAAACCCGCTAAAGTAACAGTTGTACCATCGATATTTACAAAACCTTTTGCCCAAATTTTATTGTTTTTTTCGTTTTGTCTAACTTTTAATTTTGCAGCTATATTAGACTTTAAATTATAATCTCTGTAGGCTTTAACAGGATTGACAAAAGGCAATTCAAAAACTGCATCATCATCTTCATCCTCAGTTGATGGTGCGAATTTAGGAATAAAAGTATCTATATCAAGATTAGCAGTTATATTTTGACTTTCATCACTTAAGAATTTTGCATCTGTTTTTAATTTAGCCGTTTTCCCATTATAATAACCTAATTTTAACAAATCGCCTTTTAGTGTTAATTTATGAGATGCTTTTGTATCATCGATTATAGCTTGGTAATTATTCAACTTAAGATTTGGAATATTCAATTTTACAATAGATATATCAAACGGTAATTGAGAACTTTCCTCAAACTCAAAAGGAGGCTTTAATCTACGTTCTGCGCGACGCTTGTTTATAATATCTTCATATAATTTTCCAACCTTGTATTTTTCACCATTTAAAATTTCTACATTTAATTTTGGCTCATTTACTTCTGCTTGAGAAACCCTTACATCAAGCCATAACAAACTTGGCAAAAATATTTTTCCCTTAAAAGAATCCGCACTAAACAACATAGATCCGTCAGGCAACTTAACCTTTATATCATTTGTTTTGATTCCGGCTTCTAAAAATGGACTTGTTATAACATCCACTTTACCAAAATCAACATCTAAATTTGTATTATCCTTAACTAATTTTTGAAGTTCAGGCTTATATACGTTTAAATCAATTTTTCTTGGAAGCACAAATAAAAATACAAGATATAAACACAATAAAACAGATAAAACTATATACCCTGCAACTTTCAAAAATTGTTTCATAATACCCTCCATAACCAATAAGATATATCGAGTATAAGACAAAAACATGCTAAAATATAGTACTGTTAAGCTACAGGTTTACAATAATAAATACTTAGTGCAACAATCCGCTATATTGTTGAAAAACTGCTTCCAACGCATCTGTTTCCGTAATTGAAATTCTATTAAAAGTAAACATTGTTTTTCTTGCTGGATCAATTATACAAAACTGAGCACAATGTTCCTTTAAACCTTTATAACCCTGATTATCAAAACTTAAAATATATTTTTTATTTGCTTCATGATTCAACACTAAGAGATTAAAATCATTTTCATACTTTTTAGTCATTTCATAAACCTTGTCATAAAAAGATTTAATAGAAGAATCTTTTTTAATTTGACTATCAGGAGAAATCAATATAATAGAAAATTTTGGTTTACTTTTATAAATAGACTCATATTCTAAATTATGAATAAATAAATCATCTACATAATTAGGAATATTATAAACAGAATACCTTACACCTTCATTTGCTAAATAACGAGTTAAAATAGGAGGCAAAGTATCTCCGGAAACAGTCTTGTAACTTTCAAAAGGTTTTCCATCACGAGTTTTTTGAAACACTTGCATATTCTGAACTGCAAATATTAAAATCACTAAAGATATTAAAAATACAATAAAACTCTTCATCAAAAACTCCTTCATTATAATTATACAAAAAAAAGAGCTAAAAAAAAAATAAATTTACAAATATAAACACAAAATTAAAAAGGACCAGATAATCTGATCCTTCTTAATGGAGCGGGAGACGAGGCTCGAACTCGCGACATCCTCCTTGGCAAGGAGGCATTCTACCACTGAATTACCCCCGCATATTTGGGTTACCTCTTTATTCTACATGCTAAAAAATTTTTTTCAAGCACTTTATTTATAAAAAAGTTGTAAATTTTTTGTAATATTCAAATATTTATATCAAAAAATAATATGTTCTGACTTATTAAATACACGATTACTCAATCAGAAAGGACTCATAAATGAGCATTATATCAAAAATAACTTCAAAAGCTACAAGTGCTATCCCTCAACAACTTTCATTAAAAAAGCCTCTTCCTAACCGAATGCTTGGACAAGGTGGATTTATGGAAATGGGAGCAACATTTCATCCCCCTCGTACTAATTCTGCACAAGAAATTTTAGATTCAATAACCTTACTTGGAAAAAATGAACAAACAAAAAGCGAAAATCTAACATCCGAACTAATTAAATACGCAAAAGAAATTTTAGGTATTGATTTAGAAAAAGAAGCTAAAAACAGTAATATATTTGATACAGTAATGCGTATATTTCAAACTCAAGCTGCAAAATTCAAAAATTTAGGAAGAAGATTTACTCCAGCAGAGCAAAAAATGGCTGATCAACTTAATAATTTCAAATCACTTGGATTAAATGCAAAAGCTGCCGAAATAAAAGCACAAGAAATTCAAGAATTTTTAACCCACGCTGATAAAATGCCTCAAAGACATTTGAGTTTAGCTCAAGACCTTATTGATTTATCAAATACACATGCTTTTATAAATACTAATATATTTCCAAGCATAGATTTTAATACTATTGGGATGACAAAAGGTAATAAATATAGTACTATAATGGGATATTTATTAAACTTATTACCAAAAATAAGCAAAGAAAACCCAAGAGCGGTAGATTTAGCAGAAGCAGTTGTTACACATACAGATGATGCTAATTCAAAATTTTTCTTAAGTCATTTTTTAGAAAGTGCACCAAATGCACCGGAACAAGCAAGATTAACTGAAAAATTAATTCCAACATTTGCTAAAGATATTCTAAAAGGAATGCCTTCAATGGACTTAGGTCCAGATTGCAAAGAAAACATCTTTTTCAAATTAATTACTCATCTGTGCTCTAAAGATAGCAAACCTGAAAATTTAAAAATTCTTGATGAACTTTTAAAAATGACAGATAAAATTAGCAAAAGAACAAATCCGGCTATCAATATTGATGAAATCAGACTTGGCGACACAAAAGTTATCAGAAGAAACATGGAAGCTATGCCATATCTTTTAGAAAACGCAGAAGCACAAGGTAAAAATGTTGATGCATCAGGATTTTTAACAAAAAATGTTAATTTGGAATAGTTAAGAAAATATATAATATTAGAAAGAAGCGGTTTAATTTCATTAAACCGCTTCTTCTTTTAAATCTGTATCCATTGATTTTATAGAAATATCAACCTTATTTCCAAAGCCTTTTTTCAAACTATTTACTAACTCATTTGAAGAATTTACCCAGAATATAGATGAAGTTAAAATTTTCACATCCCCTGTTAAGTCTTTTAATTTTAGCATAACAGGATCTGAGCCATTATGTTTGCATAACATTTGTTTTAGTAAAAACAGCTCTTCATACTTCATTTTATCATTTAATTTAATTGTAAATATATTAGAGTTATCAACAGGTTTTACAGTATCAATTAAAATTATAGGCGGATCTTCATCGCTTCTTCTGCTAACTTTCCCTGATACAATAATACGCTGTTCTTGTTGCAGAAATTCATTATACTCAGCAATTTTTGAATTAAACGCCAAAGTATCAATTCTGCCTGTCAAATCTTCTATTGTAACAAATCTAACGAATTTTGTCGGATCATTTTTCGTCGGAATTTGCTTTGTACCTGTTACTAATCCGCAAATTGTTACAACCTTTTCATTTGGAACTTCCGGAATTTGTGAAATTTTATGAGTCATCAAAAATGGCAATTTATCCCTAATAGTAGATAGCGGATGACTTGTTACATAAAATCCTAAGAATTCTTTTTCAAACAATTGAATTTGTCTTGCATCGTACTCTTCATCAGAACCTGCAAGATGGAATTTCGCATCATCAATTGACGCAGTATCTCCCAGCATATCAAATAAACTGCCCTGACCAGATTCTTTTGCTTTTGCTTCTTTTGATGCTGTTGCTGTTATGTATTCTAAGTTTTCGATTAATTGTTTTCTACTTTTCTCAATAGTTGAAAATGCACCTGCTTTTATTAATCCTTCTAATGTTCTTTTATTAGTACATTTTGGATCAACTCTTTTTATATAGTCATATATAGATTTAAAATCGCCGTTAGCTTCACGCTCTTTTATAATTTCCTCAATAACGCCTTCACCAACTTGTTTAATTGAAGCAAGTCCAAATCTAATATTATCACCGTCTGGCGTAAATGATGCTAATGAGTGATTTATATCAGGTGGTAAAACTTTTATACCTTTTTTCAAAGCTTCTTCAATATATAACTGAGTTTTTTCCTGATCACCTGCTACACTTGATAATAATGCTGATAAATATTCAACAGGGAAGTGGCATTTTAAATATGCAGTTTGATAAGCAACAAACGCATACGCAGCTGAGTGAGATCTGTTGAAACAGTATGATGCGAAACTTAAAATCTGATTAAATAAAGCCTCGGCAGCTTCTGATGTCATACCGTGTTTTGCTGACCTTTCGATGAATTTACCTTTCTGCTTTTCCATTTCATCGACTTTTTTCTTACCCATCATACGACGAACCATATCGGCTTGACCAAGAGTATAATCAGCCAAAACTTGGAATACTTGCATAATCTGCTCTTGATATACAATAGTTCCGTATGTATCTTTTAATACAGGTTCCAATAACGGGTGAGCATAAGATATTGCCTGTCTGCCGTGTTTTCTTTCAACGAAATCATCAACCATGCCTGAATCCAATGGACCTGGTCTGAATAACGCAACCAATGCGCCTAAATCTTCAAATACGTCCGGTTTTAAACGTTTAACAAGGTTTTTCATACCTTGAGATTCCAACTGGAATACACCATCTGTATCTCCAGCCATTAACATATCATAAGTAGGCTTATCATCTAATGGAATATCATTAATAGCTAATTCTATTCCCTGACGACGTTTTATCATATCAACAGTTTTGTAAATAGTCGTCAAGTTTCTCAATCCCAAAAAGTCCATTTTCAATAGACTTAAAACTTCTGTAACAGCATGTGGCGGATAACCTGTTTGAATAATACCATCTTTTGAAGGTTGAACTGGTAAAATTTCATCTAACGGTTTTGGTGCAATAATAACACCGGCTGCGTGTGTACCAGTATTATTTTTTAACCCCTCAATACCGATAGCCAAATCTATAAGTTTTTTCATACCGACAGTTTTTCCTTCTGTCGGATCAATCATAATTTGTTCATCTTTGTCATACAAGGCTCTTAACTCTGAACCTTCGTATTCCATAGCTTTCTTCAATGTTTTAGCTTTATCATTGATGCTCATTGCAAGTTCAATAGCTGGATCAATCAATGCTGCTAATCTGTTACTTTCAGAAAACGGTATTTTTAAAATTCTTGCAACGCCTTTAAATGCTGCTTTTGCAGCATAAGTACCAAATGTAATAATTTGGCAAACTCTATCTTCACCATACTTTTTGGTTACATAATCAATAACTTCACCCCTACGTTCAATACAAAAATCGATATCAATATCAGGCATTGTAAAACGTTCAGGATTCAAAAATCTTTCAAACAACAGTTTATGCTTAATCGGATCCAAATCTGTAATTTCTAAAGCATAAGCAACAACAGAGCCAGCCGCTGAACCTCTACCCGGGCCAACAGGAATTCCGTGAGTTTTTGAATAGTGTATAAAGTCCCAAGTTATTAAAAAGTATGCAGCAAATCCCATTTGCTCAATTACACCTAATTCGTATTGAACACGCTCTTTTAATTCAGGTGAAATTTCGCCATATCTTTTTTTCAAACCAACATGAACCAAATATTCCAAATATGTTTCAATCGTATACCCTGATGGAACATCATATTTTGGTAACGGACTTTTCCCCAATTCCAACATCAAATGGCATTTATCAGCAATTTCAACAGTATTTCTTATACATCTGTCAAACATATCGCTATCCATCCATTTGAAAGCATCTCTTAATTGTGATGGAGTTTTTACGTAAAATTCATTATTTGGGAAATGAAATCTGTTTGGATCATCTTTATCACTATTTGTTTGCATACACAACAAAGTATCGTGCATATCCGCATCTTCTAATCTCAAATAGTGAGAATCGTTTGTGATTACCATTTCAATTCCAAGTTCTTGAGCTATCTTAATCAATTCAGGATTTGTACGTTTTTGCTCTTCCAATCCGTGATCTTGTAATTCAATATAATAATCATCACCAAATAAATCTTTATATCGTTTTGCAATAGCCTTTGCACCTTCATAATCACCTTTTAACAAGCTTTGCAAAACCTCTCCGCCTAAACATGCAGAACAACATATTAAGCCTTCATGGTATTTTTCTAATAACTCCCAATTTATTCTTGGTTTTACATATCTACCTTTACACCAAGCATTAGAAGTTAATTTTACAATATTTGCATATCCGACATTGTTTTTAACAAGCAAAATTAAGTGATAGCATGGGTTATCATTTTTATCATGAACTGTAATATCACCATCATGAACATAAAATTCTGAACCCATTATAGGTTTAACACCGGAATCTCTTGCAAGTTCATATAACTCCATATCACCATACATTACACCGTGATCGGTTACAGCAACTGCAGGAAAGTTATTCTCCTTACAAAAATTTATTAATTCCCCTATCCTTATTGCACCGTCTAACAATGAATACTCTGTGTGCAAGTGCAATGGAACATACTTTTGTTCTACATCAGCCATAAAATTATTTTATCATAGTAAAATTTTGAAATCTTATAATATTAAAATTATTTAAAAATTAATACAGAAATAATCGCAGCTAAAATTAGAGGGATGTTATAGTGTAAAAATGTCGGAACACAAGTATCCCAAATGTGATTGTGCTGACCATCTGCATTTAAACCTGCTGTTGGACCTAATGTTGTATCAGAAGCCGGAGAGCCTGCATCTCCTAAAGCCGCAGCTGCAGCTAATACAATTATCATAGAAGGAATACTAAAACCTAATTTTAAACATATCGGAACATACAAAACTGCCAAAATCGGAATAGTACCAAATGAAGTTCCAATTCCCATTGTTATAAATAAACCTACAAATAACATTAAAACAGTTGCAACAATTTTACTAGACATCATATAAGGAGTTATTGAATTAACCAAAGTATCAACTGCGCCTGTTGCCTTCATAACACTTGCAAAACCTGCTGCAACTAGCATTACAAAAGCAACATATCCCATTAATCCAACACCTTCATTAATTAGTTTATCCATCTTATCATGATCAATAGCCTTCAATCCAAATATTACAGCTAAACCAACTAATGCTCCTAATGGCAAAGAATTTGTCCACAACTGAACAACCATTGTTAAAACTGCTGCCAATAATGTTATATAATGACTTTTATTTAACTTTAAATCCTCATTTTCAGTATAACTTTTTACATCTAAATCTTTATACTCTCTAGGCTTGCTATAAGATATATAAATTGCAACTAAAAATCCAATAAACATTGCAAAACCTAAAATCCAAGTATATTTCCATATATCATTTTTTATAACCTCAACCCCATTTTGCATAAGATTATCAGCAATTAATCCTTGGAAAATTAAACCAAAACCTGCAGGAATTACAATATAAGGAGCCTTTAAACCAAAAGCTAAACCGCAAGCTACAGCTCTTCTATCGATTTTTAATTTATTCATAATACCTAATAATGGAGGGATTAATATAGGAATAAAAGCAATATGAACAGGAATTAAATTCTGAGATAATATTGCCATACCTGTGAGTATATAAAGTAATAAATATTTTTTCGATTGAATAGCATTTGCAATCTTCATAGACAAAATTGGAGCTAATCCGGTATGAGTCATAGATGCTGCAAATGCTCCAAGTAAAATATAACTTAAAGCAGTTTCAGAATTTCCACCCATTCCGTGAATAAAAATATTCATAACTTCTGTTAAATTCATATGACCGACTAATCCGCCAACAACAGCAGATACAATCAATGCCAATAATACATTTATTCTACATAAACATAATATGCAAAGTAATATAACAGATATTATTATCGGATTTGTTATAAGTGAAATCATAATTTTACCTGAAACAACTATAACATAAATATATCTCGAATAAAAATTATTACAAAAAAAGCATCACTTAACTTTTATGTCATAACAAGGATAAGCCTTTGAACAACCTTCTAATCTTTGTATTTTTATATCTGTCTTACCAGTTATTTTAAATTGATTTGAGTAATTCTCTATTTTCAAATTTTTACTATCATTTGGAACTATATAATATTTGTAAAAATCCTCTCCTATATCATTTAGAACAATATATTTATTATTTATTTTTGAACATTCAATACTATAATTTCCTTTTTTCAACTCTGAAACTTTAATAATCTTATATCCTTTAAATATTTCAGAAACTTCTTTTGTTGATAATTTTCTAGGAACAAATTTTACCCCATTAAATACGACTTCGTAAAATTCAAACTGTTTAGGATAATATGAATATAATTTCTTGCCAATCAAAAACTCTTCTGAACCTTCTCCAATCCAAACAGGTTCTTTAGGTACCTGCGCATTACCTGTAATAAGGTTATATACAGAATATCCTCCATTTCCTTCCGGAGCTTCAACCTGCAAAATTATTTCCTCTTTTGATTCGTCTAAATCAATATTTTTATCATATTTTTTCCATTCATGCTTATTCATATTATAAGTCCAAACTTTTTGTCCTATTCGTGGAACATTTGAATTCAAAGCACCAATCTTCTCATCTGGACTAACAGAAATACTTATAAAAAAGAATAACACTACTATAAATACCAAAATCCCAAATATATATCTTTTCTTCATTAATAAAACCCTTCAATATTATAACTCTATAGATTTTAATACACATAAAACAATAGTACAAGCAGGTAATTTTTTTAAAACATTACGACTTATAAAAATATTTAAATAATTAGCCATACAGTGAATAGATAAAATAAAGCTATGATTGTTTAATATAATTAATCTTTTTCATACTTCCAGCTATTCTTAATTCCAACGAGTCTCATTTGAGACTCTTTTTTTTTATTATTTAAAAGATATTATACTACCCAATTAAAAAAAACGCCTAAAATAATGGTATTATTATCTTAAGCGTTTAACTGTTTTATAAAAATTTTGTTATTACCAAGTAAAGAAATCCTTTGTTGAATCAACCATTCGTCTAAATACATTTACTTTATGGTTTACTTTTCTTACATTCTTACCAGCTTCACTTTCCCAATATTTTCTCCAATAATTTTCATCATAATGTCTTCTTGGGTACCAATAATCATATGCACAATTACATCCCTTATGTCTTTTACAACTTCTATTCCATTTTTTATATTTATGCTCATTACATTTTTTATCATCTTTTTTTGCACCCTCACAACAAGGATTCCACCAAGAACATCTATATTCTTCATGTTTTTTCTCTTTTTTAGGAGGTTTTGGATGAGGTCCGGCATGTGGCGGCTTCTTTGCCAAGCACAATGAATTACCCATTACTAAAAATAATGATAAAAATACTACTAGAAATCTAATCATATATAAACTCCTGTTAAACTAATATTTCGATATATTATCATCGAAATAAAAATATTACAATAAAAAAATGGTATCAAGTAACAAAACTCAATACCATTTTTAATTATTTAATTTTATTTATATTATGAATTAATCTTTTTTCTTTAATGTAGGGAATGCAATTACATCACGAATTGATGGAGAATTAGTTAATAACATAATCAATCTATCAATACCTACACCTAAACCGCCCATTGGAGGAACACCATGTTCTAATGCACAGATATAATCTTCATCAATAGGCATTGCTTCTTCATCACCTGCAGCTTTTGCAGCCATTTGAGCTTCAAATCTTGCTCTTTGATCAATCGGATCTGTAAGTTCAGAGAATGCATTACTTATTTCCCATCCGTTAACTCTTGTTTCAAAACGTTCCGTTAATCGTGGATTATCTCTATGAACTTTTGCTAATGGTGATATATCTCTTGGATAATCATAAATATGAATTGGTTGAATTAAAGATCCTTCAATCTTTTCTTCAAATACTCGTTCTACAACTTGACCCCATTTATCACAATCATCAGCATCTACATGAACCGATTTTGCAGCTTCTTTTGCTTCTTCTAATGTTTCAATCTTATTAAAATCAATTCCTGTAGCTTCTTCTACTGCACCCAGCATAGTTTTTCTATCCCAAGGTGGGGTTAAATCTATTTCATTTTCGCCATATTGAATTTTTGTTGTTCCTAAAACTTCTTTAGCAACATATGCTACCAAGTTCTCAGTTAATGTCATCATATCATTGTAATCTACATAAGCTTGATATAATTCCATCATTGTAAATTCTGGGTTATGACGAGTATCTATACCTTCGTTTCTAAAACTTCTGTTAATTTCAAAGATTTTTTCACTTACGCCACCAACCATTAAACGTTTTAGATATAATTCGGGTGCAATTCTTAAATACATATCCATATCTAATGTATTGTGGTGTGTGATAAATGGTCTTGCATTAGCTCCGCCTGCTTGAGGGTGCAACATCGGAGTTTCAACTTCCATAAAGCCTTTTCCAATTAAGTATTCTCTAACCTTTTGAATAATTAAACTTCTTTTTTGGAAAGTTTTTCTTACATCTTCATTAACAATCATATCAACATATCTTTGACGATATTTTGTTTCAACATCTGTTAAACCATGGAATTTTTCAGGTAATGGTAACAATGATTTTGATAATATTTTCAAAGAAGTTGCCTTAATTGTTAATTCGCCTCTTGGTGTTCTTCTTACAGAACCATAGAAACCTACAATATCACCAATATCTATTGATTTTAAAGTTTTCATATCTTCTTCAGATAAATTTTCTTTGTGTGAAAAGATTTGAATTTTACCTGATGCATCAACCAAATCAATAAACATTCCGGTATTTCTATTTGCCATAACTCTACCTGCTACATGGTAACAATCTTCCAATTCTTCCCCAGCAGGTAAATCTTTATATTTTTCTTGCAAATCTTGAGCCATTATATCTTTTTCATACCCATATGGATATGGATTTAAACCACGTTCTCTCAAATGTTCCATCTTTTGAATTCTAACTTGACGAATTTGACTTTGAGATGAATTTGTTTCTTGAGTTTTTGCTTTTGTGTCAGTCATAATTTATCCCTTATTCTTAATTAAATAACTCTACAAAACTATCTTACCACAAAAGAAATTATATATTTTAACTATATTAGAACAAGGTCAATATTTTTAACAAAATAACTTATCTTAACCTTTTACGGCACCTTCATTTTCACCTGAAATAAAGTACTTTTGCATAGCTAAGAAAAATATAATTATAGGAATTGTTGAAATAATTGAACCGGCTGCAATATAGCGCCAATTTGAAGAAAACATACCTTGCAAATTATTTACCCCAACAGGCAAAGTATACATAGCTTCCTTAGTTAAAACAATACTTGGCCACAAGAATTCTCCCCAAGAACCAATAAAGGTAAATATTGCAAGTACAGCTAAAGAAGGTTTTACCATCGGTAAAAGGACTTTCCAAAAGACTTGAAAAACATTACACCCATCAACAATCGCAGCCTCTTCCATTTCTCTTGGAATAGCTAAAAAAGCTTGTCTCATCAAAAATATTCCAAAAGCACTAACCGCAAATGGCATAATAAGACCAATATACCCCATAACATCATTCACACTATCTACCAAATGAAGTTTTAAAGTAATAAGATAAACAGGAAGCATTATTGCCTGAAACGGAATCATAATCGTTGCTAAAATTGCAAAAAATGTAATCTTTTTACCCTTAAATTCCATTCTTGCCAAAGGATAACCAGCCAATGATGATAAAATAAGATTCAATAAAACTGTTCCACCTGCAACAATCATACTGTTTATAAAATATCTCATTAAATCTACTCTATGCCATACCCCAACATAATTTGCCCAGGTAAATTCTTTTGGAATAATACTTGGCGGATATGCAAAAATATTTTCACTATTACCCTTCAATGAAGTAGATAATAACCATATAAACGGGAAAATTGATATTAAAGATACAAATATAAGAACTAAATGTATCCAAATATTTTTAAAATTCTTCATCCCAAAAACTGAACATATATTCTTTTTTATAATATTTAAGCAATTTTTAAAAGTACTCATCATATTTGATATTTCCCCCTTTCAAAGCAGAAAATATTTATAAATGAAAATACCATTACAATTACAAGCAAAATAACAGCCATAGCAGAAGCATACCCTAAATCCAAATTCTCAAAAGCTTTTTCATAAATATAATAAACAATAGTTTTTGTAGAATTTAGCGGGCCACCTTTTGTCATAACATAAATTTCCGCAAATATTTTCATAGCAGAAATTGAACTAATTGTAGTAACCAAAGCTATAGTTGGCATAATATGAGGAACAGTAACAGTTAAATGTTTTGTTAAAAATCCTGCACCATCAATATCACAAGCTTCATACAATTCTTTTGGAACACTCATCAATGCTGCAAGATAAATCATCATATAATAACCTATCCCCTTCCAAATTGTAACTATAATAACAGAATATATAGCATACTTTGGATCAGTAAGCCAACCTATAGAATTTATATGTAATACGTTTAATATGTAATTTAATATACCTTGTTCTGCGTATAACCACTTAAATGCTATTGCAGCAACTACGATTGATACAATTACAGGAAGATATATTAATATTTTATATATAGTTATTCCCCTAATTTTTTGATTTATTAAAATCGCCAAAAATAACGGAATTATTGCTAATATAGGAACCGCTACAACTAAATAAATTATTGTATTTAACATTACCTTATAAAATATTGGATTTTTTAAAATTTCAATATAATTTTGCAACCCAGCAAAATCCGGATGATAAATACTGTTTGAATAATTTTGAAAACTCAAAAATATAGTTTGAAAAAACGGAATAAAAAAGAAAATAATCAAAACTATAACAGCCGGTAACAAAAACAAATAAGGTGCAGTTTTTCCATAATACTTAAACATAATCTGATAATATCATAAAGAATAAAATAGGTACAGATTATTATAAATAAGTAATATATATCTATAAGTCATTAAGCTGCAGGTTTACTATACAATTTTGACACATCCAAATTTACCCTATGCTGAGATTGCGTCCATATTGTATTTTTAAAATCTAAAATATATTTTGGACTTATATTTAATCTTGCAAAAACTCCCTGATGATACAAATCAATAAGCTTATCAACATATTGTTGACAATATACTGGCGTCATCGGTCTGCGTTTCATTTGTTGAACAAATGGAATACTTTTTCTTAAAGAATTTTCTCTTGTAGTTGCTCCGCCAAAATTTGCCATAATATCAAGCCCGCCTTCTGAACGAGGCAAAATATGTTCAACTGATGCTAACGATGGCCAAATAAGTCTATATCCTATCTTATCAACAGGCTCTGATGCAACTTTGACAATATAAGCAGATGTACTTTCTTGAGATGTTGGAAGTTTTTGAGCAACTGTCAATAAATTTTCTTGCAAATTCTTATCAGGCAAATCCTCTATCAATCTTGCAAAATCATATATAAAAGATTTTCTGTTAAATGGTACAACGATTTTATCCATTGCCAACCTTGATTTTGATATTGAAATCAATTGATTTAACTGCTCATTATTTTTCAATACTGATTTTCTAAGAATTAAATCCATAAAATCTACAACCTTTTTTTGATCGGCAATCGTCCTTTGATTAGTTGTATTATGTAAACGCTTAGATTCTTTTATAAGTTTATTCATTACTTTTTTAGATTTTGTATCTTGACCATTTTGAATATCATCTTTTATTTTTGCCAATTTATACTTAAATTCATAAGATGAAAACGGAATTGCGATAGGTTTATCGTTTAATTTTTTATCAGTTTCTTCCATAAACATCTTAAACCTGTACTTATATTTATCAGGTAGCTGTTGCGCAACTTCAGTTAACTCATGAAATATTGCAGCTTGTTTTTTACGCAAACGTCTTTTGAAAACTGGCTCAACATCTTGTAAGATTTCTTTTATATTTTTATCTGGAAAAACTGCAGCCCTATCTCGTATAACATCAAGAACTTTTGCTTCCATTCCTATAAAACTTGTTTTATGAGGCTCCAAAATCTCCAACACTTGACTTGCAGGACGTGAAAAAACTCTATTTTTCATCCATCGGGTCAACATTTTTGGATCAATCATTGGAATTCCGCTATACATACAAGGAAGTTTATAGGCAAATAACATTCTTAATTTTGAAGAATTTTGAATTCCTGTAAATTCAATAGGATAATAGCACGGCATGCTTTTTAAATCAGAACCACCTTGAGATAAAATATTTTGCAGCATAACATTATCTCCCATATTATAATTTTGAAGATATGCATTATAACTATTAAAATTATTTGATGTAATTGCAGGAACTCTCAAATATTTTCAACTCCCTATTAATATTTTAACTTACTTATGTCAAGATTTAAAGGGTTTTCTTTTGGTGAAAGTTTATGTATTTTACTAGCAAAAGTATTGATATATGAAGTAGTTAAACCAATTTTACTAAAAATGCCGGCATTCGCCAATTCTATAAGTCTATCAACCTGTCTTTGACAATAAACGGCTATTTGTGGGTTTTTCTTTAAAAATTCTTTAAAATCCATATGTGCTTTTACTGAATTCATATATGCTGACGCTAATCCATAATTAAACAAATCATCCGCTCCGCCTTTTTTAGCTGCAACCAAATGATCAGCCGTACCTAATGAACCTAACAACAAATCATAACCAATCTGTTCAGATGACCTATCTGCTGATTTCATTATAAAGGCTGATAAGTTTTCTTTTGATGTTGGCAATTGAATTGCAGTTTGAACCATTCTATGTGCAAGCTTTTTATCCTGTAATTTATCAGTTATTTTTTTCAAATCATATATAAATGATTTTCTATTAAATTTTATATTTGTCGGAATTCCAAAGATTTGAGATTTGGAAGTCATTATAAGATCTCGTAAATCTTTATTATCAGACAGACTTGAACCATCTATGTATATTGAAAGATCTGAAAGCATAGCCTTCAATCTGCGTTCATACTTTTTCTTTGAAAAACTTGGACTTTGAATTCTTTCTTTACTATAAACTGGTAAAGAATTGACTCTAGTCATTATTTTTTTCATGGTATATGGATCTTTACCCTTATTAGTTTTATTAATTCTTTCTTGTATTCTGCCTAATTTATATTTAAATTCTCTTAAACTAAAAGGTTTTATTACCGGATTATTTAATAATTTATGATTTGTAATTACATATAAATTATCAAATTCCTTTCTCAAATCTTCTGGCATACTTTTAGATAAAATATTTAATTCTTCAAAAATTGGCATCTGAAGTTGCAAAAGTTTTTTATTATGTTCAGGAACAAGTTTATGAATTACCTCATCTAATTTTGCTTTAGGTTTGCGTCGAGCAATATTACATAAAATATCAAAAACCTTTTTTTCTACAGGAAATAAAGATTTTTCATGAGGTTTTAAAACTCTGCAAATTGTTCTTATGGGTTTTGTAAACAACCTGTTTCGCATAACTTTTTGAACAAACCTTGGATCCAGTAAAATTCTATCTGAATACATATCAGGAATTTTATATGCTAATAGTCTTTTCAAAACTTCTGAATTCGGGACAGAAGTAAATGTTACCGTATCACAAGCAAATACTTTAGAAGATTGAAAAGTATTTTTTGCAAAAGAATACCTGCTAGCCTGAACCTTATTATTATTTGTTCTGGGGTTAAAATTTATGAAACTTACAGGTAAAATATTCATAACCTATAAATACATCTTAAACAAAAATTTTGCTAGTATGTAACAGAAAATTATTAATTATTATAATCAGGTTCAAAATATTTTAAAGCTGAACAGGTACCAAAATCATCTAATATTGCTTGATCCAACTCATCTGTTGTTACAATTTTCCCGTTCACAAAATTTATACCTTTTGATGTGATTGTACCTTTTTCTTTATCTTTTTTAGTTTCTTTTGTTTTTATATCATCTTTTGATTTTGCCATGTGTTCTTTTGTTTTGGATTCTTCAGCTTCCAAAACATTTTCCAAATGCTTTCTATATTCCTTATTATAAGCATTTCTTGATATATCATTCATAACAATCGCAACATACTGCTGAGTAACAGAATTTTCATCAAGCGCAGTAATTAAAGTAGTTGCTTTATCTATTTCTTCGTAAGCTTCTTTATAATGTCCAAGTTTTCGCAATAGCACGGCCAAATTGTAATGCGCTTCATAATTTGTTGGAACTAAACTTATAGCTTTACAATAACATCTGCCTGCTTCATCATAATTACCTGCAGCATGATATGCCAATCCTAAATTAAATTGTGCATCATAACTATTTGGATTTATTTCAATAGATTTTTTATATGCTTTAATTGCCTTAACCAAATACTTTCTTTGTTTTTCCCAATCAGCAGAAGAATATAAAGACTTTAATCTATAAGTTACACCAATATTATAATAAGCTATAGCTTTATTTTCCTTGTAACTAATCGTATTATCATAAACATAAGGAATACTTACTAAATGTCTTTTAGTTTTTATAATCTGGTTATATTGCTTTAATGCAGAATCAAAATCACCTAACTTTTCTGAAGCTATAATTCCATAATTCATTCTTGCAATCATCATTCTCGGATTATGCTTAAAGGCTTGCTCATACGCATTTAATGCTGAATAATAATCTTCATAAGCGACATATAAATTCCCTAAATTATACCAAGCGCCATAGTGATCAGGGTATAGACTCAAACCTTTATTGTAATATTTAATCGCCATAGGCATTTTATAATTTTGATATGCTTTATCCCCTTTATACACATAATACATTCCACGAACTTTATTTACCTGACGTATAGTAAACTGTTGGTTAAAATACGCAGCAACACATATTGCCGCCAAAACCAATAATGCAAATATTGCTGATAATAATTTTCTTAACATACTTATAAAAGTTTACCTATACTTATACATATTTAATAATAAATAAAATTTCAGCTATCTACATCAACTAAACAATGTAATGAAATAAAATAAAAATGTAACAATATGTTACACAAATTCTCTAACTAGCAATTTTGAGCACAAATAATTTTTTATATAAGTAAGGTAGGTTAAAAGGTTAATATTTTTTGGAGGTTAGTATGGCTAACGAGATTAACAACACTGTTGCATTTTCTCCAATGGGGAATTTCCAGTACAATCCATACATCTACGATGATTTAGATATGGATATGAGTACATATCCAATGGCTGGATTTGGCGGAAGTATCTTTGGCGGGGGTTTTGCTGCTCCGGGACTCGGATTTGTTGGTGGTAACGGTAACTATTTTGATAATATGAAAGAATACCAAAAATTCTATATTGATTACAATATAGATCAACAAAAAATGCAAAGAAATGCCGACCTAAAAATTAATGCATCAGTAGAAGGAATTAAAGAAGCCGCTGAACTTCTAAAAGATAAAGTTGTAAATAATGAACAAGATCAAATTCCTGGAGCCTTCAAAAGATATGTAGAAAGTGTAAGAGCAGCTTACGGATCTGGAACAGAACATGAAATTACAAGTCGAGCTTTGACATTATATACAACAATGAATAATGGTAAATCTTTGTTTGAAGACTTAAGAGAATACGGACACGGCTCAGCTACTCAAGGATTTATCAACGCATTATCATTTGGTACTTACAATAGATTATCCGCAGAAGATAATATTTCAGAAATAAGTGGTTCTCCTGTAGGTACTGGTGAAAAAGCTAAACATAATCTTGGTAGATTAGCAGGTGCAACAACTGTAGGTTTAGGCGCAGCCGGACTTACAAAATTATTAACAAAAGGTTCTAAACAGGTAGCACAAACTTCTGCAAAAGGTTTAGGCAAATACCTAAAATTTGGTAAAAAAGCAGGTATTGTAGGCTTAATTGTAGGCGGTACTGCAGCTTTATTATCATTCATCACAGGAAAAGCATCAACTTAAAATATAAATAAGAAAATGTGTGAAGTGTAAGATTTTTGAGCCGGCATTAGCCGGCTCAAAATTTTGTATAAAAAAATTCCTGCTAAAAGGAGTAATAGCAGGAACTAGTTCAGTAAAAGAGACATCTGATAATATTATGTTTACATTTAAAATTTCGTCAAATTTTTTTGATGGAAATTTTAAATATTTTAGTCTATAATCTTGTTATGAAAAAAATACTTACATTACTAATAATTTCAACTATATTTCTTGGCACTTCAGCTAATGCTGAACCTATAAAATTACCTTGGAAAAAAGAAGTTCAACAGACAACAGTTGATCCTGTTTCTGAACAAGCAAAAGCTTTTTATGCTCAAAATGAAATTGATGAAGCTCTAAAACTTCTTCAAGGTAAATCTGAAGAATCAAGATCAGCTGAAGATTGGCTACTTATTGGAAATATTCTGCAAGATAAAGATAAAATTGATGAAGCTATTTATATGTTCAAAAGATCTATCGAAAAAGATCCAAAATTTTATAAAGCTCATTACAATTTAGGTTATATATACCTAATTCAAGATAAGCCTAATATGGCACTTGCAGAATTTAAACAAACCGTAAAATATAAAGATGATTTTGCATATGGATATTACAATATGGCTTGTGCATATCTAAAACTAAAACAATATCGCAATGCAAGATATAATTTCTTTAGAGCAATGGACTTAAAAGGTAATGATCCAAATATTTATTACAATCTTGCCTATACTTTTAAAATGCTCAATAAAGAAAAACAATCAAAGATTTATTTAGACATATACAACAAAATGATAGAAAGTAAATACTAAAATGACAAAATACAGAGGCATTATTTTTGATTTCAACGGAACATTATATTGGGATTCAGCAAAGCATAAAGAAACTTGGAGAGAATACTCAAAAAAATTAAGAGGCACTCCATTTACTGATGAAGAAATGATAAAATATATGTTTGGTAGAACAAATGAACAAATCATAAAATATGCCATTGGTAAACAGCCAACCCCTGAAATGGTTGAAAAATACGGTCAAGAAAAAGAAGCCCTTTACCGCCAAATGTGCCTGGAAGATAAAGAAAACTTCCATTTAGCACAAGGTGTTGAAAGTTTCTTGGATTTTCTAAAAGAAAATAATATTCCAAGAACTATTGCAACTATGTCTGATAAAGTAAATGTAGATTTTTATATCGAACATTTTCATCTTGAAAAATGGTTTGATATAGATAAAATTGTTTATTCAAATGGAATTATTCCGGGCAAACCTGCTCCTGATATTTATGAAATTGCAGCACAAAATCTTGAATTAAAACCTGAAGAATGTATTGTCGTAGAAGATGCACTATCTGGAATTGAAGCTGCAAGAGCTGCAGGCATTGGCAAAATTATTGCAATATGTTCAGAAGAATCACCTGAACTTTATAAATCAATTCCTGCTGTTGGCGGAATAATTAATAACTTTGATGAATTTGATAAAAATCTTTTTGCAAATAAAGTTACAGCATAATAATTTAACCTATAATTAAACTATTATGCTGTAATAAACTTTTAAAACTTAAGCTTTATAATTACTTACTTTTTGCAGGTTTTCTAATAATTCTACCGCGTTCTTCAATTCTTTTTTGTTTATAGCCGTAGAACACATAGATTAACAATCCACCAAGCAGCCATAACATAAAATATACAGACGAAGTTTTTAAAGTTTTTAATGAAAACGCAATCAAAACTCCGCAAATTAATATACCCAAAATAGGGAACCAAGGACAGAACGGTACTTTGAATGGTCTAGGTCTGTTTGGTTCAGTTTTTCTCAAAATCAATACAGCTAAACAAATAATTACGAAAGAAGTAAATGTTCCGAAATTACATAAAGCAGCTGAAATATTCAAATCCATAAACAAACCGCAAACAATAACTACCAATCCTGAAATCCAAGTCATAACATGAGGTGTTCTATATTTTCTATGAATTAATCTCCAAGATTTTGGTAAAAATCTATCACGACTTATTGCATATAAAATTCTTGTTGTACCTAACTGATAAATCAAAAGAACAGAAGTTAAAGCACACAATGCTCCTACAGAAATCAATCCTGCGAACCAATCTTTACCAACATAACTCATAGCATGAGCAATAGGAGCCTGAATATCAATTCTTTCGATAGGAACAATTCCTGTCAAAACTAAAGCTACACAAACATACAAAATTGTACAAATAACTAAAGTTCCTAAAATCGCGATAGGCAAATCTCTTTGAGGATTTTCAGTTTCTTCAGCAGTAGTTGAAATAGCATCAAAACCAATATATGCAAAGAATATTAAAAATGCTCCCATAATAATTCCTGAAGGATCAGATGGGAAAAACGGTGTCCAATGTTCAGGTTTTACATAAAAAGCACCTACTACGATAAAGGATAAAATCATAAACATATTTACCCCAACCATAATACTTGCAACTCTTGTAGATTCCTTTACTCCTCTAATTAAAAGTAAAGTCAAAACCAATACAATTGCAACCGCAGGTAAATTCACCGCAAATGGAATATGTCCGAATAAATAAGGAACTTTATCATGAATATCCCAATTATTATGAGCACACAATGCACACATAGTCTTATAATCATATCTTAACCACAATGGGAAGTTTACAATGAAATCCGGAAGATATTGTTTAAAACCTTTTAAGAATTGAATAAAATATCCAGTCCAAGCACTTGCGACAGTAATATTACCAATCGCATATTCTAACATTAAAATCCAACCTACCATCCACGCCATAAATTCACCCATAGTCGCGTAAGTATAAGTATAAGCACTACCCGCAACAGGAATCATAGCAGCAATTTCCGAATAACATAAAGCAGAAAATACACAAGCAACAGCAGCCAATACCATAGATATAACAATCGCAGGACCGGCCCCGGCACTTTCACTGCTACCAGTTATTGCAGTACCAATAATCGTAAATATACCAGTACCTACAACCGCACCTATTCCTATTACAATAAGGTCAAATACGTTTAATGTTTTTTTTAATTCTGAACGCTTACTTGTATTAATAAGATCGTCCATGCTTTTTTTCTTAAATATATTTCGGCAAATATTTTTTAAATCCATCTATTTCGATACTTCCTGTTGTTGTTCTTCATAGCTTTGAATTAATTCTCTATGAACCTTGTTCTCATTATTTCTATTTTTAATAAATCCGTACAATAAATAAATTATAGCACCTACTCCAAGCCATACTGGGAACAATAAAGCTGAACTTCCGGCCTGTAATGATTTATATACCATTAAACCGCCGCAACAAATAATACCCAATGCAGGTGTAACCGGTGAAAATGGAACCTTGAAAGGTCTAGGTCTGTCAGGATCTGTATGACGCAAAATCAACACAGCTACACAAACAATAATAAATGAAGTAAATGTACCATAATTACATAACTCAGCCGCTACATCAAGGTTAAGAGTTAAAATACCAACTACTGCCAATAACCCTACAGTCCAAGTAAGTAAAAGCGGAGTTTTATATTTTTTATCAATTTTTTGAAATCTTGCAGATATGAAATGATCTCTACTCATTGCAAACAAAATTCTTGTAGCAGCCATTTCTAATACTAATAAAACAGAAGTTAAACCTGCCAAAGAACCTATAGAAATGAAGTAAGACGCATATACAGCCCAACTTTTACCGGTCATTGTCATACAATAAGCCATTGGAGCTTTTAAAAATCCTAACGGTACCGCAACTGAAGTATCTTGCATACCTGTCAAGACTAAAGCTACAAGAACATAAACAATAGTTGTAATAACCAATGAACCAATAATACCTATAGGCAAATCTTTTTGAGGATTTTTACATTCTTCAGCTGCTGTTGCTAAAGCATCAAATCCAATATATGCAAAAAATATTAAAAATGCACCTGCAAATATTCCCTCAACACCATTTGGTGCAAAAGGAGTCCAATTAGCAGGAGTAACATAAAATGCACCTGCAACAATAAATAAACCAATTACTGCTAATTTAATAAAAACCATCAATCCTGCCATCTTAGCAGAATCCTTAGTTCCTTTTACCAAAATTGCAGTAATTAATAAAACAATCACAATAGCCGGTAAATTTATACATATAGGAACCCCAAATAATCTCGGAACAAAAATACTAGGGTCATCAGCAACCAATTTACCTGCTGTAAAAACATCATTAGTAAGCCATACAGGAGGATGAGCAAGCCATGCCGGCAAAACCTTGTCAAAACCTGCAAGGAATTGAACAAAATGATTTGACCAAGCACACGCAACAGCAATAAAGCCTATTGCATATTCTAACATCAAAACCCAACCTACCATCCAAGCAGCAAATTCACCCAATGTAGCAAAAGTATAAGTATAAGCACCACCTGCTACAGGAATCATTGTTGCAAATTCTGAATAGCATAACGCTGAAAAAATACAAGCAATAGCTGCAATAATCATTGATACCATCAACGCAGGTCCAGCACCTAAACTTGAACCATCAGCACTACCGGCTGCAGCAATACCTACAACCGCAAATATCCCTGATCCGATAATTGCACCCACACCAAGAATAATTAAATCCATAACTCCCAAAGTCTTTTCCAAACCTTGAGCCTTTGCTTCTGCAAGCATTTCATCCGGGGCTTTTATTCTTGTAATGTGTCTTAAAAAACTTCTTGTAAAAGTCGCTCTGTTAAATTTTTCAGCCATTTAATTTCCTTATGTTATTTTTTGCAAAGAGGAAATCCCATTGCTTCCCTTTGCTCTACGTACAATTTTGCAACAGAAGATGCCATTGTTCTAACTCTACCTATAAAGTTATTTCTTTCATCCTTACTGATTACACCGTGTGCATCTAACAAGTTGAATGTGTGAGAACACTTTAATACATAATCGTATGCCGGTAATACTAATTTTGCAGCTATACAATTATCAACTTCCTTCTGATACAAATCAAACATCTTGAATAAACTATCTGTATTTGAAACTTCAAAATTATATTTTGATTGTTCTATTTCATTTTGTAAATAGATATCACCATATTTTAATTCGTTATTCCACATAATATCATATACAGATTCTTTATTCTGAAGATACATTGCTATACGTTCTAAACCATAAGTTAATTCTAACGCTACAGGCTTAATCTCAAGTCCGCCAACTTGTTGGAAATATGTAAATTGTGTAATTTCCATTCCATCAAGCCAAACTTCCCAACCAACACCTGCGGCACCTAATGTAGGAGATTCCCAATTATCCTCTACAAATCTAACATCATGCTCTTTTAAATCTATCCCCATTGCCTCTAAACTTCTTAAATAAAGTTCTTGTGCATCATCAGGAGATGGTTTTAAAATTACCTGAAACTGAAAATAATGACCTAATCTGTTTGGATTTTCTCCATATCTTGCATCAGTAGGTCTTCTGCAAGGTTCAATCATTGCAGTATTCCAAGGTTCAGGGCCTAATGCTCTTAAAAATGTTGCAGGGTTCATTGTTGATGCGCCCTTTTCTATATCATACGGCTGCTGTATTATACATCCGTAATCTGACCAAAATTTTTGTAAATTAAATACTAGTTCTTGAAAATTTAGTGCCATAACATAATCCAATATTGTACTTTCTACACTCGTTCTTTTATCCTATTACCAACATAGTATGATTGCAAGATTTTGATAAAAAATGTTAAGTGCACCAGATATTTTTATAAAAAAAATCCCACGTTTTAATATAAAACATGGGATTTTTCAAAAACTATTAATATTTTGATAATTATAAATTATGCAATAGCGCTAAATAACAACCCAGATAATCCAAATAAACCTGAACGGCCTGCAGCTTTTAGAAATTCTTTAGTTTCTTTAGGATGTTCAGCAATAACTTTACCTGCTCTATAAACCTGAGTAACAGGACTTGTTTCAACAGCTACCCGTGATGCAAATTTAACATTTCCAGCTGCTACACCTAATGCTGCTTTTGCAACTTTTGTAGCACCTTTTACAACTTTTTTTGTAGCTTCCGGATTTTCTTCTGCTAATTTTCTAACAACTCCCGCTGCCGGACATACTGCATTAATAACATTGTCTAATAAACCCATAATCTTAATCCCCCATATTCTCTTTATATTCCCCGTACTCATATATAAACAATTTTCATTTCTAATAAATGCTAAAAAATACATTTTTTATTAAGTTATATTAAGTGCATAAAATAAATCTGCTATAAATTATATATATAGCAGACTTATTTTATTTATATTTCCTTATATTTAATCTTTATTATGCTTCTTTTTCAGCTTCTGCAACTTTTACATCGTCTGCAAGTTCCGGAGCTTTATCAGATTTGTTAGTAGCCAAACAAGCAGCCAATGTTCCAAGTCCTAAAACTACTGCACCAATTCCACCATATAATAATGCAGTTTTACCTTTGATAGAATCAGCAGCATCTACAACTGCTTTACGAACTTTTACAACATAATCTCCAAGTGCAGAACCATCAGATTCAACATTTAGAAATTTCTTTGCTTCCGGGTCCCATAATTGAGATACTAAATTTTTTGCAGATTTCTTAATCATAGTTTCACCTTGAGCTTTACTCATTTCACGGATTTGCTCAATTGTTTTTCCTGCATATTTTTCATCAAAATCCTTAGAAAATAACTCTAAAATATCATCCAAATTTTCTATAGCATCTATATCAGCAGCAGCAAGACCTTTATCTCCCACTGACTCTGCAGCTTCAGCAGCCATTTTCATACTTGCTTTAGCTGTATCAATATCTACTTTTTCATATAACTTCTTTAAAGAAGTCATAAGATTTCCCTTTAATTCTTCAACTGTTGCAGCTTTTCCTGCTTGTTTTTCCATTTCTTTCAATGGAGCTACAATTTCTTCCGGAAGTGTCTTCACCATATTTTTTCCAATTTGTTTAATAAAGCTGTCTGTTGGTTCATTGTTTTTCAAAAATGGTTTTGACAAATAACCATAAGCTGCACCGGCACCACCACCAAGAACTGTTGCTGTACCTGCATATAAACCTGTATTTGAATTTGAACTATTTACACCATCTACTGCCATTTTCTAATCCTTTCTAAATTTACCTACAACGAAAATAAAACCACTAAACATTTTTAATTGCTAAACTTGATAAAAGAAATTTACACATCTTAATATTACATTTATAGTACTTCGTGTTAAAATATAACATAAGAGGACAAAATGGCAAATAAAATTATTATATTTTCAGGGAAACAATATGCCGGCAAAGACACAGCGGCTAAGATTTTACTTGATAAATTAAAAGATTTCAGAAGATGCGCTATGGGTGATATCATAAAACTTACTTATGGCAAAGAAAAAAATTTAACATACGATGAAATCGAGAAAAATAAAGCCCAATACAGAGCTGATTTAATCAAACTTGGAAACTGGGGAAGAGCACAAGATCCTGATTATTGGATAAAAAAAATTATAGAGCAAGAAGGCAATATCATTGTCACTGATGTTAGAGTTCCTCACGAATATGAAGTTTTTAAAAATGCAGGAGCTATTACAATAAGAGTTGAAGCATCAAGAGAAACAAGAGCAAAAAGAGGTGAACTTGTTGGCGAAAATGATATTACAGAAACAGGCTTAGACAATATAAAAGACTGGGATTTCGTAATCGATAACAACTCAAATTACGAACACTTAAAAACTCAAATGTTTGACGTTATTAAATCTTTATAGGAGAGAAAACTTTATATGGGAAATATGGTCTCTGAATACTATAGCGAATATCTAAAAAAATGTACAAATGATTTTAAAGATTTGGAAATTATAAGAATTAATCTTTTGAACAAAATTAAACTGGAAATCATTAAACATTCAATCATATTTTTATTTTTAATAACATCTACAATTGGTTGTTGTTATATTTTAGATTTAAATGATTTGCATAACAAAGAAATACTCAGTCCTGCAGCATCAATTATACTTGTTATATTATTGGCATTACTATTCCTTGGTATAATTTTTCATTTAAGTTATTTGATAAACATGAAAAAAAATATTAATTCTATAAATAAAGATTTTAAAAATCAAATTAAAGCAAAATTTCTCCCTATACTTTTAAATTCTCTAAAATTTATAAATATTCCTGAGCAAAAGATTTTATTAAATTTGGATGAACTAAAAAAAAGCGAATTATTTGAAACCATTCAATCTGACCAATTAACAGTAGATGATTCTTTTACCGGAATATATGAAGATTTAAAATTTGAAGTTCAAGAATGCGAAATCTTAGGTGGCAAAAATACTTCATTTTTTAAAGGTATAGTTATTGCTATAGAATCTAATAAAACTATTAAAAATACTACAATACTAAGTTCAAAAAATGATATCTATACAGGACGAAATTCTCTTGCTCTAACAATACTCACTTTTATTATTATATTTACTGTTTTAATTGCATATCTGGTCCTAGAACTAATGTCTCCAGATACCACAGCTCAAGAGTTTACTTATATTGGATTAGGTTTTATTTGTATATTATTTGCTTTTATCAAAACAGTATTTAATATACTTAACCCGGTAAATAAAGAAAAATTTGAAAAATTAATCCTTGAAGATGTTACTTCTAACAAAAGATTTAACGCATATTCATCTGATCAAATAGAAGGTCGATATCTTTTAACTACAAGTTTTATTGACAGATTTAACAATTTAAGAACTGCATTTGGAACAAACAAAATAAAATGCTCATTTTGTAACGACAAACTCTATATCGCTATTGCAACTAAAAAAGACTTATTTGAATTTGGGAACATTTTTACTAATATAAAAAATCAAACAGGAATACACGATTTTTATAATGA
Source organism: uncultured bacterium (assembly GCA_949292185.1). GTDB lineage: Bacteria > Cyanobacteriota > Vampirovibrionia > Gastranaerophilales > Gastranaerophilaceae > Zag111. The sequence goes on from CASEYP010000031.1 coordinate 48,468, forward strand.
AATAACAGCAATCTACAAAATTATTGATTATCTTAAATTAAGCAACAAAACAGGATTATAAAATTAAGGACACAAATTTTCCCAATCAGGTTCATCAGGTTCTTCCCCGGGTTCTGTTATATGTTCGCCACGTTCTAACATTACCATAAGAACAAGTTTCAACTGCTTTTTATAATTTTCACGAGCTCTAGCCAAAGTCTTTGCACAAAATGTGAAACTCGGAATTTCTTTTATCTCTATATAGTAATATGGGTTTCCATCAAAATCTAAATCTTGACCCTCTATTAAAGTCCAATTTAAGTTTAAATAATAATTTAAATCTTTCTCTTCATCCATATATTAATTTTCCAAAGAAGAATTTGTCAAAGGTTGAGATAACATAATACCTTCACCACCAACAACATCAGCACGCTGTCCATCTATATATAAATATACAGGAATTTTTGAATTTAAATGTGCTGTTTTTATTAACTGGTACAAACGTTTGTATAAACTGTCAGTTCCACCACCGGTAACAAATGCTGAGTTTAAATTTACAATAACCTTATCAGGCTGCTCTGATATACTTATAACTTCTGCGCCTGACGGAACTTCCGTATAAACTCCGCGATGTTTTTCTTCAGGTTTTGGTCCTCTTATCAATGATGTGATTGCAAATCTTATTTTTGATCCGTCAACATCTTTATTATATAAACGTTTTACCGCTTTATAAACTTCTTCATTATGTTCATTTTTACCGATAAAGTATACATTTACATATTCTTTTTTAGAAGCCTCAGGTACTTTTGGTTCATCTGCAACTTCTTCTTGAACTGAACGTTCTGAAACTTGAACATCCTCAGGTTGAATTTCAGGACGAGGCATTAGCACCTGAAATGCCACAAACGCCACAACCACAACCATACAAAAACCGATAAATAATAAAAGAAATTTTTGATTTTTATTCATTATATCCAATCCTTTAGTCTTTTGGAATTATAATTATACCATCTGTTACAATTTTATTATCTTTTATATCAACATTTTTTACATTAATTTCCGCTTTTTTATTTTCTATTATATTAACAGAAAAATCTAACGGATTTAAGAAATTCATTATGAAATCAACTTTTTTCAAATCCATTCTTACATTTCCGGAAACTAAAGCTGTATCATAAAATGCGATATTTCCATCCTTTACGTGCAATGAAGATTCAAAAACTAACTTTTGCTCACGACGTACAAATGGAATATGTACACCTATAATATAATAAAATTTGTTTGCCTTTATTGCAACATTTGTTGAAGATATTTGTAAGCCCAAACCGGCTTTATCTGAAAGACTATTAATATCTTTTATAATTTTTTGGTAACTTTCATGTTTCATTGTTTTGTTAATATCATCCTGAGACATAACAATATCAAATGACATTGGAAAATCTTCCATAAATGTTACATCACCGTCATTATTAGGTTTGATGTAATTAAACTTACATAAAGATGCCAATTTTAATGAGGATAAATGAATATCATTAACTATTAAATTATTAGCCGTAATTTTGGCAGATTTAAAAATACCATTTTTTAAATCCCCAGGGCTAAATGAATCTATATCGACTTTTAACTTATCAGCTTCAATAATTTTTGCAACTTCTTTTTCCAATATAGCTTCTGCACTATTTTCAACTACTGTATTATATCCTGAAACTGCACTAAAAAAAGTTTTTGTTTTTGTATTCATGTTATAAGGAGCTACGCAAGAATAATCACAAGCAGCAAAACAAGATGAATTTACTGCAACTAGCATTCCTAATAATAAAATAATCTTTCTCATAATACCTCAAATACTTTTTTGACCAAAATTTTGTTTTGCTCTATCTTACCTATAGCATATATTCTACCACCATAAACTAAAAAAACAATATCCAACAAATGATTGAAATTTTTATTTTCAATACTCATTCCGTGAGAAACTCGTATTTTTTCTTCGTCAGTTAAAACAACACTAGGAACACTCATCACTGATAACGGATTTAGAAGGCATTTTTCAACATCTGATAAACTTGTCAAATTTTCTAATTTAACACTGTTCTCTACCTTGAAATCACCTGCCAAAGTTCGTTCTAAGGCAATCAAATACCCACCGCAATTTAACTTTTGACCCAAATCATAAGCTATTGATCTTATATATGTACCTTTTGAACAGCCTATTATGATTTTTGCACTCTGTTTATCTTCATTAAAATCTACAAGCTCAATTTTTGAAATAAATACTTTTCTTGGTTTAATTTCAACATTTTCACCAGCTCTTGCGTAATCATAAAGTTTTTTACCATTAACCTTTATTGCAGAATATATTGGTGGTAATTGAGAAATTTCTCCTTCAAAACTTTTTAAAGCTTCAATTACCTCTTCTTTTTTCACTTTTTTTTCAAAAACTTGAGTAACTTCACCCTCAATATCATAAGTCGTAGTATTTTTACCTAATTGAACAGTTGCAAAATACTCTTTATCATCTTTTAAATACTCAATAAGACGAGTAGCCTTTCCTATACAAACCGGTAAAACTCCTGTAGCAAAAGGATCTAATGTTCCGGTATGGCCTATTTGTTTTATACCTGTTAATTTTCGCAACCTTGAAACCACATCGTGCGAAGTCATACCTGCAGGTTTATATATATTCAAAAAACCAAACAGGGAATTTTTATTTTCACAGGTCATAAACTATAGCCCTCGTTATATCTCACCACGGGATATTTTATTTATAAGTTCAGTTACCCTAGAGCCCTCTTCTAAACCGTTAGAATAGACAAAACGCAATTCCGGAGTTAAACGTAAACGAAGTCTTTTACCAACTTCATATCTAATTTTAGAAGTATTTTTTTCAATAACTTCTTTTGATTTTTCTACCTGCTCAGGAGAACCTAATACACTATATATGACTTTTGCAAAAGAATTATCATGTGCAACTTCCACATCAACTATAGAAACCACACCTTCTAAACCTCTAATTTCTTTTCGCAATATTTCTGAAATATCGCGCATCAATTCTTTTCTTACTCGTTCATTTCGTAATGTCATAATTATTATACCCTGTTCTTTTGTTGTTTAAATATTTTATTATATTCACTGTCTAACATTGGGAATGCTTCAAAAAACATGTCCTTTAGTCTATTTATAAATGAAATTTTATCATTTATTTTAGGATTTGGTACTACACTGTCAGTTAAACTTTTTTCCTTAATTATATTAGAATTTCTTATATCAATTTTAGGAATTTTTGCACAATATGTTATATTATTTTGATAGCCCTGTATTTTGGAAATCATCTATTTGCCTCTATAAAGATTTTCTTTCTACTTCTTCTTTTGTAGAAACTTCTATAATATCTCCGACTTGGATATCGTTAAATTTTGCAAATGAAATACCACATTCAAAACCTTGAGCAACTTCTTTGACATCATCTTTGAAACGTTTTAACTGATCAATAGAACCTCTAAAGATTTCTTGTCCGTCTCTGATTACAACAGCGTCTTTTGAACGTACAATCTTACCTTCCACAACATAACATCCTGCAATCTTAGATGTCTTACCAATAGTAAACACTTGTCTAACTTCAGCTTTACCAAGTTCAACTTCTTTAACTTCAGGTTCCAAAAGTGACAATAATGTCTTTTCAATATCTTCTAACAACTGATAGATAATATCGTATTTCTTAATTGTAACACCTTCGCGCTCAGCAGATGCAAGTGCATTTGCATCTTCTTTTACTGAAAATCCTAGAATTAAAGCATTTGATGCAGACGCCAACATTACATCAGCTTCTGAAATATCACCTACACCAACGTGAATAATTTTAGTTGTAATTTCTTTTGATTCAACTTGAGCAATAGCTTGAGCAACAGCTTCTGCTGAACCATGCGTATTTGCTTTAATAATTAAGTTCAATTGAGGAATATCATCTTCCCCGGCAACGGCCTCTCTTCTAATATGAGCAGGCAACATTGCTTCTAATCTCTTATCACGTTCTTTTTCTTTTCTAGCTGCAACAATAGCTTTCATTTCTTTTTCGTTTTTAACTACTTCAAAATGATCACCTGCTTGAGGAACTTCAGATAAACCTAAAATCTCAACCGGAGTAGATGGTTCAGCCTTTTGAATACGTTCACCGCTATCTGATAACAATGCACGAACTCTACCACAAGCTGTACCTACAACGATACAATTTCCTGCTCTTAATGTTCCGTTTTGAACTAACAATGTTGCAACAGGACCTTTTCCTTTATCAAGATTTGCTTCAATTACAACACCTGAAGCTTCTGCCTTTGGATTTGCTTTCAAATCTTGAACATCAGCCACTAGCAATATATATTCCAACAATTCATCAATACCTGTTCCTTGAAGTGCTGAAACTTTTACAGTAATTGTATCACCGCCCCATTCTTCAGGAACTAAACCGTGTTCAGTTAATTGTTGCAATACTTTATCAGGGTTAGCACCCGGTTTATCAATTTTGTTAACTGCAACAATTATTGGAATTTCTGCTGCTTTTGCGTGGTTAATTGCTTCTATTGTTTGAGGCATTATACCATCATCTGCCGCAACAACCAAAATTGCAATATCTGTAGCCTTTGCACCTCTTGCTCTCATTTCTGTGAAAGCTTCGTGACCAGGTGTATCTAAAAAGACAATCTTCTTATCATTATTATCACCTACATATACAGTATATGCACCTATTGACTGTGTAATTCCACCAACTTCTGTTGCTACAATTTTATGTTTTGATGCTCGTATACTGTCTAATAATGTAGTTTTACCATGGTCTACGTGACCCATAATACTAATTACAGGAGCTCTTCGTTTTAATAATTTTTTATCGACTTCAGATAAAGCTTTAGCTTTTTCTTCTTTCTCTAATTCTTCCTCGATATATGCATCCAAATCTTCTTCTAAGACTTCTAGATTATATTCAGCACAAACCTTCTTGATAACATCAACATCAATTAATTGGTTAACTGTTGCCATAATACCATTCAACATCAAGAACTTAACAATTTCAGCCGGAGTCTTTTTAATTTTTTCTGATAACTCTGAAATTGTCATCGGTTGATTTACTACAATTTGTTTTACTTCTTCAACTTCCTCAACCTTTTGAACTTTTTTCTTATGATGTTGAGCCGCAGCTTTTTCTAAAGAAATTCTTTCTTGTTCTTCTTGTTTTGAATTGAAATCCTTATCTTTTTTACGGTTATCTGTACGACGTTTTGAAGAATTTGATTTGTTATCATAAATTTCTTGTGGAATGATTCTTCTTTGTATTGGTTTTTTGCCAATTAAATCTTTTCCATCATGTGAATTTGATGGCTTTTCTGATTTGCTAATTTTTTTATCACCAGTTTGAGGTCTGTCGCCCTTTAAGTGAGGTTTTCTTTCTTCACCTTTCATTGGTCTTTTAGATGGTTTTTCTGAAGATTCAGCTTCTGATAAAGGCTTTCTTGGAGCTCTTCTAACAATTTCTAAACGACTTACAGGTTTTACAACTTCAACTTTTGGACGTTCAACTTTTTCAATTAATGGTTTTTCTGGAGCTTTTTTAACTGGAGGTTTTACTTCTTCTTTCTTTTCCTCTTTAACTTCCGGCTCCGGAGCTTTTGCTTTTTTAACAACAAATGCCTTTGGCTTTTGAACCTTTTTTACTCCGCCATCTGCAATGAATTCTTTTAATCTTCTTATTTGATCTTGAGTTACAGTACTTGAATGAGTTTTATTTGTTACCCCTAAACGGGCAAACTTTTCTATGACTTCCTTACTCGTAAGTCCAAGTTCTTTTGCTAATTCACTTATTCTAACCGTCTCATAACTCATTTAGTATCTGTCCTTTCAATTCGCTTGGTACAGGTGCTTTCAAATGTTTACTAAGTTTATTTTTTTTAAAAGCCGCTTCTATACACGATTTATTATAACAAAGATATGCAGATCTGCCAAATGTTACAGAATTTGGATTAATAACAACCTTTCCTGTTGCATTGTCTGCCGTAATTTTTATCAAATCCTGCCTATCTTTTTCCTGCCAGCAACCAATACAACGTCTTTCTGTCACTGACACCTCTTAGCCTACCTGTGCTAATTTTTCTAACTTCAACTTTTGATCATATTCAATCAATAAGTCTATCAGTTCATCCAAATCTCCGTCTATTACAGTCCATACATTCAAATTGTGATTCAATCTATGATCTGTCAATCGACCTTGTGGGAAATTGTATGTTCTAATACGTTCAGACCTATCACCTGTTCCTACTTGAGAACGTCTTAAGTCTGTAATTTCTTTGGTTTGTTTTTGAACTTCCATATCATAAAGTTTAGCCTTCAAAATTTCCAAAGCACGTTCTTTATTTTGAAGTTGAGAACGTTCTTCCGTACAGAATATCATTATCCCTGTAGGCTTGTGGAAAACTCTTGCTGCTGTTTCAACTTTATTTACGTTTTGACCGCCGGCACCGCCTGATCTTGCTGTTGTAATTTCAACATCATTCATATTCAAATTAACTTCAACATCATCAACCTGAGGCATAACTGCAACTGTTGCTGTTGATGTATGAACTCTACCTTGAGATTCTGTTGCCGGAACTCTTTGGACTCTGTGAACCCCAGATTCATATTTCAATCTTGAATATATGCTATCACCCTTCATTGAAATGATAACTTCTGAAACACCACCGGCTTCACAATCTGTTTTACTTAAAATTTGTGTTTGCCAGCCTTTTTTATCAGCATATCTTAAATACATACGCATCAAATCTCCGGCAAATATATTAGCTTCATCACCACCGGCTCCACCACGGATTTCAAGCATAATATCTTTATCATCCATCGGATCTCGCGGTAATAACAAGACCTTCATTCTTTCTTCGTAACCAGGTAATTTTGCCTCGTTTGTTTCTATCTCTGATTTTAAAAATTGACGCATTTCTTCATCTTTTTCTTCATGAAGCATTTGTTTTGCGTCTTCTATTGCCTCTGTCGTTTTCTTCCATTCATAATATAATTCAACCGTTTCTTCCATTGATTTTCTTTGTTTTGACAAATCTCTAAAACGGTTATAATCTTGAATTACTTCAGGATCTGACAAAGTTTTTCCAAGTTCTTTATACTTTTGCTCTATTTGCAATATTTGATCTAACATATCTTTCATAATTGCATCATAACAAGAACATAAAAATTTTACAAACATAGATACTTCTTTAAATCTTGTTTGCTCAATTTGTACAAATTTTCTTTTATATTTAGTTAAACCTAGGGCGCTTTTTAACGCTCCTTCTCAATTCTTCAATCTCTTCTCTAATTTCTTCTGATCTGTGAGAAAGTCTATTATAAACTTGTGAATTTATCTCTCCACCAATTAACAATAAAATTGACGTATAATACAACCAAATCATTAAAATAAAAAATGCACCAATCGTACCATATACAAGGTTATAAGTACTTAAATTGTTTACATATATTGAAAACCCCCAAGACCCTACTAACCAAAATGTTGTAAAAAATACAGTTCCGGGAAGTGCACTTTTTCTTTTAAAAGATTCTTTTCCTTTTAAATCAGGCAAAATATAATAACTTAAAAAGGCCATAACATACAATGCCAAAAATGCTACAGGCCAACGAAGCGTTAATATAGTAATTGCAAGACCTTTTGACATATTAAAATGCGCAACCAAAAACATTATTATAACTTTACCAAAAATAATTATGTTAATAGTCAAAAACAAAACTAATATATTTACAAAGACCATTAAAAATGAAAGTATTCTGGTATATATAAAACTTCTGGTTTCTTCAACTTTATATGCCCTGTTTAAACCTTTTAAAACAACCGCAACACCATTTGTAGATAATACAATTGTCGTTATGATACCAATTATAGCCAACAACCTGCCGTGATTAAATATCATCGTTTCTGCTAAGACTGATTTTAATAAATTCATAGCCTGTGTTGGCATTATATTAGATAAAACCCTCAACATAGAATCCAAATATGATCTGTTACCCATCCAGCCAAAAACAGCCATCAAGAATAACATAAACGGAAATATTCCAACAACTAACATAAAACCCATCTCTGCTGCCATTCCGTAAAAATCATTTTGAATAATGGATTTGATTAACCTTACCAAAACTCTTATATATTTCTTTTTTAAAAGCTTTCTTAACATAATTTTCTGTTTTCAATTTCATTTAATATCATTTTTACAGCTTTTTCAGGATTTGCCTTAATCAAAGCACCTGCGGCAAGCTTATGCCCACCACCGCCTAATGCAACACAAACTTGTGCTATATCAAATGACTTACTTCTCATTGAGACTTTTGAAGCTCCTGAATTAAGCTCTTTTACAACAAAAGCTATCTCAGTTGATACAATCGCTCTCAATTTTTCGGTTAAACCGTCTGTAAAATCTTCTCCGTTATTGTTATATTTTTCTAAATCTTTTTTATAAACAATAGTATATACAATTTTATCATCGTTTAAAAATTGTGCTTTATTTATACAATAACTTTGGAATAGCACCATATCCTTTGAATTTGATTCATAACATTTTTGGTAGATTTCAGATGGATTAATTCCATTTTTCAAAAGTTTTCCGGCAAATTCCATCGTTCTTGCTGTTGTATTAGAAAACTTAAAACATCCTGTATCTGTAACTATTGCTGTATATAAACAAATTGCAGTATCTTTTGAAATTTTCCAATTCAAACTTTGAGCAACTCCAAACAAAGCTTCTGAAGTTGCAGCTGCAAAAGGTTCTATTATATTTATATCTGCATACCCGTCATTTGTTCCATGGTGATCAATATTTACAGTTTTCTTTGCTTTATCAAATAAAATTTTGGCATCCGCGCATCTATCTATTGCTGCAACATCTAAATTGATTACTAAATCATATTCTCTTGATAAATCAAAATCTTCAATATTTTTTACTTTATCAATATTTGGCAAAAAACTATAAACTTCAGGAACTTTTGATACCACACACATATCACAAGTTTTTTTATAATTATCCTTAATTAGAGAATACATAGCACACATAGAACCTAATGTATCTCCATCAGGATTTATGTGGGATACCAATAATATATTTTTAGAAGACTTTATGTTACTATCTAATTGTTCCATAACCATTACAAAATATTAGCACAAACAACTTTTAAAACAAAACTTATGAAAAAAATTTTATACACAAAATTTCAAAATATCGAAGATATTATAGCTGATTTGATGAAAAATGCTGCAGTCAGAAAAGCTTTAACTCGTGCTAATTTGTATAAATTTTGGCGACAAGTTGCGGGTGAAAAATTTGCTAAAAATTCTAAACCCTATTCTATGATTAAAGGTTCTATTATGGTTATTGCCTGCAAAACTCCTACTGTAGCTCAAGAATTGATGCTTCGAAAAACTCAACTTCTGGTAAAATTTCAACCCTACGTTGAATCACTACATATGAAACTTACTGACCTTAGATTTGATGCTAAAAAATGGGTTGATGAAGAAAATCAATAAATTTTATTTTACTTGCGAATTTCACTAAAAAAATCTTTCAATAACTTATCACATTTTTCTTCCTGTATTCCGCCATATACATTAAGCTTTGTACCTTGTGCGATATTTCTAAGATCAATTTTGGAACTAAATGCCCCATAGTTTATATCATAACTTCCGAAATATAAATTTCTAATTCTTGATTGTAATATTGCCCACCCGCACATAGGACAGGGTTCTAGGGTTACATATAAATCACAATCATCTAAGCGCCAATTTTCTAAAACTGTTTCGGCTTGTCTTATCGCTAAGATTTCAGCGTGAGAGGTTATATCATTATCAACTTCTCTTTGATTAAATGCAGTTGCGATAACTTTATTATCCTTAACAATTACAGCACCAACAGGAATATCTGATGTCGTTTTTAAAGCTTCAGTTATTGCTAAATCCATATATTCCATAATTTTTTAATCTTCTTCGTTTGCAATATTTAATACAATAGTTACACAAAAACCAAAATCTTCATCTGAAGATAATGTAATAGTACCTTCCATAGCCTCAATTAAGCCTTTTACAATAAATAAACCCAATCCTGTACCTCTGGTTGTTCTTGTCATTTCATCATCAAGTCTTACAAATTTTTCGAATAAGGTATCTAATTTTTTCTTTGGAATAACATCACATTTATTTTTAACTTTTATAACGGCTTTATTCCCTTCCTGCACTACATCTACCATTATTGGAGTTTCAGGATAAGCATATTTTATCGCATTTTCGTACAAATTAACAAAAACTTGTTCTAATCTTCCTTTATCTGCAACAATTTGCGGGAAATCATCACTCATATTAACTATAATTTCATGCCCGTCACGTTTTCTAAGTAACAACTCAGCTTCTTCAAGAACTTTATTTAACCAAACATTTTCATTCACTGTACGAAGTCGCATTCCTTCAATATCAGGAATTGTCAGTAAGTCTTCAATTAATCGTTTTAATTTTTCGGATTGCTCTTTTATTATCCTCAAAGATTTTTGTTTCATTTCTTCACTTATAACAATATCTTGTCTCATAAGTCGTGAAGTATAACCTTGAATACTTGTCAATGGAGTTCTAAGTTCGTGACTTACGGTATCTAATAAGTTTGACCTAAACTCATTTAATTCTTTCAGTTCTTTATTTTTACGTTTTAACTCCTTATATGACTTATGAATTTCTGACGCCATATTATTAAATTCATTTGCTAAAAACACCATTTCAAATGGAGTGAACGATGTATTTAATAATCTTATTTGACGTTGATAATTACCTTTTGAAATTGCTAATATCGCTTTAAATAACTGTCTTATATTTATATATAGATAATAAATATAAAATCCGACTAGTACCATCATGGCCAATATTGTTGCCAATACTGATACTATAATTTTTACTCTGTTATCAAGAATAGCGTGTTTGGTAATATTATCTGTTGTATTAACAACTATTGTAAAATCCGGATTTGTACGTCTTATGTATACAATCGGCCTATTTTTTTCGTCCCCAAAAATTACAGGAACTTCCGGTATCATATCATCAGGTAAAAGATCTATTGTTTCTTTAAACATATCTGGGGTAAAATTATGAGATGCTATTAAATGATTATTTTCATCCATAATATAAATTTGCCTGTTATCTTGTTCAAGAGATTTAAAGATTTGATTATCTAAATTGCTGGAATTGTATGTTACAACAAGAAATGAACCGTCATTCATTTGTGTTGATAATATCGGTTGCTCATTAAGCCTTGCATTATCAGTAACTTTTTCTAATTCTGCTTGAGTTTTTACAATCACAATATCCTTGCAATTCGGATACTTTGAAGCAACTTCTTTGATAAATTTATTTCTTTGAGCCTTGGTTGGTAAATATTCCAGAGCATCTGCAATCTGAACTAATGTTGATTCATTATTTTTTATATAAAAGTCCATCTCATCAGATACCATACTTGCAACTAATATTGCAGATTCCCTTAATTGGTGTCTGACTGATTGCTGGTTAATATTATTAATAATAAAACCACTTATAGACATTGGAATAACTACAGCAATAAAAAATACTATTGCTATTTGCTCAATAATTTTTAAATTTTTAAAATCATATCTGTATTTTTTCATAACTAATCTTGTGCAAATGGTGTAAGTTTATAACCAACATTTGTAACTGTGTGAAGATATTTTGGAACTTTTGCGTTTGATTCAATTTTATTTCGCAAACCACCAACATGAACCCTTAGCATTCTAACATCTTCATTACTGTCATATCCCCAAACTTCATCCAATAATGTTGCTAAAGTTACAGGGTTGTTAAAATGCTGCATTAAGCAATATAAAATTTCAAATTCTGTTGGAGTTAATTTTACCCTCTTATTTACAATTACGCATTCCAAAGATTCCGGGAATATTTCAATATCACCACATTTTAAAACTTCATTTGATAATGGAGATTCTTCAACATTTACAGAATTTCTCCTTAATAATACTCTTATTCTTAATAAAACTTCCTGAATATCAAATGGCTTAACCAAATAATCATCAGCTCCGCAATCAAAGCCGCTTGTCTTATCATCAATAGTACCTTTAGCAGTAAGCATCAATATCGGAATTGCAAGTTTTGCTTGTCTAATATTTTTACATACATCAAAACCGTTCATTTTTGGCATCATTACATCCAACAAGATTAAATCATACGTATTATTTAATGCCTTATTTAATCCCTCTAAGCCATCTTTTGCAGTATCTACAAAATATCCGCTGCTTGCGATATCAAATTCTAATAATTCTCTTATCTCATCATCATCATCTACAATTAAAATTCTTTTTTGTACTTCTGGCATAAAAACTCCCTATTTTATAGTGTCATTTTACTAAACAACCTTTTATTTTTCAATGATATATAAAGATTTTTAAAATATCTTAGAATTTGCAAACCGGACTTATTTTTAGTAAACTTATTTTGTTATGGCGCAGGGACAGATTTTTAAAATACATTCTGATTTTTATTACATACAAAATAACGGACAAACTTTTGAATGTAAAATTCGAGAAGTTTTAAAAAAACAAAAAATTAGAATTTATGTTGGAGATTTTGTTGAATTTGACAATGGGGCAATCACAAAAATTTTGCCTAAAAAAAACTTTATTCCAAGACCTTCAGTTGCAAACATTGATCAAATTGTAGTTGTTAGTGCCCTAAAACATCCTGATTTAGATTTCCACCAATTAAACAGATACATTTCCCTTGCTAAATACTATAAAATTCCTGTTGCACTATGTTTTAACAAAGAAGATCTTGGACTTGATAAATCAGAACAAGATAAAATAATTTCTATATATAAAAATTTAGGATACAAAATTATTTTTACTTCAGCCCTTGAAAAAAAAGGTATAGAAGAATTCCGACAACTTTTAGAAAATAAATTAAGCGCCCTATGCGGAAACTCAGGTGTCGGAAAATCAAGCCTAATCAACGCACTAAATCCTAATGTAAAACTTAGAACAAAAGAAGTTAGTGAAAAATTAAACAGAGGAACTCATACAACACGACACTGCGAAATTATAAGTCTTGGACCAAATACCGCAATAGTTGATACTCCAGGGTTTAGCAACATAAAATTTGATTTTCTTTTACCAAAAGATGTAGACAAATTATTTGATGAAATTTCAAAATTCAGCAAAGATTGTAAATTTTCAGACTGTCTTCACAAAAATGAAACAGGATGTGCAGTTTTAGCAAACATTGATAAAATAGATAAAACTCGTTACGAAAGCTATATCGAATTTGTAAACGAAGCGCTTGAATACAAAGAAAGAATAAAGTACAACGGAACAAAAACAGAAACGTCTCACAAATTTCACAACAATAAAATTCAAGCAAAAATAAGTGACAAAAAACGACAAGCTTCTAGAAACACGCAAAAACAAATGATATATAAGGAAATAGATAAAAATGAAGATGAATGATTACATAGAAATTATCAACGACAAATTAAATGAATTTATACCAATAGAATATCCTCAAGATATTTTCAAATCTATGAAATACACAGTAACACTTCCTGGCAAAAGATTACGACCAATATTATGTCTTGAAACCTGTCGTGTACTTGGCGGTGAAATTGAATCTGCAATTCCAACTGCCTGTGCAATAGAAATGTTACACACTCAAACACTTATCCACGACGATTTACCTTGTATGGATAATGACGATTACAGAAGAGGCAAATTAACAAATCACAAAGTTTTTGGAGAAGCTATTGCGGTTTTAGCCGGAGATGCTCTATTAACTTTTGCACCTCAAATTATTACAAAATATTCAGAGAACTTAGAACCCTCAACGATTATAAGAATTTTAAATGAATATTTCCATTTTGCAGGAGCAAGAGGGGTTATTGCAGGACAAGTAGTCGATATTGAATCTGAAAATAATCAAAATATTTCTGACAAAGAAAAAACTCTTGAGTATCTACATATTCACAAAACATCTGACTTATTTAAACTTGCTATGAGAACAGGTGCAATAATCGCTAATGCAGAAGATGAAAAGCTTAATGCAGTAACAGAATTTGCACATAATTTTGGATTAGCATTTCAAATTGCAGATGACATCTTAGATGAAATTTCAACTTTTGAAGAAATGGGAAAAACACTGGGAAAAGATAAAGCTGAAGGCAAACTTACATATGTTTCTTTATATGGAATTGATGAAGCTAAATGTAAATTATCTTGCTTATTTGAAAAATGCTGTGATATAATGGAAACACAGAACATCCAATCTGAAATATTTAATGATATGATTAAGAGTATAAAAAAGAGAGTAGGTATTTAATGGACTTAGCCACAGCTAAACATCTAATTATGAATAACGGATATGAAGTTATAATTTGTGCTGTTACATCAGCTTTCTTTGCACAGGTTATTAAGTTTATACTATTCACAATAAAAAATAAAAAAGTTAATTTTAAAATATTTTCAACAACAGGAGGAATGCCTAGTTCTCATTCAGCAGGAGTAATGGCACTATCAACAATTATTGGTATTTTAAAAGGTTATGATTCTTGCTTATTTGCTACATCTTTAGGGTTTTCACTAATTATCATGTATGATGCAGCAGGTTTAAGACGTGCAGCAGGTAAAACTGCAGCTTGTTTAAATAGAATGATGGATGATTTTTATCATCATGATATGCAAGCAGCTGGTGGTAAATTAAAAGAACTTTTAGGACATACTCCATTAGAAGTTTTTGTCGGTGCAATTTTTGGTATTTGTTACGCTTATTTGTTCCATTCATTTGTTTTAGGCTAATAAATTTGGTATAAAATATTAGTATGATTACAAAAAATGAATTAGATAATCTTGTTAAAACTTATGAAACAAAAGATTTCATAAAAGATGATCCTATACAATTCCCGAACAGATTCAAGAACAAAAAAGATATTGAAATTGCAGGATTTATAGCATCACTTGTAGCTTATGGCAGAAGAGAACTTTTTATAAAAAAATTAGAAGAATTATTCTCTATTGCTCAAAATGAACCGCTTAATTTTATCCTAAATTTTGAACCAAAACTTATCGGAAATTTTAATTATCGTTTTGGCAAGCCTCAAGATTTTTCAATGATTTTTAATATACTAAAAGAGCTATATCAAAAAGATGGCGGATTGGAAGAACTTTTCAAATACGGTTATAATAACCAAGTTGAAAATAATATGTTCATCCCTGTTACTGATTATTTTTACGCAAGAGTAAAAGAAAATGCACAACAAGGTTTTTACTTTATGATACCAAATCCTAGAAATGGCGGAGCAATGAAGAGGATGTGTATGTTTTTACGCTGGATGGTAAGGAAAGAACCTGTTGATTTTGGTATTTGGAAATTTATGCCAGCTTCAGACTTACTTATCCCGTTAGATGTTCATGTTGCAAGGATTTCAAGGCAAATGGGATTATTAACCAGAAATGCAAATGATTTTAAAGCAGTTTTGGAATTGACAAATAACCTGAAAAAATTTGACTCACAAGATCCGACAAAATATGACTTTGCAATGTTTGGATACGGAGTCAATAATAAAGTCTAGGACAAATACGTGACATAATATTTATTATTTATATTAAAACAATTATTATCAAAATAATTAGCATCAGTTAATGAAACGATATCAAGCCGAGTTTTGTTTGAGCGAAAGCGAGTTAACTCGGCTCAGGTTGAATTTTACTGATGCTATTTGGTCAAATAGTTTTTCTTTCTTTGCTTAGTTTCTTTCTTTTTGCTTATCCAAAAAGAAAGAAATTAAGTGCGGGTTTGGGTACGCATAGTACCCAATATATAAATATGATAATAAGCAAAATTATCAGTACGTCTCCGACGGGTCCTGCCCGGACAGGGGAAACTTTTGGTGGCAAAAGTTTCACAAAACCAAGCCCCGAACTTCGCTCGTTAATCAAATGTAAAAGCTCAACTTGTGCGTGCATAACTCGCTTTCGCTCAAACAAATGCACGCTTGTTATTGTTTCGCTTACATTGATTACTCGCTTTCGTTAGGGGCTGAGAGTTTTAAATTTTAATTTTTTAATTTTTAATTCAAATAATAAATATTATGTAAAATAAAAGGCGATACATGAAATACCGCCTATTAACCAGATTTACACTATGTAAGTGTTCAGAAAGGATCTTTTTTACATCCTATATTTAGGTTGTTATATTTACTCTCCAAGATTTAGGTGAGAGAATTGTACAATTTTATTTTTACCGCGTTTTTTAGCATTGTACAAAGCATGTTCAGCGTATCTAATGATAGTATTTGCATCTTCTTCTGTGTCAGGTAGACAAGGGAATGTTGCAATACCACCTGATATTGTAATTGGATGACGTTCTTCCTCACCTGCAGGAATAAATTCCATTTTTTCAATATCTTTTCTAAATCTTTCTGCAAATAAGAATGCATTATCTTCAGAAGTATTAGGAAGAACTACAATAAATTCTTCATCACCATAACGAGTTAAAATATCTTCTTTTCTAATTAATTGTTTCAATTTATCAGCTATAGAACGAAGTAAAACATCTCCCCATTCATAACCATAAATATCATTAACAACTTTAAAGAAATCTAAATCAAACAACAACAAAGATAATGGAGTTGTATAACGTTTAGCACGAGAAATTTCTTGTTCCATACGTTCCAACAAATATCTTCTGTTATGTAAACCTGTTAATTCATCAGTTGTAGAAAGAGTTTTCAATTTATCTCTCAACTCTTTAATCTTCAACATATTTCTAACACGAACAACCAATTCCTGATTATCAACAGGAGTCTTGATATAATCAAATGCAACTGCTCTAACAGTACAACCTTTAAAAGTTTCACCAATAAATAATATAGGGAACTTAAATTTTGTAACCATCAAAACATCTTTAATATTAGGAACGCTTTCAATAATAATAACGCCCGGATTTAATGTTTCATAATCTTTAAGATTAGCTGCATTTTCTAATCTTACATTTGAATCTTCAATAGAAGACACAACATCAGCTATTGCTGAAGAATTTTTATCTGTATATATAACAATATTTTTCATAAACTATCCTCTCTTTAACAAATTAACATATTGTTCACATTCAAGCAAAAATGTTACGAATGTTAATATTTAAAATCGACTAAAAAGATGGGTAGATTTATACCTGAAGATGCTAAAATAATTATTATTTTATTATAAAAAGGAATATTTATGGATTTTTCAATAGAAAACAATAAAGAACGAGAATATCTGAAACAAGACTTTACACCGATAAAAGAACTTATGCAAAGGATAAGACAAGCCTTTTTAAATAACGGGAAAGTCAACACAAAAGACTTAGACTTAAACAACATAATAAAATATGATAAATCTTTTACTTATATATACATAACATTGTTTCAAGAAGGGGAATCTCAAATTCGCTGGGGAGCTTGCCGCAGTACACTTGAAGAATCCATAAATCGCGACATAGAAAAAATAAAACAGAATAAAAGATTTTCACAATTTGACATTCAAAATAATGAAAAATGCAGAATTCTATTTGAAATTATAACAGAACAAACACCTGTCAAAATAGACGAGATAAAATATGCAACTTTCACACCAAAAAGATTTGAACCTGGGATCACAGGGATAAAAATAATTTTAGACAAAACCCCATATATTTATATGCCGACAGATGCATGGACACTAAGCCAAATGGATTTAAAATCTGCACTTAATACAATCTTAAGAAAAACTCCAATAAAAGATAAAACAAACAAGATTTCAGAGCGAATAAACATACTAAAACAATCGAATTATGAATGTTACCTGACAAAAAGTCACGCCTTCATAACATACAAAGATGATGTTTTAGCGCTCTATAGAGGAAATCAATTATACGAATACTCACCGGAAAAGATAAAAGACATAGCACTTCAAGGAGCAGAATGGATAATAAAATATCAAAAAGAAGACGGAAGATATTTGTATTATTACGATGCCAAAGAAGATAACTACAAAGACCACGAGCATCCAAACGCACCTGAAGATAACTTATATTATAACGATTTAAGACACTGCGGCGGAATAGTAACCCTAATCAGAGCATATCAATTAACAAAGGATAAAAAATATTTAGACTCCGCCAAACGAGGAATAGATTTTATCACAACAATAACAAAAGAACATACCGTAGACGGAGAAACAGCAGCCTACGCATTTTATAATAAAAAAGCTAAACTAGGCGGCACAGGTATGATCCTAATTGCAATGATGAAATACCGAACCGAAACAGGCGACAACTCTTATGATGAATACATAAAAAAATATTCAAGACATCTTCTATCAAGAATTTATAAAACAGGAGAAATGCTAGGTTACTACATAAACCCAAACTACCACAACGGTGAACCTCTAAATGATATGACAGATGAAGAAAGACGCAAAACTTTTTCATTCTATTATCCCGGAGAAGCCTTACTTGGACTTGGACTTGTAGCAAATAATTTCAAAGATGATGAACAACTTGTAAATAAAATCATAGAAAAAAGTAAACTTGCCCTAGATTGGATAGTAGATGAAAGACCAAAATTATATGCAGATTTATTTACATCACTTCCATCAGATGCTTGGTTAATGCAAGCAATAGAAGAATGGTGCAAAAATCCTGAATTTAGAAAAGATAACTATATAAATTTTGTCTATAACGACGCCAAAACAATGATGAGTAAAATGTATAAAAAAGATGATTCTCCATACTTAGACTACGAAGGAAGCTACTATTATAATTATGGAGATCACTTCTACCCGGACGGTTCAAGATCAGAAGGTTTAATTGGTGCATACTATCTTGCTCATAATCTAAATAACAAAGAATTAGCAGAAGAAATACTTGAAGCTTGCAGAAAAACCGCAAAATCGCAAATGGTACTATTTAATACCGATAAAAATAATTACGCCCACAAAAATCCGCAAAAATCAAAAGGAGCAATACGCTTTAAAGCTACAAGACAATGGATCAGAGTAGATTCAATCCAACACGTTGCTTGCTTTTATTTTAGACTCTATTTTGCAGAAAATAATATCGATGTAGCATAACAAAAATAAATGTTACAAATTTTTAACAAACACCCATAAATTTCTAAAGTTCCAACTCAAATAATCCGTATATAAGAATACTAGATACGAAAATTATTGAAAGGAACTGTTAACAAAATGGGAATGGCAGCATCACAAGCTAGATTATTAAGTATAACTGCTCGTTTATCCAACAACGAAATGGAACAGCAGTCTATAGCTTATTCTAAGCAACGTCTTTCTGATAACTCAGAACAGATAAATGATGCATACCTTGACGCATTAAGCGCAACAAAATATCAAGTATTAACAGGCTACAACGGGGCAGATGCAACCTACGCAGATTTAACATACAATAATTTAACAGGATTAAACTCTGTTGCAAACGGAAAACAATACCTTGTAAAAGATAATAAAGGTAAAGTTTTAGTAACATCTGCAATAAAGAAAGCATTCGAAGCTGGAAATGGTGATTTCAATATATTCTTAAAATCTTTAGGTTATACTCAATCTAATATTGATGTAACAAAACATTCAGATTCAGAAGAAGCTATCCACGATGCTTGGGATCAATATTTAGCATCTGTAGGAAAAAGCATAAATGACTATGACAGCCAACACATTTTAAACTTTGATTACACATCCTTCAGCCAAGATTCATTTGACGGATATGTAACATACAACACTGCATATACAACAACTGCAAATGGTCAAACAGTTAACTTATACAAAGATAGCGACGGATATTATAAAGAAAGATATCTACTTCAAGCCTACAAAACAGAAGATCCTACAACTGGAGATACCATAGTTCAAGTAGGATATCAAACAGAAGCTCAACAAGGAACTGAAAATTATAACGTAGTTAATGGTGTAACTTACAATACAGAAACAGGAAAATTCACCTATACAAACATGGACGGTGAAGAAGTTGAAACTGATGTATTATATGCTGATTCAAGCCAAGATGGTACAACAGCTTACCTTAGTGAAGAACAGAAAAATTACCTGACTCTACAAAGCGGAAATACATATACTGACGAAAACGGAGTTAGCTACGATATTACAAAAGAATCAAAAGCCTTAAACTATGAAGGTACAACAACTGCACAAAGAGAATTATACGATTATGCAGTAGCTTTAACAGAAGCTTACTACAATAACTCAAATTCAAACAGTTCAGAAACTCTAAAATATGATGCTGAAACCGTAAATTATTATAAGAATATCTTTAATGCAATGAGCACAAGCGGATATACAACAACACAAAATGAAACAAATTTAAAAGATACAGATTGGTTTGTTGAACAATTAAAATCAGGTGCCCTAACATTATCATACTATTCAACCACAGACAAAGCTTTTGTTGGCACAACACTAAATAGCGATGAATCAATAACAGAACAAGAAGATTCATCAGCAATGGTAATAGCAGAACAAGTTTACCAAAATCAAATGGATCAACTTGAAAGTCAAGATAAACAATTTGACCTTCAATTAAACAAATTAGAATCAGAACATAATGCTCTACAAACAGAATATGATTCAGTTAAGAGCGTAATAAGTAAAAACGTTGAAAAATCATTTAATATATTTAATGCATAAACGAAAAATTTTATAATTCCCCTACAATTAATTTTCGTAACTTTTCCCTACCACTTGATAAAAGTGGTTTTTTTTTGCAAAGCCGATCAAATAACGTTAACAAATATTAACAAATTTTATAAATTAATCAAATTCACAAAAGAAAAATTTTTTATAAAGATGTAGGTTATTTTAAATTGTGTAAAAGGTAGGTAAATTATGGGTATAGCAGCAATTGTACCAAAGGTTTTAGGTTATGGTAAAAGAATAGCAAAAGTAATGCCTGAGGCAATTTTAGGAAACGGAGCAGAAGTTGCAGGCGCAGCAATGCGTTCTACTAAAGGTTCTGTATTAACAAGAGGTAAAGCGGGATTCAAAGCTTTAGAAGCAGATATAGCAGCAAAAAAAGCATTACACGGTAATTTCTTCAAAAGAATAACAGCAAATTTAGGAGACATCCCAAAACTTGCCAAAGAAGGATATAAAGCAGCAAAAGCCGCAGGAAAAAGTTCAATCTGGGGCGGCATAAAAGGAACATTTAAAGGTTTAGGAAAGAATATGCCATTTCTTGCAGCTGCATCAACATTACTATTTGAATTACCAAATATCTGGACTGCAACAAAAGAACAAGGTATCGGACAAGGTGTAAAAGAAATTGCAAAAGCCGGTGCAAGATTAGTAGGCGGTGCCGCACTTGCAGCAGTAGGCTCAGCAATTTGTCCGGGAATTGGATCAGTTATAGGTTGGTTTGCAGGTGATTGGCTAACAAGTAAAGTAGTAGGTAAATCATACACACAAAAGAAAGAAGAAGCTCAAGCAATTGCTCAAGCTCAAGCTGAACAAGCTGCACAACAAGCTCAACAAACTGCATTCACCGGAAATCCATACGGAACAAACCCATACGGTTATGATCCATACGGAATGACAAATCCAATGTATAGCTACAACGCTTTTGGAAACCCTTACTCAGACGATATAATGATGCAAGGTATGAATTTTAATACTGTAGCCTAAAACTATAAATATATATATAATACCCCAAGCAAACGAGTCTTTTTAAAAAGACTCGTTTTTAATATTTGTTAACAATTAATCAATTTTCCAAAATAAAAAAACTTAAATAAAATATAGGGGAAAATATTAATACACAGAGGAAAAATTATGGGAATTATGTCAATTGCCTTAAAAGCATTATCTTATGGAAAAAGAGCACTAAAAGTTGCTCCTGAATTCTTTTTAGGAGATAGTGCAGAACTCGTTGGTATTGCAATGAGAAAAAAATCCGGCTCAATATTTACCAAAGCAAAAGCCGGAGCAAAAGCATTAGAAAAAAGTGTTATAAAAAAATCTGCAACTCAAGGTAATTTTGCCAAACGAGTATTAAACAATTTATTTTCAACTCCTAGTACAATAAAACATTTTGCGAAAATGGAAGCTCAAGCGGCAAAAGCAGCAGGGAAAAGTGCCTTATTAGGAGGTTTGAAAGGTGTCGGCAAGGGCATAGCTAAGAAAATGCCATTTATTGGTGCTGCAATAACTATCGCAATGGAAGCTCCAAATATCTATAGAGCATTTAAAGATGGAGGTGTCGGTGCCGGATTAAAAGAAATAGGCGGAGCAGCCGTAGAACTAGGTGGTATGGCAGCCGGTGCCGCAATCGGAACCGCAATATGCCCAGGAATTGGAACTATTATTGGAGGTATTATTGGTGGTATTGCAGGAACCTTAATCCGAGGTAAAACATTTACTGAAAAACAAGCAGAAGCAAAAGCGCAAGAACAACTTCCACAATATACACCAGAAGATATCGCAAGACTTCAAGAATATGGATTCACAATGGAAGAAATTCAAAAAATGCAAGAAAGCGGCTACACTATTGAACAAATAGAAAAAGTAGTTCAAGAAGAAATGGGAAAAACTGATCCTAACGAAGATGTAGCCCCAAAAGATAACACCCAAGTTGAAAAACCTGAGATTTCAGAAGTAACTCCAGCTGTAGATCCGGAAAAGAATAATTCAAATAATCCATTTTTCAATCCAAATCCAAACTATACAGCTAATATGATGAATCCATTCTCAATGGGAATGAACTCTTATATGAGTGGAATGATGAATCCTTACTCTATGGGAATGAACACTTATATGAGTGGAATGATGAATCCTTACTCAGGTTCTTTATTCCAAATGAATTATTCAAATCCATTTTCATTCAATCCACAAAACCAATATTTTAGATACACTTGTTAATAAAATATAATATCTAATATCACTAGGAGCCGTATTTATAAAAATACGGCTCCACTAATTTGTACTAGACGCTGGTGACGTGAAAATCACGTTCAGAAACTGATGAAGTACATTCTAAAAGCTGGGTTAATAATCTTTCTATAACAGCTTCCATTGTTTTAACTTCACCTTTTAAAGCTTTAAAACTTTCATCCCTAGTTTCTTTTAAAGCACCTTCAAATATTTCGTCTTCATACATAAACTATACTCCTATTTAATCTCAACAATATTATATTCGGCATAAGTTCATAAAAACTTTAATAATATTAAAGTTTTTGTTACAAAATTTCATTATTTGTGGTGGAATAAACTCTTTTAAAGTACAATATTACTATGTTTTTTGAAAAGGATGTATGAATGTTGAAAGACTTAGATTTAACAAGTTATAACTACTATTCAAACCGACGAGATATGGAAATTATCTCAACTATAGTTGATAGTTT
The DNA here is from genome assembly GCA_949292185.1 of uncultured bacterium. GTDB lineage: Bacteria > Cyanobacteriota > Vampirovibrionia > Gastranaerophilales > Gastranaerophilaceae > Zag111. The sequence goes on from CASEYP010000031.1 coordinate 71,903, forward strand.
GAAAAAGATTTTGGAAGAAGATAAAAAACAAGAACAACCTCTATTTTTAAGAATTTCAGATAACTTAATTCTTAATATAGCAAGAAAAGTTGTTCAAGAAAAAAAACAAACATTTTTAATCGGAATTACAGGAGAAAGTGCATCCGGAAAAACTGTTTTTGTTGATAATACAATCAAAGCTTGTGTTAAAGACAAAACTCAAGGAATTTATACCGTAATCAGATGTGATGATTATTATAAAGACACTTCAAAAGAACTTAAAGAAGCCGGTAGTTATGAAGAGTTATTCAAAACAGGATTTAGTTTTGATACACCTAATGCAATAGATTTAGATTTAATGAAATCTCACCTTGTTGCATTAAAAGAAGGTCTTACAATAAAATCTCCAAGATATAACTTTGTAACTTGCGAATCTGACCCAAACGGAGATGAAAAGAAACCTGCAAAAGTTATATTAACAGAAGGTTTATACGTTCTAAACGAAAACGTAAGAGATATTATGGATGTAAAAGTTTATGTATTTACACCATTAGAAGTTATAAAAGACAGATGGTATAAAAGAGCAGCTCAAAGAGGTAAAACAGGAAAAGCTGCTGATATGCAATTTGCTGATGTAAATAAAACAGCTCAAGAATATATCAGACCAACATACCAAATATCAGATGCAGTTATAAATGGAATGGTCAGCCAAGAATATATTCAAGAAATAACAGATAATATTTTTCAAACACTTAAAAATATCGAATACTAAGAGTTTTAAAAATTAAAAATTAAAAATTTAAAAAGGCAGGGTATAAATACCCTGCCTCCTTTATTATTATATAACTAGAATGCTCTTTCACAATTTGGACAATTATTATTTTCATTTGGATAAACCTTAATATATTCAATAGGTGCAGCACAACCACAAGAAACACCTTCAATTTTTACACCTTTAAGTTTTTCACATTTAGTTAATTTTGGTTTCTTACATTTCTCTTTTTTAACTTTTACACATTTGTTACACTGCTGAAAACCTGTAAATGGATTTAAACTATTAGGTCCTTCATAAGTCCAAGCAAAAGCTCCTTGAGCCGGAATTGCTAAAAATGCTAATAATGTTAATGTTGTAAATAAATTTTTCATACTATCTCCTATAAATAACTTGAGTAAACACATTGGCTACATTATTAGTTTAAAAGTTTTAAATTAAAATACTATACCCAAATAGAGATATAAATTTAGAAAAAAGGACTAAGCATAAATAATAAAATTTACAAAAAAATAAGGTTAGAAAATAATTTTCTAACCTTATTTCAAAAATTTCGCTATATCTTACTATTTATTGATACTTGCATCTTCTAATAAGATAACACGAACAGCTTCACCTTGTTTAGCGCTGTAATTTAAACCAGGAGTAACTAAACCTGTAATTAAACCAACAGCAGCACCAACAGGAGTACCTATTGCAATACCAGTACCAACTTTATCAGGTGATGGGATGAATGAGAAACCTACACCTGCACCGGTACCGATAGCAGTACCACCAACTGTGTATAATGCAACTTTTCCTGCAGTCATCCAAGGACCTTCTTTTAATGAATAATCTTTAGAGAAAGGTTTTGCATTCAATGCAACAGTTTGACCGTTTGGAGTTGTAACTTGATCTATTTGAACATATACTCTAGCGTTTTTGTTAAACCATTGTGGATCTTTAATATCCAAAACTTTTCCGCTAAATACAGAATTTGCAGGGATTAATAATGTTCCTTCATCTGTACAAATATCTTCAGGATTTGTAAAGGTTACAGCATCACCAGCTGCATGTAATTTAGATTTAAATTGTTCACCAAATGCAACTTCTAAAACATTACCTTCTAAAATAATATTTCTAATATTTGTTATAGTAACGTCATGGTTAGGAGCTTTCTTAACCATTGTAAGGTGTTCAGTACCTAAAACTGTTTCATTTTTATATTGAGATTTAACAAGATTTAATTTTTGGCTTAATCTGTATAACAATACAGCAGCTTCAGCTCTTGTTAAAGTATCTTCCGGTCTTAATTCTTTTTCATCCGGATGATTTACGTAAATTCCGTAAGATAAAGTTTTTGCATAAATATGTTTAGCCCAAGCTGGAACTTTTGCTGCATCTGAATAATTTGATAAAACATTATCATCATCGACTTCACCTTCAATTGTAATATGGCTAATTACAGATTGAGCTTCATCTCTCAACATTGCGTGATTTGGTTGGAAAGTTCCATCCGGATATCCGTATACTAAACCGATTTGTTGAGATCTAGCGATTGCATTATATGCGTAATATGATGTTGGAACATCTGAATATTTAAGTTTTGTTGTAACTTCTAACTTGTCATTACCTAAGACCTTTAATAATGCACTAACGAAATCTGCTCTTGAAATTGTACCTTCTGGTTTAAAATTACCATTAGTTAAAGACATTACAGAATCACTAACCACACTTGCGATTTCAGTTTGAGCCCAATAATCTTTGCTTACATCTTCAATACCTTGGTAAGCAAAAGCAGGAACAACATTCACTGATAACATCCCGCAAACCAATAAACTTGCTAATAATTTTTTCATTTTACTTCCTCGCTTTTTGTTTTAGTAAAATCCTTACTATTTGATTTTATGATTATAGTATAATATTAATAGTAATGTCAATAGAGTAAGCATGGAAGCATGTTTTTACCCCAATAGATAAGGAGAATGAAAATGCGAAAGTTAACAGCTACAAAAATCGTATCTACATTGGGTCCTGCTTCAAATAACGAAGATATGATACGCAAATTATATCGAGCAGGGGTCACCATGTTCAGAATAAATTCTTCACATGGCGATATGGAAACCCACAAAAAAACATTAGATATTATTCGTAAAGTAGAAAAAGAAGAAAAAACAATTATCCCAGTATTGCTTGATTTACAAGGACCTAAAATTAGAGTCGGCAAATTAGAAGAACCAATCAAAATCACATCAGGAGAAGTTTTAAAATTCAGACATCAGCAAGATTATGTTGACGGTATTATACCTGTTGACTATGAAGGTATTGCCAAAGATGTTACTCCTGGCGAAAAAATATTAATTGATGACGGGAAAATTCAATTAACAGTTGAAAAAATTGAAGGCGATATTGTTTTTGCGAAAGTTTTGACATCCGGCGAAATTAAACCGAGAAAAGGATTGAATATCCCTGGAGGAACCGGAAGTATTGATATTTTAACAGATTCAGACCGTAAATATGTTGAATTTGCTATGGCAAATGATATCGACTATCTTGGACTTTCTTTTGTTCGAAATAAAGAAGATTTATTAAAACTTCGTGAAATTTTATGTAAAAACGGATCTCACTTAAGAATTATTTCTAAAATTGAAAAACCTCAAGCTATCGAAAATATTGATGATATTATCGAACACTCAGACGGCATAATGGTCGCAAGAGGAGATTTAGGTATCGAAATTCAAACAGAAATGTTGCCAATCGCACAAAAAACAATTATAAAGAAAGCAAATATTGCAAGAAAACCTGTTATTGTTGCGACACAAATGCTTGAAAGTATGACTGAAAATCCAATTCCAACACGAGCAGAAACTTCAGATGTCGCAAATGCAATTGTTGATGGTGCAGATGCAGTTATGCTATCAGGTGAAACTGCTATGGGAAAATATCCAGTTGAAGCTGTTACCGTAATGGAAAAAATTGCAGAAGAAATAAACGCAAGTCAATTTATCAGAAAGAATGAATTTGTACAACATCTTTCAAGTTGTACAAACGGTATACCTAAAGCAATTGCACTTTCAGTTGCTGATGCATTAAGAAACTTACCTGGAGTCAAAGGTGTTGTTACTTTAACGGCAACAGGATATACTTCTGCATTAATGTCAGAATGCAGACCTACAGTTCCTATATATTCACTTTGTTCAGATTTCAAAACCTGTAGAGCTATGCAATTATTCAGTAATGTACATTCTGTTTTAGTCGATAAAAATATTGAAAGTGATATGAATGTCGATGATAATTCACTAATAATGCTAAATGACTTCTTAATAAAAGGATTAAAAATGCACCCGGGTGATATTGTTATCGTAACAGGTTCTATTCCTCACTTGATGTCAGGTGAATCTACAAACTTCTTGAAAATTCATACTGTTTCCGATAAATAAGCTAAACAATTTATAAAAATAAAAACCTCTGTTAAATTTAAACAGAGGTTTTTATTTTTTGTTTGAAAAATTCTCAGGATGTGCCGAATTTGATAAAATAATTTCATAATACTCATTTTTATCAATATTCACACCCATTGTCTTTACATCACAATATTTTTTCTTCTTTTTATTTAATAATTTCTTATAATCTTGTCCCATAAAATTAGTATACAATAAATTTTTTCTCTGAAAACTTTACATTAAAAATAATTACAAAAATAATAGTGTAACAATTAGTAATATAAAGTTTTACCACCGCTTGCAAAATAATCTTATTTATTATACGATAACAGGTACGAACGTGCGTCGGTGAACTTTGTGTGGAAAAGTTATTCAAACACCGATTAAGGAATTACACTTTATAAATGTTAGTAACAGATTAGAAATATAAAGGAAAGCAAAGATGAATAATCCAATCATTGATGAATTAGAAAAAGAATATTTAGGTAAAGAATTACCTAAACTTAATGCTGGAGATACAGTAAAAGTTTTCGTAAAAATCGTTGAAGGAAACAAAGAAAGAATCCAGGCATTTGAAGGAACAATTATTAAAATGCACGGTTCAGGTTTAAATAAAACTATTACCGTAAGAAAAGTATTCCAAGGTGTAGGTGTTGAACGTGTATTCTTAGTTAACTCACCAAGAATCGACAAAATCAACGTTATCAGACATGGTGATGTTAAGCGTGCAAAATTATATTACTTGAGAGAACGTTCAGGTAAAGCAACTCGTATTAAGGAAAAAATTGAAAAAAGATAAGACTCATATTCACTGGTATCCGGGACATATTGCAAAAGCAGAAAAGAAGTTGAAAGAACAACTATCTTTAGTGGATGCCGTAATAGAAGTTCTTGATGCGAGATTACCGCTTTCAAGTTGCTATGAAGATATTACGAGGCTTTTAGGTCAAAAGCCTCGTTTAATTTTGCTTAATAAATCAGATTTAGTTGAAAAATCCGAGCTAAATAAATTCATCAAATATATTGAAGAAAAAACAAATTGCCCTGTAATTCCAACAGATGCAAAACATTCAAAAGACTTAAACCTTATAATAAAAAAAGCTGTAGAGTTATCTGAACCTAGAATTCAAGCATTAATAGCAAAAGGATTATTGAGAAGAGCCGCAAGAGTAATGGTTGTTGGACTTCCTAATGTTGGGAAATCAAGTATTATAAACAAATTAACAAGATCATCCAAAACAAAAATCGGTGCAAAAGCAGGGGTTACACGTCAGCAGCAATGGGTTAGAATAAATCCTCAACTAGAACTTCTTGACACCCCAGGTATTATCCCAATGAGGCAAGAAGACCAAGAACGAGCAAAAAAATTAGCCTTTGTTAATTCAATTTCAGAAAATGCATATTCAAATGAAATAGTTGCACAAGACCTTTTAGATATATTAAATGAGTCGCAAGCTAAAGTCTTTCGAGAATATTATAAACTTCCTGATGACAAAGAACTAAATATTGATAATATTTCACTTGAAAGAAACTGGCTTTTAACAGGCGGTTCTACAGATAGAGAAAGAACATCTGTTTATATCTTAAGAGATTTTAGAGAAGGCAAAATCGGAAAATTTATCTTAGATAAAATAAATCAATAAATAATAAAAATGCCGGGTGCACACATCGCTCCGGCTATATTATTAAAATACTCTCTTTTCTTATCTTTTAATTGATAGGTTATTTAACAACGGCTATGTTAGCCTTGATACCTGCATCTGAATTTATCATAGCAGCATTTGAATACGCCATCATACGGCGTTTTTTTGCTCCTCTTAATATTAATTCAACACTTTCGCATCTATTATTTGATGGTGTTGTTATCTTCTTTATCATAATTATTATCCTTACTCCATAGATTTCTGATTACAAATTTAATATCGGCAGAAGTAAAAAAAAACTTTAGTTTTGTTTTTAAAATATTAACAAATATTAATACATTCATCTTGCTAAAGTATGACAAGCCACAAAATAACCTGTAAAATATAAACAATGAATCAATATTTTAGCTATACAACAACACCACAAATTGATGCAAGATTATACAGAGATATTCTGGACAACGAAGACAAAATAATAAAAATCTGCATTATAGTGTTTTTTATACTTATATTCCTCTTTCGAGGATGGATAGATTATTGGTTAAAATTTGGAATTGCAATACCTACAAAATTTGACAACACTCCAATAAATACAAATATTGATCCTATTCAGAAAAATTACACTATTGAAGAGCAAAAAAATAAAACATTTATCTACAAATCACTAATTAACGATAAACAAATAAAACTTATACCTCAAGCACATTACAAATTATCCGGCTTAACAGTTGCTTATAACTACAACTTTGTATTTAAGCAAAGCTTTTTTGACAGTGCAGCACTTTACGACCTTGGTTCAAGTTGGGGGAAACTAGGAGATAGAAATTTTTACGATAGTTATTTTTCAAGCTACAGTGCCAAAACAGAAATAACAGGTTCAAGAGTTTTATGGACAGAATTCAAAACTCGACAAAGACCAGTAACTATTGAATATGCTACATCACACTGGGCTCATTCACATATAATTCCTGCAAATAGAAATATTATGGCTGCTTTGCTAAAAATAAAAAAATGGGATAATGTTCAAATCGAAGGTGAACTTGTCGATATGGAATATACAAATCCCCGTGGAAAAATTTTTGAATACTACACAAGTATGTCAAGAACAGATACAGGTTCAAGCGGTGATAGAGGGAACGGTTCTTGCGAGCTTGTATACGTAACAAGTGTTAAAATTGGAAATGTAATATATCAATAACTAAAATAAACTTAACTGTTTTTCAAAATGTTTTTTCAAAAATGAAGGCCTGTGATACTTGCATAACCCAAACTTATCAATTGCATTTAGATGTTCTTTAGTTAAATATCCTGCATTATGTTCCCACCCATATTGCGGAAATTCTTGTGCTAATCTATCCATATAAAAATCTCTTTCAACTTTTGCTAAAATACTTGCAGCCGCAATTGATGCTGATGAGCCATCTCCCTTTATTACATATTTTTGCGGATAGGAATAATTTTTTATCAATTTATTACCATCTACCAAAGTAATAAATTTTGATAACTTTGCCTCATTTATAACAGCTTCACAAGATAATTTCATAGCTTTTAATGAAGAATTTAATATATTATTTTTCTCAATTTCATCAACCTCAATACAAACCACAGAATTTATTGAATTTTCTTTTATAACATTATATAAAACTTCTCGAACTTTCCTTGATAACTTTTTAGAATCATTTAATCTGGATAAATCCGATACCAAACCTTTTGTAACCTCAGGAAAATAAACAGCGGCAGCAAAAACTCCACCCGCAGCAGGCCCCCTTCCAGCCTCATCTGTTCCAACTACAGTCCCATATTTTTTATCAAATTCGAATAAACAATCCATAAATTGTATTATACCATAATTTTTATTACTACCTCGTAAAATTTTGCAAAAAAAAAGTTGCCAGATTATGGCAACATTAAATAAACACGAGGATATTAAGAGAGAGAGTATAAAAAACTTATTTTAAATATCCTATTAAATCTTACAGACCATTAACTTTTTCTTTTAATGATTTATTTATTTCCCTTACATATATATAAACGATTTTTATTTTAAAGAATTGCCTTTTTGTTTTAATTGTTGTTAATAATTCTTAAAGGTGCTACCAGCGTATATTTCAGGTATATATTAGATATATAAAAAACATGTAAAAATGATACTTTTGCTTAACAAAAAAGCCCGACTTAATTTCTACTAATCAGAAAATCAAATCGGACTTTAATAAAATTAACTATAAAAGAAACTATTTATTCATAGCTTCAGCAACAGCAACAGCACATGCTACAGTAGCACCTACCATTGGGTTGTTACCCATACCGATAACGCCCATCATTTCAACGTGAGCAGGAACTGAAGATGAACCTGCGAATTGAGCATCACCGTGCATTCTACCCATAGTATCAGTCATACCATAAGAAGCTGGACCAGCTGCAACGTTATCTGGGTGAAGAGTTCTACCAGTACCACCACCAGATGCAACTGAGAAGTATTTTCTACCATTTTCCCAGCACCATTTTTTGTAAGTTCCTGCTACAGGGTGTTGGAAACGAGTTGGGTTAGTTGAATTACCAGTAATAGATACATCAACACCTTCATGAATCATAATTGCAACACCTTCTGATACATCATCTGCACCATAGCATTTAACTTTAGCTCTTTCACCATCTGAGAATGGAGTTTCTTTAACAATCTTTAATTCGCCAGTCTTATAATTATATTCAGTTTCAACAGAAGTAAATCCGTTAATTCTTGAAATAATATAAGCAGCATCCTTACCTAAACCGTTTAAGATAACTCTTAAAGGTTCTTTTCTAACTTTGTTAGCGTTTCTTGCGATACCAATAGCACCTTCAGCAGCTGCGAATGATTCGTGACCAGCTAAGAAACAGAAACATTTTGTTTCTTCTCTTAATAACATAGCACCTAAGTTACCATGACCAAGACCAACTTTTCTTGTGTCACCAACTGAACCAGGTACTGCAAATGCTTGTAAACCTAAACCAATTGCTTCAGCTGCATCAGCTGCATTTTTAATACCTTTTTTAATTGCGATAGCGCAACCTAATGTATATGCCCATGATGCGTTATCAAATGCGATAGGTTGAATACCTTTTACAATCGCATCTACATCAATTCCTTTTGATAAACATAAGTCACGAGCTTCGTCTAAGTTTTTAAAACCATATTCTGGTAAAACTTTTTTCAAAGTAGATTCACGTCTATCTTTTCCTTCAAAATTTGCCATAATATTTTTCCTCTTAATTAAAATTTACTACAACTACTCTTTTCTTGGATCGATAGTTTTAACTGCATCAGCAAATCTACCGTAAGTACCAATATTCTTTTCGTAAGCTTCCTTAGGATCAACACCTGATTTGATAGCATCCATAACTTTGCCTAAGTTTACGAATTTATATCCGATAACTTCATCATTTTTGTCTAATCCTAATTCTAAGATATAACCTTCAGTTAATGAAAGATATCTAACACCTTTTTGTTTAGTTGAGTGAATTGTACCGCACATTGAGCATAAGCCTTTTCCTAAATCTTCAAGACCAGCACCAACCGGTAAACCGTTTTCAGAAAAAGCAGTTTGTGTTCTACCATAAACGATTTGTAAGAATAATTCTCTCATTGCAACGTTGATTGCGTCACAAACTAAGTCTGTATTTAATGCTTCTAAGATAGTTTTACCAGGAAGGATTTCACCAGCCATAGCAGCTGAGTGTGTCATACCTGAACATCCGATAGTTTCAACCAAAGCTTCTTGGATTATACCATCTTTTACATTTAATGTTAATTTACAAGTACCTTGTTGAGGTGCACAGCATCCACAACCGTGTGTAAGACCTGAAATATCTTTAATTTCTTTACACTTTGTCCATTCACCTTCTTGAGGAATTGGAGCAGGTACTCCTTTTACACCACGTCTTACGCAGCATTTTTCTTGAATTTCTTGTGAAACTTGTATATTAGTCATTTTCTACTCCCTTCACCTTATATACACTTAAATTTTAACTTGCTCAAAATCTTCCGTCAAGAAGATTGAACTTTTTGCAAAATAATGTTAAAATAGTAATATAACTTATAATGAGGATTGGTTTATGATTAAGAGAAAACTCGACGGCTTTACGCTATCTGAAGTTCTTATAACGCTTTCTATCGTTGGAATTCTTGCTATTTTAGTTTTACCTGGATTGATTAAAGACACTAATAATAAAGCTATGATGGCTAATTTACAAAGTTCTGTATCTACATTAAACAATGCTGTACAAAATGAAATTTTAAGCAAGGGAGCAAGAACAATTGATGATACAAATATAAAATCAAATCCTGAAGAATTTTTACAAACACTGGATATTATGAATTTATCAAAAACAGATATTTTCGCAGATTCATATAAATCATTAAGTGGAAATAATATAGCTAAACCTCAAAGTCTGGAAGCAGGCGCAACTTTAAAAAATGGGGTGGCTGTTGGTTTAAAAACTTACAAAAGTATAATATCATCAGCATTAGCTATTAATAACTCATCATGCACTATTGTTTACTTAGATATAAACGGGAAAAACCCTCCAAATATTGTAGGTGTAGATTTATTTGCGCTAAAGCTTTCTTGGACAAATCTAGCATTTGAAGCTTCTGATATGGTTCAACATTTTGGAGAATTAGGTGCATTCCCTGGAGGAACAATAGGAGCAACAAATGATAATGCTACTATTGATTCAATCAAAACTAAATGCAAAAATGGAGATCCGGCAGCTTGTTATTATTTAGCAGAAAGAACAAGTTTTGATCCAAATTATATTGAAACCGCAGAATAAAGGAGTTTATAATGAAAAATAATAAATTCGCATTTACTTTAACTGAATTACTTATTGCTTTAGGCATAGTTGGGGCAATCGCAGCTTTATCTATTCCTAGCCTTTTAAATTCTATTAATAAAAAAGTATTTGCAACACAGTTAAAAAGTACGGTTAATTCAATTCAACAACTTGCTGTTGATCAAATGTTAGCCTATAAGACAAAAGACTTAGAACTTACCGATTTTAAATCAACAAATATCCTAACATCCGGCGGATTTGATGTTGCTATGGCTTGCGCTGCCGGAAGTTATGACTGTTGGGAAACTGCTGATTATAATACAATTGATACACCTATAAATTCAGGTTTAAAAAGAGTGACTTATTCTAGTATAAAACTTAAAAATGGCTCAACATTGATGTATCGTTACTGTGGAAATGAAAAAAGCGGACTAATTAACAGTGGAAAGCCAAATGAAGATTACGCTATTGGAGAATTTTTAGTTGACTTAAACGGAGATGAGGGTCCTAATATATATGGAAGAGACTTTTTTGGATTTTATATTAGTAAAAAAGGTGTAATTATACCTTCTCCTGAATTTCTTGATATAAAAAACACTCAATTCAAAATTAATGATGCAAATAAAGCGACTTGTAAAAGCGGAAGGTACAGTTACTGTTTTGGCTTAGTTATGAATAACGGATGGGTAATGGATTACTAAAATCTAAATATAAATTAAATCGGAACGCACCTTTTAGTTGAACTAAAAGGTGCGTTTTAAACTTATATCCATCGCTAAATATTAGATTAAACTTCAATAAATAAACGTCTGCCAACGATATTTTGTTTACCATTGTAATAACCTGCGAAATATCCACCTTTTACAGGCTTATTTTGCGCATAAAATTGATTAAATCTATTTCCGTTATAATTAACAAATGGATTATTACTATAAGGGTTATTGCTTTGAGCTTGTCTTACAACCGGAGATGTTGTATTGATACTCGGAGCTTGGAACACATTTGATAAAAAATTAACTAAACTTGCCATACTTACGCTAACCTTTCTATTTGGGCTTAAAGAAATTTAAAATTATACTACTACGCTACAAGTTATTTAATTAAAATTTTCATTTTGTCATAATTATAACATACCTTTCCCTATTTTCTTAAAATAATTTAACAAAAATCATCTATTTTATGTAGTATAATTTTCTTATGGATAAAGAGAAAAATATACTAATCATAGGGAATAATGCGGCAGCATCTGCAATTTGTAAAAAGCTTTACACGATAGATAATGTAGGGAAAATATTTGTTGCACCAGGGCTCTGCCTAAAATCCGACAAATTTACCTCAGTTGATATTAGAGAAGAAGACTTAACGGGACTATTAAAATTTGCCATAGAAAATGACATTTATTTAACTATTCCGACATCTGCTAAAGCTTTAAAAGCTGATGTTGTTTCATTTTTTCAAACAAATGGTCAAAGAATATTTGGCCCCACAAAAGAAGCCTGCAATATTGCTTTAAATAATAATTTAGGAAAAAAATTTTTATATAAAATTCATGCACAAACTTCAAAATTTGGAATTTTTGATAAACTTCAACAAGCAGAAGAATATTTAAGAACTTCAAATTTCCCTGTTACAATCAAATGTAGTGAATATAACCATCTTGATGATATGTTAGTATGTCCTACAGTAACAATTGCAAGAGAATTTCTTGATAAGTTATTTTCTCAAAACGAAACAAATATTCTCATTGAAGATTTTACATACGGTCATAATTTCACTATTTACTATATAACAGACGGATACAGCGCAATTCCGATATCAATAAATGCAAATTACAAATTTATGGAAGATGGTGATGGCGGAATTTATACAAATGGAATGGGGTGCTTTACACCCGATTATAAAATTTCAGAAACTATCAAATCCAGAGTTGGAAATATAATTATTAACACCTTAAAAGCTCTTGATAAAAAAGGTTCTCCATACGTTGGAATATTAGGAATTGAATGCACCATAACAGGAGAAGATAAATTTTATGTCAATGAATTTAAACCATTTCTTCAAGATTATGATGCTTCCGCAGTTTTAAATTCTATAGATGATGATTTAATCAAAATTTTTACAGCCTGCGTTGAAGGATTTTTCTCAGATGAATATGAACAAATTGCCCAAAACAATTTAAGTTCAGTTTCTGCCTTAGTGTATTCAAGACAGAATAACCAAATTATAAAAGGGCTTGAAAATATTGAAGATATTGAAAATATTGATTTCATAAATATAAAAGAATCCTCTGATGACAAATTTATAACTCAAAAAGGAAATTCTTTTGTCTTAACCCGTTGTGCTTCAACAATTACAAGAGCAAAAAATTATTTATATGAAGACCTTGAACAAATAAAATTTAACGGGATGAAATACCGCAAAGATATTGGTCTAAATTAAAAACCAAATACAAATAACTAAGTAACAAAGAGATGTTGAAATTTGTAAATATATCATTAGATATATTATATGAGTGTTAATGCAACAAAAAATTATTATGAAATATTAGGAGTTTCAACAGATGCAACCGCTGCTGAAATAAAATCAGCATACAGAAAACTTGCCAGAAAATATCATCCTGATATCAATAAAAGTCCTGAAGCAATAAACATATTCAAAGACATAACAGAAGCTTATGAAACACTTTACGATACACAAAAAAGAGAACAATATAATATTTTAAAAGGCTTTTTTAAAAACGAAAAAACAACAACCTCACCAAAAACAGCCGAAGAAAATTATAAAAATACACAAGCAAAATCTCAAAATTATTCACAAAGTTCAACTCAACAAAACTCAAATAATACAAAAACAAATCAAACAAAAGAACCCAAGAAAAACAGAAACTCAATATTTAAAATTTTCAAATATTGGAGTGCAAAATTTAAAAAGAATAAACGAGCAAAAGAAAATACAAAACCTCAAAAAGGTGAAACAATAACAACAGATGTAACGATTACCCCTGAAGAAGTAATCACTGGCAGCAAAAGAATAATTCACGTCCTAACAACACAAACATGCCCGACCTGTCACGGACACAGGTTTATAAATGGCGGAAAATGTTCTCATTGTAACGGCTCCGGTGAAATTTCAAAAAGAAAAAAAATCACAGTAACTATTCCAAAAGGAATAAAAGAAGGTACAAAATTAAGACTTAAAAACGAAGGCGGCTCAGGAAAAAATGGCGGTCCGAACGGTGATTTGTATATAATCATAAAAATTGAAACAAAAACAAAAATAAATTTTGACAAACTAAATATCTACTATAATGTTCCGATCTCTCCTGTTGAAGCTGCACTTGGAGAAGAAATAAAAATTCCGACTTTTGACGGAACAATCAAACTTAAACTTCCGCCAAACACCTCCTCAGGTCAAAAATTCCGTATTGCAAAACAAGGAATAAAAAAGAACGGCAAAATTGGAGATTTAATAATTACTGTAAGTATTGAATTTTCTCATGATTTGTCAGAAGATGAAATTAAGCTTTATAAAAAGCTCAAAAATTTATCTACGGACGATATGAGAAAGAACTTGATGAATGAAAACTAAAATTAATGAAATATTTGCCTCAATACAAGGCGAAGGACCTGTAGTAGGATACAAACAATTATTTATAAGATTTTGCGGTTGTAACTTAAACTGCGATTATTGTGATACACAATTTCAAACAGGAATAGAATATTCCCCGATTGAACTCGCAAATAAAATAATTAAAGAATATAATCTTGAAACTTTTCACTCTATCTCATTAACAGGTGGAGAACCTTTGTTATCAACAGATTTTCTAGCTGAATTTCTACCGCTTATCAAAGGTAAAACTAAAATATACCTTGAAACCAATGCAACTTTATCAGACAAATTGAATAAAATTAAAAATTATATTGATATAATTTCTGCTGACATAAAACTTGAATCATCTTCAGGTAAAAATACTTTTGCTCAACACGAAGAATTTTTTAAACAGTGCAACGGAATTTATACATTTGCCAAAATAGTTTTTGACAAAAATATTACCCAAAACGAAATAGAAACTTGTGCAAAACTTGGTAAAAAATACAATATAGAACTTGTACTTCAACCAAAAATGGAACAACAAAACAAAATGAGTGTTAATTCAGATTTTTGTAATTCCATATTAGATAAATTTACAACCATTTATCCAAATACAAGATTAATTCCTCAAGTTCATAAATTTATTGATGTAAGATAAAACAAGGTTGCAAAACTAATATATTGCAACCTGTTAAATTTATCATAAACTTATAAATTTATTTATTTTTTTGTTTTCTAAGTTGTGATGCTTTATGCATATCTTGCGTAAATGCATCGGAATCCGTAAAATACAATATTGTTCCACGGCGCTCATAATATATTTTTCTACTTATTTTACACTTTCATCAAATAACTTATTTGCAATTTCTAAATCTTCATTAGCACCTTTCAAATCTCCTAATGAAATCTTTACACAAGCTCTCATTGAATATGCTGAACTATCTTTAGGATCTAATTTAATTGCATGATTTAAATCACTCATAGCTCCATCATTATCATTTAAATAAGATTTTGATATTCCTCGCATAACATAAAGGCTTGACATATCAGGCTTCAATTCAATAGCTTTATCTAAATCCTTTATAGCCAATTCGTGTTCACCTAAATCACTTTCTATGGCACCTTTCCAATAATATAATTCATAATCATCCGGGTACTGCTTCATTGCACTATTACATTTTTCCAAAGCTTCATTGTAATCTTTAGCATTTACTAATGTACCAATTTCAGTAATAACCTGAACTTTAGCAACTGAATTTTCTTGACAATAAGCAGATCCGCTTACACCTATACATAAACCGATAACCAACCCTGCAATTACTAAATATTTTTTCAAATTTACCGCTCCTAAATAAAAATAACCGTCCTTGATTATAACATATTATTTGAAGAAAAACTATCCTTATATAAAAATTTATTAATTGCCAATGAGTAGTATTTATAGTACACTATAAGAGATATATAAATAAGCGGAAGGTAATTATGGCAATAAAAAAAGTTTTAAAATATGGTGAAAAATCATTAAGAGAACCTTCAAAAGAAGTTCATAAAGTTTCAAAAAAAATAACAGAATTAGTAAGAGATTTATTAGATACAATGTATGCTCAAAACGGCGTTGGTCTTGCAGCTCCTCAAATTGGCGAAAATGTTAGAGTATTTGTCGTTGATGTTTCTACAAACAACGAACCTCTAAATCCTATAGTTTTTATTAACCCAAAAATTATTAAAAAAAGTGGTGCTATAAAAAGCAATGAAGGATGTTTAAGTTTCCCGGAAGCATACACAGATGTTAAACGTTATAAAAATATTATGATTAAAGCTCTAAATGAACACGGAAAATCTTTTGTATTGGAAGCAAAAGACGGTTCATTACTTGCAAGAGCAATCCAACACGAAAATGATCACCTGGACGGAATTTTATTTATAGATCATTGCCTCAACAGATTTGAAACTGAAGAAATTCTAAAAAAACACAACCTTCCAAATTTAGATCCTGACAAACTTATTGATGAAAAGAACCTAGAGGAAGAAATAGCTAAGAATGATTAAAATTGTATTTTTTGGAACTCCTGATATTGGACTAAAATCTTTAGAATATCTATACAACTCAGACAAAATAGATGTTCTTGCTGTAGTAACTCAACCTGACAAACCAGCAGGAAGAGGACATAAATTGCAAATGTCACCTATAAAAAAATTTGCCATCGAAAAAAATATTCCGGTATTACAGCCAAAATCAATACGAAAAGAACCGGAAATACAAAAAGAATTAAAAAAATTAGAACCTGACTTTTTTGTAACATTTGCTTTCGGGCAGATTTTATCTCAAGAAGTTTTGGATATTCCTAAATATGAAACAATAAATCTTCATGCCTCATTATTACCTAAATACAGAGGTGCAAATCCTATTCAGCGAGCAATTATTAACGGAGATAAAGAAACAGGCATATGTACAATGATTACCGAACTTGGTTTAGATTGCGGAGATATATGCCAAAAATTAGTTATTCCTATATCAGATACAATGAATTGTGAACAATTATGGAAAGAAATTGCCCAAAAATCTCCGCAAATGATTGAAGAAACACTTATCGGATTGAAAAACGGAACTCTAAACCCACAAAAACAATGTGAAGACGGGTTATGTATGGCAAATAAACTTACAAAAGAAGAATGCCAAATTGACTGGTCAAAATCTAACATTGAAATTCATAATTTAGTAAGAGGTATCTGCAGGTGTCCAAGTGCATATTTTTATTACAACGAAAAAATGATTAAAATCATAGAAGCAAAACCCATAGATGGAACCGCAGAATTAGGGCAAATTACAGCATCCAAAGAAGGTCTTGATATAGGCTGCGGCAAAGGGTTGTTAAGACTCATTACCGTAAAACCTGAAGGAAAAAGCGAAATGTCTGCAAAAGATTGGTACAACGGAGTAAAAAAATAACAATGGCAACAAAAGGTATCAGAGGAGCTATTACAGTTGATTATAATTCTGAAGGAGATATAAAAAATGCGACTTTGGAATTATTAAATGAAATGATTAAGAAAAATAATATTGATAAAGATAGGATTTCGCATGTAATTTTTACAACAACAGACGATTTAAATGCGGCATTTCCTGCAAAATTTCCAAGATTAGAACTTGGATGGACAGATGTTGCAATGATGTGCTTCCACGAACTCGACGTTCCTAATTCATTAAAAATGTGCTTAAGAATTATGATTGTAGTTAACTGTGACGTAAATTTTGAACCTGAATTTGTATATTTAAAAGGTGCATCTGGCCTAAGATAAAAATAAATATAATATCTGTCGGACAATTATTAATAAGGAGTTTCCTAAATGAAAAAAAATACTTTAATTATATTGGCATTGATGTTAGCAACTTGTTTATCTGCCGCCGCATGGCAAGAATTAAAAATTGAAGATGGAATAAGCATAACAAATATAACAAACATTGAAAACTACAAAAAAGTTACAGTTAAAATGCTTGATTCAGACGGTCTTTTAGGAGATTTTAAAGGGAAAAAGATAGACCATGAAATACATTCATGGGGTATTAAATGTGATACAAAAGAAAGCCGGCTTATCAGTTCTGAGATATACGGAGAAAACAATCAATTATTATACAACCTTGAATTAGAACATAACCAATGGGCAAAAATAGACGGTAAAGAAGGAAAAAAATTTGCACAAACATTATATAACAAAGTCTGCAAATAAAATTTATCTGTAATACATCAAACTATAAAGGGTAATTTATGAAAAAGATTCTTATTGCAGTAATACTACTTACAACAATAGTATTGACAGCGAAAGCTCAACAGAATATTCAACTGGATAAAAGTGTAAGCATAACAAATGTTTCAAATACGGGAAATATAAAAAAAGTTACAATTAAAATACTTGATTCAAACGGAATTATGAGTGAAGTCAATAAAAGAAAAATCTCGCATGAATTAACTTTCTGGGGAATAAAATGCGATACAAAAGAAAGTATATACTACGGCTCAGAACTGTATGGAGAAAATAATCAAATAGTCGATAAACATCATTTACCTCAAGCTTTTACCTCATGGATAAAAATTAACATAAATGATAAAACTGACTTTGCCAAAATTCTATATGATAATGTCTGCAAATAAAAACTTCACCTGCAAATAGCAATCCGGACGGGAAACTATCTTTCTTTAGTAAATAAACTTACCCTTCTTTTGACAATTCAGAAATTGACGGATCCAGCAGACGTCTGCCAACATTATCAAAAGCTATAGAGCAAAGAGTTTTATTACCATACTTGATAATTTTTTCAATTACCCCTCTGCCATATCTTGGATGTGAAACAGTATCACCTTGTTTAAAATCAGTACCATTGTCATCTCCAAGATCTTCTGAACCTGCAGGATATACAGGTACAACAGGTGGCTTATCTCCAACAAAAGGCGATTCTTGATATGAATTATCCTCTTCAACCGGTTCTGAGATAATATCATCATTTAAAAATTCATTTGGCTGAACAACTTGGTTATCTTCAATAAAATTCAAATCATCTTCTGTTAATGGAGAAACTTGGTCAAAATCATCAGATATAGACGTATCATCCATCAAATCGCTTTCTTGAAGATCAGCTGACGGCTCCAAATGGTCTTCATTATATGATAAATCATCTAATTCTAAGTCAGGTTCATCTATTGAACTTTCCATAGGATCTTCTTCCATAATATTTCCAACAGGTTCAACTATTGTTGGAGAAGAAGGAACTTCAACATCAGGAACATCTACATCAGGTACATCAACAACTGATGAGTCAACAACAGGTTCAGACAGAACTGTTTTCTCCTCATCATTTACTTCAACTGCCTGATCCACATTTACTGACGGAGATTCTACAACTTCAATTGGAGGTTGTGATATTTCAGGAATACTTGATTGATTTTCTATTGATTGTTCCTTTGAATTAGAGTCAACATGGTTTGCTTCACCTTCTTGGTGTTCATCTACAGGAACAAAAGAATCATCTATTAATATTCTATCCCCATTTTCGTCAATTCTAACTAATATTGTATCTTCTGTTTTTGGAACAAATTGATACTTTTCACCCAATACATCATCTTTTGTCAAATCTAAATCTAAATCTGACATTTCTACAATAAATGGAATTCCTTGAGTCAATTTGCCGTAAACTACACACTCGTCATAATTTAATTTATTTAAAAATGTATTATATGCAGCAAAATCATTCGTTGCAATTTGAGGCGCAAATAAAATCATATTTTGAGCATGCTGCTTCAATTCAGAAGCATATTTGTATGAACATGTCGTCAATATCGTTGTAAATACATGATTATGATTTATAATTTGCTTTAACAGTTTTTTATCAGAATTATCATCAGTTAATGGCAAAAATAAATATATATATTTATCCATACCCTCTAATGTGCTATGAATAAATGATATTACCTCTTTTTGTAATGACTCATGAATATCTTTAAGATTAATTATTGAACAATTCTTTTCTTCCAGTCTTTCTTTTAAAGCTAAAACTTCTTCTTTTGTATTTGCAAAAACATTTGCATCACGATATTTTAGCAATTTATTTTTCAAAAGAGCTAACTCAGGCATTTGCATCTCTTTATATTGATTTGCAACAACATCCACAAAGTTATCAATAGGCAAAAATTCAAAATCCAAAGTCTTTATATACTGCTCAACTGCATAAAAAATATCTTGAATAACAGCCTTTGTAGAAGGTTCAACTTCAGCCAAATCATACTCAAAAATATATTCGATCATTTTTGAATTTAATGGAAGTTTAAAATCCTTTGTAAATTCTATCTTTGGATAATCTTCAAAATAATTATTTGTATCAATAATAACACTTTTTTCTTTCATCTGGAAAAGCTGTCTGATACAATTTGAGATAAATGAAACCCTGTGAGAATCTTTATCAGCAAAAATTGTAAGATTACGTTCAAAAACAGAGATATCAAGATTTAACATATCTTCTTGCTGTGCAAGATTTCCGATTTTAATAGCAGTTTCTAATGGCAATAAATGCAAAAGTTCTTCTGCCGGCAAAAATGAAAGTTCTGAATTTATATTCGGAATAGAACCATCATAATTATCAACAACACCATCTGAAGTAAAAGTAAACAATAATTTTGCAATTGCAAAATTATTCACAGTATCAGATTTTAAATTCACAAATTGAGCGACATAAGATTTCTCACCTGAAGCTAATACAATAAATCTTCCTAATATAGGATTTTCAGTTTCCGTATAGGATAACTTTACCAAATTATTCTTAATCTCAAGTAATTTCATCTTTGCCCTCTCTGCTTTAGAAAAATTGTACCATGAAAAATAAAGAAATATGTCTGTTTATTAAGTTACTTAACATTTAAAACATCTTCCAAATGATTATATATATCAATAGTCATTGGACAAATTTTCAAATTCCTGTCAACCAAACTCTTTATTGTTAATTTATAAGATTGCAACATTGCTTTATCTAATCCATTTGTACCAACTAAACATTCTCTTATCGGATCAGCATATTCTGCCTCTCTGGTTTTAAGTTCGATTTTATCTGCCAAATATATAATCTTTTCAAAATCTGTCATTTCAATTTTACCTATAGTATGCCATCTTATTGCCGATAAAATTTCTTCATCATCTACCCCAAATTCAGTTTTGGCAACATAAGCACTAACAGGTGCGTGAAGTGTTTTATAATTCATTTTTTCTATAGGATCTACATCAAGTTTTTTATCATCTATAATTTTTAGCAACTTTTCAACAGGGAAACATTTAGCACAATCATGAAGCAATCCTGCAAAATAAGCTCTTTGCTCATCTTGTGAATATTCTTTTGCTAACTTTGCTGCCATTTCAGCAGTCCCTATCGAATGCTCATATCTTTCATCATTTAAGTTATCTTTTAACCAAGCTAACAACTCTTCCTTACTTATTTTTGTATAATTCATGTTCTTTTATATATTCCTCTACTTTTTTAGGCACTAATTGACTTATATCTTCACCTTTTTGAATTTTCTCTCTCAATTCCGTTGATGAAATATCTTTATATGATAAAGGTTGAATTTCAAAATCTACACCTTTGTCTTTTAAATAATCATACTTTGAATTAGTAAAATTGTCCTCCCTAACAAAGACGATATATTTCACTAACTCTTTCAATTTATCAAATTCATACCAAGATTCCAAATGTTTAAATGCATCTGTTCCGATTAAAAAATTAATATTACCTTCCGGGTTATATAATTTATAAAGTTCTAAAATAGTTAAATACGTATAAGATTTGCCACCTCGCCTATATTCAATATCAGAAACTTCAAACTTTGGATAATCTGATACGGCAAGTTTAACCATTTCCAGCCTGTCATTTGAATGTGCTAAATCGCAATGTTTATGAGGCGGATTATACGCAGGGATAAACAAAATTTTGTCAAAATTATAATGATTCACAATATAATCAGCAACTCTTATATGAGCATTGTGAATTGGATTAAATGTACCTTGAAAAACACACAACTTCATATCTAAATTTTATCATACCAAACGATATTGGTAAATATCTTTAAAATAATCCGCAACTTAAATAATGATCACCACAATCAGGAATAATAGTTACAATATTTTTACCAAAATTTTCGTCACGTTTAGAAAGTTCAATAGCAGCCCAAACATTCGCACCACCTGAAATTCCTGACAAAACCCCTTCCTTTTTAGGCAACTCTTTTGTTACAGAAATTGCATCTTCATCTTTTACAGGAATAATTTCATCTGTCAAACTTGCATCATAATTTCCGGGAACAAAATTTGCCCCAATACCTTGAAGTTTATGAGCCCCTGCATTTTTACCACCTAAAACTTGAGAATTGTATGGCTCAACTGCAACAATTTTAATTTTAGGATTTTTATTTTTCAAATTTTTTCCAACCCCTGACAAAGTTCCCCCTGTTCCAACTCCTGACACAAAAATATCAACACACCCGTCAGTATCTTTCCAGATTTCTTCTGATGTTGTTAAAATATGAGCCTTTGGATTTGAAGGATTATCAAATTGTGAGGGGATAAATGAATTTTTATATACATTTTTATGTAAATCAAATGCCTTATCTACAGCACCTTGCATACCTTTATCTGCAGGTGTTAAAACAAGTTCTGCGCCATAAGCTCTTAATAACATTCTACGTTCCATACTCATAGATTCAGGCATTGTAAGGATAAGTTTATAACCATTGATTGCACAAATCATAGCTAACCCTATACCTGTATTTCCACTTGTTGGTTCTATTATCACAGTATCTTGATTTATTTTTCCGTCATTTTGAGCATCCAATATCATTTGCAAAGCTGCCCTATCTTTTATTGAATTTGCAGGGTTAAAATATTCAAGTTTTAAATAAATATTAGCACCTCCGGTATTTAACTTATTTAACTTTACCATTGGAGTTTTTCCTATTAATTCAATTAAATTATTTGCAATATTCATAAAACATTCCCCCACTTTTATCCAATAACAAAATAATACCACAAAACCAATATTCTAAAAATTTATAATTATACTTTGTATTATGTATTGAGGAGACTTTTAAAATATGTTATAATTAGAAAAAGGAATAAGCGAGGATAATTTATATGATATCAAAAAAAGTAGCCTTTACTTTAGCTGAAGTACTAATCACAATGACTATTGTAGGTACAGTTGCAGCCCTAACAATTCCGACTCTACATTATCAAAGAATTAAAAAAGAATATACAGCAAAACTTAAAAATTTCTATAGCAAAATGAATAATGCCATACTTGATATGGAAATGGATAAAGGCTCTTTTAGAGATATGCGATTACCAACTCAAGGCAATGGATACGACTGGTACATAGACAACATAGATCCATATCTTGGACATTCTTATGTAGATAGCAATAATAAAAAAGTTTACTATAAAGACGGCTCAACAATTTTAACATTCTACACCGGAGGATGCCTTGATGTAGATTATGATGTTAATGGTGATAAAAGTCCGAATAGAGCCGGATATGACAGATATAGATTTTTATACTGTTTTACTGACGCTAATAGAACAAGTTGGTTTGGAAACAAAGATATTTTCTTTGGGACATACGGTTCCGGACTATCTGGAGCCGGAACAACTAGAAATAGCATGATTCAAAAATGTCAAAACGAACCTATTTGGTGCACAAGATTGTTACAAAACGACCAGTGGGAATTTAAATCTGATTATCCATTCAAATTCTAATAATAAAAAAAGAACTATTCTACTATAGAATAGTTCTTTTTTATTTAAAATTTACTGTTATTTAATACTTAAACCCATCAGCCTTCATTCTATCAATAACTTCTTGTAATTTTTCATCACTGCATACAAAAGAAATTCTAAAATATCCTTGTCCACAAGCTCCAAAAGCATCTCCAGGAACCACTACGACTCCTGACTTTTCAAGTAAGTCTTCACAGAACTTAAATGAAGAATCATACTTTCTAGGAATTGGAAGCCACAAATAAAATGTTGTATGAGGCAACATTTCATCCTCAATTTGCCAACCTAATTCTCTAAAACCTTTAACCATAATAGCCTGCTTACGTTTGTAATCCAAATTACCTTGGGCAATATATTCATCCCCCTCAGGTGAATTCATAATATAAGCACAAGCTTTTTGTAGGGCTTTAAATACACCATTATCAATAGTAGATTTTCCTTTAGCAAATCTTCCTACGACTTCAGAATTTCCACAAAGCCAGCCCAATCTCCAACCTGTTATTGAATATGGTTTTGATAAGCTGAAAAATTCAACTGCAATATCCTTTGCTCCTTTAAATTCTAATACACTAAATGGTTTTTCATTATCATCAAAATAAATATCACAATATGCAGCATCTGAAATTAGTAAAATATCATGTTTTTTACAAAATTCTATTACACTTTCAACATACTGTCTTGATGCTGAAACCCCCAAAGGATTATTTGGATAATTTATAATCATTGCCTTAATTTTAGCTGGATCATAACCATCTTCAACTAATTTTGCTAAGACACCTTCCATATCCGGTTGATAATTATTTTCTTTTGTCAAAGGTATCGGATAAGCTTTCCCGCCTGAACATTGTATCATTTGTCCATAAGAAGCATACCCCGGATCAGGAATTAAAATTATATCCTTTTGCTTATCTTCATGTACTGGTGTAATAATAAATCTTATTAAATTTGCTAAACCGTCTTTTGAACCTAATAGCAAACAAATTTCACTATTTATATCTAATTCTACTCCAAATCGAGTTTTCATTCTTTCAGCAACTGCCTGACGGAAATATACTTCCCCTCTTGTTACAGAATAAGTATGAATATTATCCTCTGTTAAGAATTCTTTTAACTTATCAATCAATACAGCAGGAGGATTTGCTGTTGGTGCTCCCATTGCTAATGATATAGGTCTTCTATTTTTCTTTTCCAAAGTTTCTGCAAGTTGAGCAGTCTTTTCCTTTAGTTTTACCATTATATAAGTATCAATAGCCATTACATCTTCGTTAAATAAATTCTTCATACTTTAATTTCCTCAATCTATATTACTATACCATTCTAAGCCTTCATTTTCATTGGACCATCCAATGAAGCTGTTACAAATTGTTTTGTATAAGGAGTATCTTGTTTTAACAACTCTGCAGGGGTTCCTTCAAAAACAATTTTACCATCATATAACATTATAACTCTATCTGCCGTTCTTGTTATCGTTGACATTTGGTGAGTTACAACAATTGATGCTGCATTGATTTCTCTTTTTAAACTTACAATATAATCTTCTATTAAAGTTGATGACATAGGGTCTAAGCCTGCTGTAGGTTCATCATACAAAATTGTATTTGGCTTTGTTACAATCGCCCTTGCAAAACTTACCCTTTTTTGCATACCGCCGGAAAGTTCTGACGGGTATTTATTTTCAATTCCCTTTAAACCTACCAATTCTAATTTCTGTGAAACTATTTGTTTTATCTCACTATCAGTGTATTTTTTTCTTAAATCTTTTCTTTCTCTAAGTGCAAATGATATATTATCCGCAACCGTCAACGAATCAAACAATGCAGAATACTGAAATACCATCGCAATATCACCTTCTGATGTAATAATTTCACCGCTATCATGAGGTATCAAGCCGCAAATGAGCTTTAAGACAGTACTTTTTCCTGATCCGGAAAACCCAACTATCGCCAATATTTCGCCGTTTGCGACTTTGAATGATATATCATTTATAACTATTTTATCATCAAATTTTTTTACTAAATGTCTGACTTCTATACTCATAACTATATCCTTACACAAATTAAAAGAAAAATAAAATCGCAAATATCATATCCCAAACAACAATAGCAATAAATGACCAAACTACTGCTTTCGTAGTCGCAAGACCTACCCCCTTAGCTCCACCTGAGGCAAAATACCCGCAAGTGCAACTTATAAGAGAAATTGTAGCTCCAAAAACTATTGCTTTTAGAATACATACGCTCAAGTCTTTCATATATAAACCAAGCCACGCAGAATCAAAATATGCTCTATAAGTTAATCCTGCAAACATATCTGAAGTAACAGCACCCAACAAAACACCAACAATAGATGCTAAAATTACAACAAACGGCATCATTATGGCACCGGATAAAACTCTTGGCACAAATAAATACCTAATAGAATCTACTCCCAAAACATCAATTGCATCAATCTGTTCTGTAACTCTCATTGTAGCAAGTTCAGAAGCTAAAGATGAACCGATCATAGAAGTTATAGCAAAACCTGACATAATTGCTCCGACTTCACGAACAATTAATATAGTCATCAATAACCCTACAAAATTTCCGCCACCTTGCTTTACCATTTCATGCGCAACTTGAGAAGCCACAATTATAGAGGTCATACCAACAATAGATAATGTTATAGGAAGTGAACTTACACCAAATCTATCACATTGTGAGATTAATTCATTCCATGAAATCTCACCCCTTAATATACATTTCAAAACATGAAAACCAAGTTGAGCAATGTGCCCCAAAGTATCCAAAAAATCTGCAAAAGTAACCCAAAAATGAGAAAAAACCTTATATGTAGCAGATTGCTTTAAATATTTCTGTAAAGTTATCATAAAGGAATTATACCACAAGGAGCAAATATTAGCACTAAGTTAATTATTATGACAAAAAAAAAACGGACAAAATGCCCGCTATTTCATTTCTGAAACAAAAAAGGATTCACATTAACCTAAATTTTTTATTTCAAAACTAATATTCAATACCTTGTCGTGCCATAACACCCATATCAAAGTAGTGCTTAACAGGCTTCATCTCAGTAACAAGATGTGCCATTGCAATCAATTCCGGGTGAGCATAACGACCGGTCAAAACTATCTCCAAATTCTCAGGTTTGTGAAGTAAAGTATCCTTTACATCACTTACTTTAATCATATTCATTGATGTGCAAATATTGATTTCATCTAAAATAATTAATTGATATTTACCTGAATTGATTGCAGCCTTTGCATATTCCCAACCTTTTTTAGCTTCTTTATAATCATCTAAACAAACATTGTGAGAATAACAAACTCTATCCATCCCAAATTGAACAACTTCTAAATTGTCCTTAAATTTTGAAGATGATGCAATTTCTCCATAAGTAGTAGCACCGTCACCTTTTGTAAACTGGATAATCAAAACTTTCCAATCATGTCCCAATGCTCTCATCGCAAGACCTAACGCAGCAGTTGTTTTACCTTTTCCGTCTCCTGTATAGATCTGTATATATCCATGTTCTAACACTGCTAACTAACCTCCAAAAAAAATACACTTTTCTTCCACCTAATATAATGATAACGTATCTTTGAACAAACCTTAATCGTTCAAAAGATTGAAAATTATATTAAGGGGATTTTTACTATCTCCAAAATCTCGTTCCCGATTTGTATTATTATCATAGACTAAATTTTAACTTTTGACTAATGTTTTATTGTCTGCATGCCAAAGTTTTTACAATTATTTTTTACCAATTTCATAAATAGCCTAATCATAACCATTTCAGCACTATTCAAAATCGCCAAAAAATTTACAATATTTTTGTTAATGAAAATTAAAAAACACTTGCAAAACTCCAAACAACTCCTCATCATTGAGTTTCCAGAATTAGTAATTTTATGAAGAAAATTAACATCACGCTAATAAATAAAAATCAATACGAAATTAAGATAATTTTCTTATTAATTCTTGAGCTTCTTCACAATCTGCAAATGTATCAGTAATTTTTTCAGCACATTTTAAAGCTTCATCTTTATTACCAAGCTTTTCATAACATTTTGCCAAATTTAATAATACATTGATATTCAATGGAGCTTTTTCTCGCATATTTTCAAATATTGTTTTTGCCTGTTCGTAATTTCCCAATTCGAAATAACACAAGCCTAATAGATTTTGAACATCCGGCATTTTTTCAAGTTCGTAAGCCTTGACTAAATACATTTTGGCAGTTTCATAATCACCTGCCAAATGATAAATTCTTCCGGCAATAAATAGCAAAAATGCAGAATCTGAACACTTTTTCAAAACTTTATCGATTTGTTCTTTAGCTTGATCTATCTGTTTTAAATGAGTTTTATTTAAAGCTGAAAAAGCTAAGCCGTTTGGATTTTCAGGATCAATTGATATTGCTCGTTGATATAATTCATCTGCTTTTTCAAAATCAGATGTTGCATGAAAATAATTTGCATACTCTAAAACTATAGAATAATTATTCGGATCATCCTTATAAGCTTGGCTAAATTCACCCTTGGCATAATCAAATAATCGTTTATTTAAATAAATTACACCCAAATCCTTATGTGCCAATGCAAATTCCGGTTTTAATTTACAAACTTTTTTCAATATTTGTTCTGCTCTATCTAAATCACCTGTTTTTACACACAAAATTGCCAATTCATAATACAACTCGTATGATGTTGAACCTTGCTTTATTATTTTTTCAAAAATTTCTTTTGCATTTGCTAACTGACCTGTTTTTATATAAATACCTGCAAGTTTTTTCAATATATTTGAAGCCTTTGGAGTCAACATTACTAACTGCTTTAACAAAGATATTGCAATTTCATATTCTCCAATAACCTGATAACAACAAGCCAAATTGTATTTATAATTTGTTTTTTGCGGATAAGCAGAAGCCAAATATTTATAATGCTCAATAGCTTCTTTTATCTTTCCGGCTTTTACTTCTGAAAGTGCCCAAGCAACTATATAACTATCTTCATTCGGTTCACATTCATGAGCTTTTGCAAAATATTCACAAGCCTCAGCATGTTTATCTTGAAGTTGCAAAATTGACGCGATATTAAAATATGTCAACGAATCCTTATCATCAATTTCCAAGGCTTTTTGATATGTTTCATAAGCCTTATCCAAATTCCCGATAGTTAAATATGAAGTTCCCAAATTGTTATACAGTTGAAGATTATCCGGATTTAATTCTATAGCTTTTTCTATATATTCAACACTCTCATCAAACTTTTTACCTGCCATACAAGCAGTTCCTAATATATAATATATAGAATAATCATCACTTGTATATTCCAAAGCTTTTTTAGCTGTTTCTATTGCATTATCAAACTCTTCTGACTTAATATAAACTATAGAAAGACTTTTATAGGCATCCACATATTCAGGACGTAACTCAAGAACTTTTAAATATGCGTGTTTTGCTTCTATAAGTTCACCCATATTGTCATAGCAACATCCCAAATAATACCAGCATAAAGCATCATCCTGACGATACTTTATAACTTCTTCCAGTATATTTCTTGCATTATGATAATTTTCAAGATTAACTTCACACAAAGCCAATAACCTTTGTGCATCTATATCTGAAGGCTCTTTTTCAATAATTTCTAAAATTAAAGTTTTAGCATCTTCATACTTTGATGAATCAATTAATTCATATATTTTATCAATATCCTTATCTTCCATAGCAATAAAATTATACCACAGTGACACTATATGGCAAATACCAAGATTGTATGAGAATAACTTTGGGCAAATATACTATTTTCTAAAACGATATTCCATACCTTTTTTCATCATAAAATTTATAAAATCTTGCGGGAAATATGAAAAGAACTGTGCCATTTTTGCATCAAAACCTATAGTATAAGAGGATTTAGGTTTCTTTGAGAATGCAACTTTTTGAATAAATTTAGCAACTTCTCTAACATCTAATCCTCTATTAGAATTTTTCAGAGCATTATCTTTCAAAAATTCCAATTCCCTCTCATATCCAGCATAATTTTCAAATTGCGGCATATTATTATCAACAGATTTTTTCCACAAAGGAGTTGCAATTACCCCTGGTTTTATAGAAATAACTTTTATATTCTTATGAGTTTCAAGTTCAAAAGCATTAAAAAATATATCCAAAGCTCTTTTTGAGGCACAATAAGGACTAATAAACGGGAATAGGCCAAAACTCGCCATTGAACTTAAATTTATAACTCTACTATCATCTAATACAGGCAAAAGTTTTTGAGTAAACTCAATATGTGAAAATGTATTCACCTCAAACTGTTCTCTTAACCTATCCGTATCTAACATTTCAACAGGACCGGCAACAACACAACCTGCAACATTTATCAAAATATCGATTTTATCGACTTTTGATTTTATATATTCTGCAGCATCATTTATTGATTGCCTATTGGTCATATCGATATAAAAGTAATCAACATTAGTCCTATCAGAAATTAAAGTTTTATTTCTATAACCAGCAAATACTTTATTATCAACAGACAATAACTCTGTCAATTCTTTACCAATACCTGATGTAGAACCTGTTATAACTATATTTTTCATAAGACTGATTTCTATATATCAACGAGCTTTTATTTTTGTTCGAAACAGATAGAATTTTCTACATACCCATATAAGAAGCGAACAATGGTAAATACAAAGCTGCTGCCAATACCAATACGATAGAACCAATTACAATCAACATGATCGGCTCAATCATCTTTGTCATAATATCAATAATTGTATCTAATTGCTTATCAATATAATTAGTTGCCTGACCTAACATATCACCTAAACGACCTGATTGCTCACCTGTTGCAATCATGAACAAAATCATTTTAGGCATTGTTCTTGTCGCTCTTAATGCTGCAGATAAGTGCTGACCTTGTTGAACCCTAACTGTTGCTTCTTCAACTCTGGTTTCTAATGTGTGATTGGTTAATGTCATATTTGATAAATATAAACATTCCAAAATCGGTACACCTGCATCATATGCAACCTGCATTACAGCAATAAAGTTAGCAAAATTTGAATATTGAATTAAATCTGTTAATACCGGAACTTTTAAAACAATATCATCGATTTTCCATTTACTAGGTTTCCATCTGAATAGAAAACTTATAAATGCAGATATTGCAAAAAATGCAATTGGAATACCATACCAATTGTGTTTTAGGAAAAGACCCATTTCCATCAAAACTCTTGTAATCCAAGGTAATTGCATACCCATAGAATCAAACATTTCTTTAAATACAGGGAATACAAATACTAACATGACAATTACAATGAACACAGCCAATAAAATAACGAATACCGGATACATCAATGTACCAATAACCTTACTTCTAATAGCTGCCTGTTTATTTAACAATTCCAATAAACGGTCCAAAGTTTTTTCCAATTCACCGGAATCTTCACCGGCTCTAACCAGACCAATATAAACTTGACCAAACTGTTCAGGATATTTTGCAACCGTACCGGCAAATGTACCACCATTCATAATTTGTCGTCTTAACTCTGTTGCAACCTGTCTGATTTTTAATTTAGCAGCATCGTTTTCGATGAACAGTAAAGATTCAATAATCGGAATACCTGCAGCTGACAAAATTTGAAGAGTAGAAGTGAAATCAATCTGATCACTCAAACCCAGTTTTGGCATCTTACCTGTAGGCTTTTTCTTCTCTTCTTTTTTTACAGCTTGCTCTTCAACAATATTAGTAGGGGTAAAACCTAATGCTCTAACAGCAGCTCTGGCTTCTCGAAGATCATCAGCTTCAACTTTACCCTTTACAATCTCGCTTGTTCCATCTTTTAATGCTGTATAATTAAAAATTGTCATACTTCACCTATTCACCTGCCATACCTAAGACTCTGACAAATTCTTCTATAGTTGTTTGACCATTTAAAATATGATTCAAACATGACCTTTGTAATGTTGTCATACCATTTGCAACTGCACTTTCTTCGATTTCCAAATCGTGTGCACCTTGTGCAATAAGTTTTTTAATTTCTTTTGTAATTTGCATGATTTCATAAACACCCAATCGGCCTTTATAACCTTGGAATCCGCATTTGTTGCAACCTTTTGCTCGATATAAAGGTGTTTTCATTAATTTTTCAATTTCTTCAGGATCGGTCGTAATCATTGAAACTTCTTCTCTAGTTGGATAGTATTCTTCTTTACAATCATCGCATAATTTTCTAACTAGACGTTGTGCAATTACACCTGATAATGTTGAAGATACCAAATAATCTTTTGCACCCATTTCAATTAAACGAGTAACTGTTGCAGCTGCTGAGTTTGTGTGGACTGTACTTAATACCAAGTGACCTGTTAATGCAGCTGAAATCGCAATTTCCAAAGTCTCATAGTCACGAATTTCACCGACCAGGATAATATCAGGGTCCTGACGTAAAATTGCACGCATACAAGATGCAAATGTGATACCTGCTTTCGCGTTAATTTGCGACTGGTTAATACCTTCCAATTTAATTTCTATCGGATCCTCAATTGTTGTAATGTTTACAGACTCATCATTTAAACTTTTTAATACAGAATACAAAGTTGTAGTTTTACCTGAACCTGTAGGACCTGATGTTAAAATAATACCGTTTGGACAAGATACCATCTGTTTTACTTTTTGGATATCTTTATCATTCGCACCTACTAATTTTATTTCTTTATCATTAGAAGCTAATGATACTGCTGGTGCTAAGATACGAATACAAACCTTTTCTTTTCCTGATACCGGCAACGTGTTGATACGGAAGTCGTATGAACAATTTTTATATGATATTGAGAAAGTACCATCTTGAGGTCTTCTATTTTCTGCAATGTTCATTCTTGCCATAACTTTAAAACGAGCAATTACAGAAGATTCTACCTTTTGAGGTACATCCAAAACTTTTTGCAACATACCATCTTTTCTGTATCGAACAATATATCCATTCAATCTAGGCTCGATGTGAATATCGGAAACTTTATTATCAATACCGTTTGTAATAATTTGGTTAACAAATTTAGCTACAGAACCTGTTGAATCTTGTAACTCTGCATCTACCTGTTCCCACAAGGTAGCTTCTTCTTCAGAATCAAGCGTTTCGGTTTTGATTTGTTCCAAAATTTCATCAGTTTGTTTTTTCTGTAATGAGAAGAATGTATTTAATGAGTTTTGGAACTCATAATGGGTCATCAATAATTGTTTAGGGTTTTGCCCTGTCAAATAGATGATTTCTTTCATTACATCCATTTTTATAGGTTTTACAACCCCTAAAATAAGAGTTTTTCCATCAGATGAAATCGGTATTACAGAATTTGCTCTGATAAAATCTTCAGGTAATATATTAACAAACTTCTTTTGATCAACTAACTGATCTGCAGTAACCAAATCATAACCGGTTTGGTCGTGCAAAACTTCTTTTAACTGATCTAAAGAAACCAAACCCATTTCAAATAACGTTGAACCAATTGGAACATTCTTACGTTTTGATGCTGCTAGGGCTTTCATCAAATCTACTTCTGTGATTATGCCCTTTGCAACTAACATTTCACCAAGTTTGCCTTGATGAGCATTAGCACCATCAGCTCCAGCAGCAGGCTGACCAGCTCCAACACCTGGGCTACTTACAGATTGAGCAGGCGCTGCAGCAGGAGCACTAACTTCATTTGCTGGTTCCGGAGCTATTGAATCTTTTGGTAAAAATGATTCTAATAATTCCTTTAAATCATCCTCTCCAACCAACATAAATTTAATTGATTGGCTAAATGTTTGTTTTAATATTCCATTAATATCATCTTTATTTGAATTTTTAGAAACCGCAACAAAGAGAAAGTCATTCTTTATACTGATAGGAACAAAATGATGTTGTCCCATCAGAGCCTTGTCGACACTATTTAGTATATTTTGATCTATGCTGTTTTTTAATCTTAATATTAATGCGTTCATTTACTACTTTATACTTTTCTTACTCTTTGTTTACTCAGGTTATATATTACTTACCATTCCAATATTAAAGCATGTTATCATTTGCAACTGCATCTTCAGTATCGACAACAATCTGAGGAGTTATCATAATAACCATTTCTTGACGATCCTTTGATGTACTTGTACTTCTAAAGAACATACCAATAACAGGTAAATCACCTAAGAACGGAATCTTTGAAACTTCTTTATTTTCAATTTCTTGAATCATACCACCAATTACCAAAGTTTCGCCATCTTTGATTCTAACACCTTTTAAATCAAGATCTCGTCTTTGTAATAATGTAGCTGCCAAACTTTGTCGACCTGTATCATCTGTATCATAAATTTGTGATGCAATAGTTTTATATTCTGGTTTGATATCCAAAGTTACATAACCATCAGGACTGATGAATGGAGTAATATTAACTTTTATACCATTATCATCCTTGATATCATAATCCTTTTGAACCTGTGCTCCAGAAGTTGTACCATTATCCAAGTATTGAGATGTTACTTTTGAAACATAATCTTGAGACAAATCTATAGTTGATGTTTGACCACTTGTTAATAAAACTCTAGGATTTGCTAAAACTCTACCTTTTTTGTTTTCAACCAAGTAGTTTACAGAATAAACTAACTGAGGTGAACGACTCCATTTTGTAACTTGTCCACTTGTTTCGTATTTTTTCTCAGTATCATCCCAAGTTTCTTTGTCATAAGATTCAAACCCATGCCCTGCAAAAAATACAGGGAAGAATTCATTTGTTGCAAAACCAGA
The DNA here is from genome assembly GCA_949292185.1 of uncultured bacterium. Classification (GTDB taxonomy): domain Bacteria; phylum Cyanobacteriota; class Vampirovibrionia; order Gastranaerophilales; family Gastranaerophilaceae; genus Zag111. The sequence goes on from CASEYP010000031.1 coordinate 106,215, forward strand.
ACCACCATCGGCGTTGAATGAGAAATTCTTACTCAAGAATTGCCAAGTGTTATCAAATGTTTTTGAACCTTCTTCTGATAATGTAACAATTTGAACTTCCAAATATGCTTGTGGAGTTTTCTTATCATTGGTTGCAATGTAATCTCTAATCATTTCAATTTGAGAATCAGATCCACCGATAATCTGTATAGTACCAACAGTTGGGAAATATGAAACAGATAAGTTCATAAATGGTAAACTTTCTAAATCTCCACTATTAGTGGATACTGATGTAGAACATACTAATTGTCCACCACCAACAGAGATTGAGCCGCCTCCGCCTTCACCTCCACCAGAAGAATCGCCACCTTCATCAGAAGCAAAACCTGTAGGAATACCTGCAGCAAAACCTGAAGCTGAAGAAGAACTGCTTCCTCCACCGCCAGAACCTCCTGAACCACTAGTTGCACCACTTGAAATTGTTGATGGTATCAAAGTTGAACATATCATATTTGCCATTTCAGCTGGAGTTGTATGATTTACTTTAAACGTTGTTATTGTCGGCTTTTTATCAAATTGATCTACAATTTTTCTTACAAGAGCAACGTCATTTTGAGTACCCATTACAATTAAATCATTTGTTGCAGGGTTAACAGTAACTACCGGTTTTATTGAATAACCTGGATTTACACCATCTTTTTTAAAGATATTTGAATTCAAAAATGATGCCATAGCACCGGCATTTACATATTTAACAGGAACTAAAGTCATACTTTTATTAGCAGATAAAGATAATGCCGCATCATCAGTAGAAACAACCAATGTATTTGCATCAATATCATAGAATAATTTGTTTGTTGTGATTACTAAATTTAAAGCTTCACTTAGAGGGATATCAACCAAATCCATTGTTACTGTGCCTTCAACACCTGATGCAAAAATTATATTCATGCCTGCTTGATCTGCAAACATTCTTAAAACTTGTTTTACATCAGCATCTCTCAAGCTTAAATTTACAATTGAATCTCCATTTGGAATTGCAACTTTTGGCTTAAATTCTAATGAAGATATTTCAGTAGATGATCTAAGCATTGGTTTATTTGCACTGTATGCAGTGTAATCTTCCATTGCAAAAGATGCTGTCATTGAATTTGTTATCACGAAGGCTGATAACATCACACTTGCAACAAATTTTTCTCTAATCTTATTTTTCATATCTGCTCCTGCTTATATATTTTATTAACCTTTTCTACCACCAAATCTATTTCTCAAGTTATATAAATCATTTTGCGTCTTGTTAAACTCATCTTTAGAAAACAATTCACCGATACTTGCGGAATAAACATTTGATCCTAAACTCACTGTTATCCAAGATGGGTTTATTTCTACAACTTTATATTCTTGACCGATAATTTTATCGCCTTGACGAACTAAATAATCTTTATCATCAACATTAATAATTGCTGAAGGATTTGCTTGATTATACATAATACCAACAACTTTTGTACGAGTAATTTTTGCTGCTGCTGCAGTTGATGGAGCCATACTTGTCGGAGGAACCGGCAAATTAAAGCTATATGGACTTATATCGTCAGGCTGACGAATTACAACATTTTTTAATTTTTCTAACTCTGCAACTTTTGCATTATGACGATTAGCTTCAGCTATAGCGGAATTTCTAGCCTGTTCGAAAGCTGCAATTTCACCAGATGGCATGAATGGATCCGCCCTCCCTATAGAGGTAACATCATAAGATACCATAGAACTAGCTTGATCAGATTCAACATCGATCTCTGAAGTGTTTTCTGCCGGAACATTTACTTCTTCCTTTGCTTCCGGAGCCGGCTGATTTGCTGCTGGAACTGCTGTATTTTCAGATGTTGCATTATTATTTCCCCCTATATTTTGCAACATTCCACAACCTCCGGCAATAATACCTACAGAAAACACAACAACAAGAAGTGTTAATACTAACTTCCCGCGCTTACTGAATGTATTATCTACCCAGTTCTCATTCCTATAATAATTTGTGTTCACGTTATTCCCACCCATCTAGTTATTTATAGTAATAATAATAACATTATATTAAAGCTCTTCTTTTTGTGTATCAGTTATTTAATGTATTTCCTATTTAAAAAAGTAACTGTATACCATACATGATGATATCATAATCTCAACTTTTAGGCAAAATTCAACAACTTGTTACAAATTTTATATAAAAAAGCCCTCAAATACTTGTATTTAAAGGCTTTTTACTTGTTTATATTTTGTAACAGTTTAAAAATTTGCTAAAATTTCAATCTTTAGATTTACACCATTTTAATGACGTATACTTAATCTTTCCAATTTTCTAACAAATCTTACTAACTTGGACTCGCTATCTGCAGTAATAGAATCAACTAATATCGTTTTACATCCTAAACGTTTTCCGCATAATATATCAGTTAGAGGTCTATCTCCAACTAAAACACAATCTTTTGCATCTTTAAAACCATGTTCTTTTAAAAATTCTATTATACGCTTTGTATCAGGTTTAGCTGCCCTAAATAACAATGGAAAATCAGATATTTGCTTTACTTGTTCTATATACTTTTCATTTTTATTATTTGATACAACCGCAATAAAAAAATTTGATTGAACTTTTTTCAACCAATCCTGCATTTCTTTTGAATATTCACCTGATTTTGATGCCATTATCGTGCTATCCAAATCAAATAACATTGCCTTGATACCTGAGGATTTTAACTCATCTAAATCTATATCGTATATTCTTTTTAAATTATAATCCGGCTTAAGAAACATGCTCTTTTACTCCTATTGTCCTTGCCAATGCAACTTCATAATCTTTAGGGGCTTTTTCTAATTTTAAATATACATCAGCATTGGTATTTGCAACATCTATAGAATTTCCTTTTTCATCAAGAATTTCTATAACTTTTGTTACAAATTGTTCTTTCGGAGTTATAATTTCTACTTCATCATTTAACAAAACTTTATTTTTAATTTTTACAAAATATAAATCATCAACTCTATCTGATGCAAAATCTATATCTGAAAATTTCTTTTTACCTCTGAATTCAAACAAAAAATCTGCTCCGGCTAAGCCTTTTGATATGTCATAACTATAACTGTCAGGAGTATTTTCACCCAATGCAAAACCTGTAGTATAACCTCTATTACCAACTTTTTTCAATTCTTGATAATATTTTTCCATATCAGCATTTGGATTTGATAATATTTCATCAATAGCATTTCTATAAGTTTTTGCAACTGCTGATACATAGTATAAACTTTTCGTTCTGCCTTCAACTTTAAATGAATCTACACCGGCATCGATCATTTCTTTCAAATGTTTTACTAAGCACAAATCTTTTGGACTCAAAATATGAGAACCACGCTCATCTTGATTTATTTCATAATATTGACCAGGACGAGTACTTTCTACTAATTTATAACTCCATCTGCATGGCTGAGAACAATTACCATGATTTGCTTTTCTTTCACCGTTTGTAAAATAATCACTTAATAAACATCTGCCCGAAAATGATACGCATTGTGAACCATGCACAAAACATTCTATTTCCATATCAGGAACTTGTTTTTTTATTTCAGCAATTTCAGGAATTGAAAGTTCTCTTGCCAATACAACTCTTTTTGCTCCCATATCTTGCCAAAATTTTACACACTCATAGTTTAAAATATTTGTTTGAGTACTTATATGCAAATCTGTATCAGGCATATATTTTTTTAATAATCGCAAAATGCCAAAATCACTTACTAATATTGCATCCGGGTTTGCGTCTTTTATAATATCCATGCAACCTTCCAAATGCTTTATATCAGAATTAAATGCAAATATATTTAATGTCATATAAGCCTTAGCTCCTAAACTATGAGCCAAATCTATTGCACGTTTTAAATTCTCAAGAGTAATAATTTCACCCTTTCTCATAGCCCTTAAGCTAAAATCAACAACGCCTAAATATACAGCATCTGCACCATATCTTACGGCATATTTTAATTTTTCCAAATTGCCCGCAGGCATCAATAATTCAACATTTCGCATAATTCAATCATAAGCTAAACTAAATTAATAATCAACCGAATAGGTGATGTAGTTTTTTCGTAAATATAGAAAATAGAATATATAAGAAAAGAGTTTAGTGGAGAAATTTATATGCGAGCTATTAACAATGCAACCAGCACTATTAAAGAAATATGGTCTTATCAACATCCTGTTATGCACACTTGGTTTTTATTCAGTGCAGCATCTTTAGGTTGCATGTTTACTTTGCTATTTTTCGCATTTTAAATTTTAAAACTTATTGTATACAAATTACCCCAAATAATGACAAGAACTGTATTAAAGTTCTTGTTTTTCGTATGTAAGCCTGTAATATTTATGTAGCTTGTAAATCATAATTGCACATAAAAACACGGCTGATGCAACCAATCCTAACCAAAAACCGACTAAATGTAATTTAAATTTAAACGCTAAAATATATCCTAACGGAATTGACACACACCAATATGCAACAAAATTTGCGAATAATACAATATTAGTTTGTTTTATCCCTTTGCAAATACCTGCAAGCGCAATCTGTAATCCGTCAAAAATTTGAAATACAGATAGAATATACATAACAGGAATAGCAATAGCAAATAAATTTTTATCAACAGTAAATATTCCAACAATTGCCTTTGGAAAACTTGAAAAAATTAATGCACTACACATCATAAATAAAACAGACATAACAATACCGACAAAAGAATATTTCTTTAAATCCGGTAAATTTTTAGCACCATTTGCAAACCCGACTTTAACAGCAATAGCATTAGATATTGCAAAAGGAACCATAAAGGATATTGTTGTTAATGTGCAAACCAAATTTTGTGCCGCTGCAAATACTCCGGACACTCTTCCCATAATAATCGCTATACTGTTAAATGCAACAAATTCAACAAATACTGCCATTGATATAGGAAATCCTATATTTAATAAATTTTTATAATAACCTTTTTCATGATAATTTTTAAAAGACATATTAATATAACAATATATTAACAATGCAAATCCCATAAAATATCTAACAAGCAAACTTGCTATAGCTAAACCAATAACACCTAGTGAAGGAATAGGACCAAAGCCAAATACCAATATTATATTTAATATTACATTTAGAAAAACACAAATCATTGTTACGATATTCGGAAACAAAACAATCTCAAAAGCTTGTAAAAACTCTTTTAAACAAGCATGCAAATATGCACCAAAAATACTCAATGCAGTAATCAACATATAATCTTGTATTGGTTTAACTAATTTATCTTCAAAACCTATCTTTGGAATTATCGGAACAAATAAGACTGTAAATATTGCAGTTATAGTTGCCAAAATCATTGCAAATCTTATTGACGGATAAAAATATTTCTTTATAGATTTTCTTTCTCCCCTATAATTTGACAACAAAGGAGATATCCCTGAAACTAAACCATACCCAAACGTAACAATACAATTAACAATAGAAGTTGCAATACTAATTGCTGCAAAAGTATCAGTAGAATGTCTTCCAGCAATTATAACATCACCAACCCCAATTAAAATAAAACCAAGGTTTCCCATGATTATTGGGGCAGCTATTGTTAATAATTCCCTTACATAATATTTGATATCATGTTTGCTCATAATTAAATCATAACATAAGGAAAATAAAAACTAAACTTGAGATCCGCTATTTTTAGATTCTTCCAATCTTAAACCTATTACATTTCCCAATACAAAGCCTATTACAGCACCCCAAGCGAAATTTGTCCAGCGAATTTTTTGTAATGCTTTTATTGAAACCGGATCAACCAAGGCTTCTGATTTTTTAAAGTCCTTAAAATTTTCTAGAAATTTCTGTTTTAACTGTTTTACTGTATCACCATCCGTTAAAGTTTTCTTTAACTCTGCTACTTTTGAATTTATAGATACAACATCTTCTGATACACCCAATTGGGATAAAAACAATTTTTGCTCATTGTTTAATTTTTTCCCGGAAATTGCTAAAGCAGCTTCATCTAACAATTCAATATTAGTCTTTGCTTTATTTTTCACCACATCATAAGAATTTCGAACAAATCTGTCCTTTGTTACTGGTAAATAATAAGCACTCATTCCAGCTAAACCTAACAAAACTCCTGAACCGATTGCATGAGTTCGTTCTCTTGGTGTAATAACCGGTGTATTTATAGACATTTCGTAAAACTCCTGTATTTTTATAAATAAGTGCTCTATCTAAAACTCATAAATTTATTTTTTTGCTAGCATATTCCTAATTTTATATTTTAATCTTGAGTGAATATTTAAAATATGTTATAATTAGAAATGAGGATAATTATAGGATTAAGTTTATATGATGAAAAAGTTTAAAGGCTTTACTTTGGGTGAAATACTAATTGCAATGTCAGTTATTGGTGTTGTTGCAACATTAGTTTTACCTCAACTTGTAAATGGACAAAAAGCAGCTCAAGGAAGAGCTCAATTTGATACTGCATATTCACTACTTGCAAAATCTATTGCTGATATGGATGCAGATAATGTTTCTATTCTTCCGACAAGCTACACTACAAGCCAATCTTTATATAGAGCTGTAAAAAATTATCACAGAGTAACTATTGACTGTGGTGATTATAGCTCTGCCAATAAAAATACAAGTGTTTGTATAGGATACTCCGGCGGCAATACTAATGATCAATTTGATAATTACTACACATACAACAAAACATCTAAAACGAAAGCTTATATGAACCTATTTGATGATGGAGCTTTTGTTATAAATAATGGTATGCTAATTGCGTTCGAAAACCCTGGCGGAGTTTCTGGCGGAAAGCCTAATCCTATGTATATATCTGTAGATATTAATGGGAAAAATAAACTTCCAAACAAATACGGCTGGGACCTATTTACTTTCGAATTGACAGATAAAGGGCTACTGCCACTTGGTGCAGAAGGCACAAATGCCGCTTATAGCAACAATCCTGAAGCTTACTGTAATCCAAATGGAAATGGTAATAAAAATGGTGCTACTTGCTCTTATTATGCTCTTACTGATAAAGACTATTTTGTTAAACTATATAACGGGCACTAAAAATAAATACTGTATTATAAAAAAAGACCTCTTTATAATAAAGAGGTCTTTTTTAATGCTTATTTCCGTAATTAAAAACTATTTAGAAATAGTTTCAAAAATTACATCAAACGCTTCAGGATCTTTAACAGCTAAATCAGCTAACATTTTTCTATTTACAACGATATTAGCTTTCTTACAAGCATTTACAAATCTTGAATAGCTCATACCACGTTGTCTAACAGCAGCGTTGATTCTTACAATCCATAATCTTCTCATATTACGTTTTGTAGTACGTCTATCTCTGTAAGCGTATTTTAAAGCTTTCATAACTGCAATATTAGCAACTTTGAAGATTCTGCTTCTAGCGCCAATAAAGCCTTTAGCAAGTTTCAATATTTTCTTGTGTCTTTTAACACCTGCATTACCACGTCTAATTCTCATTTTTTATGCTCCTATCTTGAATACTTCTTGTATGGTAACTCTTTAGATACCAATGCTACATGTGACTCAGAAACGCCAACCATCTTGAAAATTCTGCGTTTTCTAGATGCTGACTTGTGTTGGAGCAAGTGGCCTATACCTGCTTGTCTTTTCATAATTTTACCAGTTGCTGTTACTTTGTAACGTTTTGCAGCTGATCTGTGTGTTTTCATTTTTGGCATTTTCTTCTCCTTTTTCTTAAAGTAGTAACTAAAAAATTACAGGCATACCAAAGCCTATAACTTTCGGCTGATTACATAATATTATGAAAAACTTTTATTTGCAAGTACAGAGTTAATATTTATTAATGTTATGACTAAATATTTATATCAATATTAAATCTTTCAATCAATTCTGATAGCATATAAATTGAACCGCAAAATACATTCAATTTGCCGTCACTAAAATCAATTTTTGTATCAGGCATCAATTCCTGAGATTCAACAGGACAACATTCTTGTAAACTTTTAACATCACAAGAATTTTTATGGTGAAATTTATAAAAATAAATTTCATCACCATATTCAAAAAGTGCCGGAACCATTTTTTCATAATCTTTATTTTTCAAACACCCAAATACAAATCTACGCCTCATTCCAGGGTAATACATATCCAAACTTTGTTTTAGCATTTCGATACCATTTGGGTTATGCGCACCATCAATTATTAAATTTTTCTCAGGAATATATTGAAATCTGCAAGGGTGCTTAACTTGTCTTAAACCTTCATCTATAACAGTTTTAGGAATTTCCGGAAAAACAGTTTCAATAGCCGCCAAAGCTAATGATAAATTTTCTTGTTGATACATACCTTTTAGCGAAAGATTTGAAATATCTGCCATAGGATTTATCAAAATCAGCATTGCACATTTTGAATCTGCAACATCTTTATAAACTTCTCTACCTTCAGAAACAATACAAGGGCAACCGGATTTGATAATTCCAGCCTTTTCAAAAGCTATTTTATCTAAAGTATTACCTAAACGCTCAGTGTGATCATAATCGACATGCGTAATCACTGAACATAAATTCTTCTTTATAACATTTGTTGCATCAAATCTTCCGCCTAAACCTGTTTCTAAAACAACAACATCAACATTATTATCTGCAAAATATTTAAACATCACAGCCGTTAGTATTTCAAATTCCGTCAAATCTATATTATGCTCATCAGCTAATTTAGAAATTTCAAAAACATAAGATGAAAAATCTTCATCCGAAATAGAAACCCCATTAATTTTTATTCGCTCATTATATTTAAAAATATGCGGACTTGAATACAAACCAACTTTTTTACCCGCACATTTTAAAATTGATGCTAAAATTGCACAAACAGAACCTTTACCATTTGTTCCCGCAACATGTATACAATTCAACTTATCTTGAGGATTTCCAAGTAACTCTAAAATTTTTGAAATTCTTTCTAATCCTAATGAAATATGAAACTTTCCAACAGAAGTCAATAAATTCACAGCATCTTGATATGATTTTGCCATAATAACCACCTCTTAAAATAAAAAGCTCTCAAACCTGAGAGCTTTTATAAAACTTAATTATCTTTTAAACCTTTACGTTTATAAAAGTCTTCAATAAATCCGGTATTAAAATTACCGCTCATGAAAACTTCATCTTCAATAATTGCCTGATGGAACGGAATAGTTGTTTCAACACCTGTAACAACGTATTCTTTCAAAGCTCTATACATTCTTCGGCGAGCTTCATTTCTATCACGGCCCCAGCAAATTAATTTACCAATCATTGAATCATAATAAGGCGGGATAACATAATCTTGGTAAACATGAGAATCTACACGAACGCCAAATCCACCAGGTGCCAAATATCCTGAAATTGTTCCAGGGTTAGGCATAAATCCTTTAGCAGGATTTTCAGCATTAATACGACACTCAATAGCGTGACCCTTCAAGTGAATATCATCTTGTGTATAACTCAATTTTTCACCTGCAGCAACCATAATCTGCTCTCTTACCAAATCAACACTTGAAATCATTTCAGTAACACAATGTTCTACCTGAATTCTGGTATTCATTTCCATAAAATACCATTTTCCATCGTGATCAAGTAAGAATTCACAAGTTCCTGCGCCTTCATAATTTATAGCCTTAGCTGCTCTAACAGCTGCAGCACCCATTTCTTTTCTTGTTGCTTCATCAATAGCCGGAGATGGAGCTTCTTCCAACAATTTTTGGTGACGTCTTTGAATAGAACAATCTCTTTCACCTAAGTGAACTACATTTCCATAACTGTCACCTAAAATTTGAACCTCAATATGTCTTGGATTTTCAAGATATTTTTCAGCATAAACATCAGGATTTCCAAAGAAATTTTTAGCCTCAGTTTGACAAAGTTCCATATTAACTTTTACATCTTCATCACTGCGGCAAATTCTCATACCTTTTCCGCCGCCACCGGCTGTAGCTTTTAATATAATCGGATAACCAACTTTATGAGCAAATTCCTGAACTTCTTCTACAGTTTTTACAATACCTGTACCAGGTGTAACAGGAACATTATTTTCTATCATTGTTTTACGTGCTGTAGCTTTATCTCCCATTTTTCTCATAGCTTCAGCGCTAGGCCCGATAAATTTAATACCTTGTTTTTCGCAAATTTCCGCAAAATCAGCTCTTTCTGACATAAAGCCATACCCTGGGTGAATTGCATCAGCTCCAGCTACCATAGCTGCTGACATTATTGCAGGAATACTTAAATAACTATCAGAACTTTTAGCCGGTCCTATACAATATGCCTCAGTTGCCAACCTTACATGAAGAGAATTTGCATCGGCTTGAGAGTATATTGCCACTGTTGGAATTCCAATTTCTCTACAAGCTCTGATTATTCTTACTGCAATTTCGCCTCTGTTTGCGATTAATACTTTTCTAAACATTTTCACTTATCCCTTATTAAATTAAAGAAGTGAACAGCATTTAACTATCCACTTCTTTATATTTTAAAATTTACTCTACATACATTAAAACTTGACCGAATTCAACAGGTTGACCGTCTTCAACACAAATTTCAACAACCTTACCTGAGATTTCTGATTCAATTTCATTCATCATCTTCATAGCTTCTACGATACAAACAACATCACCTTTAGAAATTGTTTGACCTACTGAAACAAACGGATCAGCATCCGGAGATGGTGATTTGTAGAAAGTTCCAACCATTGGAGATGTAATTGGAGTTCCTTTTTTAGCAGGAGCTTTTGCTTCTTGAGCCGGAGCTGCCGGAGCACTAGCTGCAACAGGAGCTTGAACTGCTTGTGGAGCTGCTACTACTTGAGGAGCTGCTGAAACTATTACATCTTTTCTTAATGTGATAGCTTGTTCTCCATCTTCCAATGAAATCTCTGTTAAATCAGTATCAGCAAGAATTTTTGCTAACTTTTCTATATAATCTGTTTCAAATTTCATACTTACTTCCTTTTTACTACCGAATTAAAAACATTTTTAATAAATACTAATAAATTAGCATCTATCTAAGTATTCATTTGTTCTGGTATCAACTCTTATCATATCTCCGTTAGCAACAAAGAATGGAACGTTTACAACTGCACCAGTTTCTAATGTTGCAGGTTTTGTACCGCCTTGTGCTGTATTTCCTTTTTCAGCCGGTGGAGTATCTACGACTTGAAGTTCTACGTGTGCAGGAATATCAACACCAATAATTCTACCTTCGTGTGTTAATACCATTACATTCATATTTTCTTTTAAATATTTAACGCCGCTACCGATTTGAGCTTCTTCAACGTGGATTTGATCATAAGTTTCATTATCCATCATTACGTATGAAGAACCTTCTTTATATAAATACTGCATTTCACGTCTGTCTAATGTAGCTTTTGCAACTTTTTCACCGGCTCTGAATGTTTTTTCAACAACTTGACCTGTGATAACGTTTTTCAATTTTGACCTTACGAATGCAGCACCTTTACCCGGTTTAACGTGTAAGAATTCTACTACTGTCCATAAACCATTGTCTAATTCTACTGTTAGACCTGTTTTAAAATCGTTTACTGATATCATATTTTTCCCCTTTTTAACAAAGTATCTTCTTCTAGTGTTTCAATAATAACACAAAAATATATTTTTTCAAAATTCCCATAAAATGTTGTTACCAAAAATAAATAATTGATAACAAATCTAAATATTTTTGATTAAAAATTAACTATAACACATTTTTAAGTTATGATATTCACATAAGTAAAAGGAGTGTATATTATGAAAATTTCAGCTATCTCGCCAAATTATTCAAACTTAGCATTTTCTGCAAAAAAAGATCATCAATATGAAAATCCAGTAAATAGAAGTACCGAAAAAGGTCTTGCTATTTGGACTAACATAGGTGGAAGCGCATTAGCAGGAGTTACTGCAGCAGGTATTGGAAGTTGTTTTATTAAATCAGGTTCTAAAAACAGAGCACTAAAACTTAGTGGTATTGGTGCCGCTGTTGGAATTTTGGCTATGGCTTTAACCCTACCTTCAAAATTGTACAATACAAAGTTAAATGCTTTTGCTCGTGAAAAAGAAATGGATGTTTTCTCAAGAGATAAAGAACTTAAATCAAATATCTTGGAACAAGTTGACAAAGAAGTTAAAGATGAAGATGTTGATTTAGAGCAAAAAATTAACCATTATACAACTGTTCAAATGGCAAACAACGGACAAGGAATTTTGGTTAAAGGAGCATAAAATAAGTGTTAGTGAGCCCTATTTCAAATAGTTTTTACTCATTTGAAGCAAATCCCACATCAAAATCAAATAAAAAAAATCCAGACCAAGATAAAAACCCTGTTTCAAAAGCAGGCGAAAAAGCCAACTTAGTAAAAGCAACATTTATTGCAGGTATCGGCATTGGTGCCAGATTATTATTTGAACTGATGGACGGGGATTTTGTCGGCGAAAATTTAACTAATACCGCAGGTAAAATTGTTCAAAAGCAACATCAAAACGCATCAAAAAACAAAAAAATTCTAATGTTTTTAGGTGCAACCGCAGGGCTACTCGGCTTATTTATCGGAGGTTTTGCACTTTTATATACACTGTTTAAACTTCCTAGCATAAATTACAATGGAAACATCAATACATTTAAAAAGAAAAAAGAAATGGATGTGTATATAAAAGGCAACAACATAGAAAAGAATTTATACACTCAAATGAATGACAAAGCAAAAACTGCAAACTCAGAAGAAAAAGAAAAATTAAGAGAACAATACACAAAAATGCAAATGGCAAAAAACAAATTGCCTGATTTTATAAAACTGTAAAGATAAGGAAAAATAAAATGATAGATAGATATTCAAGAGAAGAAATGGCTAAAATTTGGGAATTAAATTCCAAATTCGATTACTATTTAAAAGTTGAATTAGCAGTATGCGATGCTTACGCAGAACTTGGAACAATTCCGAAAAAAGCCGCTGAAGAAATCAGACAAAAAGCTTCATTTACAGTCGAAAGAATAGACGAAATTGAAAAAGAAGTAAGACACGATGTTATTGCATTTTTAACTTGCGTTAATGAAAGTTTAGGCGATTTAGGACGTTATGTACACGTTGGAATGACAAGTTCTGATGTTATTGATACTGCTTTTGCCCTACAAATTCAAGATAGCGGAAAAATTATAAAAGAAGATTTAGAAAAAACTATTGCGACCCTAAAAAACCTTGCAAAACTTCACAAAGATACAATCTGTATTGGAAGATCACACGGAATTCACGCAGAAGTTATGACATTTGGAGTAAAACTTTGCTCTTGGATTGATATATTAGAAAGACAAAAAAATAATTTTGAACACGCACTAGAACAAATTAGAGTAGGACAAATTTCCGGACCGGTAGGAACATACAGCAATATTCCGCCAGCAATAGAACAAATAACCTGTAAGAATTTAGGATTAAAACCTGCAAGAATTTCAACACAAATTATTGCCAGAGATTATCATGCTTATTTTATGCAGTCACTGGCTCTTATTGCAAGTGTTATTGAACAATTTGCAACAGAAATAAGACATTTACAAAGAACAGAAGTTTTGGAGCTGGAAGAAGGCTTTGCAGCTCATCAAAAAGGCTCTTCTGCAATGCCTCATAAGAAAAATCCTGTTTTGAGCGAAAATTTGTGCGGACTTGCTCGTGTTGTGAGAGCAAATTCTATTGTTGCTCTTGAAAATATTCCGCTCTGGCATGAAAGGGATATTTCGCATAGTTCTGCAGAAAGAATTATCTTCCCTGACAGCTTAACTCTTGTTGATTTTATGCTTCATCGATTCAACGGCATTATGGAAAATATTGTAGTGCATAAAGACAATATGCTTGCAAATACTAATAAATTCGGGGGTATAGTTTTTTCTCAAAAAGTTCTACTATCATTAGTTGCTAAAGGACTTTCTAGAGAAGATGCTTATGTTATTGTACAAAGAAATGCACTTGATGCTTTTCAAAATCACGGAAACTTTAAAGAAAATTTACTAAAAGATCAGGATGTTACAAATTTGATTTCTAATGAAGAAATTGATAAAATATTTGATAAACAGGCAGTTTTACAAAATGTCAACGAAATATACTCAAGAATTTTATAAATGGAGGTATTCTGATGAAAAGACTTTTCTACATTCTGATGCTAATGATTTTAACAATAATCCCGGTATCTGCACTTGAAAATTTAGATTTTAAAGCAAAATTCATATCTGATAATGCAAAAGTTATTACAGAAAGTGATTATGAACAAATAAATAATATAATAGATGAATTACAGAAAAAAACGACAGCAGATATCGCAGTCGTGACATTAAAATCACTTCAGGGAAAATCTATTGAAGAAACTGCAGTTGAAATTGGCAGGAAATACAAAGTCGGAGCAAAAGGAAGTAATAACGGCGTAGTAATTCTTGTTGCACCGAATGAAAGAAAAGCTCGTATTGAAGTAGGTATGGGACTTGAAAGTGAAATTACAAATGATAAAGCCGATACAATTATGAATACAGATATGCTGCCATATTTTTCTAAAGGTGATTATTCAAAAGGAATCTACCGAGGAGTTTCATCAACCGCAACTCTTATTGCCCAATCTTACGGCACAACTTTGACAACAACCTCCAATACACCTGCAAGAACAACTCCTTCATCCGAAAAGAAAAATGAAAAAATTCCTTTCTGGGCCTGGCCTTTAATTATAATTGCAGGGATTTTAGGTATAGGTAAAAAAGGCAAATTCGGAGGCGGGGGAGGTTTCTCCGGAGGAAAAGGTTCTACCGGAAGCTGGTAAATTATTCCAAAAAATCTGCTAATATAACATTACTCACGAGTATACCTTGTGTAGTTAAGGCATATCCATTTTGGGTAGCACAAATAAGATTTAATTTTAAATATTTATCTAAAATAGATTTATATTTTTCTTTAAAATCAATTCCAAAATCCGAATTTATTTTAGATACATCTATGCCTTTTACAATTCTAAAACCTAAAAATATTGCTTCTTCAAGTCTTTCTTGATTAGATAATATTTTAGATTCTTTTTTTGTATAGCAATCTGAGATATAATCTTCAAGCGAAGATTTATTTGCATACCTGATACCATCTTTATAACCATGGGCTCCAGCACCAAATCCGTAATATTCATTATCAAGCCAATAATTCAAATTATGCTTTGACTCAAAGCCTCTCCTGCAAAAATTACTAACTTCATAA
Organism: uncultured bacterium; assembly: GCA_949292185.1. Taxonomy (GTDB): domain Bacteria; phylum Cyanobacteriota; class Vampirovibrionia; order Gastranaerophilales; family Gastranaerophilaceae; genus Zag111. The sequence continues at coordinate 121,490 of CASEYP010000031.1, forward strand.
TGATTAAAATTTAACCCCTTTAACAAATCTATTGCACCTAAATACATATCAGCCTGCATATCATCATCAGGTAAATTTTCAGGCATATTATTATAAAAATAACACCCCGGTTCAATTTTCAATCCATAAAAAGAAATATGTTGAATACCTAAAGATATAGCTTTTTGTATATCGGAATTAAAAATTTCAATAGTCTGATTTGGCAAACCATATATCAAATCCAAACTTATATTTTTAAACCCGGCATCTTGAGCAACCTTAACACTATTTATAACTTGTCCTGCATTATGCCTTCGGTTTATAAGTTTTAATATAGATTCATTGAAAGTCTGACACCCTAAACTTATTCTGTTTATACCTAAATCATACAAACCTCTGAAATAATCATAACTGCAATCATCAGGATTTGCTTCCAGAGTTATTTCTGTATTACTGCTAAATTTAAAAATCCGCAAAATATTTTCCAATTCTGAAATTTCAAGAAGCGACGGAGTTCCGCCGCCAAAATATATGGTATTCAGCATTTCTTCTTCATAATAATTATTGATTTCTTTAGCTAATATTTTTAAATATTCTTTTTTTAACTCCAACTTAGGATACGAAACAAATGAACAATAATTACATTTTGACCTGCAAAACGGAATATGAATATAAGCACTTCTAACCATAAATCAATTATACCGTAAAAATATTCTGAATAACTAAATACCGCTTGACTATATGTTACAAAAATAGTATAATAGTATAACCTAGCTGATATTCATTAAATATTGTCCTATTATTAGAAAGGACAAAAATGAACAATATATTTGAAAATCTTTCAATAAAACTGAAAGATTCTAATTTAACAATCGAACAAAAAAATGAACTTATCAAAAAAGCAGGAGAAGAATATTCTAAACAAATTGATAACGAATTAAATCTTTATTTAACAAAACAATACATAGGTGCAGCCTTACAAATTGGCAGTGCTGCAATACCTTTAGGAAATGCCAGCCAATTGGGAGCAAAATTAGGAGGGCAATTATTAACAAAAAATCTTGGACGAAAACTGGCACAAGATATCGATCCAATGCAATAGCAGGAGGTGCAGGCAGTGCAATATACGGACTTGGAAAAGGAATTTCTGAAGAGAAGAATCCAATATTGACTGCTACTACAGATGGTATTTTAGGATTTGGGACAGGTGCAGCTATAGGAGGGTTAACTGGGACAATAGAAAAAAATATATTTTTTCAATATCTAGAATACTTAAAAAATCATCCAGAGAAAATTAAAAAACTCAATAAAAAACAAATTACAAAAGATATAAAACAATACTATAAAAACTACATTCAACAAACGCAAGATTACAAACCTGAAATAGGAAATATTCATTATCCAGCACCTGGCATTAAAGAAACAATAACGCAACAATTTAAAAAAGCACTTAATATACAAAATCTAAAAAATAATATAAAAGATTCTAAATATCTTGGAACAGAAGCTCCAAATCATTTAAGAAGAAAAAATGATATAAAACAATTTCACAGATTTCAATATAAAAATGAAGATTATATTTTAGCTGAACTCAATAATGGTAAGATAAATTACTATATAACAAAGCCTAACAAAAAGAATCCGGAAGAGACACTCACCACAATTAGTGCGGCCTCTTCCGGAGATGGGAAAATTCCATCATTTATTAATATAAACGAATATTTACAAAAAAACAACCCGGCTCAAAAGATTAATCCACAAATATCCATTCTAGGAACTGCGGCTATAAATAATCTTATAAATCCAGCAAATATAGAAACACAATCAAATACACAATCACCAGTATTTAAAATAGGAATAGAAAAACAAGTATTTCTACCAAATGAAAAGTATTATTCACCCGATCATATATTTACTACTCAGGATATTGAAAATATGACAACTGAAGAATTTACAAAATATGAGCCTATAATTATGGAACAACTAAAACATGGTATGATTTCTCAAAGCCCGCAAAACTATAAAAATTACACAAATCCAATTTCCGGAGAAAATCGAATATATACCAGAGAAGATGTGGAATCAATGACAACTAATGAATTTTCGGAATTAGAATCTCAAATTAATGCTCAAATAAATACTATTGGACTTCCTGCAACCACAGATTTAGAATATGCCAACAGATTTGGAGACGATATAATATATGTAAATTCTTATTACAGAAAGGATGGAACAAAAGTAAGAGGTTATTATCGTTCAAAATAAAAAATAAAAACCTGCCGGAGTTTTTATTCGGCAGGTTTTTATTTTACATTACATAAAATTACTTTAACCTTTTGTGCTATAGTAAATTTATGGATATCACATCAAAAAGTTATACGACTCTAGAATTTGATAAAGTTAAAGAAGAACTTTCAAAGTTTGCTAAATTTAAGCAGAGCAAAACTCTATGTCTTTGTGCTGCTGCATATAATGAGCCTGAGAAAATTCAGCATCAAATCAATCTGACAAGAGAAGCAAAAAAAATTCTTGATTTTGCAAAAGATACCCCGACAGAATTTATTGCTGAAATTCAAAAAATCAAAAATAATTTAGCTGTCACTTATTTATCAGAAGAAGAATTGAACGATATTGCAAAAACAATGCGTTCTTCAAGGCTTCTGAAAAGATTTATCATTGAAAATTCAGATGATGGCAGCTTATTAAAACAGGCCGCTGCAAATCTTATATCTGAAAAAGAACTTGAAGACAGAATTTTTAATACATTTGATGAAAGTTTAAATATAAAACAAAATGCAACTCCTGAACTAAAGGGGCTGTATTCTTCTCTGCGTGACACAGAACAAAATATCAGAGATCAAATATCATCTTTGCTAAACAATCCTAATTTTTCAAAATATTTGCAAGAAAATATTTATACCCAAAGAGATGACAGAATTGTATTTCAAGTAATGGCATCTCATAAAACAAAAATCCCTGGAATTGTCCACGATGTTTCATCATCAGCCAAAACTTTTTATATAGAACCTGCTCAGCTTGTTCCTCTAAATAACAAAATTAGAGAAGTTAAATCAAAAATTCACGCAGAATGTATAAAAATTCTTGTTGAATTAACTGATATGATAAAAATTCATATGGGCGAATTGGTAATATGTGAAAATGTAATGGCAGAAATAGATTTTCACTTTGCAAAAGCTCGTTATGCCGTAAAATTACAAGCTTCAGAACCTGAATTAACCGATGATAAATACATTTATTTTGAAAATATGAAACACCCGCTACTTTTAAAAGTTAGCGAAAACGTTGTCTCAAACAACTTTGAAATAGGCAAAGATTATAAATCAATGATTATCACAGGTTCAAACACAGGCGGTAAAACAGTAACCCTAAAAACTATCGGTTTATTTATACTTATGGCAAAAGCTGGAATGTTTTTACCTTGCACTTATGCAAAATTATACCCGTTTGAAAAAGTTTTTGCAGATATTGGAGATTCTCAAAGTATTCTGCAAAGTTTATCCACTTTTTCATCTCATATGACAAATATAATCGAAATTATTAAACAAAGTGATGAAAATACATTTGTTCTTTTAGACGAAATTTGTGCGGGAACTGATCCTGTTGAAGGTGCAGTTTTAGCGCAAGGAATATTAGAAAAACTTGCCCAGAAAAACGTAACCTCTGTAATCACAACCCACTACGGAGAATTAAAAGCATTAGAATATTCAAATAAATTTTTCAAAAATGCCTCAGTAGAATTTAATACAGAAACTCTAAAACCGACATACAAACTTTTAATCGGGATTCCAGGTTTGAGTAATGCTATATCAATCGCGTCAAACCTCGGGTTAGATAAAGATATAGTAGAAAAAGCAAAAAATACCTTAATTACACAAAAAGACCCAACTGTTGCCGTAGTTGAAAAATTGCAAGAAACTCACCAAGCATTATCTAAAAATCTTGAAAAAGCACAAGAATTAAAAGAATCTTCACTATCAATAAAAAAAGAATACGAAGAAAATCTTAATAAAGTAAAAAAAGATAAGAAAAAAACAATCAAACATATAAAAGACAAATTTGATACCGAAATGCTTGAAGCTAGAGGCGAAATAAAGCGTATTTTAGATGAATTAAGAAAAGAAAAATCTGAAAAAATAGCACGCAGAGCATATTCAAGACTTGCAAAACTAGAAAGCGACTTCAGAGATGAACTTGATAAGGTTACAGACAAACAAAAATATCTTGAAATAGATTGGGATAAAGTTCAAATTGGTGATACCCTAATGCTTAAAAATCTGCACCAAAAAGTTACAGTTCTTTCACTCCCTGACAAAAACAAAAGATTATTTGTCGACCTTGGAAATATTAAAATGAAAGTTAAAAAAGACGAATTAGCTATTCTTGATGAAAACTACAAAGAGCCAAATAAAATCAAAATTCCTGGAACTTCATTTAAGAAATTTGAATTACGACGTCTTGAAATGTCCCAAACACTTGATCTTAGAGGTTATAGAGCAGAAGAAGCCTTAGATGAATTAGAAGCCTACTTAGATAAAGCAAGTTTAGCGAACTTATCACCTGTATATATTATCCACGGTCACGGCACAGGGGTATTAAAACAAGTTGTAAGAGAATTTTTAAAAGATTCTCCATACGTTGCAAAATTCAGACCCGGCGAAGACACCGAAGGCGGAGATGGCGTTAGCGTTGTTGATATAAACTAAATATTTTCTCTGATTGATATAATTAAAAAATGTGATATCATATAGTTACAAATGATTGGAGAGAACTATGAATTTATCAGAATTAAGAAAAGAGAACGAATTAGTAAACTTATTCTGCAACTTAGCAGAAATACCTTCACCTTCTAAAAAAGAAGATAAAGTTATTGATTGGATTTGCAACTATTGTAAAGAAAACAATTTACACTGCGAACAAGATGATTATAAAAATATTTATATTACAATTCCAGCGACAGACACATCAAAAGATCCTATCTTATTATCATCTCACTTAGATGTAATAGGAGATGATTCCCCGGTAAAACCATACCTTGATGGAGATTTGATAAGAGCAGAAGGCAGAACGCTTGGTGCAGATGATAAAGCTGGTGTTGCTAACGCATTATATTTTGCAACTAAATTAAGCAAAAGAACAGATTTAAAACACGGCGGATTGGAAATCCATTTTACAAGAGATGAAGAAGCCGATATGACAGGAATTAAAAACACTGACTTTTCTAAAATACAATCTAAATACGCTTTAGTATTAGATAGTGATGCTCTTGGTCAATGTTTAATTTCAGGTGCAAGCTACGTATTGGTAGACCTAAAAGTTTCAGCTCCAAAAGGCGGACACTCAGGAAACGACATAGGTGATCCAACTAGAGAAAATGCTGCAAAACTTATTGCAGATTTAGTTTCAGATATGCCACAAGGTGTATTTTTCTCAGAAAACGGACAAGTCGTAACATCTTGCAATATTGGTGGAATTACAGCCGGTAACCTTGATGTAACAAACGTTATAAACACTGAAGGCAGAGCAACTTATTCTATTAGGAGCTCAAGAAAAGACAAAGAAAATGAATTAATCCAAATGATGCAAGATACAGTTGATGATTTCAACAAAGAATATGAAGGCATAGCAAAAGCAGAAATCGTATTCAAAGAAAAAATGCCTATGTTTGAAAAAAATGCTGATGAATATTTACCAATCTTATTTGAAACAGCAGCTAAAAAACTTGGTATTACACCTGAGATTTCATCATTCCATGCCGGCGCTGAAACTCATATTTATGCAAACAAACAAAACGCTAAAGGAGAAACTTTCTCACCATATTTAATAGGACTTGCTACAGTTTGCAATATGCATTCAGATAAGGAATATGTAGATTACAAAACTATGATTAAAGGTCAAGATCTACTAAACGAAGTTTTTGAAGCCTTTAACAAATAGAGTAAACTATGACAAACCTTATAAAGTTAAACCTTGCAAGGAATTGTTTAAAATATATTATAAAAGCCTACGGGATAAAAGAAATTTTTATCCCGTATTATATTTGTCCCGTAATTTGGATCTCAGCAAGACAAGCAAATTGCAAAGTTAAATTCTATCATATAGATAAAAATTTTATGCCAACAAAAGATTTTCCACAAAACTCGTATATTCTTTACATAAATTACTACGGGCTATGTTCTGAAAATTGCAATCTTCTATCTAAAAAATACAAAAATATAATTATTGATAACTCACAAAGCTTTTATTCAAAACCTCAAGGTCTTGCAAGCTTTAATTCACTTCGAAAATTTTTCGCTGTTCAAAATGGCGCATACCTTTTCACAAATAAAATCGTTGATATTCCTCTTACTCCAGATAACTTAAATTTACAACCTCAAATATTTCACAAAAATACCGAAGAATTTATAAAAAATGAACTAACACTAAATAAGGAAAACTCTATAAAAACGATTTCTCAAACCGTTGAAAAAAGTATGGATAACATAAATTTCGAAGCCGATATAAACCAACGACTTCAACTTTATGAAAAATACGACAGGATATTTCACAAATATAATAAAATAAATTTAAAAGCCTCAAAATCAAATATTCCATACTGTTATCCCCTAAATCCTTCAACAGAAGATCTAGGAAAAAGTTTAGCAGAAAAATTTATCCTGCTAAGACTATGGAAAGACCTCCCAAAAAGTTTTTGCGAAAACGAATATTTCAATTCCATAATCGCCTTACCATTAAATGATTTACAATATGCACAAAATATTATAAACTATTTTAAATAAAAAAAGCGGGGAGAGTTGCACGACACCCCGCAGTAACATAAATTGGGAATTTATATAAACTTTTTATGAATATGTCTTTCTTTTCATCAAGAAAACTAATGGTGCAATACAAATACAAGCAATCGCAAACCATCTAAAAGTATCAATATATGCCCACAAAGTTGATTGTTGAACAAGTTGCTGATATAAAAGACCCTTTGCCGTATAAATTGCAGAAGCAGGATCAGTTAAGCCCATAAATGTACCTGAATAAGCTTGAACTCTATCAATAAATGAATTATTTAATTCAGACAACTTACCAACCAACATATATTGGTGAATTTGACTAAATCTTGAAATACAAGTTGTAACAATAGAAGTACCAATAGCAGCACCAACGTTTTTCAACAAATTCTGAACACCACTTGCATTAGTCAACTGATCATTTCTTAAAGTTCTACAAGACAATTCAACCAAAGGCACCATTGCCATTATCATTCCTAATCCAAATAAGAAGTTTGGAATAGCAATATCAACAAGTGCAATCTGAAGATTTATTTCACCAAACGCTAAACCTCCAATACCCAAAATTATCAAGCCGATAAATACCATTTTCCTTTCACCAATCTTTGTTATGAACAAAGCGCTAATAATTGTAGCTACTAAACATCCGGCGCCTCTAGGAACCATTGAAAGTCCGCTTAAGAATGAAGTATATCCCATCATACTTTGTAACATAGAAGGTAAAATTGCACTTGATGCCATCATAACACCCATCAAAATAACCTGAATAAATGTTCCAAAGAAGAAATTTCTATCTTTCATTATAGATAAATCAACAAGAGTATTTTTTCTAACAAGTTGAGATATCAAAAATATAAGTCCAGCCACACAAGATATACCTGTCAACCAACAAACCCACGCTGAGCCAAACCAATCCGCATCATTACCTTTATCCAATACAATCTGCAAACAAACAAGCCAAATTGCCAAGAATGTAAAACCTAAAGCATCTAATTTAACACCTATTTGTCGTTTAGCATAAGGAGGCTCTTCTAATAAAGCCCTTGCCATAGCTAAAACAATAAACCCAAGTGGAATATTAATATAATAAATATATGGCCAAGACCAATTTTCAGTAATCCAACCACCTAATGCCGGACCGATAATTGGTGCAAATACAACCCCTAACCCGAATAATGCCATTGCCTGAGGTCTTTGAGCTTTTGGAAAACTTTCCATCATTATTGCCTGACTCAGTGGTAATATAGCACCACCTCCAAGACCCTGTAAGAATCTTGCAAATACCATCATTATTAATGAATTTGAAACACCACATAAAAATGATGCCAATGTAAATATTATAATACTCATCAAAAAGAAATTCTTTCTGCCAAACAATTTACAGAAAAAATCAACCGCCGGAATTATAATACCACTGGCAATTAAATAGAATGTCAAAACCCAAGTAGATTCATTATGACTACATGAAAATGAACCTGCCATATATGGTAATGCAACGTTTGAAATAGTTTCATCTAGCGCATACATTGCTACTGATAACATTAATGGGGCTGATATAAGCCACGGATTTTTACTTGGATGCCACTCATCCGGTGATATTTCTTCTTGTTTTATAACTTCTTCGCTCATTTATCTTTACTCAAATACTATCTTACTAACCTTTTCTATTGAATTTCTAAATCTACGTAACCCATCTATGATTTGTTGAATTTCATCTTCTGACATAACTTCCAAAAATCTTTTTATTGAAGGTTTCATATTATTGACTATCTCTGTATATAACTTTAAACCTTCCTGAGTAACAACAGAAACCTTGATAAGTTTACCATCTCGCTCTTCAACATGCCTTTCAATAAAACCTTTATCTTCTAAAGACATCAAAAACCTTCCTGTATGAGCCTTACCTTTTAAAATAATTCGAGCTAAATCCGCTTGCGAAAGATTTGGCTTTGCAATAAGTGTATCTAATACTGAAAACTCATCTATAGAAATTTCATCTGTTATAGACTCCAAACTTTTCCTTGCATTTTCATGACAAATTCTTGCCGTCAATTCTATTTCGTAAGGTAAACTATCTATATAATATTTATCTTTCATACATATCTCCACCAATCAGCAGTAGCATGTTCTTGACATGTATATATCTTTGCATAGATTAATCTACTTGTCAAGAATGAAATATTTTTGCAAAATATATTTTGTTCAAACTTTATATAAAAAACGGAGACAACAAAATATGAATATTTCAAACAACTATAATCATAATCAAACACCATTTCAAGCGTACTTAAGATTTAAAGATACTCCTGACAAAATTGAAAAATTAAGAACTGTTCTTTCCGGGAATGATAAATATTTGAGTGTTAATTTTATCGAGGGTAAGAAAAAATCGACTCTTGAAGTTCTAACAGGAAAACACATTGATAAATTCCTAGACCATGTCGGAGAAACTACTAACCATTTAGAATTTAGAACCCATTTGGAAGAATTTTTTGGTAAAAAACCTAAAAAAGCTAATACTGATAAATATATAAAAAAACTAGATAAAAACGCTTAATTATTCTTGCAATATTTTTTCGTATTTATCAAGATTTGCTAATATTTGTTGAACCTCAGGGGTATTATGAGCCTGCATTTTATCTTGAGGAATTTTATTTTCTTGCGCATATTTAACATATTCCATATCAGATTTTGCCTGAACTGCCATTTTTAAAACTTCCGGCATATTTATTGCTGTTGGATGTTCACTTGCCAAATTTTTATAATACGTATCCTCATAGTCTTTATTTAAACGAAGTTTCCAATTTGTATCATTTTCACTTCCACCTTTATTGTAAGTTTTGTTAATTCCAAAGAAGTCTGCAAAGGAAATTTGAACTTTTTTACAAGTTAAAAATAATTCTGCAAATTTTGCCTTAACTCTTTGGCTATCATTTTGTTCAATAGATTTACAAAATTCATCACGATATTTTGAGCGAGCCGGATTAGCATTCAACAAACCGGCAAGATAGAATATATTCCAAGCATCATTTGCTCTTACCCAGTCCTTTTTAATCATTAAATTAGCAGGATCAGAATCATGCGAACCTACAAGTCCCCAATTTTTTGTTTGCCTATAGTTTTCACCTCTCATCCACTCTAATTGGGTAAGACCAGGTAATTTATATTTATCGTGGTATATACTGTTGAATAATGGAGTTGCTGCACACAAATCTTCCCAAACCGGATCATCTTTCGCCAATCCATGTTCTTTCAAAGACGGTAATATAATTTTTTCTAAGATTAATCTATATTTACCATCAGGATCAACATTTGGCATATTAGAAATATTATTTGCCCTAAATTTTCCTAAATCAATTTGTCCATTAGAAATTACTACAGAATTTCTATCGTAAATATAAGGGTCAATAAGTCCTAATGCATGGTCTATTCTAACATTATCAAAATCATCCAATGAAGAATCTAATTTCTTTTTCAAATAAACGCCAGCAGGGCCTAATGTTCCATCATCATTAAACAATTTTTTAGGATTTAAAACAGGAACATCCCATAATTGAGGACCATACTCTCCGCCATTAGGACAACCCATTCTATAATCTTTCAAGAATAAATCCTGATTAGCCCACTCATCTGATGGTGAAAATCCGACAAGTAAATCACTTATATATTTATATCCAAGAGATTTTCTTAATTTTGTATTTTCATTAATTTGTTTATCCAATAAAAATTGACCCAATACATAAGATTCAAAATCATCTCTTGAACGGGAAATTACCTTTTGATATCTTGATTTTGCGGCAGGATCTTTTTGATTTAATAAAGATATTAAGTCTCTATCTATATCATCCCACTTTGTAAAATCCTGAGTATTATATAAATTTGATAAAACATCAAATAACGCATCTTTATATACGACATCGCCTTTTTCTTTTCTAAACTTTTTAAATTCTTCATTTAATCGAATAGCATTAGGATCATTATCTTGCAATTTTTTCTTAAAATTATGATTTGCATATTTTATACAATAATCATAATTTGCAAAAGCTTCTTGGAACTGTGAATAAGAATAATTTTCACCATTTGAAGCAGTTTTATTAAATACAGACTCAACAACTTCTTTAGGTAAAATATTTGCATATTCATCAGTTGCCAATTTATTAAAATCAATAAACAGATAGTTTCTTGTGGATACTGTAGACTTGTAAGGTGAAATATGCTGAGGATCACGAATTACACCCACAGGCCCAAGCTGATTAGAATTAAAACCATGCAACATTTCAAAAGGCATTAATTGCGCTGCAACTTTCCCGTATGGAGATCCTACACCTATATCTAAATCCGATTCAGGATAAGAGGTTCCATGAATTATCATAGCAACCTCTTCGGTGCCTAAATAATCTAAAGCCGGCTTTATTGCATTTTGAGTATAATCTTTTTCTTCTGATTGCGTAAGCCTTCTTTTAAACGATATTAAATTTTTATATGCCCCTATAGCACTTACAAACATCCCTTTTTGAATCCTTTAATTCCATTTAAATTATTAATTTATACCTGACCACAACATGCCCTACATTTAATTTTAATATAAAATCTTAAAATAAAAAAATTTGTTATACTTTTATTACAAAAATATATTTACATAAAACAAAAAATCTTGTAATATATAGATTATTAGGAGTTTATTTATATGAAATATGAAAATGTGTTTTCTTTATTAGAAAAGATAACCATTCTCAACAACGAAAAAATTTCACTTGGTATAAAAAACAAATGGGGATGGAACGAATTTACTTATAAAGGTTTGGGACTTTTATCAAGAAGGCTTGCTTGTTATTTGATAAATGATATTCAAATTCCAAGAGGTGAAAAACTTGCAATATTATCAGAATCAAAACCTGAATATGGCGCTTGTGTATTTGGTGCAGTACTGGCTGGTTTAACTACCGTTCCGCTTGATAACAAACTTACTATCTATGAACTTGAATCAATATTATCAAATTGTGAACCTTCAATATTATTAGTTTCAAATGCAAATATCGAAAAAGCCAAAGAATTAAAATCAAAAATTCCATCCATAAAACAAATTATACTAATGGAAGCCTCCGCATCAGAAAACTCTGATATCCCAAGCTTATATTCTATCCCTGAAAATTATGAAACAAAATGGCGTAGAAGGCCTCTAAATGCTACAGCATTTTTAATTTATACATCAGGAACAACTGGAAATCCTAAAGGTGTTGAAATAACTTTCAAAAATATGTTATCTCAAATGTATGATTTGCAAATAGCCCTAAAAGAAATTCTTCCACCGGGAGAAATGAGAATGCTATCAATTCTGCCAATGAATCATTTATTTGAATTAACAGTAGGATTTTTCACATTTTTAAATCACGGCTTCTCAATTTATTATACTCAAAGTTTAAAACCAAAAGATATACTTGATGTAATGGTTGAGAAAAAAATTCAGTTTATGATAACAGTTCCTGCATTTTTAAAGCTTTTAAAAACTTCTATCGAAACTGAAATCAATAAAAAGCCAACAATTATAAAAATAATATTCAATATAAATTATAAACTCGCAAAAATTCTTCCAATGAAATATAGAAAATTCTTATTTAAACCAATACACAACAAATTTGGCGGAGAATTTTACGGATGTATTTCAGGAGGAGCAGCACTTGACCCGTCTGTTGGAGAATTTTTTGACAGAATTGGAATAAAAATACATCAAGGATACGGACTATCCGAAGCAAGCCCTGTTGTTGCAGTAAACAGAGGTAAATATCAAGATATAAAATCCGTAGGACACGCACTAAAATCCTTTGAAGCAAAAACTGATCCACAAACTGGAGAATTACTTTTAAAAGGGCCAGCTGTTATGAAAGGTTATTATAAAAAAGATGATTTAACACTTGATGTTATTGATAATGACGGTTGGTTACACACTGGAGATATCGCACGTATAGACCCTAAAACTAAACTTATTTATATAACAGGCAGAATAAAAAATATGATAGTTTTACCAGGTGGTAAAAAAGTTTTTCCGGAAGAAATAGAATCTGTACTTGAACAAAGCCCAAATTTTGCAGAAGTTTGTGTTATGGGCATGAAAAAAGCTTTTGGAGAAAAAGATGGCTGTGAGGAAATCGCTGCAATTATTGTTCCAAAAGAAACATTCTGTGCAAAATTTGAAAATAATAAAGAAGAATTAGAAAATGCAATAAAAAATGAAGTTAAATATCTATCAAATAGACTTGCACCATACAAACGCCCAATTAAAATCATTGTAAGACAAGAAAACTTACCAAGAACAACAACACGAAAATTAAAACGCAATGATATAGAAAAGATTTTGTGCGAATGTTCCAAATAAAATATTTGAGATAAAATATAAGTATAGAATATCTTATTATTTAGTCGGGATGTAGCGCAGCTTGGTAGCGCACCTCGTTCGGGACGAGGGGGTCGCAGGTTCAAATCCTGTCATCCCGATTTTTACATTATATTAGTTTTTATTTAGCTTTTTTAACTCGTTTAATTTTTAATAAGAATAGTACCGGAATTATTATTATACACATTAGTGCAAGTATTGCAAAAATATCATAAAATGATGCTAACCTTGCTTGTTGTAAAAGCTGCTTATACATCATACCGTTTGCTTTTCTCATAGCTAAAACATGAGGATAATGTATTAAAAATTTACCACTTAACTTAAATAATTTATATCTATACATAACATTTTGATAAGACAAATTATCAACAAGATAAGTTTGGTGAACTTGGGAAACTCTTGCTATGAATGTTGATGAAACTGCAGTAGACATTGCTGTAATTACGTTTTTAAATAAAGCATGCAAGGCTGCTGCATCTGCGTTTTTAGCAGGAGGTAATGTTGCAAATGACATTGCCGTAATAGGTACAAATGCTGTCGGAACACCAATACATAACAACAAGTTTGGAAGAATTATACTATCCATTGAAGAGGTTAAGTTCATTCTGGTTAACCACAATATTGAAGTACCCATTATTACTAATCCAACAATCGCAAGAGTTCTTGCTCTAACATATTTTGAAATCTCACCTACAACCAACAATCCAATAAAACATACAACCGCTCTTGGAAACATTGTCAAACCTGACATTGATGGGCTATAACCTAATAAACTTTGAACAAACATTGGAACAAGTAACAATGTTGAATATATCATTACATTAATAAAAGAACTACAAATTGTTCCAAATAAAAAGTTTCTATCTTTAAAAACTCTTATATCAATAACAGGATTTTTATATTCCAATTCCCAAACATAGAAAAATACAAATGAAAAAATACAAATTCCTGTTAAATAACAAATCCAAGGGGTATCAAACCAGTTAAACTGCTCACCTTTATCTAGTACAATCTGCATACAAGCCATCGCTAAAACAATAGCGACATATCCAACTATATCAAATTTACGCATCTTAACTTTTTTTTCTGGCTTATCACTTGGGACAAAGATTTTGACCAGTAAAAACGACAGCATACATAATGGAATATTTATAATAAATACCCACTGCCAAGAAAAATAATCTGTCATATACCCACCCAAAAATGGGCCCGCTAAAGGAGAGAACATTGCGGCAACCCCGAATAAACTCATCGCGACCCCACGTTGCTCTTTTGGGAATACTTCCAATAATATCGCCTGACATAAAGGCAAAATACATCCACTTCCAACACCTTGAACAATACGTGCTGCAATTAGCGAATGTAGATCCGGTGCAATTACACATAACAAACACCCGATACAAAATAACCAAATACTGTAATACATAAGTAATTTTTTACCAATATATTCAACTAAATATCCGGTTACCGGAAGCATGATACCACCAGAAATTATATAACAAGTAATTACCGTATTTGCCTCATACTGAGTTGCACCATAATACCCAGCAATATTTGGCTGACATACGTTTGTTGCAGATGATGCAGCTAATGACAAAAAAGATGGCAACAATACTGACATCGCAACAATATAAGGATTAACTTTTGGGGTAGTTTTTACGTCTTCCATATCTCTTTGCTTCCTACAGTTTGTTATTATGATAACAAAATTTATCTTCTGTTTCTAATATATTACTTAAATTTTAAAATTCAAGATTATTTTTTGAACATTTACACTTGAAGTTATATAATTATTAATATGAAAAAATTACTGCTTATACATTTAATAATATTATTAATTCAAGCCCCAGTATTAGCTGACACAGGTTCTAATTCTTTTACAAAAGAAATAAATTTTAAAGATAACATGAGCTTTGGTGCAACTTATGATAATAAATATTCGCCGGAAACTTTAAGCCAATCAGGAACAATTTTTACAAAATATAAAAAAAACAGATTAACACTTAACACTTCATATAAAAATAGTGAATTAACCGCATTTGGGCAACAATTTAGGGGAATTTTTTCTTTTTCTCCTGAATATAGAATTAATGACAAATTATCTTTTCAAGGAGTATATTCAAGAAACATTGCGGATAGAAGTAATAAAAATGAAGTAATATTTACCCTAAGACCTTTCAAAGATGACCGTATGGATTTTAATGTTGGCGCAGGACAAGTCTATTATGAAGATGCGACACCAATGAGATCTCAATTTAATTTCTCAACAAGATTTAAATTTTAATCCCTGATATAATATCTATCTTTATATATCCTATTATCTATGTAACATTTTCTAAATAAAATAACAAAATATTTTATTCTTGTAGTTTACTAGAACATAGAGAAACGTATATTTTTAAATAGAGATTATAAATTTATGAAAGTAGCGCCAGTAAAATTCAGACAACAAATGGCAAATTCACTAGAAAAATTCTCTTCTCAAGGTGGAGAAAAAATTGCTAATTATATAAATGCCGGTGGGAAATTTGCAATAGCTCCTCTTGTAATTTTATATAATCCATTTTCAAAAGAATCAAAAGAAAATAAGAAATGGGCCGCAATTAAACAACCTGTAGAAGCAGTTGTTACAATTGCAGCTCAAATTGCAGCTCTTGGATTGCTATTTAAAGGTATCGATAAACTTGCTGCAAAAGGTAAAATAAACTTTAAACTCGTTGATGAAATAAAAAAAACAGGAAATTACCCAAAACAAATTTTAGAAAGTGTTAATAACGATAAAACAAAAGCTCTTGAAGAAATAAATAAAAATTGCCTTGATATCTTTAAAGATAGAGTTGGAACGGTTTTAACCATAGCATTATATGTACCTATATTAGCACTATCAAACAGAATATTCCCTAAAATTGCAGATATGTTAGTGAAGGATGATGACAATGGTTGATTTGATACGTCCAATTACACAATCAAAGTTCTTCAATAATCATTTAAAAAAAGTTATAAATGATGATGCTTTTGCTGCAAAAACAATAGTTGTTTGTTCTGTTATGAAAGATGTTTTTGCATATTCTGTACGCTACAAAACAACAATGGATAACGATAAAATTCCTGAAAAAAGAAAACCTTTTGTTGCCGCAATGGATATGGCTTCAGGAATTGTAACTTCTATTTCTCAAATAATTGTAGGTTTTGCAATTGCAAGTCCGAAAGTGCAAAATAAAATTTGGAATGCATTATTTAAAGGTGCACAATTTAAAAATATAGGAATTGCGAAAAAAAGTTTTGCGACAATACTTGCTCTTATAGGTTCAGGTGTAATCACAGAAAGAATTTTAGTTCCCCTAATTGCAACCCCGCTTGCTGAAAAAATGGTTAAAAAATTCTTTAAAAAAGAAGACAACGATCAAACCCACTATCCGCTAAGCAATTATCTTCATATAAAACAAAGACCGACTTTTAAAAATTTCTTAGCTAAAACTAAAACTTCTAAAACCACAACTAAAACAAATAAACAACCGCAAGATGCTCAAACTGTTCAAAAAAATAAAACTAATAATTCTAAAATAGCAACAAAATAAATTTATTATTTATTAGTTTTTTCAGAATAAAGTTCCTTGCTCCAAGCATACAAAAAGTAAACAGATAAAACTAAATAAACCAACCACATTAAAATTGTAGCAAAGCAATTTGATCCGTTTAAATATGCACCAATCCACATAATCATAGATAACCCGTTTACCACAAACCAAACGTACCATTGTTCTATGCAACGCTTAACCGTTAATATTAAACCAACAATAGAAAATATTGAAGTTATTGAATCTACAACTGGATTTAAATCTTTCAAATACTTTAAAATAAAAAATAATATTATCGAAAATAAAATTGCAAAAGAAAAATACAAAACCCTTTCTTTATTAGATAATTGAGTTTTTACGATTTCAAAAGTATCTTTTTTTAAATGATTTTTCCATTTAAAAATTCCCAAAACCTGCATCGGGAAATAATACAAAAGATATAAAGCCAAATTCCCATATAGCGCATTTTTAAAAGAAATATAACTATAACAAAAAGTTCCTGCTAAACCTACAATATAACAAGAAATCTTACCCTTCCCTGCCAAAATAGAATAACTTATTCCACAAATTGCAGAAACCAATGCGACTTTATTATCACCCATAACAAATGAAATTATAATAATAGCCAGAATACAAATAGGAAAAAGTATTCGTTCTAACTTTCCCCAACCTGATAACTCTTTTTTCAAAAAATCAATTAAATTCATTATAAAAATTTTATCTCAAAAATTATTATATTGAAATATTTTAAGATTTCTCAAAAATATTTTACTTTTCGCCTTGTGTGATGTCTACTTATATTAGGTACGCAAAAATGTCAATACAAAAAATAAGCCCAAACATTACTTCAAAGATTTTAAGAAACAAAACTGTTTTGAAAGGTTTAGAAAAGATTTCTGAACACGGAACATCTTTTGCTGCAACAACATCTCTTGTTATGGCTCTAACGGTCAGACCTTTGGCAATTTTTGCAACACCTGACACAGAAAAAGAAAATAAACAATATGCAGCATCAAATTCAATTTGTTCAGGGCTAATAAAATTTGCAATGGTTGAAGCTATTGCAATTCCAATAGAAAATGCAGTAAAAAAAATAGACAAAAATCCTAACAAATTTTTAAATAAAACAACTATAGAAAATTTATCAAAAAATTCAAAAAATTTAGGCACTTCAAGAAGTTACAAACTTATAACCCAAGTTCTAAAATTAAGCACAGGAATAGTTACTGCAATTCCAAAATCAATGCTAACAATTGCTCTAATTCCTATTATTATGGATAAACTTTTCTTGAATAAAAAAAATAATAGAACTGCAAACAAAAAGTTGCCGCAACCTCAACAAACTTTAAACAATCAAAAAAACATTAATTTTACAGGCAAAATTCCTAACTCAATAGCCAAAGGAATAAGCAAAATTATAAATAATGAAAAAATACAAAAACTTGCGCAAAAATATGAAACAAAAGACAAAGATATAGCAAAACATATGACAGCAGGAACTGATATCTTATTAACATCAGCTTTTGCTTACAGAACTTCAAAAAGTAAAGATATTAAAGAAAATCGCAAAAAAGCACTAATTTATAACAACGTAATATCTACAGCAATTACGCTTTTAGGCGGATACGGTATAGATAACCTTATAAAGGGTAAAACAACTAAATTTATTGACAAATTTAAACAATTAAATGCCTCTGATCCTAAATTAAATAAATACATAGAAGGAATAAATATCTTGCGTCCTGCATTAATTTTTGCAGCTATATACTATGGAATTTTGCCTATATTTTCAACTTTTATGGCTGAAAAAATAGATAAATTTATAGCAAAGCAAAACAAAAAACAAGTTCACTAAAACTTTATCTTTTTATAAGAACAATATCTCCGCGCTTAACTTCTTTTGCTAAAGCTTTTATTACTTCATTATCCATTCTTATACAACCTAAAGAGGCATATTTACCAATACTTGCAGGGTTATTATTACCGTGAATAAATTCTCCCGTTCTTGATCTTTCTCCTGTTAATGGATCTACTTTATCAAGACAAATAATTTTTGGGCCGTAAGCTTTAGGATTTCTTCTTCTTTTTGTTGAATATGGAGCTGTTCTATATGGATAAGTTTCAACATGCGTTACAACTCTAACTCCTGTATCTGTCGGAGAGGAAGGCTTCCCACTTGCTACTAAATATGCACGTTCTGCATCACCAAAATCGTTATATTTATACAAAATATTTTTTGACAAATCAACAACGATTTTTGCAATATGTTCGATACCATTTATCTCAACTGATGGAGATGGTGCTCCAAGCATTACAGCTTTTTTAGATGTTCCACTTGGTTTGACTAAACTATCTGTCATCACAAATTTGTCTTTATCAGGAGTTTTTTCTAAATTTTGAGCAACGGTTGAACATGCCGGCAAAAATAGTAACGGCAAACCAACTACACCTATTGTTTTAAAATTATGTCCCAGATTATTTAAAATTTTCATACTATTTCTAAACCCGCGCATAGAAAATTTTTGCTAGCAATATTTATTTTATTTTTTTATTTTTTGTTCGTTTGCCAGAATCATTTACTTTTACTTCTTTTTCATCACAACCCAAAACTTTATTAAGATGTTCAATAAGTTCTTTTGAGTGATATTTCATTGCGTGCTCTGATTTGTGGTGAATATCTACCAAATGATAATGTAATGCCATCTCAACTTGAATTAATGCCATATTATAATTATAAAGACTTTCGATATATTCTTCTAAAGCTTTTATATAATCCTGTCTTGCATATTGTAATGCCACATAATTTAATTTATTTGCTCTATATTGGGATTCAACAAGTTTTAAATTTTCAATAGACTGTTCAACTTCCATTCTTGCTACAGGAATTTGATTTTCTGCCTTTTCTACATTATTAAAAGCCCTTTTTACCTCAAAATATAAATCTTTTTTAAATAATACAATTTCATTATCTGCAAGTTTTAATTGAGCATCAGCACCCTTAATACTGTGCTTTAATTCCATTAAATTAACACTTGAAGATAAATTCACCCCAACATGAAAACCATTATTTGTTGTCTGATTAGAATTTACAAAATCATAACCGGCATTTGCACTTAATTCTGGAAAGTACGTTCTTTTAACATACAATAAAGACTGCTCCATTGCCTGCTTTGTTGAAATTAAAACACTTAAATCAGGACTGTTGTCATAGGCAATTTCAACAGCATCCTCTATAGGAAATGAAAAAATTTCAGGTTTAAACACTTCAGCCTTTTCATTTGAACCATAAGCATATTCATTTTCATAAGAAAATGTATGTGTATTTTTTATTGTATAATCCGGCTGTGAATCTAAATACATTGAATTATTTAAATCAATTCTGGAATTTTTATAATTATTTAACGCTTCTAAATACTTAACCTCTGATTCACTTAAATTCAATTTTGCAGTTGTTAAATCAGTATCTTGTTTACTTTTTGCAAGTTCAACAAATTTCTTGTTTATAGTCACATTATCCAGTGCAACTTTTAAAAGAGCTTTTGCCCTCAATAAGTTATAATATTTATGCTTAACATCAAAAAGTGTTGAACATAAACTGTCCATAAATTCATATTCAGCACCAATCTTATAAAACTCTTCCATTTTTATATATGCAGTAGTCTTACCAAAATCCCAAATAAGTTTATTTATAGCAACACCAACGGATGGCAAATCTCGATAATGAGAATTATAATAAATATTATCTGAATTATTTTCATTATAAAATCCAACACCTGCACTTATTACAGGAAAATATTGAGATTTTGCTATTCCAACATTACTTTTTGCTATATCTAAATTATATTTTTGTCGCCTTATTTTAGGACTATTTTTAAAAGCCAATGAAACACAATCAACTATAGACAATTTCATTCCATCCTTAACTTCAATAGGATTGAATAAATCATCATCTTCTATTGCATAAACTTTTGTTGTTCCTGCAAAAATTAAAAATACTATAAATATATAATATAATACCTTATTGGGTCTCATATATTAATTATACTATATCTGTCAATAGCATAAAAATTTTAAGCCACAAACTTTAAAACCGGAATTATTTTTAATTATTTTCCAAAAATTACTGCTTTAATATTATATATAAAACTTAGGAGGATATTATGATACTAACAAATCAAGAAAACAAAGTTTTGAAATTATTATGTGAAGGTTACACCAATCGTCAAATTGCACAACAACTAGGAATAAGCACCCATACAGCAAAAGCACATATTAGACATATATTAAAGAAAATGGAGGTTTCAAATAGAACCATAGCTGCCTATATTGCAGGTAAAAATAAAATGGTTATATAGCAAACTTGCCATATAACCATTTCAACTTATTATTCGAAATTATATTATCGTTTTGAAACTTTGATAACTGTTCTTTTTTTAATTTCTTGTTTTTCAACCTTTTGAGGATTTTTCTTGCTAGAATCTTTACCTAATGATAATCTAAATCCGCATTGTAAACCAACACCGTTTCTACCGCCATTAGTTATATATGTTTGGAAGAAACCTGTTAATCTTTCACCCCAAGTTTTTCTAACACCAACGCCATACTTAACATAAGGATCTACAGACAAGCTTGGTAATGAAACATTATTTGCCATAAACTGAGTTTGGTCCATAATATTCCAAACCATACTTACACCCAAATATGGCTGCCAACCGTTTTTCAAATTAGCAATAAATTTGATACCCGGTTCAATTTGAAGTGCGTGTAACGGATCTGAACTTACGCTAACACCTGCTCCATTTGTATAGTCAAATGTATTTATAAATGAATAAGACATTAACAAACTTGGTTGAATAATAAATTTACCGTGAGCAAGTTCAAAATTATAACCTGTTTTTGAAGCAACACCAGTCATCAACATTGCAAAATCTTCATGACCAAACATAGTATTCGCTTCACCAACATTAGCTCCAACGTTAGCAGTTAAACCTGTAAAGAAGTTACCTTTATAAGCCATACCAACAACGCCAAGTGTTCCACCGTTTTGATACATACTTACACCATTATAAGCTTGATGTGAACCGTTATATCCAACATAAACACTAAACATTCCATCCCAACCGTGACCTAAATCATAAAGTTTAGAATCACCGCCAAAGAATGAACCATAAGCAACATTTGAAACTTTCGGTCCGTTATTTAGTGGAACATTTTCAAAAGTTGCATAAGGTCTGAACCAACCTGCTGCATTATCGTATCTGCTATATCTTGAATCGTATTTAGCAACTCCACCTTCTAAAGCATAACGATTGCGCATCTTCATTACATAACGTTGCTCTTTTGTAAGCAACATATACATATCCATATTATGGAAAGCTTCATCATAAGATTGTAATTGAACTAAATAACCGCCTAATTGAGCAGCAACAGGACTTGCCAAAACTGCAGGGTTTACTTGGTCATAAGTTGGTTTTGTTCCACCTTGACCTGCAAACATCAACATTCCATTCATATAATTTACATCATATTTTTGAATTGGACCCATTGCAACTCTTGCTGCTTCATCTAAAATTACTCTATCTGCAGCAGCTCCTTTTACAATTTGAACTTGTAAATCATTTACTAATGCATCTGATACAACATTCAAACTATTTTCACCTAAGATAAAGTTTCCTGTAGAACCTTTTGCTATATTATTAACGGTAATTGTATCAGCTTTATTATTTGCTAAATCTACATCTAAATATAATTTTGTATCACCATTTAATACAACATTATCAAATACTAAATTTTCAATACTTGAAGGATTTGGATTTGTTGTCCACTCACCAGCTGAATTTTGAACAGCTGATGTATTTTGAAGATTAATTGCTGTTCCATCTGCAAATGTTGCAGTGCTAATTGTTCCAAGTGATGAATTTTGACCCAAAGCCAATGTACCGTTATTAATATTCAAATTACCATTGAAACTATTATTTCCTTGGAATAATAAATCTCCAACGTTATCCTTTGTAATAGTACCATTACCTGAAATATTTGATAACTTAGTTCCGGCTTCACCTTCTATTTTTAATCCGCCATCTTTGTTGATTACAGTGCTGCCACCTAAGTATGTTGTAGTATCTGTATTATATTTGATATTTCCAGAGTTAATTTCAGTCTTGCCTGTAAATGTACTGTTATTACCGGTTAAGATTAAATCATTACTACCTGATTTTTCAATAGTACCTTTACCTGTAAAGGCTCCTGAGGTTACATCTGAATAATTGTTATTAATTGATACACTAGAAGAACTGTTAGCTAAATTAGTTAAACCTGTAATATAACTATCGCCTTCTGGTTTTTGTTCAAAGTTTACTGAACCTTGAGAAACATTTAAATTACCCGTAAAGTTTTTATTATTACCTGATAAATATAAATCTTCACTTCCTGATTTATTCAAATTACCAGAACCTGCCAAACCGGAATTTATAGAATTTTTACCTTCTGTTTTTGCAATAACATTAACTGTAGCATCTTTTTCGATATAAATATCATTTGCCCCAGCATTAGTATTATTATTAGAGAATGCAACATCAGTAAGATTTACAGTGCCAGCACCTACATAAATTGCGCCACCTTTACCATCTGAATTATTGTTGCTGATAGTTGAATTATTTATATTTGTAACGCCATTTGCATTTGTTTGATTTACAACAGAACCATTACCTGAAGTTTTCGCATTTTGAATAGTTACATCATTTATCGTCAAATCTGTATCATTTGAAACTTCAAACATTGAATACTGATTATAACCATCAATAACAGTCTTACCTGTTCCATTTACAGTAAACGTTCCTGAACCTGTTGTACCTAAATTCTTTGAAATAAAATAAGGATTATTATCAGAATCTGTAAATGTAAATATTCTTGTGTTATCTTTTCTGTTTTGAACACCTAATGAATCTCCTGTTGCTGCATTTACAGCTGTTAAAACAATTGATTGGTCATTCACTTGAACACTATAGTCATATACATCTGTAGAGAATGATATGTTATCTTTTTTTAATGTTAAACCGCCACCCAAAATATTTACAGTAATCGGATTATATAAACCACTCTCAACTGAACCACTTGAGAATGTTAAATTTGTTAATCCAATTTGACCGGTTCCATTTGTTGACACCAATTTATCTGAATCAGCCGTTACAGGAACGGCAGCAGAACTACCAGATTGAGTAGTAGGTAAACCAATATCTATAGATAATTGAGAACCGCCCTCTACATTTAAATTATCAAAAGTATATTCTTTATAACCATCCCCTGATAAATCAATTGTTGAATTGTTAACTACATACTTACCAGTATAATCTGTTAGACCTAATTTTAATGTTGCATCCTGAAATGCCAATGTATTATTAGCATCAGAAATATCAGCATCCAAATTATGAGTTCCATTAACAATATTAATTGTATTCTTTCCCTCTCCAAAAATTATATGCGTTAAACTATCACTATCGAGTGTATAAGTTGTATCAGTAGTAGTCACATAATTTATTGTTGAACTACCTGTTGCCTCCATTTCTAATGGAATAGATGCTTTTGTTGAATCATTAACCTTTAAAGTTCCGCCATCATCACTGATAATATTTCCATTAAAGTCATCATCTCTTACAAAATTTAAGGTTCCAGCACCTGTTTTATTAACTGTTCCATATCCTGAAACATTACTTAAAGTGGCATCTAAAGCCTCTGTATTATATTCTAATGTAGCACCATTACTTATTTTAGTAAGCCCTGAAATATATTTTGTACCATCAAATAATACTGTTCCATTATCTATTGATAAATTTCCGGCAAATCCACTATTATCACCGGACAATACCAGAAGTCCACCACCATCTTTTTCAATATTACCAACACCTTGCACATTTTGCATAGAGGTTTTTAAATTATCTATAATATTCATTTCTAATAATGAATTCTCACCAGATAAATTTACACCTCCACCAACAAAAGAATTTGTCGCTGTCTGGTTATAATGTACTGTACCATTAGCTATTTCAAATTCACCAAGCATATTATTATTAACACCTGACAAATTCAAAGTTCCAGCGCCGTCTTTTTTGAACGTTGTACCGCCTTCACCTGCAATACCACTATTAATAGATTTTTCACCAGTTGTAACATCAAATGTAACATTTGCACTACCTGCAAGATAAATATCATTCAAAGTTCCGTTTTGAAGTTTATTTACAGTAGTTGCACCAAAATTAGAATCTGTAATAGTCATCATATTAGCTGAGGTATAAATTGCACCACCGTTTGTACCTGCAGTATTATTATCAAAATTAGCATTTGATATTGTTATATTTGAGCCGGAATTATATAATGCACCACCGTTTCCGCCTGCACTGTTACCTGTAAAATCTGCATTATCTAAGGTTACTTTACCTGAAGATGTATTATAAAAAGCTCCACCATCATTCTTTGCTTTGTTGCCACTAAATAAAGAGCCATTTAATATAAATGATTTACTTTCTTCATTGGCAATAGCACCACCATTTCCTGCTTCTACTTCATTATTTTTAAAGTCTGTATTTGTTATTTGAATAGTTGGATCTTCAAGTGATTTTACAAATATTACAGAACCATTTTTTATTTTATCTGACTCATATCGTTTAGCATTTTCTATTGATAAATCTGAAAGTTGAAGCTTGGTATCACCTGATATTTCAAATAATGAACCATTAGTCTCATCTTTTCCTAAAGCACCTACACTAATTACATAATCGCCATCCGAATTTGTAGTAATATTGTTAGTTGAATTTGCAAAAGAAGTGCCATCAACAGTTCCATCAGTGTTGTAGTATGTATAAGTATTATCAGCCTCATTGAAAACAAGTCTTTCGCTATCATGCTCAACAACCATATCTTTTAATTCGGCAGATAAAATACTTTTTTGACCATTTTCAACGGTTCCTAAAATTGTAAAAGAACCACCACTTGTAGTATCTAAATCTCTATAGAGACTATATGTATTACCATTTTTAGCACCTATTACATAATTAAAACCCCTGCTACCACTATACATATTAAGGTCTCTTAGAGTGTCAGTTGAAGAAAATCCTTTTGGAACAACTTTTATACCATCAGCATTAGTCTGATTATAAATTTTTGCTGAATTAATAGAATATTTATAAACGTTTGTTGCCCAACTTAAAATTTCTACATTATCAGTAACGGCTAAACCTACATCTTGTGTTCCAGTTCTATTAAAAATTAAAATATTTTCTCCGGTTTCAGCAGCATAACCATTATCACCTGTAATAAAAATTCTATCCAAATTCAAAATACCACTACCAGAACCAATATAGATTTTATCAGCTATTGGATACTGATTATTTTCATCTTTAATAAGGGATACATCAACAGTAAATGAACTATTTGTACTGTTTAATGTATCGATATTATAAGTATCACCAGCCCACTCATTAGATAAATCTAAAGTAGAATTATCCATTTTGATATTATAAGCTGCAGTATTATTTGGTACTAAACTTACATTTGCATCAGTAAAAGTTAATAAATCTTTTGTTGGCAAATTATCTGCCAATGCAAATGAACCATTTGAAAAATTCAAAGAATTATTTATATTACCATCAGATGACCATAAGCCATTTCCAATATTAACCTTTTGAGTTATGTCATTACCAGTAACATTGAATTTAGAACCATTTTTTAATTCAACATTTGCAAAATTATCATCTAAAGTGGTATCTGATGTCAAAGTTACATTTAAAATTGCTTTATCTAAATTGATTGTTGCATCTTTTCCTAAGAATGAAGATTTTACTAAATTTAATGTCTTTGTCTGTAATACGTTGTAAGTACCGTTAAAACCTGAATTATTACCAGTTAAAGAAACATCATCTCTTTGATTAACAATACCTGTTCCTGATAAATTTGCTGAAAAATTATCGTTATTTTTTTGAATGTCTAATGTACCGTCTTGAGCTATTTTTATATCTGTATTATCCAAATTTTTTGAATAAAGCAGCACATCACCATTATTTATATTTAATGTTGAATTAATGGCATTGGTATTATTAGCATCACCAATTGTAAAGAATCCATCAGTCTTAACATTTACAACAGAACCCTCAAGTGCTTTTATTTGACCAGATACAACATTATCCGCTAAGGTTATTTGAGAATCTTGAAGATTATCTACATTTATTATTCCAGAGCTAACATTAATATTTGAATTTTCAACCCTACTTAGAGTAACACTTCCATTATTTCCATTATCACCAATATTTATATTATTGTTAGTCCAATCTTTTGTAGCAGAGGTAATAGTGTCAGAAATGGTTAAATTTTTAAGATCATTATAAATATTCAATGTTCCTGAGTTGTAGATTTTAGAATCGTTACCATTATTGATAGTTTTATCAGTATCAGTGGTATAATGTAGGGTTAACTCACCGCTATTATTATATATATAATAATTACCGCTATTACCTGTAAATGTGCTATCAGTTAGAGTAATGTTACCACCATTATTATAAATAGCAGAACCGTTACCTGAAGATGCAGTATTATTTGAAATTGTTGCACCTGTTAATGTAACATTAGCACCACTATCGACATAAATACCACCACCATTTTTTGCACTGTTAGAATCTAATACTAATCCTTTATCTGATGTTATAGTAGCGCCATTATCAGCATAAATGCCGCCGCCTTCTAACGCTTTATTCCCTGACACTGTAGAACCTGATATATTCATTTCGCCATTAGTTACATAAATAGCTCCACCTTGATTAGCAGCTGAACTATTTTGTAATGTAGAATTATCAATATTTACAACCCCAGCTTCTTGGTGAACAATGGCACCACTTGTATTTGAAGATTCACCAGCTTCTGTTGCCGCAGCATTTGTAAATACTAAATTCTTTAAAGTTAATTTTGTACCAGCATTGTTAACCTCAAAGAATGAATATAAATCATTACCTGAAATTACATTATTGGTAGCAGAAGCAGCCTTATCAACAATGAAATTACCGGGTTTAGTTTCACCTAAATCTGATGATACTACATAATCATCACTACCTAATTTGTAAAAACTCCTATCACCTTCTGTTTGATTTTGTTTTTTCAAACCGTTAACAGAATTTGAAATAGCAGATAAGGTTATATTCTGACGACTTGTTGATACATCATAAACATAAACCCCTGAATCAAAATCCTCATCTGTATATTTAGCTAAAGCCATTCCACCTTCTAAGACTTGGAATGTTTTTTTTAGACCGGTACCCTTATCGCTTCCATTTATAAAATTAATAGCAGAAACAGTTATTACCCCAGTTCCACTACCAGTATTTATAACATCAGAAGTTCCATTTGCAAAATCTACATCTATACTTAAATTATTATTATCACCACTAGAACTTAAACTTTGGAATGTTAACGTTGTTGTATTGTTATCTTGAACATCTAAAGTAGAATTATTGCTTAAAGTTACATTATGATTAAAATTACTTATTGAACTATCTAGTTTTAATGTTGAATTATTAATTTCAAAGTTTTGACTTTGACTAGAATCGTAAGCATCATTTATAGTATAATTTGAATTATTTAAACTTATTGTATTTGTACCGGTCAAGCTAATATTATCATTTATAGCAATATTCTGACCATTACCAATGATATTTAATCTTCCGCCATTTACTAAACTTATATTATCTCTATCAAATTCAGTTTTAGCTTTGCCTAAAGTATATTCTAAAACACCTGAAGTATTTACAATAGTTTCAGAATTACTTGAAAAATAAGCATCATCAGAACCCACCAAAGTTCCACCATTAACGATAGCCTTAACATATCTATCAGCTACATCTTTACCTACAGTTAAAGTGTTAGTTCCTGATTTAACAACAGTAAACTGCTTAACAGCATCAGATACTGTAAATCTTGTAAAATCGGCATCTGTAAGAGTGTAATCTTTATCAAACCCGTATTCAAACCCTGACAAATTTCCGCTCAATGTAACTTTAGCATTATCAAACGAATGTAGAGCATCTACACTTCCAAAAAATCCCAGCAAACCATTAGCCTGAACATCAATAGTTCCTGTATAACCAGAAGAATCATTACCGCCAACTACAGTTAAATTACCACCATCAGCTACTGTAATTTTAGCCGTATTATCTCTTGATGCTAAACCACTACCAATTTGAACCCTGCCACCTGATACAACATTCATAGATGAACCGGTTTCAAAATAGATATCATTTAATGATGTTGTTACATTTCCATCACTTATATTATCATCTATGCCTGCTCTATTACCTGAAAATATGGTATTAGAAATTTCGATAGTACCTTTGTTATAAATAGCACCACCTAAAGCTTCACCCCTATTTGCACCCAAAATATTATTACTAAAAGTTGCATTTTTAATATTTAAAGAACCATTTGTGTCGTTATAAATAACTCCACCTAAAGTTTCTACAGAAATACGTTCAGCACTTACATTTGTAGATGCCTTATTATTATTAAATACAGTTCCATCTATATTAACAGATGCACTATTATAAATTATACCACCATGCATATATACATCATTGCTAGTTAGTGGACCTTCATTATACAAATTTGCATATACTGTATTATTAGAAATTTCACCATCTTTTATAGACAATAATGCATTGTTATTCGCATTTTGCTCATTATAAATAGCACCACCTGCTACATGAGATTCATGAGAACCAAAACCTGCCTCATATCTATTAACAGCTGTATAAACTAGGTTATCTTTAATATTAACATTTTTTAATGATGTTGTTCCATTAGTATTTATAAGACCACCGTTAATATTTGCATTAAGGTATGCAGGAATAGATTTTGTCTCATCTACACGATGTTCATTATTTACAAAATTAACATTATTTAAACTCAAATCACTTGACTCATTTTGAAATAATGCTCCAATAATTCTATCATCACGAAAATCAGCCCCTGACGATGTATGACAATCTGTTTTTACCCCTGAAAAATTGATGTCATTAAAAGTTACAGATGAATTATTGGATATTGTATAATGTGCTAATGGAATAGAACCAGATCCTGAAGCTTTCAAATGGCCTGATATGTCATTATTGTTTCCTTTAACAACTAAATTGGTTACGTTTTGAATAGTTGGTAACTCTGCACCATTAGATGGACTAGAGCCTAGACTTATATCCCTTGTTATATTCAAGATTGAACCACTTGTATATAAATCTGAATTTGTCAAATCTGACTTATTATTTATATCCGCAGCAAACGCAGAATGTGAGATTGATACAGTTCCTAAAATAGTTGCAATAATAAATATTGATCTCAATTTCTTATTCATAACACCATACCCAACAACTCTTATTTAACCATATGTCAATTATACAAAAAGAGAAATTAAAAATCAAATTTTATTAAAAATATTTCCGAAAACATTAGCCATTTGGATGATATTATATTTTAATTTTCATTTTTTATAATTTGCCAATCTGATATTAGTTTTTCCAAGTTATATCTTGCATTTGCGGGACTTGTTGACGGCATTTTATAAAAGGTATATTTTTCTAATAAATCAGGAAAATATTTTTTAAATGCAGAATATGATTTATTACCATTCAGACAAATAATTTTTATATTAGGATATTTTTTCAAAAGTTTTCTTATAGCATTTGGAGTTTCATTTATTATATTTGAATCCAAACTTCCCTCTCTTTTGCAAGATTTTATTGTATCCCACAAAGCTATATTATTTTTTAATAAAGTTTCTAATTTTTGTTCATAAGAACAATCAATCAAATTTTGAACACCGCACAAAGCCCCCATAACCTTCCAAAATCTATTTTGCGGATGTGCGTAATATTGTTGTTCTTCTAAAGATTTAACCCCAGGCATTGAACCTAGAATAAGAATTTTAGAATCTTCATTTATTGACGGTAAAAAACTCTTACATTTACTCATACAAATATTATTATACCAAGATAAAAAAATAAGAATAACCCTAACTAAGTCAAGTTATTAAAAAACAATCCACCGCAATATCTAATAGGAAATCTTCAGACGAATTAATATTATAACTTTATGAAAAATATAAAACTTTTAACAATAATATCAATTATCGCACTTTCAACATTGAGTGCAAACGCAAACGACATTAACATTAACACTTTCTATGATCTTATTCATTCTTACCCTGGAAATGGAGACACATTAGAAATTCTTAACGACTTAACTTCAACATCAACTATCGGTTACAACTTTTATGGACTGAACATATCTTTTCAAGGTCAACAACACTCCATTGACGGAAACAAAACTTACGGAGGTTTTGTACTAAGTAATGACAGTTTATTTAATCAAATTGAATTATTAAATTGCAAAGGTCAAGAATATAATCGTTCAAACTTTGCAGGTGCAATATACAATAGTGGCGGCACAATGGATATTACAAATTCCGCATTTAAATCAAACTTTGCAGATTCAGGCGGAATAAATTATGCAGTAGCAGGAGCATTATATAATCTTAATGGTGGAAAAATATCAATCGATAATACCTCATTTGAAAATAATTATTCTGATGGTGCATCTGCTTATGGCGGCGCAATTTCAAACGGATATATGTCAGGGTCTACTGCTGAGATGACAATTTCAAATTCTACCTTCAAAAGCAATCATGTCGATGGTTCTGTACTCCCAGAAGGCGGAGCTATTTATAATAATGGTAATTTAACAATAGAAAAAAGTAACTTTGACTACAACAATGCAATGGGAGAAACAGAAAGTTATGTTTCTGGCGGAGCAATATACAATGACGGGACAACAACAATTACAGATAGTCAAATTACAAATAGTAGTGCCTACGGTACTGATTATGCATCTATCACAGGTGGTGGAATTTATAACAAACAAAATCTAACAATTTCTAATACAACACTTACTGAAAACAAAGGAACCGCAGGAAGCAACGCAATAGTTGTAGGTGGTGGAGTTTACAACACAGGAAGCACTACAATTACAGACTCAAATATTTCATCAAATACCGCACAAGGAAGTAATACAACAAGCGTTCTGGGCGGAGGAATTTATAACAACAATGAACTTAATATAAGTAATTCTCAAATAAATTCTAACACCGCAATAGCAGGAGAAAACTCAGACACAGCAGGTGGTGCTATATATAATATCGGAACAGGTACAATTTCAGGTAGCACAATTTCTGATAATATCGCTTATGGTAGCACAAATACCGACGTTAAAGGCGGTGCGATTTATAACAATTCAACATTACAAATATCATCAAGTACAATAAGTAATAATATTGCAAACTCAGCAGCAACCGCAGAAGGTGGAGCTATTTATAACAATACTAACGGGACAATAACATTAACAGATTCAATACTTGAAAATAATAAAACAGTTAGTTCAACACAAAACGGTCAAGGTGGTGCAATTTACAACTTAGGTAAAATCACCTTAGAAAATTCTACACTGCAAAATAATTTGAACGCCTCAGGCGAACAAAATGATATTGATAATGCAAACGGAACAATAATCTTTGCAGGAGAAGGAACAAATAATATTTTAAGCGGAATTTCAGGAACCGGAACAATAACAAAAACTTCAATCGGAACCCTAAATCTTGGCGGAATAAATAACAACTACACAGGAAATTTTGAATTTGATCACGGAACTTTAAATCTTCTTGCAAATGCGTCATATTTTAACGCTCAAAATACAATATTAAATAATGATGTTAATTTTAATATGCAAAATGACCAAATTAATAACATAAATTTTGGTAACTTAACCTTAAATGGTCAAACTAATTTATTTATAGATGCAAAATTAACTCAAAGACAAATGGATACGATTAGTGCAAATAGTTTAAATGGTACGGGTTCTTTATTTGTCAAAAATATCAAATTAGAAGGAGCACCAGAGGCTCAAGATATAATTTTACCATTTGCAAACAACGTTTTAAAAGATAATGTAGAATATAAACCAACAACAATTGCCACTCCTATATATAAATATAATGTCAGATATGAAGCTTCAAGTGGGGATTTTGAATTTACAAGAAGTACATTTAACCCTGCAATATTCTCATCTGAAGTTGCAACACAACTTGGCGGATATTTAGTCCAATTAGAAACTTATAAAAACATATTTGCAAATCACGATATGACAATGATTTCACCTCAAAACCTGCAAAAAAGCTTCTCTCTACAAAATAAAACAGCTTCCACTTCAGGACAATTTGCATTTTCACCATTACTAATTCCTGAACAAAGAAAAGGAATTTGGGTAAAACCGTATTCAACATTTGAAAAAGTACCTCTAAAAAATGGTCCTGATGTTTCTAACGTAATATATGGATCAATCATTGGCGGAGATGGTGAACTAAGAAAACTTAAAAGAAATTGGTACAACATTTCAGGTGCCTATATGGCATATAACGGCTCTCATCAAGCATATTCAGGAAACAGTATTTACAGCAACGGAGGCCTGCTTGGTATAAATACTGCATTTTATAAAAATAAATTTTTCTCTATAATAACAGCTAACGTCGGTGCTAACGCATCAGAAGCTCATACAGATTTTGGCAAAGAAAATTTTTCAATGTTAACAGCGGGTATTGCTCAAAAAACAGGCTATAACTTTGAACTTCTTGATAATAAATTAATTATTCAACCTTCAATAATAACTTCTTATTCATTTATTAATACATTCAGCTACACTTCAGCCGCAGATGTTGATATCAATACAAAACCTCTTCACGCACTACATATTGAACCAGAAATAAAATTTATCGGGAACTTTAAAAACTATCTTCAACCGTACATCTCTGTATCATTTGCTTGGAACTTAATAGACCATACAGGCTACAAAGCAAACGATATAACTCTAAATGATCTATCCGTAAAACCATACGTTCAATACGGTGTAGGTATCCAAAAAAGATGGGGCGATAGATTTACAGGTTTCTTAGAAGGAATGATAAGAAATGGTGGCAGAAATGGTATTGCATTATTATTTGGATTTAGGATAAGTATTTAATTGGTTATTTATAATTTTAAGTTAAACCATAAAAAGGCTAAAAAACTGGAAGTATCAGGGTTTGACACTTCCAGTGAAATGGTTGCGGGAGCTGGATTTGAACCAACGACCTTCGGGTTATGAGCCCGACGAGCTACCAGACTGCTCCATCCCGCGATATATCGCTTACAACTTATTATTATACGCTAAATATCAAAAATCAAGTCCCATTTTTCCAAAAAATTTCAATCTCAAAAATTTACTTTATATTCTTTGCTATCAAATATAATGTTCTTATTTTCTCATAACTACTTGATTCTATTATTGTCTTTAATTTTTCTTTCAATATAATCTCTGATTGCAAATAATCATTATCAAATAAATCCTGAATACTACATCCAAAAACAGTCGCTAATTTATTTAATGTACTTAATTTTGGAAAAGATAATCCCCTCTCTATCATTGAAACTTGCCGTTGGGTTATGTCCAGTTCTTCACTTAAGGCTTCCTGTGATAACTGTTTTTGTTCTCTATATTCTTTAACTTTTTTCCCGAAAGTCTTTTTTAATTCTTCATCATTCATTAGTTGTCCTCAATAATCAATATTATAAAAATCAATTTTACTAAATTGAACATAATTTAATATTGTTATTGAGTATTATTTATGATATATCATGTCATACAATATGATATTAGATATCATTTGTGCGACCAAAATCACTATTTTATTATCAGAAAGGACTATCTTATGAACAATAATATAAAGATTTCTATTATCGTACCAGTTTTTAATGCGAAAAAATACCTAAAAAGATGTCTAGATAGCTTAATTCACCAATCTATTAAAGATATAGAAATAATATGCATTAATGATGGTTCTACTGATTCTTCCTTAAATATACTTAAAGATTTTGCCAAATCTGATTCAAGAATTATCCTAATCGATCAAGAAAATCAAGGACAATCTAATGCACGAAATGCAGGTCTAGACAAGGCTCACGGTAAATATATAGGATTTGTTGATTCTGATGATTGGGTTGATTTAGACTTTTTTGAAAAACTTTATAATGCTGCAGAAAAATATAACTGTGATATTGCAGCCGGTGGAATAATAAGACTTCATAAATTCAACAAAAAATTTCACCTAAAATTTGACAAAGAAGTCGTTACCGAAAACAAAGATGAAAAATTTGAAATTTGCGATGTGCCTGAACTTTCGTATGTTTGGAACAAAATATATAAAAAAGAATTATTTACAAGCAACAATTTACACTTTGAACCTGGAATTTTTTATGAAGATGTTATCATAACACCTCAACTTCTTTATTATTCTAAAAAACTTGTTACAGTTATGAATACTTACTATTATTATTGGAGAAGTTCAAATTCAACAGTTACTAACAGATCTGAAAAAGCCAATAATGATTCAATGTATGCTCACCAAAAAGCTAAGGAATTTATAACTTCCCACAACATTGATATATCTTCACACGAACCTATAACCAAAAGATATAAACTTTTTGGAATAACTATCTTAAAAATTAGAAAAAAAGGCACAAAAACTACAACTTCACTATTTAATATAATAAAATGGTAATATATAACTAAAAATTATAAATGACAAACCTAATCCATCAAGGCAATAACTTTTTAAAATTTTTCGATTAAAGTATTGCTATGAAAAAACTAATATCTTTATTTTTAGGCTTAATTTTAACTTGCTACATGCCTGCAATAACCCTTGCAGACGAAAGTGAAGACTGTAACTGTAATGAATGTATAACTTCTACAGAGACAATCGCAAATCCAAATTCAAAAGCCCCATGCTCTACTATAAACACTACCGAAAACTATTACATAATAGCAAAAGGAAATGTGTTTAAAGTCGCATTTGCCGGAAAATTTTTATCAGAGTGTGCGAAAGAAGGGGACTGCATATATTTCTATGTACCAAAAGATATTTGTACATCCTGCGGAACCTTAGTTCTTCCTATGGGTTCAAAACTTGTCGGATACATTCGTGGAATAAGTAAACAAAAGAAACTCAACAAAAATGCTAGAGTATATATAAGTATAAATAAATTAATCTTAGCTGATAACACAGAATTAGACATAAAAGCCAAACCATTTACCAAAGATTTTTCACTTGTTGAAAACGGTTGGATGACAGCAGGAAAACTTGCCGCTTCAACTGTAGGGTTAGGAGCAATCGGCACAGGTGCCGGTGCTGGTTTAGCTTTTATTCCACAACCTCACAAAATCGCCGTTGGCGCGGCTGCAATAGGGTTACCTGTTGGATGCTTTATCGGACTTGTAACAGGTCTTCTAACCCCAGGGCTTAAATACCACGCCAAAGAAGGTGAAGAAATTTATATAATACTTTGTGATAATCTTTGTATTCCAAAATGTAGTATCAAAGAATTTTAATTAATGCACATCATACCATTCTACATTTCTTGTTGCATACATAATTGCTGCGATTATTACAAATAATATCAAACTGCCTATCAACAATGACAAATCTTGAATTACTAATAGAGTATACAAAAATGCGTACAATAAAAGCATTACCCCGGTAATAATCGCCGTAAATTTTGGATTTTCTCTCTTTGTCAAAACAAAATACGTATACAAAGATATTAAACCAACTGTGAAAAATACAGCTATAATATATGCCAAAACAAATGGCAAAAATTCAGACATAGAAGTTAATAACAAATAAAATATTAACAATGCACCACCAATAAGTAAATACTGTATAGGGTGAATTGGTTTATTTTTCTCAGCAGTAATTTCAAAAACAAAATAAGCTACAAATGTTAACAACAAAAATAAAAATGCGTATTTTACAGAACGAGTAGCCATTCTATAATTATCAACAGGTGTCAATAATGATACTGAAACCTTAGCAATTCTATCATCATCACTAACATAATATTGATTATCTTGAGAATTATCATCATCAGATTTTATAGTAGCAATCTTTGGAATTGACCATGTTGCTGAAAAATCTTTCTTTGTAACCGTTCTTTTTTCCGGTAAGAAATTACCCTCAAAACTTGGATCCTTCCAATTTCCATTGATAGAAATTTTACTTATTGTACCTGATGGTTCTACTGATAACTTATTCAAACCCCTTAATTTATATTGAATTTCAAATGGAATTCTATCAGAATTTGTATTCAACGATTTTACATAAACATTATCATCTACTGTTCTAAAACTTTCACTACCTATTTTAAATTTTGGTGCCTCAATAAACCCCTTTGAATCAGAAACATCAAATTGCAACTCGGATTTAGCATTTTTTAATTCGCCATAAGGATTTTTAAAGTCACCTTTCATAACAACATCAGCCGTATATACAGGAACCTTAAATATTCCCTTTTTTCTAATCTCAGTTTTTATATTTACATCTACATTATAATTTCCAAGACTAAGTTCTTTTTTAGGATTTTTCTTATCCTTTCCAACCGTCAAAACCATCTCGGGTGCATTTAAGACTTGAGATTTCGCCCAAGATTTTTCAATATTTTTAACGGCTTCATCCTTATAAGATTCTCTGTCACTTATTATTCCAAATAAAAAAGCTATTGGAATTAACAAAATTACTAAAGAAAACAATATTACATAAAACTTTTTCAATTTGTTGTTAAAAATTACACCTTCAGACATATTTACCCCCATATTTTTTGACATATTACATCATTCTTAATAATATGTCAAGTTTTATTTTTAAAAAATTATCCCTTTACAGCTCCCCAAGCTTTTACATCACCACGTTCATATCTTATTAAATAATATCCGCCGGCTGGAATATACTCAATTGAAGCTTCTTGGTATATATCTTTTTCTGGATTTATAGGCGGCATACCTTTCTTGGCTCTTTTGGCATTTGTTTTTGCAATTTCCTTTTTTTCTTTTTTCTCTTTCTTCAGAGCCTTTTTATCTTTAACAACAGCATAAGTTGACATATCAACATCAACACGAAATACAGGAATTATTGCAATAGGCTTTTTTGATTGCATTAAAATTAAAAAATCTCTCTCATCAGATAATGCCAATTCATAATGTCCTGGTGGAATAATATTTCCCTTGCTATCTGATATCGTATCAGCTATAGATAATGTAGGATAAGATGATTCTCTCAATGAATATCTATATATAGCTTGCGACCCATCTATAACACCTGCAGAAATTTGAGGCTCTGTCGGATAAACTCTGGTTTCAGAATGCATCATTATATTCTCAACATACATTCCCTCAAGCATTTATATTTTCCTCACAAGTTTGCTTATTACTGAATTTATCTCATTAAAACTTTTACCTAATGCCTTATCACTTCCAACAAAAATTAAAGACATATATTTCTGAGAATCCCCTAAATCACCATTTTTCAATAATAATCTATAACTTTCACGCATAAGTCTTTTTAAACGATTACGCTTCACAGCACGCTTATGCACCTTTTTACTAACAACAAAACCAACCTTTGTCGGGAAATCTTCCTTTTTTAAAATCCCCGCAAACAAAGTTACTCCACCCATACGGGAGGAGTTTTTAACTTTATATGTTGCTTTAAATGCAGATCTGTTTTTTAAACGATATTGTTTTGGTAACATTCTTGACTCCATAAGTTGATAACGAAAGTCAAAATTCGTTAAAAAGAGTCAGCATAAAATACCTATGCACGGTTTTTAGCTGTGATAGCAACTTTATGACGGCCACGAGCTCTACGTCTGTTGATAACTTCTCTACCGCCAGGTGTAGCCATTCTTGCTCTAAAACCACTTACATTTTGTCTTTTTCTTTTTGTTCCTTCTAGTGTACGTCTCATATCTTTATTCCTTTTACTATTTATTTTGTCATATAACAGAATGTTATAGTAAACAAACTAAATAGTCAACAAATAGGAATTCATTGATTAAATATTATGAAGCAATCTCTTTTCTGTTTTTGATAGAAATTATCGCAAACCCCTAAAAATGCATATCAAAACTAGGATTTTTACCGTTTACTTTTTCATCTTCAATACGCATTGCAGAACCTATTGTAAAATTCTGAGCCATAGTTTTATTGATTTCAAAAGCAACATCTCCATTAAATACACTTTCGTTTTCTTCCAAAAATTCAAACAAAGGTGCTGCCGGAGCTTTGACTATTTCTTCTAAAGTTTCTCCAGCCTGTTGGATTGTTCTTTCAGGAACTTTTACGTTCAGCCCAAAAGGTTTGTACGGTCTATTAAATGTAAAATTTGAATCTGACATTTTATATTCCTTTTAACTAAGATTACTCATGTTATCGGCTCAAATTCATAAAAGATTTAATTTTCACGTCGAAATATTAATTTATGTAAACAAGAAAAATACCTTGCTTATGCTATTATGTGAATATGGACACCCTGAAAGATTTTGAAAAAGATTTAAACAAATGTTCTAAATGCGGATTATGTGAACCTGTTTGCCCGCTATTTAAAATTAACCCCAATGAATGTGTCGCAAGCAAAGGCAAATTCATTATGCTTCATGGTGTTACAAAAGGCGACTTGAAACTTTCCAAAAACATTAATCAATATATTG
Organism: uncultured bacterium; assembly: GCA_949292185.1. Taxonomy (GTDB): domain Bacteria; phylum Cyanobacteriota; class Vampirovibrionia; order Gastranaerophilales; family Gastranaerophilaceae; genus Zag111. The sequence goes on from CASEYP010000031.1 coordinate 160,890, forward strand.
ATATGTGTTTAAGATGCGGGAAATGCAACAATTTTTGCCCAAGCGACATTGATGTTTGCAAAATTCTAAATTACGCAAAACACGAATACATGAAAAACAAATTTGAAAGCAAAATTATTAACTTTTTAGAAAGCAAAATTATTTTTTCAAATATAATAAAATTACTCAACAAGTTTTCAAGTCCTTTTAGACCCAAATTTAAAACAAATCCGAACGCAAAAACTAATGTTATATATTTTAAAGGCTGTGTAAATCAAGTTCTTCCAAATACAGATAAGTACATATACAAAATCTTTAAAGACAATTCAAATATTAATATAATAGAACCGCCATTTGAATGCTGTGGATTACCGTTTTTATCTGACGGAAATATTGAAAGATTTATGGAAGTTGCAAACCATAACCTCAAACTAATAAACGAAAACTCTTATGATTACATAATAACAGATTGTGCAAGCTGTGATCACACATTAAATGAATACGGCAAATACTTAAATAACCCGGAAATAAAAAATATAAAACCTGAAAAAACAATAAATTGGGGTGATTTAATTGCAGTTCAAGGTTTAAAATTCAAATATAACAAAAAAATTAAAGTTACATTTCACAAACCTTGCCACCTAAAAAATGATGCATTCTTAAAACAAATTTTAAAAAATTGTGAAAATCTTGAATACATAGAGATGGAAAATTACGACGATTGTTGCGGTTTAGCCGGAAGTTTTGCGCTAAAAAATCCTAAAATTTCATCTCAAATAGCAAAACAAAAAGCAAGACATATAAAAGAAACAAATGCAGATTATGTAATTACTACTTGCCCTGTATGCATTATGGGATTAAAATACGGACTATTTTTGACAAAAGGAAAAACCAAAGTCCTTAGCTTGCTTGAACTTTTAGCAAAAGCCGATAGCATTGAATAATTATTCATATCGAAGAGCATCAATAGGATTAAGTAAAGATGCCTTATACGCAGGATAATACCCAAAACCTATACCAATAGCCGCTGAAAATCCTAAAGATAATAATATCGAAGGTAAGGTTATTGCAATATTCATGCCTGCAAAAATATGCATTAAATGAGCACCTACAACACCAATCAAAACTCCAATTAATCCGCCTGACATAGAAAGTAAGAAAGATTCAAGCAAAAACTGAAATCTTATATCAGAAGATTTAGCCCCAATAGCCATACGGATACCAATTTCTTTTGTACGCTCGGTAACTGATACCAACATAATATTCATAATACCAATACCACCAACAATCAATGAAACACCTGCTATAGCACCCAGTAAAAGTGACATGGTTTTTGTTGTAGATTTGATAGTTTCTTGCATTTCTGCTAAATTTCTAATTTCAAAATCATCCTCTGATTTTGCACCTATATTATGCCTAATACGAAGTAAATCGGTAATATCTTCTTGCGCAACAGCAAGAGTATCTTCCCCTTGAGCTTTAACAGCAATCATATTAACAGTTCCAGGGAAATCCGTACCAAAAACTTTTCTTTGAGCAGTTGTTATAGGTATAAAAACCATATCGTCCTGATCTTGCCCCATACCGCTTGAACCTTTAGTTTTTAATAAACCAACAACTTTAAACGGAACATTTCCGATCCTTATTGTTTTATTTATAGGATCAACATCTCCAAATAATTCAGTAGAAACAGTTTGACCAATAACCGCAACTTTTGTACTGTTTTTATTATCTTCAGGTAAAAATCCTCTTCCTGATTCTATTTCATAATTTCTTATCATAAAGTAAGGCATTGTTGTACCGCCAACAGTTGTTGACCAGTTTTGGTTACCGTAGGTTAATTGCTGAGTTTGAGAAGAATATGGTGCAACCGCTAAAATCCCACGACATTTAACTTCCATAGCTTCTGCATCTTTTAAAGTTAAAGTCGGGCGAGTGCCTGAACCCATTCTAACGCCTCCTGATTTTGCAGAGGCTGATCGTACCATTAGAAGATTACTTCCCATAGCTTCCATATCTTTTGCAATTTTCCTACTTGCCCCTGAACCTACCGCAAGCATTATAATTACAGCACTTACACCAATAATTATACCTAAACTCGTTAGGATAGATCGCATTTTGTTTATTCTTAATGACACTGTTGCCATTTTTAATATTGATTTAAAATCTAACATATCTATGTCTCTCTTGTCCTATGATGCGCCCAAACTTCTTTTGGTTCATCCAGAACTATATTTCCATCCTTAAATTTCACAACTCTTTTTGTATATTCTGCAATGTCAGGTTCGTGAGTTACAAGAACAATAGTTTTGCCCATTTCCTCGTTCAATCTCACAAAAAATTCCATAACTTCTATACTCGTTTTTGTATCAAGGTTTCCTGTAGGTTCATCTGCTAATATCAGCGGAGCATCATTTACTATAGCTCTTGCTATCGCAACTCTTTGCTGTTGACCACCTGACATTTGATTTGGCATATGATCCTCTCTTTTTTCAAGACCTACAATTTTTAATGCCCATTTTGCTCTTTCAATTCGTTCTTCTTCAGGTACACCTTTATATATCATTGGAAGACATACATTATCTATAGCTGATGTTCTTGAAATTAAGTTAAACCCCTGAAACACAAATCCTAATTTTTCACATCTGATTCTTGCCAATTCATCAGGATCTTGGTGAATCATATCTTCTCCGTCTAAATAATAACTGCCTGAAGTCGGTTTATCTAATGTTCCAAGCATATTCATAAATGTGGATTTTCCGGATCCTGAAGCTCCCATTATCGCAACAAATTCTCCTTTTTTAACACTCAAAGATACATCATTTAACGCATTAAATGAATCTTCTCCTGTTTGATAAGTTTTTATTGCATGTTTTACTTCTATTAAATCCATTATTTACCTATTATTAACTTACATAAACGTGTTTTTTAAAACATTCCAGGAGGTCCGCCTCTACGTTTACCATTTTTATTTTGCGCAGATGAAGCGGTTAATTGCTTATTCTTACCGCCTGTTGAACCTATTATAACCTTATCGCCTAACTTCAAACGATTTGATAGAACTTCAACATTTGTATCGTCACTGGCGCCTATTTTTATATCAATTCTTCTAGGTTTATTTTTTTCTAAAATCCATAAACCTTGATTTTTATATTTTTGACCGTTTGTTTCAGGTGTGTATTTAAGAGCAATAGATGGTGCACACATTACGTCTTTACTTTTCTTGGTTATTATAGAAACATTTGCAGTCATACCTGGTTTTAGTTTCAAATCTTCATTACTTACACTAACAATAACAGTATAAGTAACAACGTTAGATGTAACTGTTGAATCTAAACGAACTTGGGTAACTTTTCCGTAAAATGTACTGTCAGGATATCCATCTAGAGTATATTCAACATCTTGACCTTCTTTAACTTTACCGATATCAGCTTCTGAAACATTAACTTCTATTTGCATCTTTGTTAAATCTTGAGCAATAGTAAATAATTCAGGAGCTTGGAAGCTTGCTGCAACCGGCTGCCCAACATCAATATCTCTTGAAATTATTGTTCCATCAACAGGAGCCAGAATTTTTGTATATCCAAGATTTGTTTTAGCTGTGCTATAAGTAGCTTTTGCCTGAGCTATAGAAGCTCTTTGAGCACCTATTGAAGCTTTTTTGGCTAAATAATCACTTTCTGCCTGATCTAATTCACTTCTTGCTATGAAATTTTTTGCATATAAATTTTTATATCTTTTATATGTTTTTTCTGCCATAATCATTTCGGCATTTAATTTTGCAAGATTTGCTTCGGCATTATTAATTTGTGCTCTGTTTTGGTCAACTGTAGCTTGGAAGGTTGCCGGGTCAATTTGTGCCAGTAACTGTCCTTTTTTAACTTCTGAATTGTAATCTACATAAATTTCTTTCATCAAACCGGATACTGTTGAACCTACACTAACCGTATTTACAGGATTAATTGTTCCTGAGGCTTCTACAATATCTGTTATAGTACATTTTGAAAGTGGCTGTGTTTGATATACAACTTTTACTGAATTATAATAATTAATCCCCCATACTGCCACTATTACTAGCACAATCAGAGAAATTATTACTTTTTTATTCAAAAATTTTTCGGCAATTTCCTTAGCTTTCATAAATTATTTTCCTTCTAACGTTACCGTAACTTCTTGAGGAAGTGCTATTGCACTTTCAAGATTTGCTCTTGCTACATTATATTTATATATTGTTTCAATGTATGATCTTTGTGCGTTGTTATAATTAACCTTTGCATCCTGCAATTGGATATAATCGCCTAAACCTACATAATATCTACCTTCCGCAAGTTCAAAATTTTCTAATGTTTGACGAACTTTTACCGCCAACAACGGAATTTGTTTTTCTATTTCTATCATATTAATATAAGCATTCTGAACCTCAAAATAAATATCTTTATTTAATTGATTTAAAGAATTTTCTGCAATACTTACCTGATATTTTGCAGCATCTACTTGGGATTTTTGGTTCATTATATTTACTGAACTTGATAAATTTACACCAACATTAAATGAATTGGTAGAATTTGTATTTCTAAATCCATAACCTGCCGTTGCTGAAAGTTCAGGATAATAATTTCTTTTTATATACAAAAGTTGTTGTTTAACAGCATCAAGTGTTGAATTATATGCCTTTAAATCCGCACGATTTTCATAAGCCATTTTTATACACTCTTCAAAAGTATAAGGAAAATCATTCAACTTATAATTTGTCAAAACTTCTAATTTTTGAACTGATGTAATAAGTTTTGCATCATTAACACTAACAGGTAATTCACTTGATTCTTTTTTTCTTGTTTTAGATATATTTTTTAAATTTACAGGAGCATAATCATTATCTATATTAAAACCCTCAGTACTTGAGATTGAATAAAACGGTGCCTCTGATACATACATTGCATTATTCAAATTTACTAAGGTATTTTTATATGATTTATTTGATTCAATTAATTGAATTTTTGAATCACTCAGGGTAACTTCAGCGTTTACTAAATCAATTTTTGACATTACGCCTTCTTCAAAATAAGCCTTTGTTCTTAGGTAATTTCTTTCATTTATATCAACATAAGCTCTATTTATAGCAACAGTAGCACGTGCTGCCAAAACTTCATAATATCTTTGTTTTACATTAAATGTAGTTTCTCTTACTGCGTTTTCAAAATTGTATCGGTCTGCAATCATATAGAACTTTTGCATTCTAATATTTGCATTAGTCCTGCCAAAATTCCACAATAATTGATTTAATGTAGCTTCAACAGTATAAGTATTTGTATTTGTTACAGCATACATACTTCGTCTGTTTGAACTTGTATCATTAAATGTATACCCCGTGCCAACGCCTATTGTTGGGAAAAACTCAGATCTTGCAATATTTACATTTGCTTTTGATATTCCGTAATTATAACGAGCATTCCTAATTGCAGGGTTATTATTTAAAGCTATTGCAATACAATCGTTTAAAGTTAATATTGAATTTTCTTGAATTTTTATATCTTCTATAGCATTTGCAGGATTTACACAACTAAAAGCTATTACAAAAACTGCTATAACAACAAATTTTATCCGCTGCACGGAATATATTCCTCTTTATTTCCGATAGTACATACTATTATAACGATTAGAACATATTTTTGTTCATTTGACATCATATAAAAGTTTTAAAAGTGGACAATAATCCAATTTTATAAATGCCCAAATGTATTATTGAAAAATCTTTATTTTCTTTGCGATAATATGTTATACTAAAATATAAATGGAGGTTAAAATGAATAAAAAATCAATTATAACAATTTTGGCAATATTAATTATTCCGATATTAGCATTTTTCGGACTTACATTTAATAAAGATAATACTTCAGCTATAGCACAAGTGAATGGAAAACCTCAAATCATTAAGTTTTCATCAACAATGTGTCTTGAATGCCAAGAAGTAGAAAAAGTATTTAAAGAACTTCTACCAAAATATCAAGATAAAATCTCTTACACTGAAATTATGGTAGATAGCCGTGATGATATGAAAAACGATATGATAAAAAAATACAATGTAACTTTAGTTCCAACAATTATAATGCTAAATTCTGACGGAACTCAATATAAAAGAATTGAATCAGCTCTACCTAAAGATCAAATGGAAAAACTTATTAAAGGTCTAAAATAATGGAAAGTTTAACTCAATTATTTTCAACACAACAAAGCATATATATTTTATTTGCAGCATCGTTTTTAGGCGGTTTATTATCATCAATTTCACCGTGCTCATTATCTATGCTGCCACTTATCATAGGATACATTGGCGGATTTTCAGATGCAAAACCTTTGAAAACTCTTGTTCAAATGATTTTCTTTGTGCTAGGAACAGGAATTGTCTTTTCAGTCTTTGGAGGAATTTGTGCATTCACAGGCAAAATATTTGTCGGAAATCCATATTTTGCTCTAATTATTGCATCCATAATTATGATTATGGGTTTAAAAATCCTTGATATTATTGAATTTGATATTCCTGTCGTTATAAAAGAAATTCCTAAAAATAATATAAATAACGATTTTCTATATCCATTACTTCTTGGCGCAGTATTCGCACTAATCGGAACACCTTGTTCTACCCCAATTTTGGCAAGTATTATGGCTTTTGCATCAATCTCTGCAAAAATTAGCAATGCCGTCATTATGCTATTCCTATTTTCAATAGGTCAAGGATTGATATTAATCATTGCAGGATTTTTAACTTCTAAAATTAAATCCGGCAAAAATTTCTACAAAATTTCAGAATATATTATGAAATTGAGCGGAGTGTTGTTAATATTGGTTTCTATATATATTTTTTATAAGATTTTCTCGCCAATCCTTGTAAATTAAGCTTTTATATAGTATCATATAAAGGTAGAATTATATTATTAAAAATAATTCTTTAAACACATTTAAGGAGTAGGTGGAATGAAAACAATAGAAGGTCAATTAACCACAACAAACGAAGATAAATTTTGTATTATAATTTCAAGATTCAATGATTTTATTGGAGCTAAACTTTTATCAGGTGCAATTGATGAATTAAAACGTCACGGGGTAAATCCTGATAACATTGATATAGTAAAAGTTCCAGGAGCATTTGAAATTCCTGTAATTGCACTTAAATGCGCAAAGAGCAACAAATACAACGCAATCATAACTTTAGGAGCAGTAATAAAAGGTTCTACTCCTCACTTTGATTATGTTTCTGCAGAAGTGTCAAAAGGCGTTGCTCACGTAAGTTTAGAAACAGGCGTTCCTGTAATATTCGGCGTTTTAACAACAGATAATATAGAACAAGCAATAGAAAGAGCCGGAACTAAAGCTGGTAATAAAGGTTCCGATGCTGCAAAAACTGCAATCGAAATGGCAAATTTAGTAAAATTAGTGTAAGTTCAGATTTCTGCTAAAAGGAAGTTTGAAAAGGAGTTTATTATGACAGAAGCAATTACCGAATACAGAAATGAAAACACCAAAGACATCGACTTATTATCAACAATCGATATGGTTAGAAAAATGAATGAAGAAGACCAAATTGTTGCAAAAGTCGTTGGAGATGAAGCTGCAAATATCGCAACTGCAATCGATATTATTGCAAAAGCCTTCTTAAAAGGCGGAAGATTATTTTATTTTGGAGCAGGAACATCAGGAAGACTCGGGATATTAGATGCTTCTGAATGTCCTCCGACATTTAGCGTTGACCCATCAATGGTTCAAGGAATTATCGCAGGTGGTCCAAAATCATTTGTTAACGCAGTTGAAGGTGCTGAAGATAATTTTGGAAACGGCAAAGAAGATGCTAAAGTTCTTACAGATAAAGATGTTTGCGTAGTTATTTCAGCAAGCGGTAATCCTAAATATTTGTTAGGAGTATTAGAACAAGCTGATGAAGTCGGAGCAGCTACTATTGCAGTTACTTGTAATTCTAAAGGTATGATTGCACAAGAAGCAGGTCATGTAATTTGTGCTGAAGTAGGTCCGGAAGTTATCGCAGGATCTTCAAGATTAAAAGCCGGCACTGCTCAAAAAATGATTTTAAATATGTTAACTACAGGATCTATGATTAAAATTGGTAAAACTTATGAAAACTTTATGATTGATCTTAAAGCTGTTAACGAAAAATTAAAAGATAGAGCAATTAGAATTGTATCTCAAATTGCAAACGTTACAAATAGCGAAGCCCTAGCTGCATTATTAAAATGTGACTGGGAAATTAAAACAGCTATAGTAATGATTATGAAAAAAACAGACGCAGAAAATGCAAGACTTGAATTAAAGAAACATGCAGGCGTCTTAAGAAGGATTATAACAACAGAAGAAACAGCAGTATAGATAAAAAGGGAGGAGCATTAAAATGAAATTAACTATTCTTGGCGCAGGATGTTGGGGTCTTACTTTAGCCTGGCTATTGACGGATAATTTCGAACAAGTAACAGTTTGGGGCAGAGAAAAGGATCTGTCTGATGATTTAAAAACAAATAAACATTGCTCAAAACCGTTAGAAGTTCAATTAGCTGATAAAGTTGAAATAACTTCTGATTTATCATCTGCTATTAAAGATGCTGAAATAATACTTTCTGTTGTTGCTACATCCGGAACTCGTGATGTTTGTGAACATTTAAAAGATGCAGGAATAAAACCTGATCAGATATTAGTTAATGCTTCAAAGGGTATTGAATTACCTTCATTGATGAGAATGTCTGAAGTTATTAAAGATGTACTTCCTAACCAAAAATTAGCAATTTTATCAGGTCCGACTCTAGCAAAAGAAGTTCTACAAGGAAAACCAACTGCAGCTTGTGTTGCATGTGAAGATATTGAAATTGCAAAATTTGTACAACACGCTTGTAATGTACCTAGTAAGTTTAGACTATACACAAATACTGATGTTATAGGCGTTGAACTTGGCGGAAGTTTGAAAAACGTTATTGCAATAGCTTCCGGTTTTGCTCATACTATGGGACTTGGCGATAACTGCGCAGGAACTCTTTTAACTAGAGGTATGGCAGAAGTTGTTAGAGTAAGTATTCAACTTGGTGCAAACCCTTCAACTTTGTATGGGCTTTCAGGAATGGGCGATTTAATTGCAACTTGCTCTTCTCCTATGTCTAGAAATTATACAGTTGGTTCTATGTTAGCTAAAGGTAAAAAAATAAACGATATTTTAGCTGAATTAGGCTCTGTTGCTGAAGGTGTTAAAACTTCAAAAGCTGTTTGTGAATTGGCTAAAAAATTAGATATAGAAGTTCCGATTTCTAACGCAATATACGAAGCTGTATATACAGACATAACACCTGAAGAACTTTTATCAAAACTTATGAATAGAAAACTTAAAGAAGAAGAAAGATACGTATAAATGAAATTTGCTGTCAGATATCTAAAAAATACATTTTATCCTCTGGATTTGCCTGAAAATATTCACCTTGAAGATGGTCAAATGGTTATTGCAAGAACCGAAAAAGGTGAAGAAGCTCTAAAAGCATTTTTGGTTAATTCAGAAATAGAAAAACGCTGGGAAAAATCTAAAAATAAACCGGATCCTCTCCCTTTTATAAGAATAATGACCCAAAGAGATTTACAAACTCTTGAAGATATAAAAAAAGAAGAGGTTGAAGCTTTCTTTAAATGCCAAGCGCTAGTAAAACAGCATAACCTTGTTATGAATCTGGTTCAATGCAGAATTACATTTGACAGACGAAAAATTACATTTTATTATACAGCTCCTGAAAGAGTTGATTTTAGAGCTTTATTAAAAGATCTTACTCAAACATTTACTAGAGTAAGAATAGATTTAAGACACATTGGCGTTAGAGATGAAACCTCTATATTAGAAGGTGTTGGAATTTGTGGACAACCTTTCTGCTGTTCAAGTTTCTTGAGAAAATTTGCAACAATTAACGTAAAATTAGCAAAAGATCAAGGAATGCCGATTGCACCGGGTAAAATCTCAGGAACTTGCGGAAGACTTTTATGCTGCCTTACTTATGAATATTCAAACTACATTGAAGCTGCAAAAGGTATGCCTCCAATAGGTTCATCAGTTATGACAACCGAAGGCCTTGGAAAAGTTTGTTATCTTCAATTCTTAAGCGGTAAAGTTGCCGTAAAAATGGAAGACGGTAAAACTAAAGAATTTGATAAAAATGATATTGAAATGGTCGATGCAGATGTTAACGTTGAAATCGATGATATTCCAACAATCAATACTTACGGAGAAGAAGAAAGTTCTAACATTGATATTAAACAATTAGAAGATGACAAAAATAGTTCAACAGGAAATATTTAAATTCTAATAAAACCATAATTATAAAAGGGCAAATGTTATAAATAACATTTGCCCTTTTATTGGAATATTTAAATTTAAATTACTGATTATTATTTTCTTGATAATTTTCTTCGTGATGTTCTTCGTGATGTTCTTCGTGATGTTCTTCGTGGTATTCTTCGTTATGTTCATCACCTTCAGTAATTTCAATTTCATCATTTTGGTTATCAAATTCTGAATTATTATCAGAAGATTCATTATTTTCAGAATTTTCCTCGTTATGTTCCTCTGAGTTATCATCATTTTCATGATTTTCCTCATCACCTTCATCAGATTCATCATCATCCAAATCATCTTCAGAAAGTTCATCATCATCTTCGGAATCTTCTTTATTTTCATCCTTAGCTAAAGCTTCTTCAATTTCAGATTCATCTTTTGCTCTTAGAACAGGAATTGAAAGCATTAATGCCATTTGATCACCTTCTTGATCAAAATTCAATTCCAAAGCATCCTTATCCATTTCAACATATTTAGAAAGCAATTCAATAAGCTCTTTTCTCATACGTTGTAATAAGTCTGGAGTAAGATTAGTTCTATCTTGCATCAAAACAACTCTTAATCTGTTTCTTGCAACATCTTTTGCATTAACCTCTTCAGATTCAGTTTGTTTGAACAAATTGAAAATTCGGTTACATAATTCTTTAAATATATTATCACTCATCTTACTTCTCCTTACCTAGCAGGTGTGAGAAGAAATTCTTAACCTTAGTGACAACACTTGTTTCTTTTTCTAAGTCTAAGAAAGGAACTTCGTTACCCATTATACGTTGTGCTACATTACGGTAAGCCTGTCCTGCTAAAGATTTTTCATCATTAACAATAGGTTCACCTTTATTTGTTGAAGTTATAATGCCTGTATCTTCAGGAATTATACCGATTAAATCTGCAGATAAAATTTCAACTACATCTTCAACGCTCATCATATCATTAGATTTTACAAGATTTGGTCTAACTCTGTTGATTAGCAATTTATAAGATTTAATATCTTCTTTAGCTTCCAAAAGACCAATAATTCTATCAGCGTCACGAACAGCTGACATTTCGGGAGTTGTAACAACAATTGCTTCAGAAGCACCAGCTACAGCATTTTGGAAACCTTGTTCAATACCTGCCGGACAATCTACTAAGATAAAATCAAAATCTTTTTTCAACTTTTCACAAATATCTTTTAATTGTTTTTCTGTAACTGCTGATTTATCTCTTGTCTGAGCAGCTGCTAATAAACATAAATTAGGATTTTTCTTATCCTTAACCAATGCTTGTTTCAATTTACAACGTTTTTCAACAACATCAACTATTGTATATACAATCCGGTTTTCCAAACCTAAAAGCAAGTCCAAATTTCTTAACCCAAGGTCAGTATCAATCATAACAACCTTGTTACCAGCTCTGGCAAGCGCAGTACCAATATTTGCATTAGTAGTAGTTTTACCTACGCCTCCTTTTCCGGATGTTATTACTATTACTCTTCCAGTCATTTATATCTCCTTAATTTTCGTCATGTATTTTTCTGATAACAATATTTCCCTTATAAGTAAAGGCTTCTTCCGGTGTATATTCACAAGATTTTTGAATATATGGCAAATTTATTGTATCAGGTCGTCTAGCAAAAACATCACCTATACGAATTTGTACAGGGTTCAATTTTAAAGCTCGAATTCTTGCATATTCATTACCATCAGAACCAGCATGAGCAATTCCGCCTAAAATACCCCAAACAGTAATATCACCTTTTGCAATAATTTCAGATCCAGGATTTACATCCCCAATCACTATAATATTACCATCTGATGAAATACTTTGTCCTGAACGGATAGTTTTTCTTATATATAAAGTAGGTAACTTTTCGGTTTCTGTAATTTTATCAACAACTTCTTTATCTTCATCATCAATTTTTTCTAAAGAATCAACAATTGTATCATCATGCTGAAGAATTTCACCAACTTTATTTGATTCTGACAAATCTTCCGGTTCTACAGCTTTTTGAGAAGAAACATCTTCCCCAAAAATATTATCTAATGCACTTGAAACCTCAGGGGTTGGTTCATTTTCAACAACAGTTTCCTGTTCTGAAACAACCTCATTATTATCTTCTACATTGTCTTCATCTGAATTTTCTTCTTTTGCTGATTGTTCTTCTGTGCTGTCTTGTTTTTCTTCTTGCTCAAAAGTAGGAGCCTCAACCGCATTTGTAAATTCTGAAATCTTTATTCCTAAAGCAGTCGCAGATTCTAAAGTTTCTGTAGAACTTGTACTAATATATGCCAATTGAGATTCCATCAACTCAACCAAAGCCTTTATGCTTGTTAATTCAGATTGAGATAATGCTACTGATCCTAATTTTAAACATATATGTTTTCCTTTAGATTCAGGCATATCCAAAACTCTTGAAAGTTCATAAATAATTTCAGAAGTTTTCTTTGCATTGGTTAAATCAACGATAAAGCCGTTTTCAATATATCCCTTATCCATTTTTCCCTTTCCAAAATTCACTCACAGTATAAAGGGTACATGAAAAAAGCTTATACTTCAAGAAATTATTTACATTTGTAATTAAATATTACATATTTAAGCTAAGAAGCTATTATCATTAACATAGAAATTTCTTATTCTTTGATCAAGTTCATCTCTAGTAATTTTACCATCATCATTTAAATCCAAATTATAATTTGCTTTATAATAAGATTCACCTGATGTTGTTAAAACTGATCTTTTTGCTCTGGCAGGTAGGAATATTAAAGCATATAATTGTCCACCGGAAATATTTTCATTTGCACCAAAACCGGCATTTGCTTTTGCTTGTTTCAAATATTTTTCAACATAATCTAACTGTTTAATAGGGCTCATTGCTCTTAATTGAGCTGTCGTAGTACCCAAAGCGCTAGCTGTTGATTCCATAAATTGAATTAATCCTGAAGCTGAACTTTTTGGATTTTTAGCTGCTGCATTTATACCGGATTCAGCATTCATTACAGCTAACAAATCCCTATAATCACAATGTAAACGTGCAGCAATTGCCTTTACCTTAGCCAAAAATTCAGGTCCATATTGTTTATTATCTTTATCTAAAGTTTTTCCTGAAATATATTTGTAATCTGAATTAAATAAATTTGAATTAACTTTAGGTGTAGTATAAACCGGCATTGGAGGCATTTTAAACTGTACCAATGGGAAAGTCGGCATAGTCATAGATCCATATCCGCCAAAACCTGAAAATGAAGAGATATTAGGGTTATAAGAAAAGTTTGTATGCATAAAAGCAAAAGGATTTGCACTCATCGGCATACTAAAAGACGGATATGCAAATACTGAACTCATAAACGGATTAAATGTAGGATATACAGGCATAAAAGATGTAGCAGCAGCTATTCCCATGAAGAAATTTATTCTTGGATTCATCGCCATAAAACCCATAGAAAATGGATTTGAACAAAATCTCATATGATGATGTAATGCCGGTAAAAACATTTTCTTCCCCTTTTAATATCCCCAAGGTAATATCATAGTTACCTCTATTTATATAAAGGAAAAAAATATATACAAATTGCATAAACTTTAATCATTTGTTAACAAATATTAATAATATTTACAAATTGATTAATAAAAAAACTTATGTTTATTATATAAATATATAAGTAGGTTAAAAGGTTATACAAGAATGTTTAACGTAACAAAAACACACGAAATCACAGTCGACGTAGTAATTTTAACAATTAAAAACAACAACATTCAAGTTTTACTGGTAAAACGTACAAATGAACCTTTCAAAGGCAAATGGGCAATACCGGGAGGTTATATAAGATTATCAGAAAACCTTGATGAAGCAGCATTAAGAGTACTGAAAGAAAAAACAGCTGTTGATAATATTTACCTTGAACAGTTATATACTTTCGGTGATCCTCTTCGTCACCCTAATGCTCGTGTTATAACTTGTGCTTATTTTGCTTTAGTAAGATCTGAGGATATAAAAATTGTTTCAACTCCGGAACTTGGATGGCACAAAGTTAATGACTTGCCGGCTCTTGCTTTTGACCACAAAGAAATTATTCAATATTCAATGAAAAGAACCAGAGAAAGATTGGAAATTTGCCCGGTTGCATATCAATTATTACCTGAAAAATTCACATTAACAGAAATGCAAAAAGCTTATGAGCTTATTATGAATAAGAAATTAGACAAACGTAATTTCCGTAAAAAAGCTCTTTCTACAAACGGTCTTATTGAACTTGATGAATATACTAAATCTTCTTCAAAAAGACCTGCCAGGTTGTACACATTTGAAAATATTGAATTAAATTCAAAACGTGCACATTTTATTAAAAAGGAGAAAAGTAAATAATGTTAGTAAATATATTATGGGGAATTGAAACATTTTCAGCCATATTATTAATAATTTTAATCTTGCTACACTCACCAAAAGGGGATGGAATTGCAGGAATAGGCGGAGCATCTCATGTTTTTGCTTCACAGAAAAGTGCTGAAAAAGGTTTGAACAAATTAACAGGTATAGTTTGTGCAATATTTATATTATGCACATTCCTAATCGGATTTGGTATTGTAAAATAAACAAATTTGATAAGAACTTTATACTAAATTTACCCCGCAAATATAATAATGTGGGGTCTTTTAGTTAAGGGAGACAGATTATGAGAATTTTAAAAATAAAAAATCTGATGTGTGGACTTATTTTAACAGGAGCAGCCGTAAGCGGTGGATCAGCCGCACTTGGAGCTTCCGCAAGAGAATCTCAAAAAGAAAAACAATTAGCAAAAGCAACTAAATTATTTCAAACAGAATTCAATAAAACCTACAAAAAAACTCTTGATACGCTAACTCTTAAAGCAAACTATGAAAAAATTTATCTGCAATCCTTATCATTAAATTCTATAAAAAAAGTTGTTCCTCAATCAAGATAAATTTATATCTTAACAAAAAGCCATAGAATAAATTTTGAATTACAATAATAATATGGATGAAATTTTTAACAGAAATGCTTTATTCTGGGGTGAAGAAAATCAAAACATATTAAGCAATAAAAATATTGCCGTCTTTGGCTTGGGCGGTGTCGGCGGATACTGTGCAGAAGCTCTCGTTCGAAGCGGTATTGGAAATTTAACAATTATTGATTTTGATACCGTTTCAAAATCTAACATAAACCGACAAATTATTGCCCTTAATTCAACAATAGGCAAGAAAAAAACCGATCTTTTTGAACAAAGATTAAAAGATATAAATCCAAATCTTAATTTAAAAATTTTAGATGATTTTTATAATGATAAAGAAAATTTACCAAATTTATTTGATAAAAAATTTGATTTTGTAGCAGATGCAATAGATACAATGAGATCAAAAATCCATCTTTTAGAATATTGCTATAAAAATGAAATTCCAATAATAAGTTCAATGGGTGCAGGAAATAGAATTGATCCTACAAAGTTGTATATTTCAGATCTCAAAGACATAGAAAATAAAAACGCACCATTTGTTTCAAATGTAATTTATCAATTAAAAAAATTAGGAATTACAGAAGGTATAACCTTTGTAACAAGTCGAGAAAAACCTTTTGTACAAGAAAAAATTACCGAAAATGAAAAAATAAAAACCAATAGCGGACTTGATATAGAATTTAACAAAATCATTCCTGCCTCAACACCATTTGTAGCATCTACAGCAGGAATTTATATGGCATACTATATAGTAAATAGCTTAATAAAGGAGTTTAAAAGATGAATATATTAGTAACAGGAGCATCTAGAGGCATAGGTAAGGTAATTGCAACAGAAATGCAAAGTCTTGGAAAAGTTTTTGTAACAGCCAGAACTGAAACTGATTTACAAGTTTTTGGTATTGGCAACTACTGTGTCGCTGATTTGGCAAATGAAGTTGAATTGGTTAAGGTTGGAAATTTTATAGAAGAAAATAAAATTGATGTTCTTATAAATAATGCCGGAGCATACACTTATAGCGGAATTGAAGAAACTGAAATGTATAAATTAAACCATATGCTAGCAGTCAACTTAAAAGCTCCAATTTATCTAATCCATAGAGCTGTTCCTCATATGAAACGTAATAACTTTGGACGAATAATCAATATTGGTTCAATTTCAGGTGTTATGGGCGAAGCAAACGCTAGTATTTATTCTGCAACAAAAGCAGGTCTTATCGGGCTTTCTAAAGCAACAGGCTTAGAACTTGCAGAATATGGAATCACAGTAAACACAATTAATCCTGGCTGGGTTGATACTGAACTTGGAAAATTTTCAATCGAAAAAAGCGAATTTTCAGAAGATGAAATAATAGAAACAATTCCACAAAAAAGATTTGTAAAACCTGAAGAAATCGCAGGACTTGCAAAATACCTAATAACAGAAGATGCAAAAGGTATTACAGGGCAATCAATAAATATCTGCGCAGGACTGTCCGTAGGCATCTAAAGATATTAAGATTTCTTAATAAAACAATAAAAATAAGCAATTTTATCTTTTACGATTGTTTGTATAAACACATTTATCTGTAATACATAAATCGGAAAGGAAATATTATGCAAATTAACAACACTCAATGTCCAACACCTAAATCAACTTCATTTGGAATGGCTTTAAAAATTAAACCATCTGCTCGTGAATTTTTAAAAACTCAACCCCAAAAAGCCCTTGAAACCTTAGAAAAATTGGGCGAAGAATTTAAAGACTACAAACATTGGGATTTGTTAGTTGATGATAAAGGATACCATGCAGCCGGGAAAGGTGTTTTAGACGGTCAATATACAGAAATTGGCTGCCCTAAAGATGCTAGAATTTATTGCGAAAGCTTTTCTGTTCCAGTAAAAAGTGAGAAATTTGCATCTGCAGGCAGTGAAATTAATAAAACATTGATGTATAAAAATAAGACTGCCGCAGATGAAGGTCTTGCAAATATTAAAAACGCTAGTTATGGACTAGATAGAACAGCCGCATTTGTAAGAGAACTAGAAAAAATTTCAGCACAAAAAGCATATGATACAGCTGCTAAAAACGCCGCTGAACAAGAACATTTAGGAAAAATCAATGACTTAATCGGCAAATTTGGAGATGCTGAATAATATAAAACAATTTAAAACAAATAAAAATACTTGCTTAGAAAGCAAGTATTTTTATTTGTTTAGAAAATTAATAAACATTCATAAAAAGCAAGGTTTTATTTGAAAAATAACATGTTTATGGGATAATTTTAATGAGGCTAAATATAAAATAGCGATGTACATATATAAATAGAAAAAGGAAAGAAAAAATGGCAAGACAAACTCCATTGGAAAAAATTAGAAACATTGGTATTGCAGCCCACATCGATGCCGGTAAAACAACTACAACAGAACGTATTTTGTTTTACACTGGTAAAACTCACAAAATCGGTGAAGTTCACGATGGTGCAGCTGTAACAGACTTTATGGAACAAGAAAGAGAACGTGGTATCACAATCCAATCAGCAGCAGTAACTGCATCTTGGAAAGGTCACCAAATCAACATCATTGATACCCCGGGACACGTTGACTTCACAATCGAAGTTGAACGTTCTCTACGTGTATTAGACGGTGTTGTTGCTGTATTCTGCGCAGTTGGTGGTGTTCAATCACAATCTGAAACAGTTTGGAGACAAGCTAATCGTTATGAAGTACCTCGTATGGTATTCGTTAACAAAATGGATAGAACAGGTGCTGATTTCTACAGAGTTGTAGATCAAATTAAAACAAGATTAGGAGCTAACGCTGTTCCTATCCAATTACCTATCGGTGCTGAAGATAAATTTACAGGTTTAATTGACCTTATGACAATGAAATCTGAAATTTATACTAACGATTTAGGTACAGATATTAAAGAAGGTGATATTCCTGCTGATATGGCTGACAAAGCTAAAGAATATCACGATGCTATGGTTGAAGCTATTGCTTCTGAAGATGACGCTTTAATGGAAAAATATTTTGAAGATCCAGATTCAATCACAGTTGATGAATTAAAAGCTGCATTAAGAAAAGCTGTTTGCAACAACAAAATCGTTCCTGTAACTTGCGGTACAGCATTCAAAAACAAAGGTGTTCAATTATTATTAAATGCCGTTGTTGATTATATGCCATCACCTGTTGATGTTAAAGCTATCGAAGGTGAATTAGAAGATGGTACAAAAACTGAAAGACATTCTTCTGATGATGAACCATTTGCAGCTTTAGCATTCAAAGTTATGACAGACCCATTCGTTGGTCGTTTAACTTTCTTAAGAGTATATTCTGGTAAGATCACAGCTGGTTCTTATGTTTTGAATGCTACTAACGGAAAGAAAGAACGTATTTCAAGACTTGTAAGAATGTATGCTGATCAAAGAATTGAAGAATCTGAAGTATACGCTGGTGATATTTGTGCAGCTGTAGGTTTGAAAGACACAACTACAGGTGATACATTGTGTGATGAAAAAGCTCCAATTATCTTGGAAAGAATGACATTCCCTGAACCTGTTATTTCTGTTGCTATTGAACCAAAAACAAAAGCAGACCAAGATAAAATGGCAATCGCACTTCAAAAACTTGCTGAAGAAGATCCTTCATTCAGAGTTAAATCAGATGAAGAAACTGGTCAAACAATTATTTCAGGTATGGGTGAACTTCACTTGGATATCATTGTTGACCGTATGTTAAGAGAATTCAAAGTAGAAGCTAATATCGGTAAACCTCAAGTTGCTTACAGAGAAACAATTAGAGGAACAGCTGATCAAGATTCTAAATTCGCTCGTCAGTCAGGTGGTAAAGGTCAATACGGACACGTTAAAATCAAAATTTCACCAGCTGAAGAAGGCGCAGGTTTTGTATTCGAAAACAAAATCGTTGGTGGTGCTATTCCTAAAGAATACATTGAACCGGCAAGAAAAGGTATGGAAGAAGCATTGGAAGGCGGTATCTTAGCCGGATATCCAATGATCGACGTTAAAGTTGAACTTTACGATGGATCTTACCACGAAGTCGATTCTTCTGAAATGGCATTCAAAATTGCAGGTTCTATGGCAATTAAAGAAGGTACTAAGAAAGCTCAACCTTGTATCCTTGAACCAATGATGAAAGTAGAAGTTGAAATTCCTGAAGAATTCACTGGTACAATCATCGGTGATATTTCAAGAAGACGTGGTAGAGTTGAAGGTCAAGAACCTTTAGGTAACACAGGTAACGTAATTGTTAGAGCTTTAGTTCCTCTAGCTAATATGTTCGGTTATGCTACAGATTTGAGATCTAATACTCAAGGTCGTGGTACATTCTCTATGGAATTCAAATGCTACGAACAAGTACCTAAAAATATCGAAGAGGAAATTATTTCTAAATCAGGAGCTGCTAAAGCTTAATTCTGATAAAGATATAAATGTAAAACGAACCGAAGATTTAAAAATCTTCGGTTCGTTTTTTATTAAAAATAAGCTATTTACTATTTACTATTTGCTGCTGCCAATACCACCGTATACAAAATCGTTTTTAATTGCAGTCATTAACAATTTTTGCCAAGTGTTTTCATAAGATTGAATTTCATTTAATTGAGTTTCAAGATTTTCTTTTTCGATATCTAATTGAGATTCCCAAGAATTTATATTTGCAAGTTCAAATTCATGATCATTTTGCAATTCAAGTAACATTTGAGAATACTCATCTGTACCATAACCATAATTTTCATCATAATACAATGCACTTAACTTTGTATTATATTCCTGTTGTTCAGTTGCAGATTGTTTAGATGCAGACAATTGTTTCATCTGAACATCTGATAATTTTGAACTGATTGCGCTTTTTTGTTTAGTGTAGAATAACAATTTTTCTTGTAAATTTGAAATAGCCATAACTCTGTCCTCTTATTTTTTAACTCTCTTAAATATATAAAGTATTTTTTTATCAGAGAATTTCAGAGTTAATACATTCTGTAACATTTGTTCACAATCAAACCAAATGATATTTGTTATTAGCTTTCAATTTATTGTATTTATCTAAATCCCTATATTTAATAACCTTTGCCGGATTACCTGCAACAACAGCGCACTTAGGAACATCCTTTGTAACAACAGCACCTAGTGCAACAACTGCACCTTCACCAATTCGTACACCAGGTACAACCGAAACACGTGCACCCAACCATACATTATCTTCAATAACAACCTTTCGTTTTATATAAGTAGAATCATAAGGAAGACTTTTGGGACTATAATAATTATGATTGGCCGACCAAATCAATACTTCACGACCAAAAGAAACATTATTCCCTACAACAATGCCCCCTTGACCTGATAAAATTGAATTTGCCCCAATCCTAACATTTTCACCAATAGAAATATTTTTTGGCTCTACTAATTTTACCCCACAAGCAAATATTACCCTATTTCCACAACTTTTTAATCTTCTTTTAAAAAGTAAATATCTAAAAAATCTTATCTTTAAAAATTTTTCTATTTTAAAATTTTTCATAAACTTAAATATTTAAACCTCATTTATTCCTAAACTTAATATACAACAAAAATATACAAATTAATCCTGAAAAACTAATATACACATTGACAAAATAAAAAAAATAATTATATCAAAAGTATGCAATGGAGTGATTTATTTAATTTCAACAAAAAATGTACACATAGTAAAGTTCCAATACAAGATGATATTGGCTATTGCCCCGATTGTGGAGAACTTATAGAAAATCATTGGTATATAACAAGATGTGGCTGCTGCGGAGTAAAAGAAAGAGCAACCATTAGAAATGGTGAAGTTGTTCCTGCAGATAGTTTTTGTCATAACTGTGGCAGTAAAACTTACACTGTTGAAGAAATAGCAAAAATTGATTGCATTAACATAAATTATGCAATATTAGTAAGAGAAATTATTAAAAATGAAATAACTGAATATACGCAAAGTTGGCAAGATGCTATGCAAACATCAGGTTACACACCGAAATTGCTGCGATAATACCAATTAAATCTGCAAGAAGTCCAACTATTAGTGCATACCTAATCTTTGAAATTCCAACTGCGCCAAAATAAACTGCCAAAACATAAAAAGTAGTTTCACTGCTGCCAACCATAACAGCTGCGAGTTTTGTTGCATAAGAATCAGGGCCAAGATTACTTGCAATATCAGAAAAAATACCTAAAGCACCTGAGCCTGATAATGATCTTACAATCATTAAAGGTAAAGTATCAGCCGGAACATTAAACTTATTTAATACAGGTGCCATAACATGAGCCAGCATATCAATTGCCCCACTAGCTCTTAACATTGAAACACCCACAATTATTGCAACCAGATATGGAATAATTCTCACAGCAACCCTAAATCCATCTTTTGCACCTTCTGTGAATTCCTCATATAAAGGAACTTTTTTTACTAACCCCATTGTCAAAACAACAATCAAAATAAACGGTAATGCCCATAGTGAAATTAAATTAAGAAGCTTTGCGAACATTATTCTCATCTCCTTTATTTTGTCTCACTACCTGCGGTTTAAAAAATCTTTGACCTAATTTTGCCAAAATTATTGCAGATATAAAAGATATTAATGTAACCAAAAAAGTTGGTGCAATAATTTCAGTAGGATTTTTATAACCAATTCCAACCAAAACCGCAATAACAGTTGCCGGTATTAATTGAAAACCTGCCGTATTCATACCTAAAAATAGACACATAGAATTTGATGCAGAAGATTTATCTTTATTTTCTTTTTGCATCTCTTCCATTGCCCTTATTCCAAATGGTGTCGCTGCATTTGCCAATCCAAAAGCATTTGCCGTAAAATTCATAGCAACATCTCCTATTGCAGGAGAATCAGGTGGTAATTCATTAAATAAGAATTTTGTAATAGGTTTTATTACTTTTGCAATAAATTTAATCAATCCTGACTTTTCTGCAATACGCATAATTCCAAGCCAAAACGCCATTATTCCAATCAATGAAAATGCTATTTTTACGGATAATTCAGCACCTGACATTACAGAATTGATTACATCTTGCAACTTCCCGTTTAATGCCCCAATAACAATTGATATAACTATTAAAAAATAGAAAATATAATTCATAAATCAATTAAAGCATTAAATTTTCTATCGGTCAATGAATAAAATTCTAATGTTCAAAATACTGCATCATCATTTCTTGAATTAATTTAGCCATTTTTGCAGCACCTTCTTTAACTATTTTAGGGGAATGTATCCTTTGCATTTCATAAGAATAAGCCTCTCCATAAGTCTTTTTCAAATTCTCACCAAGAATAACAGACTCAGCCGCCTCATCGGCCTTAAGATATGAATTCTCTACTTTTAGTTTATGATTAGGAGTATCTGCAATCCTATTTAATAATTTTGACAAATATGAAAACATAAATAAATTATCATCATTTAATGCCAATTCTTTATTTGCTTCATTGATATATACTTGGTAATCTATGTTCTTTGCGTATCCCTCCTGAACAACATCTTTCGAAATTGCCAAACTTAACATATTTGGATAAATCGGATGAGAATAATTTTTTAAACCTGTTCTTTTAACATTATCTCTAAATTCTGTTAAATCTTTGCCATCAATATCATCTGAAAGCTGAATATTTAAAAAATGTTCATCCTCAAGTTCATTAAAATCGCAATGCTCACCATCATTTTCAAAATTTTGTCTATACCTGCGTACTTCATAACCTGCATTCTTTATACCGGTAAAATTTATTTGCATTTTATTATAATATCCCTATATCTAATATCAAACATTTATTATAAAACCGAACAAAAAAAATTTTGCACTAAAAAAGGCAAAATATATAAAATATTTTGCCTTTTTCTATTTTATTTACACAATAACTAATTATGCTTCATCTAAAGCAGCAACACCTGGCAATACTTTACCTTCAATGAATTCTAAAGATGCACCGCCACCAGTTGAAACATGTGTGAAATCTTCAGCCTTGCAGAATTTCTTAGCAGCAGAAACTGAATCGCCACCACCGATAACAGATACAGCACCGTTTTTAGTAGCTTCAACAATAGCTTCTAATACAGCTTTTGTACCATCTGCAAATTTTGGATTTTCGAATGCGCCTACAGGACCATTCATTAAAATTGTCTTTGAAGTTTTTAATACTTCAGCAAAGGCTTTTCTTGATTCAGGACCAGCATCCACACCTTCAAATCCGTCTGGGATTTCATTAATTTTTACAAATTTATTTGTTCCGTTTCCAGAAAAATCATCTGTCGCTAATACATCTGTAGCCATTACAAGTTTTACACCTTTATCAGCAGCTTTTTTCTCAATAGCTTTTGCTACATCTAATTGGTCATCTTCACAAATAGAATTACCAATTTTACCGCCGTTAGCTTTTACAAATGTATAAGCCATACCACCACCGATAATTAAGTTATCTACTTTATCGATTAAGTTTTCTAAAACACCAATTTTAGAAGAAACTTTAGCACCACCTACAACTGCTGTGAATGGGTGAGTTGGATTATCCAAAGCTTGTGATAAGCATCTGATTTCTTTTTCCATCAATAAACCTGCTACAGCCGGTTTTAGAATATGAGCAACTTTTGCTGTTGAAGTGTGTTTTCTATGTGCTGCACCAAATGCATCATTTACATAAAAATCACCTAATTTTGCAAGTTCATTAGCAAATGTCATATCATCATCTTTTGCTTCTTCTTCTTTATAGAATCTGATATTTTCTAATAATGCTACTTGACCATCTTTTAATGCTTCTAATTCTTTATCTGCACCTTTACCTACAGGTGATTTTACAAATAATACATCTTCACCTAAAACTTTTGACATATATTTTGCTACAGGTTCTAGTGAAAATTCCATATTCCATTCACCTTTTGGTCTGCCTAAGTGTGCCATTAAAATAATTTTTGCACCTTTATCTTTCAAGAATTTTACTGTAGGCAAAATTGCTTGAATTCTTGTATCATCAGTTACATTTTTGTCTGCATCTAAAGGTACATTTACATCAACCCTTACTAATGCTCTTTTTCCCTTGATATCACCAAGGTCTTTAATTGATTTTTTCATATCTGTTCTCCTTCTTCTATGGTGTACCACAGCATGTATATTCTACAAAAAACATAACAGAATGTAAAAATTTAATTCAAAATACTAAAGATTATATTTAAATTTTCCGAAACAAAAAATGTTGACTTTTCCCAAAAAGTCATTAAAACATTCACAAGAAAGGTGTGTATCTATGTCCGTAAATTCAATATCAACATCATCAAGCTTTGGTTATGTCGATACAAGTCAATGTTCAAACAAGCTAAGTGACTCCACAAAAAGAAAACTACAAGCTCTTGGGATTGACCCGTCTTCAGTAACCTCAGAAACCCAAGCTCAAGCACTTATTGCAAGTGCACAACAAAAACAACAAATTCAACAAACGAAACCAAACGATAATAACAAACAAGTTAATTCAAGCGAATCAGAATTAATTTCACAAGCAAAAACCCTTGCTTCAAAAATGGGAGTAAGTGTTTCCTCTAACGAAACACTATCTGATATTTTGAGTTCATTATCCAGTAAAATAAGTTCAATGAGCGCAGAAGCAAACGGTGACACAACAAAAATCCAAGATATAAAACAATTTCAATCTGAATTATTTTCTATTCAAAGTCAATATTCCAGTGTTCAACAAAGCGATAATAATTTATTTTCGGCAATGAATATGACCGCTAATATGAATAAGTATATTCTTGGATTATCTTAAAAATTTTACCGTTCATTTATTATGAAAATTCTCACATATCAGTGGGGATTTTTATTATATATTTTTATTGACATCAAGTCTGCAAGGATATATCATTTAAGAGATAGTTAATTAAATTCAATAGGAGCTTTATAATGGAAAATTCAGAAAAAAAATTGTGTCCTTTTTGCAATGCAGAACTTGATGCCAACGCTAAAAAATGTAAATTTTGCGGAGAATGGGTTTGTCAAAAAGAAGATGAACTTCCACAAGAATTGAAACATTTTAACTGGGGCGCATTTTTGATGAACTGGATTTGGGGAATTATGCATAGAAAATATATTACACTACTTTATTTTCCAGCATGCCTAATTCCTATAATTGGTCCTATTGCAATTTCTATATGGTTTGGGTTTGCTGGAAACAAATGGGCCTGGGAATCTAAAAATTGGGATAGCATAGAAAAATTTAATGAATGCCAACAAAATTGGGTTAAAATTTGGTTTATCCTAGCGGCTTTAGGAATAATATTTGCAATTAAAACAGTGTTGATTTTGGTACTTATTGGTAATGCGCAAGTTTAACCTTTTATGGAGTAGGTTGTGAATAAAAAAAATTTAACTGTAATAATACTTTTAGTTTTGGCTTTTCTATGTGTGATTTACAACAACAAAATATCTAGCGTTTTTAAACCAAAATCACCAGAAACAAAGCCAAGTATAAAAACTGAAAACAATATCGAACCGACTGTAGAAGATGATAAAAATCTTATTGAAATTCCAATAAATTCTCCTACAGAATTGAGTTACAAATTAAAGGAAAATATTTACGCCGAAAGAATATATTATGTTCAACACTCAATATTTCGCTCTTCATCATACAGTCCAACAGATGCGATTTTTGGAAATATCGTAAGCGGCAAGCCTTGGATGGCAAATGATATTTGTAAAGATTGGCAAACAAAAGCGAGCAAGATAGATGGACCATCTGAAGAAGCAAGATTTATAAACAACCCTGCAATTCTTGTAGCAATAGAATACCCGTTTAGTTTCAGTAACTTTAAAGATAAATCTTGGTGCACAGATCCTACATCAACTATGATGCCTCAAAAAGTTACTTATGAAAAATTAAAAAAAGAAATCTCTGTATATTATAAAAGACTACCGTTTGAGACAGAAAATAACCACTCTTTTTACACCTTTAACGGACTAAATGCAAGAGATCTTGGATACAAATACGCTTACATAGATCCACTAAAATCGACTTATGATAAACTGATATTTCAAAATGAACCCAATATGTCAAATGAAATCGTTAGATTTGAAAACTTCATTCATCTTGGTTCATCATGCCAGGTACCAGGAGGCTGTAATAACGGTTCTCCAAGACAACCTTATCTAGAATTTAAACAAAAAAATACAAATTATACACAAAAAAATGGAGAAATATATATAAAACTTTGGCGCTACAAACCATCTTCTCCATCTAAAAAAGCCGATATAACAGAAAGAATTATTATTCAAGAATACTAAAGGCGAAATTTGTGGTATATTATTTGTATAAAAATATGCCGATATAGCTCAGATGGTAGAGCAACTGATTCGTAATCAGTAGGTCAGGGGTTCGATTCCCCTTATCGGCTGTTTTTAATTTGTAAATAATTTTTCGTATTTCTTATTGTAATCTTCAACTTCTGACGCAATATAATGAGTTAACATATCATCCGGAATATAATCTACATATTCGATGACAGCTTTTTGTACCGGATATTTTCTGCCGTGAACATTTTGCCAAGCCTTATCTAATGACCTTGCTGCCAAATAAATCTCTTTATTCTTAGGATTAGTTTCAAATTTATTAACAAGCAAATAATCATATAAAGAACTTCTTGTTACCTCTACTGTTAAGTCGCCTTTTTTTGTGGCTCCTAAATATATGTCATTCGGATATAGTTGCCCTAAAGCATAAGATGGTACAAGTTTTTGACGATTTTCAGGAGACATAAATCTCAATGATGGCTTTAAATAAGTTATTCCAAAATTTATTGAATTTGAATTATTTATAGAATTTATTTTCATAACACTGCAAATTAAAACATCAACACTTATTTTTTTGCTACTTGTTTACTAAATTTTAATATATTTTTTACCAATTTACCAAACACATCTCTCCAACAATTGGCTTCATCTGCCTGAATTGGCTCTACTGAACGATACCAACCAACATCAGTACCGCTTAATTTATACCAACGATAATTTGTGTAACTGTTAAATAAGCCGTATGTTTTTACACCCAAAGCCCCTGCCAAATTTAATATAACATTATCAGTTGAAACTACGATATCCATATTTTGAATAGCACAAGCCGTATCCGTAAAATCCCTAAATGTAGATCCTAAACTCAAAAGGTTATAATCACTTTCATCTTCTGAATTAACCTGCAATGAATAAAAATCCACACCTTCAATATTTAACAGATTTTTAAACCTATTAAGTTCAATATCACGTCCGTTATAATTTGAATTTTTATCACCCGAATACGCAATCCCAACTTTTAAATTATCTGATTTTTTTATATATTTTTCAGCGTAATCTCTAACCTTTTTACTATCAACTTCTAAATATTCTCTATCAGTATATGGAATTTTTGAAACTTCTACCTTCAAAGCTAAAGGTGCATCTAATAAAGCCATATTAAAATCATATTCTAACTTTGAAATATCTTCTCTATCTGAAACTACTTCAATTCCATCTGATACAAGCGGTGAAGATTTTATCAAATCATACAAACTATCCTGAACTACAAAAATAACTTTCTTTGCAAGTTTCTTAAGCCCCGGGACAAACCTACAATACATAATACTGTCACCAAAACCTTGTTCACAATGGACTAACAAAACCTTATTAGAAATGTCTGATTGAAAATCCCATTTTCGCTCAATATCATAAGCCATAGGATATTTTAAATTTTCATCCTCAATTAAAAACCTATGAGCAAAATACTTATGCCCATTTATAAAATCACCACAACTTATTAAAAAAGCACCATAATTATAATAATCAATCTCAGTTGGATTATTTTCTAACAATTTTTTATAAAATGTGTCAGCATCTTCCTTATCACCAATTTTTTCATAAGCAAAAGCTAACCCATGCAATATCAATCTATCGGTAGGTTTTAGCGAATAAGCCTTCCTAAAATAAAATATTTGGTCTTTTAAACTTAAATCTCCATAAACCTTTGCATATAAACTTCCGACAATAGTATAAACTACAGGTTTTGTTTTATCTATTTCTATATATTTTTCATAATACTTTATTGCCTTTTTATAATCTCTAATCTGTAAATTATAAAAATTAGCCAAAGTAATAAATAACAAAGGTTTATTCTTTTCTTTCCGTTCGTATAATTTTAAATACAAAAAGGATAAATTTTCTTTTCCAAGAGCAAATAAAATTTCTGCAAGATTAAAATAATCATTTGCAATTAAATTTGTTTTCACAACCAAAAAACGACACAAAAAAAGAGCATTAAAAAATTCTTTATTTTCGCATTTTTCTTTAATGAAATTCCTCATTACACGAAATAAATCATTTTTCATACCCTCAGGAGCTTCTGATTTCATTGGTACAAACTTATTATAAACACTTAAAGCATCTTCACTAATATTTTGTGCGCACTCTTTTGAATATAGAATATCATCAATATCCTTGAGCATTAAATCCGTAATGTCATTCCCTTCATACGGAAACTTATCAAGCTCTATTAAACTTCTAATTTTCTCTTCTGTCATAAAACAATAATATCATAGGTGCAAAAAAATCTACTGCTCTATAAAGACGAATTTATTAAAACTTTGTAACAATTCTACTAAAAGAGTAGCAAAAAAGATTTTTACGCGTATTATATAAGCAATTAAACTTTGTAGAACAGAATTTTAATTAATAAATAAAACACAATCAGAAAGGATAAGAATATATGAGTTTTGTAAGACCAGTAGACATGGATACAACATTAAATTATATGTACAAAACACTAAAACCTGGTACAGAAAGAAAACTTGAAAACTTTAACGGTAAAAGAAAAATCAGTGTATTTAGAGGAGATCATTATTTAAATAAAATTACAAGAAAACTTTCAGATCCGCCTTTTACACTAATCAGATATATGAGAAATACCGGAACTGCAGCAGATCCGAAACTAGGAACTGCAACAATTGCATTTAAAGCTCCGGATGGAGATATTCTCGTATACTTTGATCAACCTGGAGATAGCATGAAAGGTGTTTTATTAAACGTATTCAGAAAGAATTTTCTTCCATACAAAAAGAAATTTGCGAATTTAATGGAATTACGCCAAGATGATTATTTCAAATTACTTTTAAGCAGATTAACAGGAAAAGATTTTACAACACACGGAATAAATAATGTTAAATAAATCTTATCAATTTATAAAATATTAAAAACACAATTTTCATAAAATGAAAATTGTGTTTTTTTATCCACCTACATGAATTTTTATTCTCTCATTATCATTAAAATCTCTTGGTGATGATTTTTGTGTCGTATTTGACAATATCATAACTGCTGAAACCTTTGCCTTTTCTCTTTTTGTATTAGCAGGGAATATTGTTATATCCTGATACGCATAACTTTTTATTAAATTTGCAACCAACTCTTTATCACGTTGAGAAATAACCATAGAACGGACTTCGACATTAGCAATTCGACCATCTGCGTATACATCAAATTGATAATATAACCAAGTTCCTTCTGCGTATTGGTCTAATTCTCTTATACTTATACTATCATCCAATATTTTATTAACAAAATTACTCTTCCAAGTATTCCAATCAATATCTTTATATAAATACCTATCTCTTTGTTGCACTTGCCTTAATGGTCTATTATCCTTTCCCAGCGGCTGTGTTGAAACATTTTTGGCATTGTTCAACATTGTATCTAAATGAGAGTCATCAATATTATCATAATTTATATTATTAGAATTTGAAAAATTCGTTTTATGATTAGAAAACTCAGTATCTGAATTATTAAATGAACTTGATTGATTAGAAAAATTTGAATTGTTATTAAACTGAGTACCAGAATTACTTATATTACTTGAATTTTCAAGCTTTACATCTGATGAATTTAATGCGATATTGCTATTTTTAGCATTTATATCAGCATTATTAATTTTAGATTCATTTAAATTAATCTTCACAGATTCATTATTTACAAGCTCGGTATTTTCATGTGTAATTTCAAAATTTTGGTTAGATATTCTAACTCGTCTGGTAGATGTATTATTATCTAAAGATAATACAAATACTGTGACAAATACAAATATTAAAATTCCACTTACCCAAGCGATTTTATTCATAAATTTTAATCCAAAGTATCTAACAATTCACTAAAATTATTAATTTTATACATAGTAGAACTCAACAAATGAGTTTCTGCAATTAATAATGCTGTTGGAACAAGAGCTGTAACAAAACTCAAAAACATACCTTGAATATCACCGCCAATTTCTGTAATAAAATAAGAAACGTTCATTGTAAATTCAATTAGAATAATGAAACACGCAATATACATTACAATATTTTTCTCACGTTCCAAACTTCTCATAGAATCCATACCAAGCACTGTAACCCCATGACTACTATAATCATGAAATCCGTCAAATTTTATAATTTCAGAACCTTTAATTTGCTTTCCGATAGTAAACGCTCTTACAAAAGAGAAAAACGCAAATATGATTAAAAATGTTGCTAAAACAAGGAATATCGGACTAAATCTTAACCCTGAAATACGAACCCAGTTAGCAGCCTCAGGGAAACATCCGGCCAATGTATTTGAAACACCATAAGCCAAGAATGGAGAAGTTAATAATCCAATGAATACTTCTACAACCATTTTTAATTGGTGATTAACCAAACTTCCTTTTACAGCATTTATTCTATTTTGACTTAATTTATTTATATAAGAATGAATTAATGCTCTATAACTTTTCATTACGGCTTCAAAATCTTCTCTATATTCACAATTAGTCAACTGTTGTTTATAATTTTTTATCTGAAACTTAAAATATCCGCTTGCGACAGTAACTGTAGCCAAAGCTCCGACAAATAACAATGAAATAAACAAAGATGCTGCTAAAAATCCAGGAATAGATTTATAATAGAACAAATTCATTACATACACTATAAATAAGAAAAATGATGCAATTCCTATAATAAATTTCTGAGCAATATCAGAATCTCCAAATCTTTTTGTTTGATTAAACTCACACAAAGAATAAATTCCCTGTTTCATAATCAAACAAACAGCACCAACAATTACGGTTACACAAATTAAAAATCCAACGTTAGTTGTTAAATTTAAAACTGAAGAAGAATTATCAATCTTAAACCCTAACAAGAAATTTGTAATACCAAATGAAGATACTACAGATAAAATAAATATAGCAACATTTAATATAAAATTAGTAATATTAGCAGATCGAATATTACCCTTTAATTCTAAAATTCTAAAACCGATTTCTTTAATAATAGCAATTCTATGTTTTTCTACATCATTATCAAAAAGGTCATCACTATTATTATTTACATGATGAATCGTATTCGCTGTAGCAACTTGTGGCTTACTATCTGCAAGTTTTGGTTGGACAGCAGCACCAATAGTTGCAGCTGCAACCATTTCCACTGAAACATCAATCGGTACAGAAGATTTTGAAGTTGTAACTGTAAAATGCGGAGTTACCAATACTTTTGAAAAAACTTTACCATTGAAAAATACATCTCTATCATTTGTGCCGTTTACCAAAATATAATTGTTGAATTTTGGCATATACATCAACTTTAAACTCAAACCTGCAGGCAAATCACCAACCACAAAATCACTACCTGCTACACTTCCTATAACAATAGTAGATTTATTTTCAAAAACCTTTGAGCTATCTCCATACTTGATAGTTACTTTCATATAAATTTACCTTCCGATTGCATTTAAAAAACGTCTTAAAGATTTATTAGAAGTAGTCTCGCTACCAATTATCAATTTGTTTTCACCAAGAACTGGAGCTAATTTTTCTTTAACTAAATCTAACTTTTCAGGAGCTGCAAATAAAAACATCATTGCAAAATCATTTGCCTGATTTTTTACATTTGAAACTTCTTTTGGTAATTCGTCCCAATCAATTTGCTTATCAGCCGCACCCTCATTTTCCAAGTCGCCAATTACAACTACAGATGGGATATAACCTTCTTTATACATGTTCAAAGCATGATTAAACGCTTTTTTCAATGCCAAGCCATAAGCCGTTCCATATTCCTTTGAATCAAATTGGGTAAATTTTTCTATAGATTTTCTAACTTCCGCGCTTGATTGAGGAGAACCTTCATATATTAAATATGAATCTTCTGAAACTCTTAGCATCTTTACATGATCTTCAGGATCAAGCATTGAACATAGTTGTCTGATTAACATCTTTTGGTTTTGCAAATTTTTCTGATTTGAAGCTGAAGCATCGACAACAAAAATAACTGCAGCCTTATGAAAATCATCAACCTTTAGTTTAGACAGCCCAAACACTCCTAAACAAAGGAATAAGAAAAATATAATTGCAAATAAAACTATTTTTAACGTATTACTCATATCAAAAAAATAGCACAAAAAACATAATTGTGTAATCATATAAATGAAGTATGAAGATTTATATACTTTTTATACAACATTCAAAATCTAAAATACTCATTGACTTAAAAACATTAGTTTGTATCATGAAATCAGAAGAGAATATTTGAAAGGGATGAGAATAATGAATAACAAAACAATAGGATTTATCGGCGCAGGAAAAATGGCTAGCGCAATAATCAAAGGTTTATTAAGTTCAAACACTTTTGATAAAAATCACATTATTGCAGCAGAAATCAATGATGCAAATGCTCAAAAAGCCAAAGAACACTTTGGAATAGAAGTCGTAAAAGATGCTAAAGATGCAGTGAAAAAAGCTGATATAATTTTAATCGCAACAAAACCTTTTGTT
Source organism: uncultured bacterium (assembly GCA_949292185.1). GTDB lineage: Bacteria > Cyanobacteriota > Vampirovibrionia > Gastranaerophilales > Gastranaerophilaceae > Zag111. The sequence continues at coordinate 193,995 of CASEYP010000031.1, forward strand.
GTTCCGGAATTATTAGAAAATATTAAAAACGAAGTTAAACAAAATCAATTAATAATTTCAATAGCAGCCGGAATTACATTTGAAAAATTAGAAAAAGCTCTTGGCTCAGACAAAAGAATGGTTAGAGTAATGCCTAATACTCCAGCTTTATTGGAATGCGGAATGAGCGCAGTATGCAAAAACAATTCAGCTAAAGATGAAGACCTAGAAATTGTAAAAACTATATTTTCTAAAATTGGAAAAGTTATATCTTGCCAAGAAAAAGACATTGACGCAATAACAGGTGTATCAGGTTCCGGGCCGGCATTTTATTATTATATTATCGATAAAATTGCAAGAGCCGGTGAAAAACTTGGACTTGATTACCAAACAGCCTTAACACTTTCAGCCCAAACCGCACTTGGTGCAGCAAAAATGATTCAAGAAACAGGCAATACCCCTGAAGAACTTATAACAGCCGTAACAACCCCAGGTGGTACAACTGCTGAAGGTAATAAAGTTTTAAATGAAAGCAATATCGCAGATATTTTGTTTGAAACAGTACAAAAAACTGCCGAAAAATCTGCTCTTATGAGTAAATAAAAAATAAAATAAGGTTTAAATAAAAAGTACTGTTGCTAAGATTATCTTACAACAGTATTTTTTTGCCATTTTCTAAAATCTTTGTAACCTGAAGAAATCGCAGCTTGATCAGATAGCGGATCAGAAAATTTTAAAAGCTTTTTATTTGGCATAGTTCCGGATATCAATGGTTCTAAAAAGCCTTTTGAATAAACTCTTGCAATCCATTTACTAACTTTTTCAGGAATACCAATAGCTGCACATAGAAAACCATATATATGATTAGAAATATAATTTCCTGTAACAATGTGGTTATTATAACGTGCAAATTGAACTCTCCCTTGTTTATCTCGTCCTGGGAAATTCATCATAAATTTTGTATCCCATTCTGCGCCGGTTGCAAAATTTTCCAAAAACATTTTTAATGTTTTCAGTTTTCCAAACGGCTTCATCATCTTTGCTCGAACGTCTATAAACATATCCTTTTTTAATTTTTCATAATCTAATGTAATATCAGGATACGCGTTAGTATGCATATTGGCAGACACAGGAAACTTACGCATTTTCATACCTGTGTACCCATCATAAGTCGCATCAAGAACTCTAGGACAGCCATTAAGTTCTAACCACTGATACATCTTTTGTTTTCTTTCGTTTGCGACAAATCGGCTTATGTAATTTTTTAATAAAATTTTCATATTTTACCTTTTAAATACATATAATTATAAAATTTTGCTAATTTGTAAACTAATGTTTACTTCTCACGCTATCAAATTTATTTTTTACAATCTTTATAATCAATATGCAAATACGACCAATTTTACCAAATTATAATAAAACACAAATTCAAAGCAACAATGCCGAGCAACAAACATTTACCGGGTTAAGTTCAAAGTTATCTAAATCTGTTTACAATAAAAATGAAGTAATAAATTTATTTCATAAATACGAAACAAAATCTAACGGGATAATAGGAAGAGCTCCAGCAAAATGGATATATTCTATACCTTTTGAAGAACGGAAAACACAAATAAAAATCTTTTACGAAAAATTTGGTGAAATAATCGCAAATTTAAGAGCAAAAGACAAAGAAACGGTAAATACAAATACAATACAACAAGAATTAACACAATTATTTCGCACGACAGGAATTTTAAACTCCAAACAAAAAGCAAAAATAGCCTACAAAAATTACGGTACATTTGCCGACGTCTATAAACTGGACATAAAAGGTGAAAGTTATGCAATAAAAGTATTCAAAAAAATCCTTGAAAAGGGCAGTAATTATCACGAACAAAACGGTAACTTTTTTGAACAACCTGTTGCACATTACATTAGTGGAAAAATTCCAACGAAAAAAAATAATTTCTTTAAATATTATTTTGGAGATTTAAAAAACGGTATAATGGTTTCTCGATTTGAGGATGGACATAATCCATTTACAGGTAAACCCTACAGAACAGAACAACTTGGCATTATTACAGGAGAAGAACAACATACTAAAAGTAACAATCTTAACGGAAGAATTCTTGATATCGGAATGGTAGATATTCTGCCACACGCTAAAAATAAGACTTTTCGATATATTTATACAAAAACTATGCGCAATCAGCTTGCTCCATTTGAAATATTACAAGAAACTCTAAAGTGGAAACCTTCTAAACTTTATAATGAAAGACTAAAGGGTGTATTCTATTCGCTACAAATAGTTTCCGATGAAAATGCTAAAAAATGTTTGGATTTATTGCTACCTGCTGCAGATAACGAAGTAGCTTTATTTATGGCAAATAATATTTTCTATGCCCCATACACTCTTAGAAAAAATATTTTTTATTCTCTATACGAAAAAAATAATACTAAAATAGATTTAGCTCTAGCTAAAAAACTTGACTATATCAATGGCATAACCTCTAAAGATTCCATAACTTACCAACTATTAAAGAATAAAAATAATAATACCATTAATAAAATTCTTGAAGAATCATACTAAAAATTATCCCTATATTATTCATTAAAAAAACTTGAGATTTTTTTATACATTTCAATAATATCACCCATATCAAATTCCTCGAAAGATGAATTTACAACATTATTATCTTGAATTCCCAATGAAGATTTTAATAAACCTTTGCAAACTCCAAATTTTTCTTCATCATTCATTTTAGAAAATTCATTACATAATTTTATTCGGCTTTCCAATTTAGGCTTAATTTTACTATCTTTAAGTCCTTCTTGACGGTACATATTACTATATTTATAAAGTGCAGAATTTTTAATCACATCAAGATCGGATTTTGGAATATTATTTAAAATAACCTTTCCTGATCTTAGATTTTCAACGAAAAATCCTGCCCAACAAACTTCATTTTTATCTTTATAATTATCAAGCAATTTTGCAATATCTATGTTAAACTGAGCAGCCTTGACAAAACTTTTCCCATCATATGAAAGATTTTTTTCATATTGTGCAATTTTTTCATCATTTGCAATATTAGCAAATAACTTATCAACTTTTAAAATAACCTGTTTTAAATAATCAAATCCAAAAACATCAGGATAATGCATGCCTGAAATATTTACCAATCTTTGATTAATATTATCTCCAAACATTAACATCTCATTAAATAAAGGTTGCTTCTCCTTAGAATCAAAAACAAGAATTAACCCGTCACAATCACTACCAGGAAAAGCCAAAGCTCTACCAACTGAACTATTTCTTTCATAACCTACAAATAAAGGCTTCATTTTGGTATAAGTTTCGAGTTTTTTTACAGCGCCTGTAATTTCTTTATTTATATTATCCGTTATTTTATCCAAATTAGGAAACCCTGTAAAATTACAATATTCTTGAACAAATGCTCTTTTTTCTAACGGAGTAAGATTATCCAATTTTGATAAACATTTTGCAGCCTCAGGATTTGAAACACATTCGCTTTTTCCGCTCGAATTTTCAACAAACTGCATAGCCTTTATATCTTTTATATCAATTAGCCAATTTCTAAATTTCGCCAATAAATCTTGAGGAATAGTTTCTTCTATTATACCCTTAGAAGATACACCTTTGCCTTTAATTGCCTTAACTCCTGCATAACCTAAAACAGCAAGCCCAGCAAGTGTACCTGTTATCTTTACCCCTTGAGAAATTGATTTATCCTTATTTCCATCAGACTTTGAAAGATTATTTTCTACACTCGTAAATTTAACTTGACCATACCTAGGATGATTTAATTTTTCTATTACCCCTAACATATAATATATAATAACAAAACAAAATTATTTTTGCTATCTAACAAAAAGCACACTAAGACATAAAACAAAATAAAAAAGACTAGATAAACTCTAGTCTTTTTAATGGCTGGGGCGGAAGGATTCGAACCTCCGGGATGGCTGGACCAAAACCAGCTGCCTTACCACTTGGCGACGCCCCATTATTTTGTTTCGTCACATTTATTATTGTATACGGTAAAATTTCATTGTCAATAATTATTACTATTATATTTTTTAGCAAATTTTATTATTTTTAGATTTTAATACTAAAAAGGAGAAATCATGCAAGTTTCTAAAATTTTTCAAAATGCTGTAAATAAAGGCGGAGAAATACTTTCAAATGGCAATGTTTATGTTTGTCAAAAATCAAAGCACTATCCAAACAGATACATTCAAAAAGTAATTGAACCAACAGGAAATTATACAATCCAAGTTAGCGAAAACGGAAATCTTATAAAAAGAATTTCAAAATACTTTTTAAAAAATAATTCAACACTTACTGATAGTTGGGATTTTTCTAAGAAAAGAGGTATTCATTTAAGCTCCGCAAATCTTAACGATGGGAAATCAATACTTAGCAGAGTTTTTGACAAAGTTGGCGAACTTAAAATAAATCAAGACGGATTTATCTATCTTCACCATTTTGGCAAACCAGAAACTTATATGACTGAAGTTAAAACCCTAAACGGTATAACTTCAACTCCAAAACCATTTAGCCAATTTGCATGGTTAAATAATGAATTTTATAAACACTTTAACATACAGGCTTAAATGGAGATTCTTCTTTTGCAAAAATAACTTCTACCCCGTCACCAATCAACTGCTTTAATATAGGTAAAATCAAAATTTCAGACTCAAAATGTCCTATATCATAAACTACAATTTCACTATCTAATGCAGTATGAAATTTTAAATCTCCTGTTACTAAACATTCAGCACCTAAAAGTTTTGAATCTTTGATAAACTCTGAACCACTCCCAGCACAAAAAGCAATTCTATTAAGCTTATTTATCCTGTGAGTATTTATAATACGAGCAGTTGGAAAAATCTTTGATATAATTTTGGAAAACTCTCCTGTTGCTATACCATCTTTAAATTCTACAAATCTAAGAAATTCATGTTCTATATTTATCTTATACTTATCTAAGCCCAAAGTTTTTATTATAGTATCTGTTGTACCGCCTTTAGCCTTATCTAAATTTGTATGAGCCGAATAAATATTTATATCTTTCCAATTCATCGGAACAAAAAACAACGGATGATGAGAAACTATCATATCACAGTGATGTTCTTTTGCCTGAGAAATTACATCATCTGTAACCGTCAAGCATACCATTACTTTTGAAATTTCATTATCACAAATACAATCTACACCCCAACCTGAACAATCCCAAGCTTCTGCTGTCTCTAGTGGTGCAAATTTTTCTATTTCGTTTGATATTTCGTATTTATTCATTTATGTATTCCAAAATTTGTCTTGCTATAACTTTTTTAGGAGCTTTATCCAATTTAACAATTTTGCCGGATTTATCTAAAATTGAAACTTCATTATCATCTGAAGAAAATCCTATATCAGCTCTTGAAATATCATTTGCAACAAGATAATCACAACCTTTTTTGGCGATTTTTTCTTTTGCATTATTCAATAAATTTTCACTTTCTGCGCAAAATCCGACAATAATTTGATGAGTTTTTTTATCACATAAACCCTTTAAAATATCAGGATTTTTAACCAACTCCAAAACTAAATTATCATCATTAGTTTTTTTCATCTTTTGTTGTGAATAATTTTTAACTCTGTAATCCGCAACAGCTGCTGCCATAATAATATAATCAGAAGTTTCAAATTCTTTATCTATGGCATTTTGCATATCTATTGCAGATTTAACTTTTACAATTTTATATGGAGCCTCAAAATTTTTTGTTGTAATAAGAACAACTTCTGCACCCATATTTTTGGCAGCATTTGCTATTGCAAAACCCATTTTGCCTGATGAATAATTTGAAATATATCTTACAGGATCAATATCTTCAATAGTCCCGCCAGATGTAACAACAACCTTTTTGCCTTCTAATTTTTTAGAATAATTCAAAGCCTCAACTACACTTGAATAAATTTTATCAATAGAACATAATCTACCCTTACCAATGTAACCGCAAGCTAAAAATCCACTCTCAGGCTCTAAAAATTCAACTCCTAAAGAACGCAATTTGGATATATTTTCTTGAACAACAGGATTGTTCCACATATTACAATTCATTGCGGGTGCTATAATCATTTTTTTATTAAATGCACAAGCAATAGATGTTAATAAATTATCAGCAACACCTGTCGCAATTTTAGAAATTGTATTTGCTGTTGCAGGAGCAATCAACATAATATCTGCTTCATCCGCAAAGGAAATATGCTCAGGTCGCCAATCTTTTACATTAAACTCTTCTACATATACTTCATTTTGACTTAAATTTTGCAAAGTTAACTTTGTCACAAAATTCAATGCATTAGGTGTCGCAACAACTCTTACATTTGCGCCATTTTTTTTAAATTTTCTGATAAGTTCACAGATTTTATACGCAGCAATTCCACCTGTAATACCTATTAAAATATTTTTTCCGTTAAGCATTTTAAGATAATTCCTTTTTGGTAATATCTTCAATTTCACCAACAGCACGAGCAATATCGTCATTCACAACAATATAATCATACTGTTTTGCACGTTCTAATTCTACCTTTGCAGCTTCAAGACGTTTTTGTATAGTTTCTTCATCTTCAGTATGACGCCCTCTTAAACGCTTTTCCAATTCATCTACTCCAACTCCAGGAGGTGCAATAAATATCAATACAGCTTCAGGCATTTTCTTTTTAACCTGTAACGCTCCTTGAGTTTCTATCTCAAGTATTATATTCATTCCCTCTTCAAATTTTTGTTTGATAAATTTTTTCTTTGTGCCGTAAAAATTATCAGCAAACTGCGCATATTCTAAAAATTTATCTCTCGCAATACAATCTTGAAACTCATCCTTGGTCAGAAAAAAATAATTAACTCCATCAACTTCACCCGGACGAGGATTTCTTGTTGTACACGAAATAGAAAGCATAAAATCTTTAGAGTTTCTTTTCATAAACTCATTTAATACAGTGCCTTTTCCAACACCTGAACACCCTGATATTACAAATAATTTCTTATCCATAGATTGATTATACTATGAAGATAAAAAAAATAAATCTATTATTATTTAGCAAATGAACGGCGCCGCATAAAAATTTATGCGGCGCCGTTTACATCATATTTTGAGCTTTGTGATGCTTTAAAAAATTACATCATACCGCCCATTCCGCCCATGCCTGCCATTGCTGACATATCTGGAGCAGCTTTTTCTTCTGGAATATCAACAACTGCAGCTTCTGTTGTTAACAACATTGAACCTACTGAGGCAGCGTTAATTAATGCTGATCTTGTTACTTTTGCAGGATCTACGATACCAGCTTGGAACATATCAACATATTTGCTATTCAATGCATCATATCCGTATGCACCATCTTTTTCTAATACGCAATCAACTACAACATCAGCTTTAGCACCTGCGTTACGTGCGATTGCTCTTAAAGGTACATCTAATGCTGCTGTTAAGATTTTATATCCAACTTTTTCATCATCAGATTCAAAGTCGATTGATTCTAATTTAGAATTCAATTCTTGTTGTACTCTTAACAATGCAACACCACCACCTGGAACTATACCTTCTTCATTTGCAGCTCTTGTTGCGTTTAGAGCATCTTCAATTCTTAGTTTTCTTTCTTTCAATTCAACTTCAGATGCTGCACCTACTTCTATCAATGCAACGCCGCCTGATAATTTAGCAACACGTTCATTTAATTTTTCTTTATCGTATTCAGAATCAGAAGCTTCGATTTGTTTCTTGATAAGTCTTACTCTTTCTTGAACTGCTTCTTTTGTTTCATCACCAACTACGATTGTTGTTTCATCTTTTGTAACTGTTACACGTTTTGCTTTACCTAACATTTGTGTTGTTACATTTTCTAATTTGATACCTAATTCTTCAGTGAACATTTCGCCACCAGTTAGAATTGCGATATCTTCAAGCATAGCCTTTCTTCTGTCACCAAATCCAGGAGCTTTTACTGCTACTGCTCTTAATACTTTTCTCATTGTGTTAACAACTAATGTTGCTAATGCTTCACCTTCGATATCTTCTGCGATTAACAATAATGATTTGCCATCACGTGCAACTTGTTCTAGTAATGGAACTAAGTCTGATATCAAATTGATTTTCTTGTTACAACAGAATACATAAGCATCTTCTAATACTGCTTCCATTCTTTCAGGATCAGTTACAAAGTATGGTGAAATGTATCCTTTGTCAAATTGCATACCTTCTACAACTTTTAAGTTAGTACCAAATGATTTTGATTCTTCAACAGTAATTACACCATCGTGTCCAACTTTTTCCATTGCTTCGGCGATTAATTCACCGATTTCTTTGTTGTTACCTGCAGAAATTGCTGCAACTTGAGCGATTTCTTCTTTAGTATTAACAGGTCTTGCCATAGATTTGATTTTTGCTACTGCAGCATCTACAGCTTTATCAATACCACGTTTCATAGACATTGGGTTAGCACCTGCAGTTAGGTTTCTTAAACCTTCACGAACGATAGCTTGTGCTAATACTGATGCTGTTGTTGTACCATCACCAGCTACATCGTTTGTCTTAGATGATACTTCTTTTAATAATTGTGCACCAGAATTTTCTAATGCATCTTTTAATTCGATTTCTTTTGCAATAGTTACACCATCATTAACGATTTGAGGTGCGCCAAATTTCTTTGTCAAAATTACGTTTCTACCTTTTGGTCCTAGTGTAACCTTAACAGCGTCTGCTACTGCATCAATACCTTTTAGAAGAGCTTTTCTTGCTTCTTCATCAAATACAATACGTTTTGCCATTTCTTTATTTCTCCTTTAAATAATTTTTATTATTCAATAATTGCTAATGCATCTTTAATTGATAAAATTTTATATTCAGAACCGTCTACTTTAACATCAGTTCCAGAATATTTAGCATAAAGGATTACATCACCAACTTTAACATCCATTGGTTCTCTTTCACCCTTGTCATTTAATTTTCCAAGTCCAACAGCAACAACTTCACCTCTTTGAGGTTTTTCTTTTGCACTATCAGGAATAAAAATTCCACCTGAAGTTTGTTCTGTCTCTTCAATAACTTTAATAACAATTCTGTCACCTAATGGTTTAATCATGATTTCCTCTCCTTTTTAATATAAATTTTATATTTACATTACATTTATATAACGGTTTTCTTAAAAAATTAATAAAATTAAGGAAAAATTAATTATTCATAAAATAAAAAAATTGTGGAAGGATATTTCCAACCACATATTTGGAATTAAGCGGGGTAAATGTTTTTATTTTAATTTCTTTCTATACATAAAGTTTTATCTAAATCACGCAAAATATTTTCAGATGCGGAATTTACTAAATGTAAATCTTCCAGCATCTGCAATCGTTGCTTTTTATTTATATCATTTCCTTTTATCAATACATCATTAAATAAATCTGACAATTCTTCCAAATTATGAGCTTTATAATAATATTTTGTAACTTTTTGAGCTAAAAAATTATACGGAGTAGCTATATCTGAACGCAATAAAATTACAGGATTTTTTGTTGGCATGTATTCTGCTAAAAATGATCCACAATCTGTTATCAAAGCTTTGGAAGCCTTAAATAACGGTAGATAATCAGCTCCTTCATATTTTATTCCTATTTTGTCCCACTCTGCCCAATAGTTATCCGTCTCTTCTTTTGTCATAACACCTGTATCTACTAATGTACCTTTTAATATCGGGTGAGGCTTAAATACCCAATTTAATTCAGGATGTTGTTTGGCAAAATTCAATATATATTCCCCATTCCATTCAAATGTCGCATATTTCAATAATGAATCTTTCCCTACAGACCAATGAGGGGCATAAATAATATATTTTTTTTCTACATTATCCTGTTTTTTATAATCTTCTAAAAACGGATACCCGACAACGCGTAAATTCTTACCTCTATTTTTCATTACTTTTTTGTATTCTTTCTTTAAATCATCATTTAGTAAATAATATCTCCAAACTAAATTATGAAAAGCATATCCAGCCTCTATATTTGCAGGGGAGTTTGATATAAAATACGGAATATAACAAGCTAATGCATAGTCAGAAATAGCATTTACATTATGTTCTTTATACAATTGCCAATGCCTTGAATAAAATACTATATCAGGGTTAAATTCTGATAGCGAAATTGGTTCCAAATTTTCATAATCATATGCTAAAAAAACATTTCGATTATTCTTTTTGTAGATTTGGAAAATTTTCATTAAATCATCATAACTTTGGTATTCCCTATTATTAACAGGAACATTACTTTTCCCAACAATAATAAAAGGCTCATAATGTTCATCTTTTGACATCAAATCATATAAATTTTGACATTTCCAACGGGTATCATTGACATAAAATGCAACTCGTATTTTCCTGTTTTTTGCCTCTTTTTGAAGTCGTTTTATAGTCTTTTTATATTTTTTGCATAGATTTTTATACTGTTTATTCATTGAAAATCTTTTGATTTTTAATTTTATTCCAAAAAACGTTATTACTTTATGTTTCTTTGTATTTGTTATTGAAAATATCAAATGAATAAAATCCATAAAACACTTTGTTGACCAATTATATTTTAATATTCTTTTAAATTTTGAATAATTAATTTTTTCTTTAAAATCTTCAATACTATGTTTGGTATCAAGTTCCATAAAGTATTTGCGAAGCTCAAGATAAAAATCTTTTGAAATTGAAGAATCAATTCGTGAAAATCTACCATACCAATATAAAAGAGTATTTATACAATACGGTAAGAAAACTTTTAAAAATGCTTCTGAATGCGGGGATTTTATAATATAATTATAAGACTCTCTACGTGCGCTAAATAAATCCTTCCAATTATAAACACATGTTGTACCACAAGAATTATCTCGAATCCTATAGTTATATAAAGGAAGATTTAAAACTGAAACAGTCTCTGCACATACAATAACTTTTATATAAAACGGCACGTCTTCACATATTCTTAAATTAGAAAATCTTATATTATTATTATTTAAAAAATCTCTTTTATATATCTTATACCAAGGTTCTCCAGTTGTTATAAACCAGTTATCATATTCGCACAAACGTATATTTTGAGACGAAGAAAAATTTGTAAAATGTCTCAATCTTCTTGTATTAACATGCTTTACATCTTTATTTTCAAAATAATCAAACATATTAAAATATGCAAAATCATTATTATTTGCTTTTATATGTTCATAAGCCTTCTCGCAAGCACTTAATTCCAGCCAATCATCCCCATCAAGAAACATTAGATATTCGCCTTTTGCAATATCTAATGCTACATTTCTTGTTTTTCCTTGACCAACATTTTCACCAAATTCCAAAAGTTTTATTCTATTATCCTTTTTTCTATATTCTTTTAAAATTTCAAGTGATTTATCGGTCGAACAATCATCCATACAAATTATTTCAATATCTTTAAGAGTCTGATTAACAACAGAATCCATACATTGTACTAAATAATCCTCTACATTATACACTGCAACTATAACTGACACCTTTGGCTGTGACATAAATTTAACCTCCTTAATTCCAACAATTCTTGATATACAATACCAAGTTGATGACCCAATTCATGTCATGAATTACCATAAATGTCAAATATTTATTGTCATCAAATCACATTATGACTATTCTCCATAATAGGTAAAATGTAGGATAATATTATGGATGAACAGCAATTAAAAACTTTATTTGGTAAACGAGTTAGAGAGCTTCGCAAAAGTCAAAAACTCACTCAAGAAGAGCTTGCAGAACTTATTTGGATGGATCCGCAACACCTTTGTAAAATGGAAAACGGAAACCATTTTCCTACACTAAAAAACATTATTAAATTAGCTGACGTTCTTAATATCGAAGTTAAAGACTTGTTTTCTTATGACAACTCTGAAGAAAATCAACTACTAGATAAAATAAAAATAGAAGTTAAAAAATTAAACAAAAAAGAATTACAATTTCTATTAAAAACAATTTCTGCCCTTAAAGAATTAAAGTAAAGCTTTATTCTTGTGAAAGTTCATCTTTTGTTATAAAACCATCATCGTTTTTATCCAATTCTTCAAAAGATTTGTTTGTTGGTGGAGCAGAACCTAGTTCTTTAGCCGATTTTTGTAAATCCGAAAATTCTGTTTTATCAATCTTGCCACTATCATCTAAATCTGCAGCAGACATAATATCGTCAGCTGACATACCTGCGGTATTTTGATTATTTGTATCAGCTTCTAAATTTGAATTTGTAAGTTCACCTATCTTATCTGTCAGTTCTGATATTACTTTTGGAGCATTTTGTGTTAATTCTTCTTTAGTCAATAAACCATCCGAATTTTTGGTATCGATATTTTTGAAACTTTCATCTATCAAGCTATCTATTTTAGATTTTAGAGACCCTTGAGTATCTATTCCTGCAGATTCTAATAAACCTGAAATGTAAGTTCTGTATTCATCTTGACTTATAGCACCATCTTTAGAGGAATCTGCATCATTAAGCATTGTATTTATATCATCTGAATCGGAAGTTTCATTCGCTTTTTTAGAAATGGTTTCACCTGATTTTAATAAGGTTAACTGTGTTGAATCCAAAGCTTTACCCTTAGCATCTTTAACAACAAGAGTATCTCCAACAAGTTCTGCTGTATAACCCTCCGGCAATTTAAAACCTTTGCCAAACTCTTTTTCTATCGCAGAATTTAGTTTATCTTGGTTTACATAATTACTGCCCTTTTGTTTTGCCAGCTGAGCACCAATTTTATATTTACCGGATGTATCTTTCGTTATTGAATATGTAGCCGTTGAGCCATCAGAATTTTGCACTGTCGCAACATAACTTGGAGAACCGTCAACCGTTCTTTGCGCAATATTACTTATTTTAGAACCTGATGGTAATGTAGACGTATCAACAGTGCCAGCTGAAGGTGCCGTATCTGTCAGATTTTTTGAAGACGTGTCAGTAGGTGGAGTTGATGCAACTGTTTTTGGTTGCAATGTTGAAGCATCTGAACTCTGAGACTTTTCGCCACCCAATAAACCAAGCACAAAGTTTACGGCAGCCCCTGCTGTTGAACCAATAACTTCAGATTTTGAAGGTCCATAATTATATTTAATATTAACTGTTTCGGTACGATGTTCAGCGCGAGCTCTTGCAGCCTTTGCAGCAGCCTTCTCTTCATAACGCTGCACTATATTTGCTCGTCCTGTATGAACAGAAGCATTATATGAACCAAAATCCTTAAAATTTACCATAATAACATCTCTTCTTATACGTCCTGTATATAAAAAATTTTTCGATGCTATTATTTCAACATTTCTAAAATATGTTACATTTAGTAACAATTATTTATCAAGTTTTTCTTTCATGATTTCAACTTCAGCTTTTAGTTTGTTTATCTCACAGCGAATAGGATCAGGAATTCTATTGTGCATAAGATTACCTTGTTTATCAATTACTGCTCTATGAACAACTCTTCCAGGAATTCCTACAACTGTAGAATTTTCTGGAACATCTTCAATTACGACAGAACCTGCACCTATTCTAACGTTATCACCTATAGTTATATTACCTAGAACTTTTGCACCTGCGCCAACTATAACACCATTTCCTAAGGTTGGGTGACGTTTACCGTGTTCTTTTCCTGTACCACCCAATGTAACCTGTTGATAGATTAAAACATCATCTCCAACAATTGTTGTTGCTCCAATTACCACTCCTTCACCATGGTCTATAAAAAATCTTCTGCCAATTCGAGCTCCCGGATGTATTTCTATTCCGGTAACTATTCTTGTAATATATGAAATAATCCTTGGAATTAATGGTATATGCCATTTATATAGCCTATGCGCAAATCTATAAGCAATCAAAGCATGTAATCCCGGATAGCATAATATAACTTCGAGTAAATTAGTTGCAGCAGGATCATTATCATAGATAACTTTGATATCCTCTTTTACCTTTGTAATTCCTCGTTTTATAACATCAAACATTCTTTTTAAACCTGTTTTGTTAATTATTTTACTTTACTAATTTTGCAAATTTTCTTTTTCCTGCTTGCAAAATTATACTGTCTTTAACTGTTATAGAATAAGACATATCAGAAATCTTTTCACCGTCAAGTTTTACACCACCGCCTTGGATAAGTCTTTTTGCTTCACCACGACTTGCCACAAAACCTAATTCTGTTAATAAATCAAGAATATTTTTGCCGTCTTCAACTTTTACTTCTTGTATATCATCAGGAATTCCTTTATTTGAAACTACATTAATAAAGTCTTCTTGAGCTTTATCTGCACCTTCTTTTCCGTGATATTCTTCTGTAATTAAATGTGCTAATTTCATTTTTATATTTCTTGGGTTTACCGAACCGTCGGCAATTTGCTTGTCATAAGTTTCTAGCTCATCTTTCGTTGCATCTGTCAACAAACTGAAATATCTGGTTATCATATTATCTGGAATACTCATCAACTTACCAAACATATCTTTTGCGCTATCAGTTAATGATATACAATGTTCAGGATATGATTTTGACATTTTTACAACACCATCAGTACCCTCTAACAATGGTAATAAAATTACTAACTGTGGATATTTTTTACCGTAAGCTGTTTGGATATCTCTTCCTAATAATGTATTAAAACGTTGATCAGTTCCACCAAGTTCAATATCAGCATCTATAGCTACAGAATCATAAGCTTGCATCAATGGATAGAAAAATTCTACAATAGAAATAGGCTTACCTTCTGCATATCTTTTTGCAAAATCATCTCTTGTCATCATCTGTGCTACTGTAACTTGTGCTGATAATTTTAATAATTCAGTAAAACTCATTTTATGAAGCCAATTTGCATTATTAACAACTTCTGCATTTGATACATCTAAAACCTTTGCCATTTGTGCAAAATAAGTTTTAGCATTTTCTTCAACCTGTTCTTTTGACAATGCCGGTCTTGTTTCAGATTTTCCTGATGGATCCCCAACCATTGCAGTTGCGCCACCTACAAGTAAGACTATTTTATGACCTAATGCCTGAAATTCTTTTAATTTACGCATTACAACAGTATGCCCCAAATGCAAATCAGGTCTTGTCGGATCCATACCAAGTTTTATTCTCAATGGAGTATTTGTATCTGCTGCGTGTTGAAGTTTTGCAGCTAACTCTTCTACTCCACCAGGTAAAACTTCTGCATTTCTTGCAAGATGCTGTGCTTGTTTTATAAATTCTTCTCTTATTTCAGTCATTTCATTTCTCCTATCATTAACTTTGATTATATCAAAAAAATATTATATCTAACTGTCAAAAAATATTTTTACAGGATTTCAAATAAAAAAAGGAGACACATTTACAATGGATAATATTAATTTTACAGGTATTAGAAACATTGGAGCATATGTAAAACCCTTACAACAATCTTTGCCGGATGTAACTGTAACTCATATGGTTATTAACCTTACTGATGACTATAATGGTAAGGATTTAACCGAATTTAAAGAAGTCGCAAAAAAATGCGAGCCTATAATTGGCAAATGCAGATTTGCTAAAGATCCTAATTTTATACATGTTATGACAAGTTCTGTTCAAGAAAAAGGATTAATTCCAAGATTAGCTGTAAATTATATTGTTATACCAATACAAAGAGAAACTCTATCTATGTTCAGTTATATTGCAAAATTAACAAGACGAATTTCTCAAATGTCTGAAAAACAATTTGAAATTGCAAATGATTTTAAATTCGGACCTGATGGAGATTCTTATATATTCCCAATGCATAAAGTTAGCGATTTAAATCCTTCTAATCCGGACAAAACAAGAGAACTTCTTTCAGAAATTTATTCACCTAACAATGACAAACAAGTTGCAAAATTAATAAATGATCATATTCAAATCAGTATGGAAGATTACCTAAAATAAAAACTGCACCTGATATAATTAAACACCAAGTGCAGTAATCGGTTTATTATTTTAAATTTGCGCTTCTAAAGCCGTAAGCTCTTCTCTTAAATCCACAACTAAGGAATTATAATACTCAAGCCATGTTTGACCTGTTTGACTATCTTTGACTTCTGATTCACAAACAGCTCTAATTCGTTTTTTATCTAAATCATTTAATTCATTATGTATTTCAACAATTCGTTGTGAAATAACAGCTTTTTGCTTTTCATTTTCATATTGAGGATTTTCAATAATATTACCATCTGAATAAATATATCTATACTTTTCACTAAGATAATTATTATAAATTTCATCACTAACTTCAAAATTTATAACACTTTCATCAAGCTGTTCCAATTCTCCAGCCCCATTCACTTGTCCATTTTCAACATATAAATATTTCATAAATTATTTCACCTTTCTATAAGCATGTAATTTTAATACATATTCCGTAGTATCATTCGCACTTACTGTATTATAAACATATATTTTTCTACTTTTCGAAGTAAGCAAAGTACAAATACCTGCAGCAAAAGCGGCTCCTGCTCCTTTTAACGCTCTGCAAATCGGCATATTTGTCGTTAAATAATCAGTTTTCAAATATAAAAAGAAACAAGAAGATGATTTATCATCAGATGTAGCAGATAAAGACACTATTATCTCATATTTATTAGTTGAATCCGGTAAATAACTTGATAAAGAAAAAGAATGAGTTACATCTTTTGTAATAGTCTTATCTGCTATAGTAACCTGTTTAATCGTCCAAGATCCATCAAGATTTGAAGTGTTTGCCTTAGCATCAAATAATTTTTGCCCTGTCTCACTTATATTAGAAAGATCTATATCCAAATATTGATTTCCAAGCTCACTAATTTTAGTATTTACATCCTCAATATCAGAATTTGCGGAATCTATTCTATCATTTGAATCATCAATTCTAGTATTCGCATCATCAATTTTGGACAAAACATCAATAAAATTAGCGTTAACTTCTTCGGCTTTAGCCTTTGTTCCAGGTACAAAAGAATACGGAACACTATATGTCATAAATATCCTTTCTGACATATTTAATGGCTCATTTAGAATGGGGAAAACTCAATTAACATAAGCATTATACCATATAAACCCAAATATCGTCAAGTTACAAAAATATGAGAACCATAGCTTTCACTATGGTTCTCACTTATTAACTATTTATTAATATAATGGTCATCTCATCTATGCAAAAATACGAGTTGCGATACTAGCATCATTTCCATCTGCTTTTGGTGGTTTTTTCTTAAATAAATTTACAACTGGTTCATAAGTATATTTTGCAATAGCATTACCTACTGTTGCTACATAATGACCAACTTTTTTCATAAATCCTGGTTTTGCTGCTAATTCTTCTTTTGATAAAGCTTTAATTGCATTTGGGAATACCTTTGGTAAAGCTGCTAATGCTGCTGCAACTACTGCCAAACCTACAATTGTTCCCACAACTTTTTTACCTGTACTTGATTTCTTTTCAGGAACTTGAGATGCATTTGCCGGAGCTGTTGATGCTGCTGCTGCACCTGCTGCTTTATTTTTTGAAAATGCACCTTCTCTATCTAAAGCACTTACAGGACTATCACCAAAGCGAACACTAGAAATTGGATTGACTGCTAACATGAGAAAACCTCCTTACACACATTTCATATTACACAACTTATAAAACTCCTAATGAATTAATTTTGACTCATTAATATAATTTTGCAAATATTTGTTACAAAAGTTTACATTATTTTTGGAATATTTTTATCCGCCGTGTCATCTAATATAATGTGGGAGGATTTTTATAATGGCAAATAAACAAGAAGCATTAATATATATAGAAAAAGATAACATTACTGAAGCAGAGTTCATGTCTAGAAGTTTTGTTAATAAAGAAATTAAAAATAGAGCCTATATCAACGCTCTTGGAGCTGAGTTAGTTACTAAATATATTGCATCAGAAGGAATTAATGTTGAAGAGGCTCATAATATTCACTCTATTTCTAAAATATTAGAAAAAATTGATATAGCAGATATTTTACTTCCAAATATACATATTGATGTTCGTACTATTTTTGATGAAAATCAAATTTTTGTACCAAAATGCCATTTTGATTTAGAAATCACTCCTGATATTTATGTGGTTATAAAATTAGATTCACAGTTTGATCACGTCGAGCTTTTAGGTTATTTCAAACCTAGCCAAATTGATAAGAAAAAAGCTAATACTGATTATTATTTTATATCTAAATCTAAACTTTCTTCCCCAGACACACTAACAAAATTTATAAAAGATTTTACAGGTAGAACCTCAAGAGAACTAACTCAAGAAGACATGCTAAGAGGCAGAGAATTATCTATAACCCTAAATGATCACGATATTTCAGATGAAGAATTCCGTGAACTTCTTGAATTATTATTCTTAAACGATAGTTTAAGAGAAAGTGTTTTAGAATTTGACAACTTTGAAACTTTAGCTTTTAATGTTGAATCTGAACTTGGTAGAAACAAAACCATAGAAACAAGTACAACAATTCCTGAAACACCGTTAATTGCTCAAGAAGATGAAAATGCAGTTAATGAAGAAATTTCATTAGAAAACACTGAACTCGGTGAAGATGACATTTTGTTAGATGAATCTTTCTTCGATGATGATTTGGATTCTGATAACGAAGAACAAGAGCAAGAGCAAGAAGAAAATTCTACAACTCAAGAAGAAACAGAACTTACTGAAAACGATAATACCGAGCCTTCAGATCAAGAACAAAGCTTAGATGAACCTTCTCTTGATATAAACAATGATAATATTGAAGATACTCTAACAATTGCAGATGAAACTGAAACTAGTTTATCTGAAGAAAATCTTGACGAAACTACTACTCAAAATTCAATTGAAACATCTATTGAAGAAGAAGCTTTACCTACACTAAACGATGAATCAATTGACCTTGGAGATGACTTATTAGATGATAACTTAAATCTTTCTGATGAAAATTCTTCTGACACAACATTAGAAACTACACTACAAGAAGACTTAGAAACTTCTACAAATGAAGAATCTTTACCTATTTTAGGAGAAGAATCAATTGATCTTGGAGATGATTTACTGGATGATGGATTAACATTAGATGAAAACAATGTAACAAATACCATAGATGAAACATCAACATTAAATGAAATTGAAACATCTGTAGAAGAAGACATTTTACCAACAATAAATGATGAAGACCTTAACCTTGGGGATGACCTACTAGATGATGGTTTAACAATAGCAGCAGAAGAAGAAGAAACTCAACTAAATATAGAAGACACTTCTACTTCAATAAATGAAACTACAGATACACCAAAAACTTCTAAAAAAAGCGTTGCAGAATCAATAACAGATGCTCTAAAAAATTCAATGGCAACTACTATTGAAACAGCCACAACAACAGCAGGTGCAGTTGCAGCTGAAGTTGCAGGTGCTGCCGTTGCAGGAGAAAAAGCTGCATCAAAAGAAGCAATAAAACTTGCATCTGTTGCCGGAGATCTTGTTAATGACATTGTTAATAAAAATATTGAAGAACAACAAAAAAATCTTGATAGAATAGATTATGCAAAAACTACTACCGATGCAACTGCTGTTCCTGAAAACATTTCAGCATTAGCACATGATCTTGCAATTGCAAAACACGAAAGTAACATTGAAGCTGAAAATTCAGGAAAATTTGATACTCCTAAAGATCTTTCCGATTTGCAACCTGTAGACAATACACATGAAGAAGTTGCTGTAGAACAAGAGACAATTGAACTTGATAAAATGGAAACTATCAAAACTGAGGAATTTAAAGAAGATACAGATAGCATAGTTAATCTTGAAAGTCTTACAAATATTGACTCTCCAACTAAACCAGTTGACGATCTTGAAAAGAAACTTCAAAACCCTGATGTTGACAAAATAGATCTTCCAAACCTTTCTTCATTTGAAATTAATGAAGATGGAACATCATCATTTGATAATTTTGCAGACATTGATTTAAATAACGAAGAAGAACATTTAGTTGATTTAAAAATGCCATCTCACGAATTTAATTTAGATGCACCAAATTCACAAGATATGGGAATGAGTGATTTTGATAACAGAAACAGTTCTAACAATATACTATCTTCTGATTTCGGGGATAAAATAATCGATCAAAACGCAACCTTTGAAGACGACGAAACCAGAGAAGTTCCAAACTTTAATCTGGACGATGATATTAATTTAAATGATGAAATTAATTTAGATGAAGATGTCAATACCTCAACACAAATAAGTGAAACCAACTCAAATCCTGAAAATATAGACACAATTAGCTATACACAAGCAGAAACTCAGACAACTGAAAATAACTCAGACTATAGTGAAATTGACGATTTCTCAGAATTATTATCTGATGATGATATCTCTGATAACTTTGCACAAGATAATACAACAACCCCAGAAACTTTAAATCAAGAAACAGATATTTCTAATCAAAATATAACACCAGAAGATACTCAACAAGATCAAGACTGGTTGAATGATACAAATTATGACAATCTTGAAGATATAGATATTCCAAAATCAGAACCTACAGCAGGAAACGAAATTTCTGACGAAGAAATAATCGTTGAGCCTGAAGCAAATAATCAACAAAAAACATTTGCAGTAAGGGAAAATTCAAGAGCAATAAGCGATAAAACATTTACGGTAGGAGAAATACCTATTGATATCAACAATCCGGAAGCACAACCATCTACAGTTCCGGAAAACGAAAATCTTGAAGATTTATATGATCCAAACTCCAAAGTTCCAGGCTCATCACTTCTTCAACAACCTGGAAGACTTGGAGCATCAGGAATCTCTAATGCAGGTCTTGGAATTGGCATAAAACTAATAGGCGGACTAATTGTATTAGCAATAGTCTGTGCAATAGGTTTTGGAGTAGCAAAACTATTCAAAACTCCGACAGAAGAAACTCCACAACCAATCACTGATGATACAACACCAACTAGTCCTGATAACGGAGTATCTGATGCAAATACTCTAAATGTAGATCCTAATAATGTTGTTAAAATGGATAATAATACAGATGCCTTAGCCTCTACAAATACACCACAACCTGCAGCAAAATCTGCAAAACAACAAACAATTCCACAGGCTACAACTCAACCTAAATCAACTTCCCTAACACCAGCTCAAAAGAAATCAATTAGTGCAACAACATTTATTGAAGTTAAAAAATTAACTTGGGAAGTTCCGGACTACATTTCATACAATGCAGCATTTAAACAATACTTCCAAGCAGCAGGTAAGAGTTTGAAATTATCACTAACAAGTGATTTGCTACTTGCTACAGACT
The DNA here is from genome assembly GCA_949292185.1 of uncultured bacterium. Classification (GTDB taxonomy): domain Bacteria; phylum Cyanobacteriota; class Vampirovibrionia; order Gastranaerophilales; family Gastranaerophilaceae; genus Zag111. The sequence continues at coordinate 215,318 of CASEYP010000031.1, forward strand.
ATGCATACTCAAATGAAATAAGAGTAAGCGTAACTTTCGATAAAGATGGAACATTTAAAACTTCTCAAATAATAACTTCAAGTGGTTCATCCCAAATCGATAGCATTGTGTTACAAACTGTTAACCAAACATTAAAAGTCCTAAAAGCTCCTCATAGCGTAGGAAACGACGAAAGTACAACAGTTATACTTAAAATTTATCTATAAATATGGTATAATGCCGTTGAGGTAGAGGAAGCTAAATTGTGGAATTAACACAAGACAAGATTGATTTAATTAGTAGAATAATAAAAAATGATCGTAAATACCCAAATAATGAGGATTTATACGATGACTTTTTTAATGAAACTTGTAAACGTTCAGTAGCAATTGTTAATGCTATTGAAAGCGAGTCTACTTTGGAAGCCTATCTTAAACGTATTGTAACTACATCTATAGTTAATGTGTTAAAAGATTCCGGAAGATTAAGAAGGACAAGAGCAGGTTACATGTCAACAAAAGAAGTAGCTCTTGAACCTCTGGATAGCACTGACTATTCTAAAATAGAAATCAACTACGCAAGTGTAAAAATTCCGGATAATCCTGAAGAAATTGTTATTCAAAAGGAAATTTTACAATTTGTTGCTGATACAATACGAAAAATTGATGAATCTGAACCTGACAAAAACTATTTACATATTTATACTTTGCGTTATGATAAAGGCATGACTCAGAAAGAAATTTCTGAAGAACTTGGTATCTCTCAATCTGAAATCTCAAAAAGATTATACAAATTGATGGATAAAGTCAGAGATGTTATTGAATAATTCTAAACTATGAAATGTCCGATATGTAAAAAAAATATACCCAATACGGCATTAAAATGTCCATATTGTAAAACACGTACAGGTTTATTATGTTCTCACTGTAATACTGTAAACCCTATCGGAAATTTAGTATGCCAAAAATGCGGACAAGAATTACTAAAAATTTGTCCTCACTGTCATAGTGTTAATTTCCCGATTGCTACAAAATGCAGAAAATGCGGTTCACCTTTAGGTAAAGGATTAAACAAAACTAAAGAAAAAACTAAATCAAAAACAGATAAAAATATAAAAATTGAATTTGAACCAAAATATTTATCTCAAAAACAAGCTTTGGAAGCACTTTCTGAAGGTATCAAATCAAAAGATGTAAAAATATTTTCAATAACTGGTCAAAAAGGTATTGGCAAAAGTACATTACTAAAAGAAGTTATTCAATCTCTTGACGCAGAAAAATTAGAATGGTGTATCGGCAAATGTACTCAATTAACACAATTAACTCCAGGTGGCGTTATTCAAGATATGCTGTTAAACCTGTTCAAATTGCCAAACTTTTATGTCAATAACAATGACTTAAAAAATGATGCATTACAATTTTTCAGTAATGAATTTAGATTTCTTAGCGCAAATGAAGTTGCAGATTTTCTAAACTTTTTATACAACTCAAAAGACGGCAACTATGAAGACATTATAATAAATAAAAAACATACTTACGAAATTTTAAACAAAATTTTCGACGCCTTCTGCCATACAGGAAGATTTGTATTTGTAGTTGATAATTTTGATTTTATTGACGGATTTTCAATAGAATTTCTCACAAACTTTATGAGAAAAAATTACAACTGGAAAAACTTAAAATTCATTGCACTATACAATGAACCTAAACCGATAAGCAGTTTTTTCGGGTTTGAATCAAAAGAATTAAAATCTTATTTAGATATAAACTTAACAGGCATTCCAACTAATGAACTTGAACAAAAACTAAAACTTACAGGAGAATCAGGAACCTATGTTTCCAATAGAGAAAAAGAAGTTATATTTGAAAAATGCAATGGAAACCCGGCATTTGTAGAACAGGCTGTAAGTTATTGCTTTGATTGCCAAATTTCTGATAAAGCTTTTTTAATGCCAAACAATTTTCCTGATCTGATAAAAGAAAGATTAGAAACACTAAAAAAGATAAACAAAGAAGCACATAAACTTCTATGCGGAGCATCTATTCTTGGCGATAAATTAAATCTGGCACTTCTAAAAGAAATTTTCGGGTATAAAAATCAAGAATTTAATGACATAATGTCATATCTTGTTAAATCAAAATTCGTACATCCTTATAACGAAATTTATTATGAATTTAATAACTTATTACTATGGGAAAATGTACTTAAAAATATTCAAAACGATCCATCATTTGAAGACTTAAACGTTAAAATAGGGAAAGCCATAAGCGTCTTTAATTTAAACACAAATGCTACAATGGCAATGATTGCGCACAACCTAAAAGAAAACAGAATGGCATTTGATATATGGACAAAAACAACACGACTTGCTTCATATATAGGTGATGTAAATTTATATGTAATAGCCCAAAAACAATGTTTAGCTCTACTCAACGAGTTCAATGAAAACGAAACATTAAATATAAGATTTAATATAAGTGAAAGACTCGGAAAATTATTAACCGAATATGACCCTGAAGAAGCCATTGAATATTTACCTGATGCAATTCAAAATGCAAAAACTAACAATAACGAAACCAAAGAAATTGAATTATTAGGATATCTTGCACTATGTTGCAAAAAAACAGGAAATTACTTTGGTGATGTTGAATGTGTTGATAATGTATTGAAAAAATTAACTCCAGGTCTTGATCTTGAAGCAGCATTAATAAAGGCTTCGAAATTATCATCTTTAATTAATATCGGCAACAGCGGAGAAGTTATAAATCTTATAGATAATGAAATTTTGCCAGTCTTAAATAACAATTTGGCAAAACCTAGATTAGACAAATCAATTCCATTAGGTTTTGTATACGATACTTGGCTTAGAGTATATTTATATTTAGCAACAGCTCTGGCACTTCAAGGTAATGACAGGTCTTTTGAAATTCTAACTGCATTATTTGAAATTATTGATAAAAACAAAATTGATGACGATGAACTTATATGTCGAGCAAAACTTATACTTGCTTATGCAAATACTATGAAAGGTAATTTCAAAACCTCAAAAGAAGTTTTATCAGACATTTCCAATAAACTAAGTATTGAATATTTAGATATTGATAACCTAAATTCTAACGGTGCAGATATTTTAAATTACTATAATTTAATTGAAACAATCAATAATTTTCTACAAAAACAATTTGATAACATGCAAGAAAGCTTGTTTGATGCAACAAGATGTGCGGTTGATACAGGAAATGATTTTCTAAAAAATATATTCAAAACACTGCTTGGAAAATTATTCTATGAATCAAAACAGGCTAAACATTCAATAGAAATATATAATGAAGAAGTTACATATTTCGCAAATAAAAAATTAGCTATAGGCGCATTACTTAACTGGTATTTGATAGCAGAAGCTACAATAATAACTGAAAATCCTAAAAATGCTATTGATATTGCAACACAAGCTCTTGAAATAGCTCAAAATCCAAGAATTAATAATTATTATTTTATTGTCCTATTAAAAATATTGTTAACAAAAGCTAACATGGAAATTTCAGATTACGAAACAGCAAAAATCAATTTGGAATCAGCACTAATTCTTGCAAAAAAATATAATATGAATGATTTATTATCAAAAATATATTTAATTTATGGAAAATATTATCAAGATCTTGGTTCAATAAGTTCTCAAAATCAACTTGAATATCTTAAAGGTTCTGCAAAAATGTACGATAACGCAATGGACTTAGTAATAAAAGAAACAAAAAATTCATATATGAGAGATAAAATTGAAAAACATAAAAATATATTACTGTCCTATTGCCAAACAAATAATTTCAATATATAAACAAATTTTGTAATAAAAAATAAAAAAAATTTATAAAACTTTATAAGTATTCAATTTTGTAACGAAAACATATATAATCTTTACAAGAAAACATGTTTATTCTAAAAATATGTTATAAAAAAAGGAAACGAAATTGCTAAATAATTTTGAAAGTTTTGATAATTCAGAAACTGCTACCAAAAAGGATATAGTAATCCAAGAGAGAGTAGAACTTGTTTCATCACACATGTACAAACAATTTTTAGATTATCAGCATTCTACAGTGAATACGAATGATATCTTTTCAAGAATGATAGATTGTCTTGAACTTGTTACAAACAATTTAAAACAATCATTTTCATCAAGAGGAGTTACAACTCAAAACATATATGTAGATGCAGATGCCCTAAAATCAACAGCAGTTGTTAATATTTTGTGGCACAAAATGAGTTTTACAACCAGATGCAATTTTCAACCACAAGCATTATATAGAGAAGATGGCAGACATATTTTTTCTAACAGAATAATGGCAGTTAGAGGAAATTACCACGACATAATAAAAGAAGCAAAAGACCGAGAAGATGAAATGGTTAAACTTTTAGAGAATGAAATAGCTTCTTTATATGTTCCACCTGATCAAAATCAAAAATGCATATTTAAAATAAAACATACAGGACAAGAGTTTACACTAAATCAAACAGATGCACCGCGCGAATTTGTTTTAAAAGTCGTAGAAACAGTTTGCGGAGGCGGCTTATACCACCAAGACGGTTCTGTTAAAACTTTTATAGTTTAATAAGTTATAAACAGTTGACTAAATGTAAAAAATAGCTAATATTATATATTATAAGGTTATTAGGTTAGACATGAAATTATTAGAAAAATTAAAAGAGTACGAAAACCAGTACTTATTCATAAGATGGGCTACCGGCGGGGAATATGGCAAATTGATGTATGCCGGTGAAGATTTTATTGAATTTAATATTATTGATGTAGATACTATGAGCTACCGTGAAACAATGCTTATATATGCTCCATTAATACTTGAAGTTTCAATTGGAGGAGCAGATATAGCAAGAATTGTTGCTGAAGTATCTTCCCAGATGACAATGCACGAAAATTAGGTAAAAAAAAAGTCACACTTCTGCGACTTGAACAATAATCTTGGGAGGAGATTTTGGGATAGTTTGTACATGCATGATAAGCCAATCATGTCAAATTAGTTACATTAATATTATAAATTTTAACAAAAATTTACAAAACCACTTTTTTATAGTATAATAAACTTATGGAAAAAGACTTAAATATATTGATTATCAATGGTCCAAACCTAAATATGCTGGGAGTTAGAGAGCCTGAGCAATATGGTTCTAAGTCTTATAAAGATTTAGAAATGGAGCTTTATGAATACTCATTTGAACTTGGAATAAACATTGAAATATTCCAAAGCAACTTTGAGGGTGAAATTATCGAAAAAATACAATATGCACTTGGCAACTTTGACGGAATAATATTAAATGCCGGAGCATACACCCATACAAGTGTTGCAATACGTGATGCATTAACATCAGTAAAAATACCTACTGTAGAAATTCATATTTCAAACATTTATAAAAGAGAGGAATTTCGTCACAACTCAATGTTTGCTGATGTATGCGTGGGGCAAATTACTGGATTTAAAACTGATAGTTATAAACTGGGGTTACAAGGACTGGTTAATTTCTTAACCAGTGCTAACGACTAAATAAAACAGTTGTTTTAAGTTACTTAGTAACTTTGAATTCGTTTCTATAAGCATCTAACAACTGAGTAGCTTCTTCATAAGAATGATCATCCTGATATTTATCAAAAATCATATTAAGTTGAGCAACTTGGATAGGATTTTTCAAAAGGATATTCATATCATCCTCAATTGAATCTGTAGAAACTTGAGATTTACCCAAAGATGCAGCTGGCATATTTGTCAAGTCTTTGATTTCCTTTGAATCTACAGAAGCTGGGGCTGCTTCCGGCGCTGTTGTAGTTTCATTTGCCGGTTTTTGGATACCTGTGAAGTTTAAACTATTAATGTTTTTGTTACCTATTTCTCTCATAGTATCACCTTACTTTCAGAAAATTATATTCTCTATTATCTTCATGTCAGTTTTTGTATAGAAAACACCTAAATAATATTTTTTGCTACTTTTCTATAAAAAAATTACAAAAATTTACATGTAATTATTCATTAGTTTTTCATGTTATTATGTATTATATACTATATAAAGGTTTAATGCAAATATGAACTTGGCTAAAATTTTGAAAGATTTATGGTGGAATTTAACCGCATACCAAACAATAAATAACTTGCCTGATTCTTTAATTTTCGTTAATGCTGACGGATTTATAACAAAATTTAACTACAAGGCTAAAGAAGTTTTTGGATTAAAGACAGATGAAATTGTACCTATAAGGTTTAATGACATAATTGATGATGGCATGAAACTTGTTAAAGCTTCATTGAGTGCCACAAAACCTATTTTAGCTGTTGCAAAAATTCCTGGGCGAGAATTTTATGTGGAACTTAATGCGGCAAAACACGGCCACGGATATTGCATTTGCTTAAGAGATATGACCAAATTAACAAATGAACTTGTTAATGAAGATAAAACTATTAGATTTAATAACGAAAAGAATGCAATGCTTGCCAAATTGGAAGGCGATATAAAATCTCCAATAACTTCTATCAGCGGATTTTCAAAAGGTTTGCTTGACGGTTTAGGCGGGGAATTAACAGAAAAACAAACTAAATATGTTAAAATTATAAATTCTAACGCTGATGAATTATACCAATTTTTAGATAAATTATTAGAATTTTCAAAGGTTGAATCATCAATCTATGAATCAAATTACAATACTTTTGATATCGTAGAACTATTTAAATCCATCAGTAGAGATTTTGAAAACAGTTTTGCGCAAAAAGAAATTTCATTTGATTTTGATTATTACAGTTTAGAAAAACGAAATGTATATACAGATATTAATGCCGTAAAATCCATTTATAGAAACATTTTAGAAGTCGTTCTATCAATGACTGAATCAGGATTTATAGCAGTAAAACTTACTCATCCTGATGAGATGACTTGTATCAAATATAACCTTGATATTACGGCAGAAAAACAAAAATCTTATCTTCAACTTACAATAAGTGCATCAGATTCAGGAATAGCAGAAGAAGATATGAAATATTTATGTGAACCTTATGCACAACTAGAAAAAGGTAAGAAAAACTTTTTAAGAGCTTTAAAATTAGGTACAGCAAGTATTTTAACAAAACGAGCAAATGGCCTTATTAGTATAAAATCCGAAATAATGAAGGGAACTAAATATTGTATAGTTCTTCCTATAGAAAAGGAATAAAATGAGCAGCGTAATTTTAAAAAATGTTCGCAAAACTTACGATAACAACAAAACTGTAATTAATAACGTAAATCTTGAAATTAAAGATAAAGAATTTGTCGTGCTTGTAGGAGCCTCTGGGTGCGGGAAATCAACTTTACTAAGGATGATTGCAGGATTGGAAGACATCTCAGACGGTGAAATTTATATTGACGATAAAAAAGTCAACAATATTCCGCCAAAAGACAGAGATATAGCATTTGTATTCCAAAGTTACGCACTATATCCTCACATGACAGTCAGAGAAAATATAGCTTTTGGCCTAAAAATGAGAAAAGTAGATAAAGCAACTATTGATAAAAAAGTTCAAGAAGCAGCAGAAATACTTAACCTTGGAGAATATTTAGACCGCAAGCCAAAACAATTATCAGGTGGTCAAAGACAGCGTGTAGCATTAGGAAGAGCTATTGTAAGAAACCCTAAAGTATTTCTTATGGATGAACCTTTATCAAATCTTGATGCAAAATTAAGAGTGCAAATGCGCTCAGAAATTAAAAAATTACACGAAAAATTACAAACAACATTTATCTACGTAACCCACGATCAAACAGAAGCTTTGACTATGGGAGATAGAATTGTTGTACTAAATAACGGAGATATCCAACAAGCAGGCAGTCCTGAAGAGATTTACAATAATCCGCAAAACACTTTTGTTGCAGGTTTTGTAGGTTCTCCGCAGATGAATTTTATAGACGGTAAAGATATCGGACTTGATGAAAATATTTTATACGGTGTAAGACCTGAAAAAATGACACGCCCTAACGGGGATATAAAATTAACCGTAAATGTTGATATTTCAGAAATGCTTGGCAGTGAAAAAATCGTATACTTTAATATAGGCAAACAAAAATGCTCAGCTAGAGTAGATTCGGATTTTAACATTGGCAAAACATTCGATTTATCAATTTGTAGTTCGGATTTATATAAATTTGATTCAAAAACAGGCGTTAGAATTTAGCTAATTTCATTTTTTATTAATATCTATGGCGTCTGTTATCCGGGTTTTCCACCCAGATAACAGTTACTTCCGGCTGTTTGTAAAACGGATTAAACCAGTGGCTTTCTTCCGTAAAATCTGCTATCGCATCATAATATGCAATCTTTTTAGAAAGTAGTTTTGTATATCTTAATAAATCTGTCATAAATTTCCTAACTATCATAACAATCTTATTTTCATACATTTTTCACAACAAATAATCCCCAAAAAGTCCTGAGTTAAAATAATATATTCGCCAAAAGGACTACTCCTTAATCTAATTGAGATTTGCGATAAGAGATATTATCTTAACCGTAAGAAGAAGCAAAGGAGAAAAAACGATATGAGCGAAAAATTCAAAGGATCACAAACACAACAAAATCTTATAAATGCTTTTGCAGGAGAATCCCAAGCAAGAAATAAATATACTTACTACTCAAAAATAGCAAAAAATGAAGGCTATGAACAAATTGCAGAAATATTTTTACAAACAGCAGAAAACGAAATGGAACATGCAAAATTATTTTTCACACACGTAGGAAATAATCCCCTTGGCCACGTTGATAGCTTTTATCCTTTTGAAATCGGAACAACTGAAGACAATTTAAATACCGCAATCTCAGGTGAACTTGAAGAATACGATGTTATATATAAAGAAGCTGAAGAAACAGCAAGAGATGAAGGCTTTGAAGATATCGCAAATACATTTAAAACAGTAAGAGTAGCAGAACAACACCACGCAAAACGATATAAAATGCTTCTTGAACAACTCCAAGATGGAACTTTATTTGACAAAGACGAAGACACCACTTGGATTTGCAGGAAATGCGGATACGTTCATTTTGGCAAATCCGCACCAAAAACATGTCCAAATTGCCATCATCCTCAAAGTTATTTTCAAATTTTGTGCGAAAAATACTAACAATGGAGGATTATTTATATTGTACTTATCGAACATATTATAATATAATAAGTATAATATGAAGAGAAAATGGAAAATAGTAACAACTTTGGGCGTTATTGCAGTAACCTGCGGGATTTATACCTGGGGAATACCTGCAATAATAAATATCAAAGCACATAAAAACTTCATAGAAAAAACTATTTTAGAAAATTCAGGATACAAAATTGATATTGGTAATCCTGAACTTTCTATGGGTAGATTTCCATCTGTTTGGATTAAAAGTGACAATATCTCATTAATAAATGATGACAACACTAAAGCATTCTCAATAGATAATCCAAAAGTAAAAATTGAACTTATCCCTTTAATTTTTAGAAAAGTCGAAATTTCACAATTTTCGGCAACTAAAGAACAAGCTCATTTTACATACTCTAAAGACGGAAAATTCCTAATCGGTCAATACCCAATTAAGCCATCTCAAAAAAATAATTTTACACTATCAAAAATGGCTATGAATTTAGGTGAATATGATCTTTTCTTAAACGATTTATACAACAATCAGAATGTAAAATTCCAAGGCAAATACTTTAACTTGGGTAAATATGTTCAAAATAAACATCTGCAATTTTCAACAGAAAGCACTCTTCATATTGATAAAAAAGCAACCAATTTCTTTGCAGATGTAGAAATTGATTTACCAATAAACAGTTTTTCTGAAGATAAAATCAAAATCATCGGAAAAGTTAAAGACTTCGATATTTCATCAATTTCTGATTATGTAAAAATTCTTACTAAAGGTAAAATTACACAAACTAAAGGTATAATCAATCTTGATGCAAATACTAAAGCTGATGAATTTGGACATAAAAATATAACAACAAAATTAACAACAAATAACCTTGAAATTCTAGGCAAAGATAAAGCATCTTCTATTATTTTCAAAGATAAAATTGATGCCAATATAAACTTTAGCACAATAGAAAACGGAATATATTTTAAAAATACAACATTAGATGCTAAAAATATACACGCAAAAGTTGACGGAAAAATCTTCTCACTTGGCTCAAAAGAACCAAAATATAATATAACAGCAGAAGTTAAAAATACAAGACTTGAAGATGTTGTTGCAATTTTACCAGGAAGCGAAACACTCCTTCCTGATTTCAACTTGTACAAATTAAAAAAATACGTATTTTACGGAAACGGTGAAGGTAAAGTAAACTTTGAAGGTCAAGGGATTCGTCCAAATGTAACAGGAGAAGTTAAATTAACAGACGCCTATCTTATCCATCCGATAAAAGGTTCACCTGCAAATGCAACAATTAACTTGAAATTTATAGGCAGAAAAATGTTATTGGATGTATTTGTACCAACAAGCAAAAACCAAAGTGTAGATGTAAACGGTATGGTTCTAATTGATGGTAGTAAATACTCTGAACTCAATATAAAAAGTACAAAAGCCGTATTACTTGAACCGGCACAAGAAATTTTAAATCCGCTACACGAAATTTTAAAATTCCAACTTGGCCCTGTTCCTATTATGAAAATTGCAGGGGTTGGAAATATTGAACTTCGCTCAGCAGGTAAAAAAGTTGATCCACATATCTGGGGGAAAATTAATTTTAAAGATGTAAGAGCGTCATTTAATGAAATTCATAATTTAGAATTATATAACGGTTCAGGAGAAGTTGTATTTAATAATACAAAAACAACATTCAGAAGTTTTAGTGCAATGATAAACGGTCGTCCTGTCGAAATTAAAGGAGATTGCTCTGTTTTTGGAAAACTGAATGTATATGTTACAAGCAAAGGTCAAAATATTCCTAAAATGATAAATGTTATCAATTCATCACCACTGCTTGTTGATATCCAAAAAGTTATTAAACCATTCACTCACCCTGATGGGACAGCTGATTTATTTTTACACATTTATGGAACAGCAAAAAATGCTGAAGAAGTTGTCTTTAACAAAGATTTATTCTCCAAAGGTACAATAACTCTGCATAATGCAAGAACAATAATGCAAGATACTTATCTTCCATTTACTAAAGTAAACGGTATTGTAAACTTTGACCAATACAATTCTGATTATGACATCACAGGTTTTGTAAGAAATTCAAAACTTCACGTAAAAGGAACAGGTACAAATTCGATTATTGATTTAACCGCACAGTCTGATAAATTTGCAATTGCAGATATCTCAGACCTACTTCATCCGGAATTATCTATTCCATATAAAAAAGATTTAGGAAAATTAAATGTGTCATTTGATGCATCATATAAAGGTCCAGCTGATAACAATAATATTGACTACAACAAAATTATTGCTCAAGGTAAATTTTTGCCTAATATGAATACCTCAAATCCTATAAGATTATCAGGTGGCAACTTTACAATTAAAAACGGAATTTTTAAAACTTCAACTCTTCATGGGCTATTTAATAATAACCCTTATACTCTAACAACAAGTGCAAAAGATATTTACAAAGAAATTCCAACAATATCTGATACAACTTTTAATTTCAAAAATTTTGATATTGCAACTCTTAATAATATCAAAAATCAAATGAAGTTACCAAAAGATATCTCATCTCAACTTGATAATATTGTAAATATAAAGGGCATTATAGATATAAATGGTTCTATTCATAATAACAAAATTAATGCAAATACAAACATTAATAATATAAGCTTTGTTTACAAACCTCTTGGTACAACAGTAAGAGTTTCAAACGGAGATATTATTATAAAAAATAATAACCTTCATCTTGATAAGATAAATTCAAGAATAAGCTCAATGCCAGTATTTATAAATGGTACCATTTCTGATTTTTACAAAAATCCTAACTTAAATCTATCAATTAGTACAAAAATGACACAACCATTCTTTGATAGATTTTATAATTCAAAATTTGTATATCCTGTAAAAACAAAAGGCGATATAAACTTCTATACAAAATTAAGAGGTCCGATAAATGCAATTTCATCAAAATCAACTCTTAACTTAGAAGAAAACGCTTCAATTTATTATATGGGAGCAACTCTTGCCGGAGCTCCTACAGGAACAATGAATTCTGAAGGCATCACAACAAACCCTGTTTCTATAATCACAGATGCAACAATTTATCCAGATAAAATCAAAATAAATAACTTGAGATATAACCAAACAATTACATCTCAAAATAAAAAACGCTCAGTTCAAAATCAAGTTCACGCATCAGGTGAAATTAAACTTTTAAAAAACAACGTACTTGCATTTAAAAACTTGAAAATAAAAACGAACAATCCAACAAATGCAAGAATATTCAACATTCTATTCAAAAAACCAACAATCAAACAAGGTGTATTTACATCTGACTTAATAATTAATGGAACATCTTTGACTCCATATATTCTTGGTACTCTAAATGTTAAAAGTATTGATATTCCATTATTAGATGCAACAGTTCGAGATGTTGATGTAGACTTTAAAAAAGATTTTGTCCATTTATATTCAAAAGGGAACGTCCTAACAAGTGATATTCTTTTAAATGCCAAAATTGCAAACAAAACATCCTTCCCAATAAATGTTGAAGATTTAAATATTCAAATGGATACCCTTGATTTAAATATCATAACAAATAGACTTAACGACTTTGATGCTGAAAATACAAGAAGTAAGCAAATAACAACAGATACAACAGAAATACTTGGATCTAATCCGCTAATTATAAAAAATGCACAAATTAACGCTGATAAAATTATAATCAAAAAAGCTAATGCAACAGATTTCAAATCACACCTGACACTTGGATCTGACCAAATAATTAGAATTGATAATTATAATTTTGATATTGCAAATGGCTCAGTAAACGGTACAATGAACTATAATTGCAAAAACTATAAAAGTTGGGGCAATATGTATGTAAATAATGCAGATGCTCAGATTATTTCAGAAAACTTCTTCGACATGCCTGGTCAAATGTATGGAACCGTAACAGGTGATATGAATATGTCTTGTACAGGATTATCAAGTGTAGATTGTATAAATACTCTATCCGGATATGGAAGTTTTAAAGTAACAGATGGTAGAATGCCTAAACTTGGATCTTTAGAATACCTACTAAAAGCAACTAACCTAATCACAGGTGGTATTACAGGGGTATCAATTAACGGAATAATTGATCTTATCACACCATTAAAAACAGGTAATTTCAAAAGTATAAGCGGAAATATTCATGTAAAAGACGGTATCGCCGATAAAATCAATGTATATTCAAGCGGTGAAGATTTGAATATGTATATGACAGGCAGCTATAATATTTCAAGCCTGATAGCTGATATGGAAGTTTATGGAAGTCTATCCAAAAATTTCTCAACCCTATTAGGCAAAATCGCAAATTCATCTCTTAATACATTATTTAATACTATTCCTGGAGTTAAAATAAATGAAATTAATCCAACATCAACAAGTAATATAAACAAAATTCCAAACTTTGATAAAACAAAAACTCTAAGAGTATTTAAAGCTGATATCTACGGAGATATCAACGGTAGTAATTATGTTAAAAGCTTCCGTTGGATAAAAAATTAAAAAATTAGGCTAAACCCCAATCCAATTAAAATATCCTAACCCTAAACCAACTAAAGCTGAAAAGCCAAGAATAAATAACGGATCTCTTTTTTTAAAAAAGCTAAGGATTATAAAAAACAAAAATAACAAAGTTCCTAATAAATGCAAATTAGAAGTGAATAAAAGCCTAATTCCAACAGCAGAAAGCAACGCACAACCAGCAGGTTTTATTCCTCGAATTGCACCTTTGACATAACGATTGGTCTGAAATTTATCTAACACATTATAAACTATAGTAACAATGATAAAAGATGGCAAAATTACAGCCGTTGTAGCAACTAACGCACCTAAAATGCCAGATGTTGCAAATCCCGCAAATGTAGCAACATTAACCCCCACAGGCCCAGGTGTAATAGATGAAATTGCAAGCATATCAGTTAATTGCTTTACACTGTACCAATGAAACTTTTCTGATATAGCATATAAAAACGGTAACGTAGCATATCCACCGCCAAATGAAAATACTCCAACATGAAAAAATTGTAAAAATAATTGAAATAAAAGTTTCATCTATTCCTTACTCCCATTATCATCTGGTTTAAAGTTTTTCTTTTTATCTTCATAAACTTGATAGATAATTCCAACAACTAATGCTGATATTATTATCAATGCAAGAGGAATCTTCCCCCACAATGCTAACAAAACACATACTAAATAAACTATAAATGAAAATTTATCAACAACAGCCTTATTCCACATTTCCTTAACAGCTAAAAATAACAGTGCAATAACACCAATTCCTACCCCCCAGAAAACATTTTGAACAGTAGGATTTTTAACAAGTTCACTCAATATACTTGCCAAAAGTACAATCGCCAAAAATGCAGGAAATATCATTCCAACAGTAGCCGCAATAGCACCCTTTGTTCCTAACAATTTTTTGCCGGTAAAAATAGCAACATTAGCCGCAATAATTCCTGGTAATGAAGCTCCTAATGCATAGTATTCACACAATTCATCAGAGGTTATCCATTTTTTCTTATCAACCAATTCACTGGTTAATAAAGGTAAAATAACATACCCTCCACCTAGTAATAATGTTCCTACCTTGAAAAATGTCTTAAATATACTGTAAAAAGTTTTATCCATAAACTCTGGTATATCACAAAATTAATACTGCGTAAATAAATGAAATATTAAAAAATGTTAAAAATATGAAGATTAACGCAATTTACCCTAAAAAAAATACTTTATATATATGGTTAAAGGTTAAGGTTAGGTTATTTTATTGAAAGGGGTTATATTATGGTATCTCAGGTAGGGTTAAACACAGGATTTAATAATCAATACAGCAATTACAACACTATGGGTTTAAATAATAGTACTCAAGCAAACTTGAATTCTATAATGCCAAATTTGCAAAATTCAAATAATATGTTTGGTACTGTAGTAAATAATGATTACTCAAACGATATAATGATGCAGAAATTTGATACAATGCTTAATGCGTCATTAACTCAAAATCCACAAATGCAAACACAAAATCAAAATCCAGCTCAAAATGCTGTTCAAGACCAAACTCAACAACAAACTCAAACCCAAGTTCCGGCTCAAAATCAAGCTCAAGTTCCTGCGAATGATTTAGCTCAAACACAACCTCAAGTTCAAAATCAAAATGCAGGAGCACAAACAGCATTTACTTCAAATCCAAATGCTCAAATGAATTCAGATGAGTTAACAGGATACTTAGCTCAAAGAGATAAAAATATTGCATATACAGAAAACAATAATCCTTACTATAAATCTAATACAGGTAAAAAAACAGGTCTTATCCTAGGTTTATTATCTCCTATAGCAGGTAAACTTGTAGAATTATTTAAAGGTGGAAAATTCTCAACACTATTTAAATCAAAACAATTAGCAATCGCTTGTCCTGCATTAGGTTTAGTAGGTTTAGGAATTGGAGCATTAATAGACGGAAATATAAATAGCAACAGAGCAAAAGCTGCAGATCAAAATTATTTAAAAACCCCGCAACAAACTCAAGCAATGCAACAATATGTTGCCTAACTTAAAACATTGACCCCTTTAAATTTATGACGGAATATATTTATTCCGTCTTTATTTTTATTTTTAATTTGTTAACTTATTGAATTTATCTGCAAATAGTTGTATAAAAGAAAAAATACGTACAAACTAATAAGGATAAATTTATGAACGAATATTTACAAAAAGTACTAACTCAAACTGAACAAAACAACGCTAATGAACTTGAATATCTTCAAGCTGTTAATGAAGTTCTAGGCTCAATTGAACCTGTTGTAGAAGCTAACGAAGATTTATACAAAAAAACTGCACTTTTAGAACGAATGGTTGAACCAGAAAGAATAATTACATTTAGAGTTCCTTGGGTTGATGATAGCGGACAAACACAAGTTAATAGAGGTTATAGAGTTCAATTTAGTTCATTAATTGGCCCTTATAAAGGCGGATTAAGATTTCATCCAAGTGTAAACCAAAGTATTATGAAGTTTTTAGGTTTTGAACAGATTTTCAAAAATGCATTAACAGGTTTACCGATAGGCGGAGCAAAAGGAGGAAGTAACTTTGATCCAAAAGGAAAATCCGACAATGAAATAATGAGATTTTGTCAAAGTTTTATGACAGAATTATACCGTCACATTGGTCAAGATGTTGATGTTCCTGCAGGCGATATCGGTGTTGGAGGAAGAGAAATAGGATATTTATTCGGGCAATATAAAAGAATTCGAAATGCTTATGAAGGCGGTGTTTTAACAGGAAAAGATATTTGTTATGGAGGCTCTCTTGCAAGAAAAGAGGCTACAGGTTATGGTTTAATATTTTTTATGAGAGAAATGCTTGCAGCTAATAATCTTTCTCTGGAAGGTAAAACCGTAATTGTTTCAGGATCTGGTAATGTTGCAATCTATGCAGCAGAAAAAGCAATTCTAAATGGAGCAAAAGTCGTTACAATGAGTGATTCAAACGGTTGCATATACGATCCTAATGGTATTGATTTAAACCTTGTAAAACAAATAAAAGAAGTTGAACGAGGAAGAATTAAAGAATATCAAAAAGTACATCCAAACGCACAATATCTGAAAAATAATGCTGGTGAAGATTCCCCAATTTGGACAATTAAAGCTGATATTGCACTTCCTTGTGCTACCCAAAATGAAATTTCATTAAATTCTGCCAAAAAATTGGTTGAAAATGGAATTATTGCAGTTGGAGAAGGAGCCAATATGCCTTGTACATCAGATGCTACAAATTACCTATTAGAAAAAAATATCTTAGTTGCGCCTAGTAAAGCTGCAAACGCAGGTGGAGTTGCTACTTCTGCTATTGAAATGTCTCAAAATAGTATGAGATATTATTATACTTTTGATGAAGTCGAAGCAAAACTTGAAAAAATTATGATAAATATCTTTAAAGCGTGCAACAATGCTGCTAATGAATATAATAAAAAAGGAAATTACGTTGCAGGTGCAAATATTGCATCATTTAAAAAACTTGCTGATGCTATGCTTGCCCAAGGTATTGTATAAAAATTTGAAATTAACCATTATGATAAAAAAAAATAGAATATTGCCATATTTCAAGCATATATTCTATTTTTTTTGCGTTGGTTATAGTTACAGCTATTTTGAAACTACATTTTTAGGAAACTGTACACTCTCACAAATCATTGATTTTGGAATTCTAAACCCGAAAATACAAGTTCCATTTTCAAAACTCTTTGCATAAATTTCACCCTTGTGCATTTTTATAACATATTTTGCAAGATACAACCCAAGTCCTGTGCCGGTCTTATTAAAATAAGAAAATTTTGTCTTTTTAAATTTATCAAAAATTGTTTTTAATTCACTTTCCGGAATTTGTTTACTCTTATTCTCAACATACAAATTTATATTATCATTTTGGTTTTCTAATACAACATATATCGGATACTCAGGATAACCATAAGTTATTGCGTTAGATAACAAATTTACTATAACCCTTTTTATCTGAAGTTTATCTGCATTTACAACACACTTATCGCAATCCTTTTTGAATATAATTTTTTGATTTGCGCTATTTGAAGTTATATTAGAATTTGCACACAATTCTGAAATTAAAGCTACAATATCAAACTCTTCATAATTCAATCCAATTTGTCCTGATTCATAATTATATGTATCCAAAATAGTTGCTATCAAATCTGACATATACTGACAAGACTCTTTAGTAAGTGATATAATTTGCTTTTGCTCATCACTTAGCTTTCCGAAAAATCCGTTTAAAAGCATATTTAAAGAACTTAATTGTGCATTTGTAGGAGTCTTTAAATCATGTGTTAATGTCGCTACAAAACTTTCTTTACTTGAACTATCTTCTCTTTCCTTATCTATATTATCCAAAAATACAGCATAACCTATTACCTGATTAAATTGATTTAGCATTGGGAGTTTCAAAACTCTATAAAAGTGCTTATTCCCGGCAATATCAATTTCTTTTTGCTCTGCTATAGAATTTTTTGTCTTTGCTACCAATAAATCTTCTTGAACCATAGATTTAATATATTCATCTGATAATAAGCCATAGATATTATTTTCCTGCAACTGGTCATAAGATATTCCGGCTATTTTAGAAAATGCCTTGTTTGCTAATAAAATTTTCCCTTTCAAATCTCGAAAATACAAACCTACAGGTAAATTATTTATTAAAGTATCAATATAAACATTAGATTTTTCTATATGTTTTAGATATTTGTTTTGACAATAAATATATATTGCCATACCTATTAAAATAATACTAAACACTATCAACCAAAT
This sequence comes from uncultured bacterium, assembly GCA_949292185.1. Taxonomy (GTDB): domain Bacteria; phylum Cyanobacteriota; class Vampirovibrionia; order Gastranaerophilales; family Gastranaerophilaceae; genus Zag111. The sequence continues at coordinate 233,813 of CASEYP010000031.1, forward strand.
CATATTAAACATAATATTAAACATAATTTAATTGCTTACATATTATTATATTTAATGGGTTTAGCATATTACCCACCTTGGCAATTAAAAAAGTGTACGATTAGCTAAAATCGTACACTTTTTATAGATGATATATTTTTAACTAATATTTTGATTAGCTAAAATATCTTTTTAATAAGCCGTCAAAACCTTTACCGTGACGAGCTTCATCTTTAGCCATTTCGTGAACTGTATCATGAATTGCATCATATCCAAGTTCTTTTGCTCTTTTTGCAATTGCAAGCTTGCCTTCGCATGCGCCGTGTTCAGCTTCAGCTCTTAATTCAAGGTTTTTCTTTGTTGAATTTGTTACTACTTCACCTAACAATTCAGCAAATTTTGAAGCGTGCTCTGCTTCTTCATAAGCATATCTTTTGTAAGCTTCTGCTACTTCAGGATATCCTTCTCTTTCTGCTACTCTTGCCATTGCTAAGTACATTCCAACTTCTGTGCATTCTCCGTTGAAGTGTGCTCTTAAGCCTTCCATAACTTCTTTATCTTCAACTACACCGTCACCAACATTGTGTTCACAAGCATATACTTTTTGACTTCCGTCTACTGCTTTGAATGTTGTTGCACCACATAAAGGGCATTTTTCCGGTGCTTTATCTGATTCTGTTGACCATCCACATACTGTACATACGTATTTCATAAGTATTTTCCACCTTTCTTTTTCAAGTGTCTCTTCTTTACATGTTTAATTATAGCAAACTATTTTATTTTTGTAAAGTGGTAATTATTTTCACTTTTCATTTCTTTACAATCTACAAGTGTATTTTAGATGATTATTTTTACAACTTGCACTATCACTATACATTAGCCCCGCCATCATTTTTAATTTTATCAATAACTTTTTTAGATCCCTCTTGTTCATTAGTATAAGCAATAACAAATGTACTTGCTTCTTGATCCCTTGCTATAGCTTCTTTTACAGATAATATATCAGTCATAGAAAGTCTTTTTAAAACTACATCCGGATTTGATAAATACTTTTTAAATAACTTTTGAGCCCTGTATTCAAACCCCGGAAGATTTGATTTTAGCGAATACCAACGATAAAAATTATGTAACATATAATATTTATCAATTTCACCATTTCTCAATATAAACATTGCAGGAGTTTTTAAACTTAAATTTCTACCTGTAATAAAAGATAAGTATACAGCCTGTAAACCTTCTTTTTCACAAATTAAACCTTCTTCTTCCCCAATAGAGGCAAGTAATTTATCTGCATTATCAATTTTGTATACAGGAGTATTAGCAGCTTTGATATAATCCAGCAATTCATCAGGATTACAATTTGTCTTTTTAACAATTGCAACAACATTATTTTTTACATCATCAATTATATTATTAGTTTGAGCACTCAAAGTAACATCAGCCGCAGAACCTATAATTCGTTTTGACGTTTTATTTGTATAACTTGTTTTGGAATACTTTTCTAAACGTTTTTTACGTTGTTTTTCCTTCTGAGATAGAATATAATATTTTATAGTTTCAAATATATTTGACATAAAGGCATTATATAAAAATCTTATACCAATGTTTACATCTAAATATATGAAATAATTTTATGCTATAATTCCATTTGATATGAAAAAGATAGTCCTAACACTAATATTATTTTTACTAACTCAAACAGCATCATTTGCAATAAATGAAGAAGTTAAAAAAGTTTATCTGCAAGAAGCAATAGATGCTGCATTAAAAAATAATATTGACCTTCAAGCAGCGCAACTTGATATAAACATCGCAAAAAATGACATTAAATCAGCGAATAGACTTCAAAACCCTGAATTTAATGCGTTTTATAATTTTGGAGCATCAGGCTGGACAGAACCAAGAACATTAGGACTTAGCGAAACTATTGAAATTGCAAAAAGAAATGCCAGAAAAAATCTTGCAAAATCGAATTTAAAACTTGTTGAAACAAATGTAGGTTATACAAAATTTGACCTTAAACTTGATGTAAGAGAAGCATATATAAACCTTGTTGCGGCAAAATCAGTTCTTGCTACACTAGAACAGCAACAACACCTGCAAGAAGAATTATTAAGCATTGCCCAGAAAAGAGTAAAAGCAAAACAAGTACCTGAAATAGATGTAATTCAAGCAGAAATTGCACTAAATCAAATGATTACACAAGTTAATACTGCAAAAGTAAATGTTAAAAATGCACTTTCAACTTTTAACAAAATCATAAATGATCCTAACAATATCACCTATGACAGTATGGATAAATTATTTGCAGAAGAAAACAATTACGATGAAATGCTAACCCCGCCGCCAGATACAAAATTTCCGCCTTGCCAAGATATAATTGACGAAGCACTTGAAAACAGATACGATATACAAATTGCAAAACAAGAAATAGATGTTGCAGAAAAAAATCTTACAGTCGTTTCAAGACAAAGGATACCTGACATTCAAATCATGGGCGGTTACGGCTATCAAACTGCAACACATACAGATGATGGAAGGTTCAACAGTGGTGGTTATGCCGGTGCAAACATTGTAAATATTCCGCTATTTTACAATTATTCACCGGAAATCAAAAATGCCACCCTAAAACTTCAACAAGCAGAATTAAAATATCAATCTGTAAAAAATAAAGCTGTCAAAGATATTTCAGCCGCCTATGATAAATTTTTAACGGCAGCAGAAAACCTTAAATATTATGAATCAAAAATTCTTACAAGTTCCGAAAAACTTATCGACATATCAAAAGATTCCTATGAATCAGGTAAATCTGATATTACAAGTTTGATAGTTATGAAACAATCTTACAAATCAATTATTGTAGGTTACACATACGCTCTTGCTGAATATTATAACAGTTGGACAAACTTTTTGAGAGAAGTTAATGATGAAAACTTTGATCTTTAAATATGAAATTAAATCTTAATTAAATAAAAAGCGAGAATGCATTTTTTGCATTCTCGCTTTCTGTTTTTAGAAATCAAAATTATAAATTGATATAATTTAAAAGAGTTCTAACACCGGCACCAGTTGCACCTTTAGAAAATTCTTTTTGAGGTTTATCTAAAAATGCAGTTCCTGCAATATCAATATGTGCCCATTTTACATTATCTGTAACAAATTCTTTTAAGAACATGCCGGCAGCTGAAGCACCACCATTACGAGTACCGGTATTTTTCATATCAGCGATATCACTGTTCATATTGTCACGATATTCTTGCCACATTGGTAATTTCCAATATTTTTCACCTGAGTATGAACCGATTTTGATAAGATTATCTACAAATTCATCATCATTACCCATAATACCTGATGCAACTGTACCTAAAGCAACCATACAAGCACCTGTTAATGTAGCAATATCAATAACTTCATCAACACCTAATTCGCAAGCATAACATAATGCATCAGCTAAGGTTAAACGACCTTCAGCATCAGTATTATCAACTTCTATTGTTTTACCGTTTTTAGCTGTCAAAATATCGCCAGGTTTGTATGAACTTCCTGATGGCATATTTTCACAAGCTGCAATAATTCCGTGAACTTCAACATTTGGTTTTAATTTATTTAAAGCCTTCATTACAGCTAAAATACAAGCTGCACCTGACATATCATCTCTCATTGTCAACATTGAAGATGGTGGTTTGATATCCAATCCTCCGCTATCAAAACATAAACCTTTACCAATAATTGCTATACGTCTTTTTGGATTATCAACAGTGTATTTCATATGTATGAATTTTGGAGGCTGAACACTGCCTTGTGCGACAGCCAAATAAGCACCCATTCCAAGTTCTTTAATTTTAGCTTCATCAAATACTTCAGTATGGATACCCTCTATACCTTGTGCAATTTCTGCAAGTTTTGTCGGTGTAGCAAATGCTGCAGGTTCATTTGATAAATTTCTTGCTAATTTCATAGAATCTGCAAAAACTTTTGCCACCTCAATACTTTCAGGAACTACACCTGATAAATATACCTCTGAAATTCTTGGTTCTTTTTTAGTTTTATATTTATCAAAATGATAATTTGCAATAGATGCACCTATAACAGCTGAAACTCCATAAGTATAATCAGTTTCAAAATCTATAGCTACTGTCTTTGCTTTTAATTCAATACATTTTTTAACAGCTTTTGCAACATTTTCTCTAACTACATTGTTATCCATATCCTGCTCTTTACCTAAACCTAAAGCTAAAATATATGTTGCAGGATACTCTTTTTGAGTATGAATAACAAACATTTCTCCTCTTTTTCCGGTAAAACTTTCCGGAGCAAAACGATTTACTAAAGGATTAGATGTCTGTTTGTCCTCGAATTTATTGATAATCAATACGTCACAAGGAACATCTTTTGTACTACTTACAACTTTAAATTCCATAATAAACTCTCCTTTTCGAGCATATTATAGCATAAATTGTAATTTATAAAATAGGTTCAACAGCCGATATATTTATTTTTTTTGTTCTGCCATTATTGATTTTATAGCATAAGATCTTAAATCATAAGCCTGTGTATTATTAGGATCAATTTTTATTAAAATATTCAAATCATCAATAGCAGCTAAGTATAAACCCCTCTTACAATATATTATTGCTCTGGTTAAATATTTTTCACTATCTTTACTATCTAATTTAATTGCATTGTTCAAATCCTGCTCAGCTTTTTTTAAATCTCCATTTGATTTACTTAATAAAGCTCCTCTTTCAGCATAATATTCAGCATTTTCAGGATTAAGTTCTATAGCTTTTGTATAATCATCTATAGCAGATACATAATGTTCTAATTTTGCTTCTGCTATAGCTCTTTCATAATATGCGGAATCATTCTTAGGATTATTTTCTATTTCCTTTGTAAAATCTAATATAGCATCCTCAAATTTTTTAATTCCTAATTTTGCAATTCCTCTATTGTAATATGCCCTTTTAAAAGTCTTATTTAACTCGATAACCTTTGAATAATCAGCAATTGCACCATTGTAATCTTTTAAATAAAACTTTGCTACCCCTCTGTTATTATAAGCATCCACATTAGAAGGGTCCAATTCTATAACTTTAGTATAATCAGCTATTGCACCTTTATAATCTGCTTTATTACGCTTAGCTACCCCTCTGTTATAATAAGCCAGTTCACTTTTTGGATCCAATTCAATAGCCTTTGAAAAATCTGCAATCGCATCATCATACTGTTTTAATTGAACTCTTATAGATCCTCTATTCAAATAAGCATTTACATTATCAGGATTTATTTCAATTTCCTTCGTATAATCTTCTAAAACTTCATCCATAGAAGATAAAGAAGATTTTGCAATTCCTCTATTGTAATATACGTTTTCCCTTGTCGGATCAAGTTCTAAAGCTTTTGTATAATCCTTAACAGCATTTTTATAATCACCTGCCAAATACCTTGCATTACCACGTTTTGCATAAGACTCAGCATTATTAGGATTTATCTCTATAGCTTTTGTGTAATATTCTATAGCTAAATCATACTGCTTAGACTCAAAACTAGATTTAGCCGTTTCAAGATAAGAAACCTCTTTTTTCTGTTTTCTAGTTAATCTGGCAGCATAAGCCGGAGTATGAACAGCAAAATTTCCTACCATAAAACTAAGTAATATTGCACCTGTAAGGACTTTCTTTTTCATAATCATAAATTCCAAAAGTAATAATTGCTTTATAGAATATGTTAAGAATATTACAAACAAACTCAAATGTCAAAAACCCAAGCTAAACCGCCTGGTAAATACATTTTCAGATACCGTAAAACTAAAAAAAGCCCGAAAAATAATTCTAAACTTTAAATCATTTTCCAGGCCAAATTTTGAACTAATTTTGTGATATGGCAAACCTAAAATCATTTACCCAAACATCAAATCCACCCTCTAACAACATTACAGGATAACCATACTGCAATATATTTAAACATGCACTATCCCCTAAATGACACTGCTGATTATAACAATAAACTATATTAATCTCGTCTTTAGATAATTTATCCAAATTTTGATCAATCATTTCCTTAGGAATAGATATTGCTCCCGGAATATGTCCTATTTCATAATCAGCCTCAGATCTGACATCAATAAGCTTTACTCCGCCTTCCTCCATAAAACTCTTTAACTCTACAGGTCCTAATGTATATGCCAACCTTTTTAAAAAATGATTTTTTGCCGTTTCAATATCAAAACGCATTTCCTTAATTTTTTCGTTCATAATAAAAAACATCCTTTCTTTTCTCAAAGAAAGGATATTATTAATTTGAGATTTTAACTTCCGCAATTTGTCTAATTGCTTTAGCTATTTTGGGGTAAATGAAAAGAGTTAAGTCTTGTCAATTTTATTTATTCATTATGCCATATATGGTACATGAATATAATTTGATTCGGTTTGGGTAGTACGTCTTTTTGGCGTACATAGTATATTATAAGCCTTTACAAAGTTATAAGCCAAAGCTTTGATAGGGTTTGATTGAACCATATCAGCGTTTTTGGTTTTGTGTAAGTCTTTCTCAAAATTGATTTTAGTATTAGCATTTTTATCTAATGACATTAAACCAACTCTTGAATTAACGTTATTAAGGTTTGAACCTTCTCCAAATGATATATATTTTCTTGTATTATTATAATTTACTGGACTTATTGTAATCATATTAATTACCTCCTTTTGTGATTAAGTGTTTTTTGAACACTTCATTTAACACTTTCACTATAAACTATATTATTTTTTTTGTCAACCCCTATTGTAAACATTTATTAAGAAGGCTGAATTATTCATAAATAGAGGGCTTGAGCATAAAGTGCACAAAATACACTTATTAAAGGTTTTTGATGCATCTTGCTTTGGTAATTAATCCTGTAGCATTATAAAATTTATTTTTATAAATAGCCCATTTGTACTAGTGTTATTGTCGCAGTGTCTAATTGTTATAAATGTATTTATAACGTTTAATAATAGAAAATCTTTTTCATACTTCCAGCTATTCTTAATTCCAACGAGGGCACCAGTCCTCGTCTTTTATTATTCTCTCAAACATTCTTAAAAACCCATGACAATCAATACAATAGCCTAAGTATTACCAATATCCAAAAAGCATGCCGGCATGCTTTTAATATTAGATAAAGAAAAGATAAAGATTGTAAAATCTACACTTGATTTAATATAATCTTTGCTGTAAAATGTAATTGTGATAAATTTCACAAATTATGCAGGTGACTTTATTAATAGTATTAATAGTAATATGCTGTGTTATAAAAAGGAGAAAAAATTATGACAACAAAAAGCAAAAAGACTGTTGAAAACTTGGAAAAGGCTTTAAATAAACCTAACCTAGTAGACAACGCTGAACAATTAGAATTACTAATTGAAAGAGTTAAGAAAGCTCAAAAGCTTTATGCAACTTTCACACAAGAACAAGTTGACAAAATTTTCAAAGCTGCTGCGACTGCTGCAGACAAAGCTCGTATTCCTCTTGCAAGAATGGCTGTTGAAGAAACAGGCATGGGCGTTTTAGAAGATAAGATTATCAAAAACCACTTTGCATCAGAATACATTTACAACAAACACAAAAATGCTAAAACTTGTGGAATCATTAAAGAAGATAAAACAAACGGAATTAAAATTGTTGCTGAACCTTTAGGTGTTATTGCAGGTATTGTTCCTACAACTAACCCAACTTCAACTGCAATATTCAAATCATTAATAGCATTAAAAACAAGAAACGCTATAATCTTTTCACCACACCCAAGAGCAACAAAATCAACTATAGCTGCTGCTAAAGTTGTATTAGATGCTGCAGTAAAAGCAGGTGCTCCTGAAGATATTATCGGCTGGATTGATATTCCATCTATCGAATTATCAAGCCAATTGATGAAACACCACGATATAGCTTGTATTTTAGCTACAGGTGGTCCAGGAATGGTTACAGCTGCTTACTCATCAGGTAACCCAGCATTAGGTGTTGGTCCTGGTAATGCTTCAGCTGTTATTGATGAAACAGCTGATATTAAAATGGCAGTTTCTTCTATATTAATGTCAAAAACTTTTGATAACGGTATGATTTGTGCTTCTGAACAATCAGTTATTGTTGTTGATAAAGTTTATGAAGAAGTTAAAAAAGAATTCATCTACAGAGGTGCTTATTTATTAACAGCTGCAGATGAAAAGAAAATGATTGATCTTCCATTCATCGATCCAAAAAGAGGAACAGCTCATCCAAAAATCGTTGGTCAAAGCGCTCATACAATCGCTGAATTGGCTGGGTTCAGCGTTCCTGAAACTGCTAAGATCTTACTTGCTGAAAGACCTTCAGTTGATTGGGAAGATCCATTCTCTAGAGAAAAATTATCTCCAATCTTAACTATGTATAAAGCAAAAGACTTCGATGAAGCTACTGAAATGGCTTATGAACTTGTTTCTAAAGGTGGTGCTGGTCACTCTGCAGACCTTTACACAGATACTCGTAGTCAAGAAAGAGTTAACCAATTCGCTGAAAAAATGCCAGCTTGTCGTGTGTTAATCAACTCACCATCAGCTCAAGGTGGTATTGGTGATTTATTCAACTTCAAACTTGAACCATCTCTTTCTTTAGGTTGCGGTTCTTGGGGTAAAAACGCTATCTCAGGTAACATTGGTGTTGAAAACTTATTAAACTACAAAACAGTTGCTGAAAGGAGAGAAAACATGTTATGGTTTAAGGTTCCTCAAAAAGTTTACTTTAAACGTGGTGCTATCGATTTAGCTCTTCGTGAACTAGAAGGAAAGAAAAGAGCATTTATTGTAACTGATAGATTCTTATTCAATTCAGGTGCTGTTTATAATATTACTAACATCTTAGATGAAATCGGTATTGATTACCAAATCTTCTTCGATGTTAAACCAGATCCAACATTATCTACAATTAACCAAGCTATGGAAATGATTAAACCTTATGAACCGGATGTAATCATTTCACTTGGTGGTGGTTCTCCAATGGATGCTGCTAAGATTATGTGGTTAATGTATGAACAACCTGATACAAACTTCGAAGATATCTCTATGAGATTTATGGATATCAGAAAGAGAATTTGCAGAATCCCTGAATTAGGTAAAAAAGCTACTATGGTTGCTATCCCTACAACTTCAGGTACAGGTTCAGAAGTTACACCATTTGCAATCATCACTGATGATGAAAACGGTGTAAAATATGCAATCGCTGATTATGCATTAACTCCAAATATGGCAATCATCGATCCAAACTTTGTTGATGGTATGCCAAAAGGCTTAACAGCAGCTTCTGGTATTGATGCTTTAGTTCACGCATTAGAAGCTTATGTTTCTTGTATGGCTACAAACTTCACTAACTCAAATGCTTTAGAAGCTTCTAAGTTAGTATTCAGATATTTGGAAAGATCTTATAACGAAGGTGCTAATGACCCTATCGCTAGAGAAAAAATGCACTATGCTGCAACAATCGCTGGTATGGCATTTGCAAACGCATTCTTAGGATTGTGCCACTCTATGGCTCACAAATTGGGTGCTATGTTCCACGTACCTCACGGTGTTGCTAACGCATTGTTAATCAGACAAGTTATTAAATACAACGCTGTTGATTGTCCTAAAAAACAAGCAATCTTCCCTCAATATAAATTTCCTAACGCTAAAGCTAAATATGGTCAAGTAGCTGACGAATTAGGCTTAGGCGGTAAGAATGATGATGAAAAGGTTGAATTGTTAATTGAAGCTATCGATAAGTTAATGAAATCTATTAACTTACCAAATTCAATCAAAGACTTCGGTATCTCAGAAAAAGATTTCTATGATAAATTAGATGAAATGGTTGAATTAGCATTCGACGATCAATGTACAGGTGCTAACCCTGCATACCCTCTAATGACAGATATTAAACAAATTTATATCGACGCATTTGAAGGTGTTGTAAGAGATTACTACCCATCAGCAAAAAAATCAAAATAGTTTGATTTTATAATAAACGGAAGAGTCGGAAATGAAATTTCATTTCCGACTCTTTTTTATTCAAATTAACACTAACTTTGAATCTGTCTAACCACGAGCTGATGCAGAAACTTCCATAACTTTCTTTTTCTTTTTCTTTGATTCAATAATACTATCATTATTAAATCTGGTTAATCGTTTGTCTTCTTTTTCATCAGTCATATTTGAATTATTTATATTAACATTTGTAGACGCAGAAGCTGCTAAGACGGTTTCATCTTCCGGAGAGGATGAAATGATTTGATCTTCTTCTCCTCTAGCTTGATTTGGTTGTTCTAATGTTGTTGCATCAACTCCTGTATTATCTGTTTCCGCATCGGTATTTGTATCAGTATTTTCAGACATTAAACTTGTTGCTGCTTGAACTTTTTTATCAGCATCCTTATAATTTGCGTTTGCACTTTTTACCGTAGCTTCAGCTTGAGAAGATACATTATCTGCATCATTATTTGCTGATAAACCATTTGCAGCTGAAACTGTTGCTGCTGCACCTGTTGAGGTTTCTAATACACCTTTAACTAATTTCATTTGTCCCAATGCAACTTGAACAATACCTGCCTGGAATGTAAATGGATTTGACAACATCGCAGAACCTGTTGCAATTAAATTAGATCCTAATACGGTATTTGTAATACCGACTGCTGATGTACCAATTCCGACTATCAATGTGTTTTGAGCTACATCTAACTGATTTGAAATTTTCTTATCTAAAGAGGTAATACTTTGATTTAAAGATTTTGCAGAATTTTTAAATGTAGATAATTGTTGAATACTATCAGCTACAGTTTTATTAACTGTTGTAGCAATTTGCTCTTCTGAAGATAGGGAGGTTTCCATTTGAGTAGAAATATTTTGCATTTGAACTTGAGCTGCTGAAGCTTCCTCTTGGGTTTGTGCATTTTGAACTTGAGATTGAGCTGCTGTATACTCTTGAGTTAAAGCTTGAGCTTGCAACATATTTTCTTCATGGTTTGAAGTTGCTTGATTAGCTTCTTTTTCTACTGTTTTTACAATATCTGCGCTCTTTTTAGTTTGAGCTGCAACAGAATCATTGTAATTTTCAACTTCAGATTGAGAATTGTTCATATCTTGAGTTGCTTTTGCTAATGTTGATGTTGCACTTAAAGCATTTCCAGAATTAAATTCTATTGAAACTGAATATGTACTATCCTTATTATCTTGCTCTTGTTGATTTGCGGTATTATTATTTGCAGGTTGTGCTTCAGTTGATTGATTTGCAGGTTGCGCAGTTTGATCTTGAGCATTTTGAGTTTGATTTTGTGTATTTTGTTGAGTTTGTTGTTGAACTTGAGAAGTTTCAGCATTGTTTCCTTGATTTTGGACTTGAGGTTGTACAGTTTGCTGTATATTATTTTGGCTGTTAGCTGTTGCTAAAGCTTGTGGTTGCATAGCTTGTTGTGCAGTATTATTAACAGTTGAATTTGCAGGAGCTTGCTCAGAATTGCCTCCAACTGAACCTGTTTGAACATTATTGCCTGCATTTGCTTCTGTATTTTGACCTAATGCTTGTTGAGTTGATTTTAATAACTGTGCGTTTTCTTTTGCAACATTATTATATGATTTTAATGTAGATGTTGAAGCTGTAGACTTTTCATCGGCAGATGAACTTGCAACTAAGCCTGTCGCACCTGAAACTGATGCCGCTGCTCCTGTTACACTTTCGATAATACCCATGTTCATTAAACCTTTACCAAGTATTGCAAGCATCATACCTGTACTGTAAGTAAATGGATTTGACATCATTGCAATACCTGATGCAAGCATTGATGAACCTACAGTATTATGAACAATACCAACAGCAGCAGTTCCTGCGCCTACAACCATTGTATCTTCTGAAACTTTTTGAACATTCTTTGCTCTTTTAGATAGTTCTGAATTTTGACCATCTAAGGTTTTTGCATTCTTTTGATATTTTGCACTTGAAATTGAATTTTTAGATATCATTTCACCTAGAGATTCAGAATCTTGTTTATCCTGATCCTCTATATTTGAAATCTGAGTCATTATATTATTCATTTCATCTGTTTTATTTTCGTTTTCTGTACTTGTTGATTGATTTTGAGTTTGCATTTGAGCTTGCATTTGAGCTTGCACTTGAACAGGTATATTATTCTGTTCTGCTGTAGAATTATTAGCCACAGCTGATGTGTTTTGAGAAGTGGCACTTTCACTTTCTTGCTGTACTGCATCCAATTCTGCAAGAAATGCTTCTGCTTGTTGCAAATTTGCTTCTCTTTTTTGCGCTGTAGAAGATGCTTCTTTGGTTAATTTCTTCATATCTTTATTAGTGTTTGTTATAGCTTTTTTGACAGTTTTATCTGATTCATTTGTTGTTGTTTTTTGAGAATTTAATTCTGTTGTAGCCTTAATTGTAGTTACTGAGGCTTGAATTGCATTTACTGATGTGAAATTAGTATTTACACTATAACCAGACTTCTCTTGATTTGTTTTTGATTTATTTTCAGCATTATTATCTTGTTGCTGATTTTCATCAGTATTTTGAGCAGTTTCTTTATCATTTCCGGTCATTGTGTTTTGGACATTTTCCTGTGTTTGTTGCGCTAAACTTACATAAGAAGTAGCAAAATCCTTCAATTCTGTATTGTTATTATTTTGCAATGTATTTAACAAATCATTTGAATATGTCTCTAAATCTGTACCTTTTTCAATTGCTATTTTAGATACTTCATCTCCTGTTATTCCTGATAAAATATCGGATAATGTACCGCTATTTTGAGCTAAAAGGCCTTTTGCAACATGTAAATTGCTTGTATCATTATAATTTTTAGAAAAATCACTTAATTCTTTGCCAGCTTGAATTACATCTTCACTAATTTGAAGATTACTATCTATTTTGGTATTTAATGAATCTATAGATGATAAAAATTCTTCTAATTCAGCACCATCACGCTGCATATCATAAACAATGCCACCATTTTTTCCACTTAAGTGTTGACTTAAAATTTTATAATGCAAACGCTCATTAGAACTTAATGTACCATTCTTTTTCTTCTCATCAAGATCTTTCCATTCATTGGTCATCTTTTCAACTTGTTCTGCTGTCTTTTTATATTCATCTTCTTTTCTAAGTTTTACAAACATTGCATTTCTAAATTTTTCTTTAAAATCATCTTCTTGAGCCTCTGTTTCTTTTATAGAATTGTCAGCTTGTGTAATATATTTTATGGCTTTTTGTTTAATACTATCAAGAGAGTTGTCATCAGTAGCTTCTTCTGTTGATGTATAGTCTTCGGTTGTAGCCTCATCTGCCACTACAACATATGCGGTTACATCAGCTTGTTGCTGAGCATGCGCCCATTCCAAGATTTCATCTGGGATCTTATAGCCATTATTCTCCATTTCAATAATTTCTTCATAAGAATAATTTGCCCATTGAGAATCCGTTACTGCACAATTATTTTTCATATTACTATAAATTTCTTTATGCGCACCTTTTAATTCTTTTATAGCAATACGTTTTGCATAATCTAAATAATAACCGTCACTATATTTATTACCATATTTTGCTTTTAATCTTTCAGCATAATCTATTATTTTATCAGAGTAAGTTGAAATATCTATATCGGGATTTAATGCGGTTCCTGAAGATACATTAGTGTTATCAAGATTTAATTTTTTTGCAGGTTTTACAGCCATAATTCCTTCATCCTTATGATTTCATATACCGTTATTGTCGGTAATTTCTTCATAAACTTTAGTAGTTATGGCTTTTTAAGCTTGTATATTTACAAAATTTTACAATTCTTATAAGTGTTTTTCTATATTTGAAATTATTGTTGATTTAGGCATTAAACCTGTCATTCTTTCTACAGGTTCACCATCTTTATATACTAACAAACTTGGTAAACCACTTATAGAATAAGCCTTTGCAGTTTCTAAACTTTCTTCAACATTAACTTTAGCAAATTTTACTTTACCAACATAAGATTCTGCAATTTCATCAATTACAGGTCCTAATTTTCTGCAAGGTCCACACCAAGTTGCCCAAAAATCAACAACTACAGGTATATCAGATTTTAAAACTTCTTGTTCAAAGTTTGAATCACCAATTTCTATAACATTTCCCATAATTTATCCCCATTTATTAACTTACACTTCACAATTTTATCATGGAAAAAATTTTTATGCTATTATCTATAATGAAGGCACTTAGGATTAGAAAATGGCAAGAAAAAAAGTAATTGAGATAGTTTTAGATACTGAAACAACTGGGTTGGATTATACAAGAGAAAGAATGGTTGAATTTGCCGCTGTAAGACTCGAAAATGGCAAAATTAAAGACGAATTTCAAACACTTATTAACCCTGAACAACATATTAGAAAATCAAGTATTGCAATTCACGGAATAACCCAAGAAATGGTTGAAGATGCTCCAAAAGAAGCTGAAATTATGCCAAAAATTCTTGAATTTATTGGGGATTACCCTATTGTAGCCCATAATGCAATATTTGATTATTCATTTATAAATGAAGCTGCTAAACGTACTACAGGTAAAGAAATTTCTAATGAAAGAATTGATACTCAACAAATGTTCAAAGAAATTTATCCTGATTTAGAAGCTCACGGATTGAATGCTTTAACAGAAAAATTTAAAGTTGAATTAAAAGATCACCATAGAGCAATGGGTGATACTATGGGATTGGCACTGGCTTACCCTAAATTAAAAAAATTATATAACCAAAAATATGACTGGGAAAATAAACAACTTGATAATGTAGAGTATTTATTTGAAAGATTTTTAAGAATTCAACAAACAGTTACAACCCTGCAATCTGAAATGCAAGATTTAAAATCTGTTTTTAAATTGTATTTTGATCACGGAGGTTCCCCAATAACTTCTCAAGAAGGTGATTTGCTGATTTATAACTCAAAACAATCATTTGGTTATGATTTTAATACAGTAAAACCTATTTTAGAAGAAGTTGGAGCTTTGGAAAAAGCTGTTAAACTTAATACAGGTTTCATTGATAGACTTGTAAATGGAAGAAGCTTGGACGAAGAGAAAAAAGAACTTATCAAAAATGCCAGAGTTGAATTAACTGAAACAAGAAATATCCAGATAATTAAGAATAATAAGTAGGAGAAAGGTAAAAATGTTACAAAATTTAATGGCTTTTTATAAAGAGCCACCTGTAAAAGAAGAAATACAGGATTCTGATAAAGTAGCATCAATGTATAAACATTGGAGATTAAGAATTTTTTATGCTTGCTTTATCGGGTACACAGTATTTTATTTATGTAAGAAAAATATAGCAGTAGCCTTACCTGGAATTATGAAAGAGTTTGGCTATTCTGCTACTGAACTTGGGTTGTTAGGAAGTTCATTGTATTTAACTTACGGTATTGGAAAATTCGTAAACGGAGTATTAGCTGACGGTTCTGATGTTAGAAAATTTCTACCTTCAGCATTACTTATGACTGCTTTAGCTAATATTGCATTCGCTCTTGCTCCAAATGCAATTCACCTTTTAGGATTAAGCACAAAAATGTCTGCAATGATTTTATTATGGACATTAGCTTTTCTTTGGGGCGTAAGCGGATGGTTTCAATCTGCTGGTTTTCCGGCTGTTGCTAAAAGTTTAACTTATTGGTACTCAAACTCTGAAAGAGGTACAAAATGGTCTTTATGGTCTTGTTCTCACCAAACAGGAACATTCCTAAGCTTTATCATAGCTGGCCATATTGCAGCTCATTTTGGTTGGAGAGCAGCTTTCTTAGTACCGGGGGCTTTAGCTATTATTACTGCTATTTGGTTGTTTGACAGATTAAGAGATAGACCTCAATCACTTGGATTACCTGATGTTGAAGTATATAGAAATGAACCGGTTAAACAAACTTCAACTGATAAAAAAGCTGAAGATGATATGTCTTATGTTCAAATCTTTAAAAAATATATTCTTTGCAACAAAACAATTTGGATGCTTGCTATAGCTTATATTTTTGTTTATATCATTAGATTTGGTGCCGAAGACTGGATGATTATGTACTTGAGTAAAGCTAAAGGTGATAGCCTTACAGAAGCAACTAACAAAATTGCATCTTTACCTTTGGTAGGTATTGTTGGTACAGTTTGCGCAGGTCTTGTTTCTGATAAATTGTTTAAAGGTAAAAGAGCTCCAGTAAACCTTATATATTTAGTTGGTGTTATTATCTGCGTTATCGCTTTAAAATTCAACACGATTAGTGCACTAGATTATGTTATTATCGGGCTGTTAGGAGCATTTACTTATGGTCCTCAGATGATGATTGGCGGACTTTGTGCTGTTGAATCAAGTTCTAAAAAAGTTGCTTCAGCTGCAACAGGTTTTACTGGGACTTTCGGTTATGTCGGAGCATTTCTATCAGCTACAGGAACAGGTTTCTTGGTTGATAAACTTGGACAAAACGGTCAAGAAAACTGGAATGGCGCAATTTATTTCTGGTTAGCTTCAGGGATTATTTGCTTGATTATTTGTACTATCTTGGCGATTGAAGAATATGCTAAAGATAAACAAAAAGCAGCTAATTAAAATAGATTAAATAAAAATAAATATAAAAAAGAGGCTAAAATTCATAAAATTAGCCTCTTTTTATGCTTAGCAAAAATATTTTAAGTCCATTCACTGATATCTTTTTTAGACCTATCCCAAGGAATATGATATTTTCTAGCTTTCACATTACAATACTTACAAAAAGGAATAGGTTTAGCTAAAAAATCTAAAATTTCCTTAATATCATTAACTTTATAAATATCTATATAATCCTTTTCAGTAACTTTAATATCAGTTCCAAAGTACTTATTAAAATGATGAATATTTGGAGGTTCTACACATGTAAACAATTTACCATCTCTTAAAAATATACATTTATTTGCATCCCTACAGTCTAAAAAATTAGTCGTTGCATCTTGATTACCATCAACATCCATAGGAAATAACCATGAATATTTAATAGGTTCATTCTTGTTAACTCCCCAATATACAATAGGAATATTATAATAAGCAACTTTCTCTTCTATTTTGTCCCAATTTATATTTTTTAAAGGGTACTTTGTCACACATATTGTTATTTTATATTTTTTACAAGCTTCCCAAAATTCTTCAGATTGACTTGGCAACAAAATCCCATTAGTTACCAAGTTTAAAGTTGGATTTGGAAAATATTGCCTTGCAATAGGGAAAAAATCCAATAATTGATTATGCAATAATGGTTCGCCACCTAAAAGATTAATAAACTTAACATCTCCTCCAGTTAATTCAGCCATTCTGGCAAAATCTCTTTTAAAAACATCAATATCCATAAATTCTTTTTCTGCCAAAGGAGAATAGTGATTACAACCTTGACAATTTAAATTACAATGTTCAACTAAATGAACCTCAAAATTATTTAATCTTGCCCAAGCAGTAGTTCTTTTTATAATTCCATATAATTGTTTGTACTTTTCTTTAATATGAGCATTTGTATCTTCCAAACATTGTTTTTGTTTAGAAAATTCCTTTTGATATGTACATAACTTCTTTTCTTGCGATTTTATACGTTTTTCTTGCTTATCAATTTTGCACAACAACTCTTTATATTTATTTTTAACTTTAAATTTAACACCTAAAATCGTTGTAACTTTATGTAGATTCTCATTCTCTACTGAAAAAATTGTTTTTAACAAATTCTTTTTCATATATATCCTTTATACATGTAATTTTTCTTTTTTAGTTTTTGTTGATGACACATCAGGAGTTCTCGGCAAATATATAACTTCGCAATAATCTTTTAGAAAATCAAATTTACCTGTCCAATCATCACCCATAACAAAAATATCCGCTTGATATTTTTTTACATCATCAATCTTTTGTTCCCAATTATTTTCTGGAATTACCAAATCCACATATCTGCAAGCTTCTAAAATCATTTTTCTTTGTTCATAAGTATAATATGATTTCTTATTCTTTAACGCATTAAATTCATCACTGGATAAACCTACAATAAGATAATCCCCAAGTGCTTTTGCCCTTTTTAGTAAATTTATATGCCCATAATGTAATACATCAAATGTACCGTAAGTTAATACTCGTTTCATTTTTATTATAATCCTTTCATAATTTCATAAACCCTTTGAGATGATTTATCATCCATGTACTTATGTATCAAGGGAAGTTTTGCCATTCTTTCTTCTTTCCAACTATCATGGATTATAGCATCTTCGATTGCTGAACACAATTGCCCAAAATTGCTTACTTTTTGACCTGGCATTAACAATTCATAATTATCTTCTAAAATTAATCCTCTATTTTTATTGTATTCATCCTCTAAGTTATTTATAAAGATAACAGGTTTACTTAATATTAAATAATCATATGTAATAGATGAAAAATCAGAAATCATTACATCTACATACTTAAACATTTCGTACAAATTTATATTTAATTTATTTAAATCATCATTATATATAATTTTTACATTTGATGTTGATTTATATAAATTTTGAACATGCTCTTTATAAAATTCTTCATCAAAAGGATGTGGTTTAACAATTAGTAGAATTTTATTTTTATCTAAATATTTTAAAAAATCTTCATTATCATAATCATCCATATAAAAAATATTATTAAAAGGTTTATTGACTTCACGAACTTTAGACCTTCGCATTTCTTTGTATGTTGGAGCATATAATATAACTTTTTCGTATTCTTTAATTTTTAAATATTTTGTTATCAATTCATCATTTAATAAATCAAATATTTTATCATTTCTAGGTAATCCGGTAACAAAACACTTGTTATACTCTGCACCAAAACAAGATGTCATTATTATTCTAAACAAATCAGATGAAACAAATTGATAAGCTCTTTGTCCAAGTTTTTTATAACGAGATAATATTTTTTTGGGGATATGTTTTTCAGAATATCCTAAGGTTTTCATAGACATACCATGCCACAAATTCAACCATATATGCTTTTTAGAATTAATAACCTCAACAAAATCATTGCAATGGTTTGAAACGACATATTTTGCAGTGAATATATTATATAAACCCATTAATGAATAAAGATTATAAATATTACTCAAATTTGAATTTTCATAATTTGTATTAGTAACAATCCAATAGCATTTCAAATCTGGACAATTCTCCTTTATATATAAGTATAAGGCATATGAATTATCACTAACATCAGGATCTGAATTGAATACAATCTTGTTATTATCTTTAATTAAGATATTATCAAATATATAACTTATAATACGAAAAAAATAGACAGGATTAATCATTACTTTAATCCCTAATAAAGTAAAAATCAAATAATTATTCTTTTGTCGTTGTATTGAAAATAGTTTACTTATTTCTAACTTCACAATTATTAACCTAAATTATAACGTTTTCATTATCTCATATATTCTTTCTGAAGATTTACTGTCAAAATATTTATAAAGCAAAGGTAATAGCTCTAAACGTTTATTTTTCCAAGAATCAACAGTTAAAGAATCTTCTATTGCATTAAGCAATTCGGTAAAAGTAACAACTTTTTGTCCAGGCATTAAAATATTATAATTATCTTCTAATATAAGCCCTCTTTTATGACTATATTCCTCGGCTGTAGAACTCAAAAATATAATCGGCTTTTTAGTAATTAAATAATCTATTCCAATTGAAGAAAAATCTGTTATCATTAAATCTGCAAATTGGAAAAATTCATAAAAATAAAAATTATTTTCTTTCATATCCTTGTCAAATACAACTTTTATATTTGGATGATTTAGCCCACCCGCTTCTATATATTTTCTATAGAAATTTTCATCAAATGGATGAGGTTTTACTATAAATAATATATTTTTATCTTCCAACATTTTATAAAAATCATCTTGAGAATAATCATCACAATAAAAAATATTATTAAATTCTTTGTCAATATCACGTCTATTGTTACGTTCTGCTTCTTTATAAGTAGGAGAATATATTATAACTTTAGAATATTTATCATAATTGATAAACTCTCTTATTTGAGTATTATTTCTTTTAGATAAAATACAATCTGTCTTTGACTGCCCAGTTATATGAACTTTATTTGGATTCATCAAAAAGCTTGCAATCATAGAAAGTTTAAAAATATCTGAACTTACAAAGAAGTGTCCAGACTGTGCATGGTCTTGATACTGATCATAGAATTTCTGCTCAATATCCTTTTCTGTAAAACCTAATGTTTTTAAAGGCATACCATGCCATAACTGCAAAAATACATGTTTTTTCAACGTACAAAGATTATTTAAATACAACCCTGTGTAAACAAAATATTTAGCAGTTAATAACTGCATAATTCCTTTAAAAGAATTAGCCGAATATTTATTTTCAATAAATGGATAATTTCTATTTTTTCTATCTGTATATAACCAAACGAATTCGTACTCATCAGAATGGTTAGCTTTCATATATTCGTAATATTCTCTAGCATTATCAGAAAAATCTGGATATCCACAAAATACAATTTTTTTTGAGTTTTTAGGAATTATATAATCCAGAAGTCTGAATAAATACCCATATTTATTTATTTTTTTGCTTATTTTTAATTTGATTCCTAATAGTGTTATGATTTTATGTTTCTTCGTATTTGTTATTGAAAATATAAATCGTAAAACTTTTTTTATAAACAGATTAAAAGAATATAATTCATATGACATATTAATAACATTAATAAAATCTTTTTTATGATGCTCATTTAGATATTTTAATTCACAATCATCTTCACAGTAATGTTTAAATAAGTTTTTCATTCCGTAGAAAAACTCTTTGCGAAATTTATTATTAGGTTTATTGTAAAAACCCATAGCTCCCAAATATGCAATTCTCCAATAATATTCCTTTAAATTTTCAGAATACTTATTATTATTAATAAATATATCTCTAACTCTTGCTCTTTGTGGAATATAATTAACAATTGTTCTTTTTACAGTATTACAAGAAGAATTAACAGCATCCTTTCGATAGAAGTACACAGGAGTAGGCAATAATGATATTTTATTGGCATGAGCAAAAACTTCCGCTAAAAAAGGCATATCCTCATAAGGTTTTATATCCTCAACCATTTTAATATTATTCTTTTGCAACCAATCCCTTTTATATACAGAACTCCAAATAGAAGCAAAATAAGAAAGAATTTCTGGATCTTCCTCTAAAGTAAAGGTTTCATGCTTATTATACAAATTAACTACAAATTTACTAATACTTTTTTTATCGTTAACAGAATCTTCAACATTCCAAAAGGCTCCCTTTACTATCTCCGAACCTGTTTGAATAGCTTTATTATATAATAATTCATACATATTAGGTGCAATCCAGTCATCAGACTCAACTATCCCAATATATTCACCCTTTGCTATAGCAAAACCATAATTTATAGCGGAACCATACCCACCATTTTCTTTATGTATAGCAACAATTCTATTATCTTTTTGAGCATACTCATCTATTATTGCACCACAATTATCAGGAGAACCATCATCAACACAAATTATTTCTATATCTTTTAAAGTTTGATTAACTACACTATCTAAACATTGTCTTAAATATCTTTCTACATTATAAATTGGTATAACCACAGAAACTTTAGGGTTTTCCATAAATAACCTCCATACGTATATTATATTGATATAAATCTTTCTTAATATAATAATATTCTTAATTCCTATTTTTATATTAGCATAAAGATATTTTGATAAGATTCTTATATATTAAATTATTACATATTATTAAACTTTTTATGATACAATTTGATAAATAATTTATAATTTTGTATATCAAACTTTTTTGGCTAATATGAATAATTATTTAAATATAATAAAAGAAACAGAATGTACTGGTTGTAGTGCATGTGCTAATTCTTGTCCATTTGATGCAATAGAAATGAAAGAAGATGAGTATGGATTTTTATATCCTATTGTAGATAAGAATAAATGCAAAAGTTGTGGTAAATGTAAAAAAGCCTGCCCTATATTAAACCAAAAAAGGAATAATAATAATCTAAAAAATCCAAAATGTTATGCAATAATGGCAAATGATGAAATAAGAATGAAAAGTTCCTCTGGTGGGATGTTTACACTTTTAGCTCAAACTATTTTAAATTCAGGTGGCTATATTTGTGGTGCAGCTTATAACAAAGATTTTTCAGTATCTCATACTATAATAAATACTATAGATGAGCTTGAAAAACTTAAAGGTTCAAAATATCTTCAAAGTACGATTGGAGACTGCTATAAAAAAATCCAAACGCTGCTAAAAGATAACAAACAAGTACTATTTACAGGTACTCCTTGCCAAGTCGCTGGCCTAAATAATTATTTAGGGAAAATTTATGACAATTTATACACTGCAGAATTATTATGTCATGGAACTCCTTCTTATAAAATTTTTAAAAAATATTTAGATGAAAATTATAATATTTCTGATATTGAAGCTATTAATTTCAGAGATAAAAAAAATAATTGGTGTTGCACCAAATTAACATTTTATAATAAAGACGGAACAATAATAATAAAAGATAAAAATAATGATTCATATGAAGCAGGTTTTCACCAGGGATTATTTAATAGAAAATCCTGTGCTCCGTGTCAATTTGCAAAACTTCCACGCCAAGCAGATATTACTATTGCAGATTGGTGGGGTATTAAAGAACTTGCACCTGAAATGGATGATAAAAAGGGTACAAGTTTAGTTCTAATAAACAACGAAAAAGGAGAACTTTTATTAAATAAAATCTCTAAACTTTCCATATTAAAATTCAAAGAAACCCCACTTGATTATGCTAAAAAAAGTATCAATAAAACAATTTCAAAACCGATAAAAGCTCACAAAAATAGAGCCTATTTCTTTGAAAATTTCAATAAATTATCATTTTCTCAGAACGTCAACTACGCACTACAGCAAAAATATGATATTGGTATAGTCGGCTTGTACACGGGAAATAACTATGGTACATCAATTCAATATTATAATTTATACACTGTAATATCTAATCTTGGATATACCGTCTTGATGATAAGTCGCCCTCGAAACTATAAACTTGATGAAGAGCCAGAAAAATATACAATTCCAAAAAGATTTAAAGAAAATCCATATCCAAAAATTTCACTTTTAAATAAAATTTATAATAATAAATCTCAAATGAAAGAACTGAACAACATTGTTGATAAATTTATAGTCGGTTCAGATCAATTTTTCAGAAATTCTCTTTTCAAGCAGCAAGGAGAATATATGTCGCTAGATTGGGTAAATGATACAAAATCAAAAAACGGATATGCAATCTCTTTTGGACTTGACAAATTTGAAGGGGATGAAAAAACAAAATCGAAAATAGCTCATGATTTGCAAAAATTTGATCATATAACAATTAGAGAAAAAAGTGGAATAAAATTATTACAAGAAGAATTTGGAGTAAAAGCAACAGAAGCAATAGATCCCTGTTTTTTAGGTAATCACGAAAATTATGAAATCCTAATAAATAAAAGTAAATTAAAATTACCAAAAGAATATTTATTTGCATACATATTAGATGAAAATAAAGAAAAGAAAGAAATTATAAAAACAGCAGCCAAGAAATTAAATTTAAAACTCTATATAATAAATGACCCTAATAAGAAAAATAAAAACATCTATATTGAAGATTGGCTAAAGGCAATAAAAAATGCAAAATATATAATAACAGATTCCTATCATGGAGTATGTATGTCATTGATATTTGAAAAGGAATTCTTATATATTCCAAACAAAAAAAGAGGCATAACTCGTTTTGAAACTCTAAACAAAAATTTCGGAATCACTGATAGAATGTTAAATTCAAAGGATGAGCTATCTGAAAAACTAACTCAAAAAATGGACTACAAACAAATAAACGAAAGAATAAAAATCCATAAAGAAAAATCATTACAATATTTAAAACAAATACTTGAAGATAACTCAAAACAAACAAATATAAATAATGAACCCCAAATTAACTATGAACAAATAGAAGAGGCAACTAACAAGCAACTATATATAAAAAATTCTAAATATTACATTTTATACAAATTAAAATATGAATACTATAGACTCCTACTGAATATATTTAAAGGTGAAAAATATAACCAAATAAAAGATCAAAAAGATAAATATAAAAAGATAATTTCAAAAATAAAAAAATATACACACTAAAAATAGAAATTTTAGTTTTTTAAATTATGTTGTGCTAAGATTTAAACATCGGATACAATTAAAATTAAACTTCGTGAGGAAGAAAGATGAAAGCTGCTGAAATTGAAAATGATATATTAGTAATAAAAGAAAGAAAAGACGAAAAATTAGACGGACGCAAAGGTGCAATCGTAAAATTATTAGGTTGTGGCTTATGCGGATCGGACATAGTAAAATTAAAACAACATCTTGCAAAAAATGGGACAGTTTTAGGACACGAAATTGTTGCTCAAATTGTTGATATAGATTCTGATACAGAATTTAAAAAAGGTGACACAATTATAACTTCACACCACATTCCTTGCGGCAAATGTGAATACTGCAAAAATGGTAATGTTTCAATGTGCAGACACTTCAAAGAAACGAATATTAAACCTGGCGGATTTAGTGAATTGATTTTTGTATCAGAAGAACACTTGAAAAATGTTGCCTACCTAAAGCCGGAAAATCTTACAAACGAAGAAGCATCATTTTATGAACCATTAGCCTGCTGCATAAGAGCCGTAAAACGAGCTCAACTAAGTAAAAATTCAACAGCATTAGTAATTGGATTAGGTTCGATCGGAATATTAATGGCACAAGCTCTTAGAGCATTTGGAATGAATGTTATTGGTTGTGATTTAATATCTTCACGTGTGGAATTTTTAAAAAGTTTGGGAATTGAAGCTTTTACAAATCCTGAAATGTGTGAAAGCATAAAGGCAGACGGAGTATTTATGACTTCAGGTTCTGATAAAGCTATTGATACAGCTCTAAAATTTGTGCGTGATGGTGGAAAAATCTTAGTATTTTCAAGTACACCAAAGAATTTCGGATACGCAAATAATGAAATTTACTACCGTGAATTAACAGTTCTTGGAAGTTACTCTCCATCACCTCAAGACTTAAAAGATTCTTTAGAACTTTTAAAAGCTAAAAAAGTAAAGGTTTCAAATATTTCAAAAGACTATCCGCTTGATAGCATTCAAAAAGCAATCAACGATACTCTTGATAATAAAATTTTAAAAGCATATATAAAAGCAACGGACTAGACTAAAATGAAAGCAATACAATATTACGGACCAAAAGATATAAGACTTGAAAACATAATGGCAAAACCACCTGAAGAAGGCGAAGTTATGGTAAAAGTTATGGCAGCTTTAACCTGCGGAACTGATGTAAAAACATTTCGCAGAGGTCACCCTGTACTTATAAAAGAAGTGCCGTCAGGATTTGGTCATGAATTTTCCGGAATAATTGAAAAAATAGGTAAAAACGTAGAAGGCTTCAAAGTTGGAGACCGTGTTGTTGCCGCAAATTCAGCACCTTGCGGAGAATGTTTTTATTGCAAAAAAGGAGAATACAATCTCTGCGAAAATTTAAACTTATTAAATGGAGCTTACGCACAATATATAACAGTTCCTGCAAGAATTGTTAAGAAAAATATGCTAATTTTACCTCCATATTTAAGTTTTGAAAAAGCCGCATTTTGTGAACCTTTAGCAAATGTTGTTCACGGTGCAGAAAGAACAGGAATAAAACCTGGTGATAGCGTTGGAATTATTGGAATTGGACCAATTGGTCTAATGTTTGCAAGGATTGCTAAACTTATGGGTGCAAGAGTAATTGTTGCAGGAAGAAATCCAATAAAATTAAAAGCAGCAGAAGAGTTTGCTCACGCTGATGAAATTATTGATTTAAAGAAATACCCAACACCTGTGAAAATATTTAAAGAATTTTCTGATGAAAATAAAGGGCTTGATGTTGCTATAGAATGCGTAGGATTACCTGAAATTTGGGAACAAATATTTGACTGCGTAAGACCTGGTGGTACAGTACACTTTTTTGGAGGTTGCAAATCAGGTTCTAAAGTGACATTTGATACGACAAAAATGCACTATGGTGATATAAAAATGATGAGTGTATTTCACCATACCCCAAAATATTTTAGAAAAGCTTTGGAATATATAGCATCAGGTGAAATTGAAGTCGAAAAATTAATAACTGATACCCTTCCTCTTGAAAAAGTTGAATATGCTATGGAACAACATATTGCAGGTAAAGCTATTAAATTTCTAATTCAACCGTGGCAGGAATAAGTCGCCTATAATTAAAGATAATATACATTATGGTCATCTTCTGTATAAAATTGTTCATAATTGTTTGACTCCTTAATAACTTGAGAATCATTGATTCCATCATCGTACCAATTAGCCACAGTTTTATTCCCAATAGCTCGAATTTCTCCATCTGCAAAATAATCAACAACTTTTCCGCCAATAGAATGGATTTCTCCATTAGAATTATATTTGACTTCCTTGCCTCCTATTGATTGAATATTTCCATCTTGAGAATAGGCAATAATCTTATCATCCACAGCATAAACTTGCCCATCAGACCAGCAATGTATTTCAGGTTCAATTATTGGTACATTTTCAGAACTGTAAGAACATAATAAACTAAGTTTCTTTTTATCCATAATCAATCATCCTCGCAAAATTTTAACGATTAAATTTTAAAAATGTTCATTTTATTTTACTAAAAATTTTATTTTGATATATTTCTTATAAAAAGGTTAAAAGCTGTAAATATTCAAGTAATAAAAGGTCATCCCCTCTTGTAAAAAAATTTTGTGTGTACGATAATATTCGTGTTACTAAAAGGATATGCCATGTCAAACACTTTAGTTTATTCATTAGAAGGAAAAACTTATATCAACTTAACTAACAGATGCACAAACAACTGTATATTTTGTCTAAGACAAGATAAAAATGATGTTTGTGGACAAGATATGTGGTTAGATAGTGAAGATTTTTCAGCTAATGATGTTATTGAACAATTAAAAAATTTTGATATTTCAAATGAAATTGTATTCTGTGGATATGGCGAACCTCTTTTAAAATTAGATATTTTAAAAGAAGTTGCAAAATATATTAAACAAAATTATCCAAATACAAAATTAAGAATTAACACAAACGGACACGCAAATTTTGTATATAAAAGAAATATTGTTCCTGAATTAAAAGGACTAATAGATAAAATATCCGTAAGTTTAAATGCTTCTTCATCAGAAGAATATAATGAATATTCTCAACCAAAATTTGAAAATGCTTATGATGAAGTTAAGAAATTCATAAAATACTGTACAGATTGTGGTATTCCAACTGATGCATCAGTAGTAGACGGATATAAAGGAAAAAGACTTGATATAGAAAAATGCAAACAAATAGCAAATGAACTCGGTGCAAAATTACGAGTACGAGAATGGATTGTAAATGGTTACTAAAAAGTTTAAGGAGTAAATAATGCAAATTCCATCAATCTCAAACACACAACCGAAAAATCAAACATTTCAAGGAAATATAAATATTGTTAATGATTTAAGTTATCTTCCTTGCAAATATGTAAGAAAAGCCTATGATTCAATGGCTAAAATGATAGAAGATAAACCATTTGATTTATTTATAAAACAAGATCATAAAAATAAAACACTAAATTTCATTGCTAAAAAACCAGAAGACCTGGGAAAAATCAAAAAACCATTTGTTAAAAATATAATACAGAATGCCCCAAACTTGGACAATGGACAATATACAGAAGACTTATACAAAACTGTAGCCAAAGAAACAATTGATACTTATAATACAATGTATCCGACATATACAAAAGGTGAAAAAATAAAAAGATTTTTCAATAAACTTGCAAATGAAATAGTAGAAGCATTTCAAGATAAAGATGAAATATAATCATGTAAACTAAAGAAGAAAGGACAAAACATGAACATTCTAGACAAAATTATGAAACCGAAATCCATTGCGGTAATAGGTGCTTCAACAAAAGAGCATACTATCGGTTCAGATATCATGAAAAGATTAGAAGAGTACAAATTTAACGGAAAAATTTATCCTGTAAACCCAAAAGGTGGAGTAATCCAAGGTTTACAAGCATACACTTCAGTTTTAGAAGTTCCTGGTGAAGTTGATCTTGCAATTATTGTAGTTAATGCAAAATTCGTATTATCAACAATAGATCAATGCCACGAAAAAGGAATTAAAGGTATTTGTATAATCACAGCTGGTTTCAAAGAAACTGGTCATGACGGTGCAGAATTAGAAAAACAACTTGTAGAAAAAATCAAAGAATATGGTATGAGATGTGTAGGTCCAAACTGCTTAGGTGTTGTAAATACTCACCCAGATATCAGAATGGACGGATGCTTCGCTGAAAGTTTACCAGAAAGAGGAAACATTGGTTTCGTATCTCAATCAGGTGCTTTAGGTGGCGGTATTTTGAATATCTTAAAAGACCTTAACTTAGGTTTTGCACAATTCATTTCAATCGGTAACCAAGCTGATGTTAATGCTGAAACAGCTTTAGAATATTGGGAAAATGATGAAGATGTAGAACAAATTTTGTTATACATGGAATCAATTCAAAACCCAGCTAACTTCAGAAAATTAGCTACAAAAATTTCTAAGAAAAAACCAATCTTAGCTCTAAAAGCAGGTAGATCAGCAGCAGGAGCTTCAGCAGCTTCATCACACACAGGTTCATTAGCTGGTGCAGATAAAGCAGCTAACGCACTATTAGCTCAATCTGGTGTTATCAGAGAATATTCATTGAAAAACTTATTTGCAACAGCAAAAGTATTTGCTAACTGCCCAATTCCAAATGGCAACAGAGTAGCAATTATCACAAACTCAGGTGGTCCTGGAATTATGGCAACAGATGCAGTTTGTGAATATGGTATGCAAATGGCTAAAATTACAGATGAAACAAAAGAAAAATTAAGAAGTTTCTTACCATCAGCAGCATCTGTTAAAAACCCAATCGATATGATCGCTTCAGCTCCTATCGAACACTACAAAGAAACATTAAAAACAGTTATCAAAGATCCTAACGTTGATATGATTATTACAATCTACTTACCATTCTTAGGATTAAAAGATATCGATGTTGCAAAAGCATTAATGGAAATTAAAGCTGAACATCCTGAAAAACCAATTATCGGTGTATTCATGACTAAGAGCGAATTCTTCTCTAAATTGTCAGATATGGATGTTAATATGCCATTCTTTATGTATGCAGAAGAAGCAGCAGATGGTTTGAACAGATTAAATCAACAAAGATTATGGATGGAAAGACCAGAAGGCAAAATCCCTGTATTCGATGTTGATAGAGAAAAAGCAAAACAAATTATCAAACAATCATTATCAGAAGGTCGTGCTCAATTAACAACACGTGAATCAATCGATGTATTAGATGCTTACGGAATCAGAGTTTGCAAATCAGGATTTGCAACAACTGAAGATGAAGCTGTTGAAATTGCAAATTCAATTGGTTACCCTGTAGTTATGAAAATGACTTCAAAAACAACATCTCACAAAACAGATGTTGGCGGTGTAAGAGTTAATATTCAATCAGAAGAACAATTAAGAGCTGAATATCAAGACTTAATCGCTAAGTTAACAGAAAAAGGCTTAATTGATGGTTTGGAAGGTGTAATCATTCAAGAAATGGTTAAAGGTAACCGTGAAATGGTTTGCGGTATTGCAACAGACCCTCAATATGGTCCAATGATGATGTTTGGTTTAGGCGGCGTATTTATTGAAGTTATGAAAGACGTAACATTCAGAATTGCACCTTTAACAGATGTTGATGCTATGGAAATGATTAAATCAGTAAAAGCATACAAATTATTAGAAGGTGCTAGAGGTACAAAACCAGCTCAAATGGAACAAATCCAAGAAACTCTATTGAGATTATCTCAATTAGTTCATGATTTCAGCTTCATTGATGAGTTAGATATTAACCCATTATTGATTTCTGAAAAAACTGGTGAAGGAATTGCAGTAGATGGACGTATCAAAGTTCGTATGGAAGAAGCTCAACAAGCTTTAGGTTGCGAATGCGGTTCTTGCTGCGGTTGCTGCCACTAATTATATCGTATGTAATAAAAGTAATCCGGTCTGAATAAATATTCAGACCGGATTTTACCCCAAGTAATAAAAGAAAGTGAAACCCCATCATGTCAAAAATTAATAGAATTATAAATTCAGCCATAGGCGCTACAATGGATAGACATATTATCAATAAAGCCGCAAAAGGTAAATTATCTAAAGATAATATTTCTTATAGTCGTATTTTAATTGATATTTCTGGTCCTAAAGCAAACAATCTAAAAGACTCATTTGTTAGATGGAAAAAAGCTTACGATTCCAATGTTGAAAGAAATAAATTAATTGAAGATCTTAATGCTCCATTCCAACACGATTCAAAAACAGTTAAATTGATTAAAAATATAGTGAAAAATATAAAAACAAGATTAGGATAATTAAACAAAAATAGCTATTGTGAAAACAATAGCTATTTTTATACATAAATATTTTAAAAATTGACAAAATAATATAAATTTAATTATATTGTTTTGTTTGCATAAAATAAAGATTTAAAGAATTTACCAACTTTTTGGACAAAATTCAAATTCTTTTTTCCTCTAATTTGAGCCAAATCTGCTGAAGGTGTTTTTTTAGCATCCATATGGCACATAAATCTATAAGCTTCATTTAAAGATTGATGATTAGAAGTTCTTTTTGGGCTTCTAAACATTCGGTAGGTATTTAATTTAATCATTTTATCAATTCTCCTTTTTGTTTCGGTAAATATATATTTAATTAGGTAATGTACAAAATTTTTATTGGAAATTATTTGTTATTTCGTAAATGTATTCAAGCATATGCGCAAAATATTTCAAATCAGAATTACCATTAATAACTAAATCAGCCTCTTTTCTAAAAGGTTTAACATATTTTTCTCCGGCTTCAGTTATATAATTCCAATGTTTTTGAGCATTTTCTTCACTTTGATTTCTTTCTTCAACAGCTCGATTAAGAAAACGTTCTTTTCTCAAATTATTTTCTGTTTCAACATATATTTTTATATCAAAAATATCTTTAACAGAATCATACATTGTTGCAATACCTTCAACCACAATAATTTTCTGAGAATGAACATCAAGAGCTTTTGGCATAGAAACACCAGTTCCGTTTGGCAAATACATAGGAGCTTTTATATCTAATCCATCAGATAAATCCACCAAATCTGAACGCAACACATCTAATTGAAAACTTGATGGAGCATCAACGTCATATCCGTTATCTCTTAAATTATCAAAAGAACCGTATTTGTTAATTAATACAGAAATATCATTGAAATAATTATCAGTACTCAAAATTGTAACAGGCATAGATAATTGCTCAATGACATTTTTTATTTCATGACAAATTGTAGATTTACCGGAAGCTGATTCTCCAGTTACTCCAATCAAAAGACGCTTGGTAGGCTTATTAATCAATCTGCGTGAAAACTTATCAATAAAATCATGATTAATACTATTTATAATCGGAATAGGTTGTTTTTTATCAAATAAAAAGATTTGTCTAAATTTAGTTTGTAAATAAAAAGCAAGTAATTCACGTCCTGACTTTGAATTCAAATCGGGTTTATAAATTTTATCGTTTGAATTTAATTCTTTTCCAATTAACAATTGCATATTCTTTCCATTTTATCTTTGGGATATAGAAACTATAATACACAAGAAAAAAGTTTTTTGCTAGTAATTTAAAAAATTATTAATATAAAAAAATATCGATATTTTGTAAAAATTTTTCTTGTTGTATAATAATAATGTAAAAATCTAAAATATAAGAGAGGGGTAAATATGGAAACATTAGCCGCAACAGAAGGAGTAATAACAAAAATTATAGGTCCGGTTGTCGATGTAGAATTTCCATCAGGAGATTTGCCAAAGATATATACAGCACTCAACCTATACCAAGAAGACGGAACAAAAGTTGTAGCAGAAGTTCAACAAATGTTAGGATCTAACAAAGTTAGAACAGTTGCAATGTCTTCAACAGATGGTTTAAGAAGAGGCATGAAAGTTATCAACACAAACGAACCAATTAAAATTCCTGTAGGAAAAGCTATTTTAGGAAGAATATTAAACGTAGTAGGAGATGCAGTAGATAACGCTGGTCCTATTGAAACAGATACATATTTACCAATACACAGAGAATCTCCAAAACTGGTAGATCAAAATACTGATGTTGAAATTCTAGAAACAGGTATTAAAGCAATTGACCTTTTACAACCATATCAAAAAGGTGGTAAAATTGGGTTATTTGGTGGTGCCGGTGTTGGTAAAACAGTATTAATCCAAGAATTAATCCATAACATCGCAATGGCACACAATGGTGTATCAGTATTCGGCGGTGTTGGGGAAAGAACTCGTGAAGGTAATGACCTTTGGAATGAATTTAAACAAAGCGGAGTATTAGATAAAGTAGGTCTGATATACGGTCAGATGAACGAACCACCAGGAGCCAGAATGAGAGTAGGCTTATCAGCACTTACTGCCGCAGAATATTTCAGAGATTATTCTAAACAGGATGTACTTTTATTCATTGATAACATATTCAGATTTACTCAAGCAGGTTCTGAAGTTTCAGCTCTATTAGGACGTGTACCTTCAGCCGTTGGTTATCAGCCAACACTTGCTACAGAAATGGGTGAATTACAAGAAAGAATTACGTCAACCAAAGACGGTTCAATTACATCTGTACAAGCTATTTATGTTCCGGCAGATGACTTAACTGACCCGGCTCCGGCAACTACATTCTCTCACCTTGATGCTTCAACTGTATTATCAAGAAACATCGCTTCATTAGGTATTTATCCAGCTGTAGACCCACTAGAATCAAGTTCTAGAGCTTTAGCTCCTAATGTTATCGGTGAAGAACATTATGAAGTTACCAGAAAAGTTCTTGAAATCCTTCAAAAATATAAAGATTTACAAGATATTATCGCAATCTTAGGTATGGATGAATTGTCTGAAGAAGATAAAGAAACAGTAAACAGAGCAAGAAAAATTCAAAAATTCTTATCTCAACCGTTCTTTGTTGCTGAACAATTCTCAGGTATTCCTGGTAAATACGTTAAAATTGCTGATACTATCAGAGGATTTAAAGAAATTATCGAAGGTAAACACGATGATCTTCCTGAACAAGCTTTCTACATGGTAGGTACTATTGAAGAAGCTGTAGAAAAAGCAAAAACTATTGAGGAATAATTTATGAAACTAAAAATTATTACGCAAGAAAGAGTGGTTTTTGACCAGGAAGTTGATGCTGTATATTCAAAAGGCATTGATGGTGAATTTGGAATTTTAAAAGGACATATTCCGATGATGAGTGCCTTGGATATTGGTGTTACAAGAGCCACTGTTGGAGATGAAGTTAAAACATTTACAACAATGGGTGGAATTTTGCAATTTAAAGACGAAGAATGCTTAATCTTAACAACTCTGGCTGAGCCTGGAGAAGAAATAGACGAAGCTAGAGCAAGAGAAGCATTAGAAAGAGCAAAAACGAGATTAAGAAACGCAAATGCAAGACTCGAAGCGAAAAGAGCTGAAGCAGCTATCGCAAGAGCAGAAGCTCGTCTAAAAGCAAAATTATCACAATAAAGGATTATAAAATACTATGGCTGGATTCAATCCAAAATATAGCCTTGCATTTAGTTGGGGGCTTGTAGTACTCAGTATAATATTTACAGCAACGTTACTACCAATAACAACTATTGATTGTAATGAAAATCTAAATACCTGTACTGTATATAGAAAACAAACGCTTTATAGTCATAAAGAAGACGTCGTAAGTTTTTCTACTGATAAAATTGAATCACATGCTTATAAAAAATTTCTTGTAGGTAAAAAATCTACCTCATATAATCCAATTTTTATAATGAAAGATAAAGACGAAGTTGAAATACCATTAATGACATCATACAAAACTGCAAAAAATGTCATTAATGGTATTCAAAATAATCATGCTTATAAAGAATCATTTTGGCTTGGAAAATATAGCATCGGCAAATTTTCTTTTTAAATATTATCCAAAATGAAAGTTAAATCTTTATAGTCAATAATGATATCAGCCTCTTTTTTCAAAACTGGTTTTGCACAAAATGCAATCTTTTTACCGGCATATTGAAACATACTCAAATCGTTTGCCCCATCGCCAACAGCAATAGTATCATCAGGCGTTACCCCAGTTATATTTTGAATGCGCTTAAGTAATTCACCTTTGCTATCGCTAAAAAGCATGCCTCCACCAACAAATCCTGTTAAAACTCCGTCTTTTGAATGCAATATATTTGAAAATTCTGCATCAAGACCAACTTTTTTAGCAAATGGAACAGTTGCATTTTTAAAACCTCCTGAAAAACAAATTACTTTATATCCAAGACGTTTCAATTCTTTTACAGTTTCCATTGCACCATTCATCATCGGTAAATTTGCACAAATATTATCAACAACATTAACATCTAGACCTTTTAACAACGCTACGCGCTTTTGCAAACTTTCAAAAAAATCGATTTCTCCACGCATAGCGCTATCTGTTATGTCTTTTACTTGTTGCTCTATACCAATTTCTCTTGCCAAAAACTCTAAGGTTTCGCCATCCATCAATGTAGAATCAAAATCAAATGCTGCTAATTTCATATTCTATCCTTTCTTTTATTGAGCGTTTAATTTTATATATCTAGGATTGTGAACACCATCAATTTTGGAAATTTCTGATAAAACACAACTACTTACTTCAGAGTCAACGTTAATAACCATTATTGATTCTGTTTCATGCTTATCGTTCTTTTGAACAACGTTCATTGAACCGATATTGATATTATTTTCACCAATAACTTGAGCAACCTTTGCAATCATAGAAGGCTTATTCACGTGAGGAACAATAATCATGTGTTTTTGAGGTCTAATACTTGCTTCGTAATCATTAATCTTAACGATTCTTGGAATATCTTTTGCTACAAGTGCTCCAGCAACAGTATTTTCTCCGTTATCAGTTATGAATTTTATAGTCAACAAACCTGCAAAATTACATTTAACTTTTGACCTTGTTGATATAATATCAATTCCACGTTTCTTCGCAATTACAGGAGCATTAACATAATTTACGCCTTCCAAAATTGAAGATAGAGCACCTTTTAATACAGCAACTTCAAGCGGTTGAATATCTAAATCTGCCAAATCACCTTGCGCGGTAATTTCTATTGTTTTAACCACACCTTGTGAAATTTGCATACCAAATTCACCTGAATTTTCTGCAATTTGCATATAATCTTTGACAGGCTCTAACTTATCAGGTCTTAAAGACGGAATATTTACAGCAGAAGATGCTGAACCACCTGATAAAACTTCTTTTATTTGATTTGCAACATCTATTGCTACATTTATCTGAGCTTCCTTTGTACTTGCACCTAAATGAGGTGTCAAAACTATATTTCCACTGCAATGAATCAATGGACAAGATGCAATATCAGGTTCATTTTCATATACATCAATTGCAGCACCTGCGACATCACCTAATTCTATTGCATCTTTCAAATCCTGCTCATTAATAATTCCACCCCTTGCACAATTTATAAGTCTTACACCTTTTTTCATTTTTGCAATAGAGTTTTTGTTGATTAAATTTACAGTTTCTTTAGTTTTTGGAACATGCACCGTTATAAAATCACATTTACCCCAAAAATCGTCAATATTTTCAACATATTCAGCACCAAATTTTTCTACAAGTTCACGAGAAGCATAAGGGTCAAATACAACAAGCTTCATCCCTAAAGCCAACGCAACTTCAGCAACATGAGAACCTATTTTGCCTAAGCCGATTATACCCAAAGTCTTTCCATATAATTCGCAACCTGTAAATTTCGCTCTGTCCCATTTACCTTCTTTTGTAGAAGTTGCAGCAGGTGCGATATTCCTTGCCATAGCAAGCATCAAAGCAATAGTATGTTCTGCTGCTGCCATTGTATTGCCATCAGGAGAATTTACAACAATAATACCTTTTTGAGTAGCTGCATCAATGTCAATATTATCAACACCAACGCCTGCTCTACCTATAATTTTTAAATTTTTACCGGCTTCTATAATTTTTGCCGTAACCTTTGTTTGGCTTCGAACCATCAAGGCATCATAATTTCCAATAATCTTAACCAACTCGTCTTCCGCCATTGTTGGCAAAAAATCTACCTGAGCCACTGCCTCTATAATTTTTCCGGCTGACTCATTTATTTTATCTGTAATTAAAACTTTCATTAAAACTCACTTTCTATTTTTTCAATTCTGCAATAAGTGTGCTTACACCAATTCCAGGTGTAAACTCATGACCTAATTTAATCAATGTTGCTTCCAATGCTCCAACAGATGCAATTAAATCTCGATCACACACAAAACCTAAAGTTCCCATTCTAAAAATTTTATCCTTTAATTGGTTTTGACCGTTTGCGACAACAATGTCGTAATCTTTTTTCAAAACATTACGGATATCAGGAACGGAGACACCTTCAGGCGGTAAGATTGATGTTATTGCATAACTTGCATGATTATCATCATCTACTAAAAGTTTTAATTTCAAAGCTCTTAACGCAGCTCTTAATGCCATTGCATGTCTTTTGTGTCTTGCATTTACGTTATCAATACCCTCATCAATTATCATCTTTAATGCAGTATTCAATCCAACAATCAGATTTACTGCAGGTGTAAATGGGGTAGAATTTGCTTGAGTTGATTTTTTATACGCAGCCCAATCAAAATAAAAACTTGGGAATTTGCATTGTTCATAAACTTTCCAAGCTCTATCGTTAGCAGTTAAAAATGCTAATCCAGGCGGAATCATAAATCCTTTTTGAGAACCTGAAATTAACACATCAATGCCCCATTCATCAGGTTTGCAAGGCATAGCACAAACACTTGTAACCCCGTCAACTACAGATAATGCACCATGTTCTCTTATTATTGAACATAAAGTTTTTACATCATTAGCTGCACCAGTTGAAGTTTCGCTATGTGTTAAAGTTACGATTTTTATTTCTTTATTTACATCTTTTGCTAAACGTTCTTTCAAAACTTCAGGTGATATAACCTCGCCAGGTGCAACTTCAATTTTTTCAACTTCAGCTCCTCGAGATTGAGCAATTTTTGCCCAGCGATTTCCAAAGTTTCCAATAACTAAGCATAGAACCTTATCACCAGGATTTACAAGGTTTTCTAATGCTGCGCACATTGCACCTGTACCACTTGCGGTATACATAAATACATCATTTTTTGTTTGAAAAACATATTTTAAATTTGCATAAACTTCTTCTAATATGGAGGAAAATTCCGAACTCCTATGACCTATAGGATGTCTTGCAATTTCAAGCATTACAGACTCTGGAACCGGAGTCGGGCCTGGAATCATTAAAAATGTTTTGTCTTTCATATTGTTTTCCCTCCTTTTACTCTCCCTATTATACATACATTCTTCTTCTGGGATAGTATTTTATTAAAATTTTAAATTATTTATGTTACTAAAAATCAAAAGTTTCAGGATCAAAACTTGTTCTAACACCTTGATCCATACTGCTTAAAGTTTCCATATCTTCTTTATCCAATTCAAAAGAAAATATATCTGAATTTTCAAATATTCTTTCCTTGTGAACGGATTTTGGAATTACGATATAACCGTCTTGAACATCCCATCTTAATACAACTTGAGCAGGTGTTTTTTTATATTTTTCTGCAATCGCTAATATCTGTGGTAAGTTTAAATTTCCTCTCATTAGTGGTGCCCAAGCTTCTAGTTTTATATTTTTATCTTTACACCAAGCTTCTAGATGCTTTTCATTTAAAAGAGGGTGTCTCTCAACCTGATTTACGGCTGGCGAAATTTCACAAGACTCTAAAATCCATTCTAAATGTTTAATCTCACAGTTACATACGCCTATTACTCGAATTTTTCCATCTTTATTTAAGTCTTCTAAAGCCTTGTATGTATCTAGTAATCTATCTTTTTGCTGACCTGGCCAATGAATTAAAAACATATCAAGATAATCTGTTTTTAATTTTGAAATACTTTGTTCAAAAGATTTTATGGTATTTTCATAACCCATATTTCCTAAATTTACTTTACTTGTTAAAAATATATCTTCTCTTTTTATTTTTAATTCTTGTAGAGCATTTCCTAAAATATCTTCATTTTTATACATTTGAGCAGTATCAAAGCTTCTATATCCTGCTTCCATTGCCCATTTTACAGCATTTAGCATTTCCTCATAACTTGTCGTATTATAAACACCAAGACCTAATATTGGAATTTCTATACCATTATTTAGACTTACCTTAGCTAGTGTCATATAAACCCTCCTAATAATACATATCGTATTTAATATTGTAATTGTACACGTTTGGATAATGCTTTGCAAGAACATATTTGGTAATATTACTAAATCATTTATAGCTTTATATATATTCAGAAACTTAAGCATAATAAAGAGTTTACATTTCTTAATTGTATTTTAGACACTCAATATGGTAACATCTTTTTATAGGGTTTAATAAGGGGAATTACATTATGATAAATTCAATAAAAAAAGACTTTTTAGCTTCTATAATAGTTTTTTTAATAGCATTACCTCTTGCAATAGGTATTTCTATTGCTTGCGGATTACCAATATATTGCGGTATAGTTTCAGGAATTATCGGAGGTATTGTTGTTGGATTATTTTCAGGTAATTCTTTACAAGTCTCAGGACCT
The DNA here is from genome assembly GCA_949292185.1 of uncultured bacterium. Lineage (GTDB taxonomy): Bacteria > Cyanobacteriota > Vampirovibrionia > Gastranaerophilales > Gastranaerophilaceae > Zag111. Next base: position 272,689 of record CASEYP010000031.1, read on the forward strand.
GCCGCCGGTTTAATTCTTATTATCGTTGAAATTATTCAACAAATGGGAGTGGATAAGCTTTTTATAATCATATTCCTTGTTGGAATTATGCAGATTATATTTGGACTATTATCTTTTGGTAAATGGTTCAGAGCAATTTCACCTGCAATAATTCAAGGTATGCTTGCAGGAATCGGGGTTTCTATATTTTTATCTCAATTCCACATAATGCTTGACAGCACTCCGCAAAATAATTTTATTGGTAACATTAAAGACTTGTCCAGTGTTATATATAATTCCGTATTACCTCTTGATGGTTCTGTTCACCATCTTGCTTGTATGATTGGAGCTTTAACAATTTCGATAATTCTTATTTGGAATTTATTACCTTTTAAAAAATTAAAAGCTATTCCAGCAGCTTTGGTTGGTATAATTATTTCATCTATTGTCGCTAATTCTCTACATTTTGATATTAATTATATTCAAGTAAATTCTAATTTTTGGAATGATATCAATTTAATAAAGATTTCAGAATTTTCAAATATATTTAACTTAAGTATTATAATTAATGCACTGGTTATAACTTTTATTGCAAGTGCAGAAACTCTTTTAACATCAGCTGCTATCGATAAAATGAGTGATAAATCTAAAACTAATTATGATAAAGAAATTATTGCGCAAGGTATAGGGAATTCAATATCAGGTTTAGTTGGAGGACTTCCTATTACTGGCGTTATTGTAAGAAGTGCCGCAAACATAAATGCTGATGCTCAAACAAGATTATCAGCTATATTACATGGTGTTTGGCTATTATTGTTTGTTAGTATTTTCCCAAATATCTTAAACTATATACCAATTTCAGCTCTTGCAGCTATCCTTGTTTATACAGGTTATAAACTTATTGATATAAATGCTGCAAAATATATCTTTAAACTCAGCAAAGGCGAATTTGCGATATATATGATTACCCTTGTTTCAATTCTTTTTACAAACTTGTTTGAAGGAATTTTAATAGGTTTTGCTTGTGCAATTATAAAAAGTGCATACAAAGTTCTAAAAGTTGATATTGAAACCGAAAATATAGAAGAAGAAAACAGAATTGTTGCTAACCTATATGGAAATATAACATTTCTTCAATTACCAACACTAATTGATGCCCTAGAAAAACTTCCAAAAGATAAAAATCTTAGATTATGTGCAAGTAAACTTCATTTTATAGATCATGCCTGCATTGATTTTATAAAATCTTGGGAAAAAGATAGAAAAAATAAAATGACTAACTATGAAATTTCAATAGACTGGGAAAAAATGAGTAAAGCTTACCCAAGTTTTAAATGGAAATTTTTCCACGACGATGAAAACAATAAAAAATATAAAAGTTCTCATTAATACAATTATTGACTGATAGTAACTATCAAGTTGTAAACTAGTAATATGGAAGTAAAATGAAAGAAAGGACTCCCAAAATATGAAAAAATTACTAGCATTATTACTAGTTTGTACAATAATAATTATAGGAGAGAACATATCTATGGCACAAAATCTTGAACAACCTTTTGCACAAGGGGATATAAATCCATATAACAAATTTTTTACAGGAACAACATACCTAACAAGGTTATGTGAAAACGATACAACTTGGAATTCATCTATCGCAAACGTAACATTTGAACCTGGAGCAAGAACAAATTGGCATAAACATTCAGGAGGTCAAATTTTACTTGTTACAGCAGGCGAAGGCAGATACCAAGAAAAAGGCAAAGAAATTCAAATTATAAAAAAAGGTGATGTTGTGAAAATTCCGCCAAATGTGGAACACTGGCACGGTGCATCTCCAGATGGATGGTTTGCTCATATTTCTATAGAACCTAACCTGCCAAATAACACAACTCAATGGCTTGAACCTGTTACTGATAAAGAATACAAATAGTATAGAAAAAGAGATAAGGAGAGTAAAATAAATGTCAATCTTAGACAAAATTAATACCCCATTAGATGTGAAAAAACTACACCTTGATGAAATGAAAGAACTAGCACAAGAAATAAGAGAAGGTATTTTAAAAAGAGTAAATACTATTGGTGGTCACTTAGGACCGGATTTGGGAATTGTTGAAGCTACAATAGCTTTGCATTATGTATTCAATTCTCCGGTTGATAAATTTGTATTCGATGTATCACACCAAGTTTATCCTCACAAAATGCTTACAGGAAGAAAAGAAGGATTTACTAACCCTGATGAATACTCTGTAATTTCAGGTTACTTTAACCCTCAAGAAAGTGAACATGACCCATTTATTATAGGTCACACTTCTACCTCTGTAAGTCTTGCAACAGGACTTGCTAAAGCTAGAGATCTAAAAGGTGAAAAATATAACGTAATAGCTCTTATCGGTGATGGATCTCTAAGCGGTGGAGAAGCTTATGAAGGTTTGAACAATGCTTCTGTATTGAATTCAAATATGATTATCATAATTAATGATAACGAAATGTCTATTGCTGAAAACCAAGGAGGTTTATACAAAAATCTTAAAGAATTAAGAGAAACAAATGGTAAATGTGAAAATAACTTCTTCAAAACATTCGGATTTGAATATTTCTACGTTGAAGAAGGTAATGATATTCAAAAAATGATTGACATTTTGGAAAAAGTTAAAGATACAAATAAACCAACTGTTGTTCATATTCACACATTAAAAGGAAAAGGATATGAACCTGCCGTATTAGATAAAGAATCTTTCCACTGGCATCTTCCTGGATTTTTAAATAATAATGAATGCGACATGCAAGAAGGTGAAACTTATGATTCAATTACAACAGATTATATTCTAAAAAAACAAGCAAAAGATAATACTATAATTACAATTAACCCTGCAACTCCAGGAGCTTGCGGATTTAGTAAAGAATTTAGAGAAAAGTTAGGCAAAAATTATACAGATGTCGGAATTGCTGAAGAACACGCTGTTGCTTACGCTTCAGCACTTGCTAAAAACGGTGCAAAACCTATTTTAGCTGTTCTAAGTTCATTTATTCAAAGAACCTATGACCAATTATCACAAGATTTAGCATTAAACAATTCACCTGCAACTCTTTTGATATATTGGGGTGCAATATCTTCTGCTGATGCAACTCACCTTGGAGTTTTTGATATCCCTATGATTTCAAATATTCCAAATATCGTATATCTTGCACCAACTTGCAAAGAAGAATATCTAAAAATGCTTGATTGGTCTGTAGAACAAACTAAATACCCTGTAGCAATAAGAGTTCCATTTGGCGACATTATATCTTCAGGAGTTGAAGATACTACAGATTACTCAATTTTGAATAAATTTAAAGTTGAAGAACAAGGCGAAAAAGTTGCAATAATTGGTGTTGGTAACTTCCTACAACTTGCAAAAGAAGTAAAACAAGAACTAAAATTAAAATCCGGTATTGATGCAACTGTAATTAACCCTAGATTCTTAACCGGTGTAGATAAAGACTTGCTGGATACTCTAAAACAAAACCATAAAGTTGTTATAACTTTAGAAGATGGAGTTTTAGAAGGCGGATTTGGTGAAAAAGTCGCAAGATATTACGGATCTAGCGATATGAAAGTTCTAAACTTTGGAGCTTCAAAAGAATTCACTGATAGAATTCCACTTGAAAAATTGTATGAAAAATATCACCTAACAAAAGAACTTATTGTTAAAGATATCCAAAATGTATTATAAATAACTGATAAAAAAGTTATTATTACTCACACTCAACAAATAGCGAGAGGATAATATGTTAAAGAAAATATTTACAACAGGTTTAATATTAACGTTAATGCAAATGAACTTAGCGTTTGCATCAACGATAAATAAGGAGACTAAAAATATGACTAGAACAGATATCTGCAAAACAAATTATAAAACACTTTTTAAAGGTGAAGCTCTAAGTCCTAACGGAGATGATCCTGAAATGATGGCAATTTTGCAAAAATATATTTTTGGAGAAATTTTCACAGTTGGCGAACTTGATATAAAAACTCGAGAAATGCTAACGGTAACATCTCTTGCTGTTCAACAAACTCTTCCTCAATTAAAGGCTCATATAAATGCAGCCCTAAATGTTGGAGCAGAACCAATAGAACTTAGAGAAGCAATTTATCAATGCGCACCATTTATAGGTTTTCCAAAAACCCTAAATGCTATTGGCGTATTGAATGAAGTGTTTAAAGAAAGAGGAATAAAAACTCCACTTCCATCAACTTCTACAGTAAATGAGGATGAAAGATATTCAAAAGGTTATGAAATCCAAAATCCACTATACGGAAATGAAATTAAAGATGCAATGTCAAATCTTCCTGAAAATATGGGCGATTCAGTGTCTAAATTTTTAACAGAAGTTTGCTTTGGAGATTTTTATACAAGGAAAGGACTTGATGTAAAAACAAGAGAATTGCTTGTCTTAAGTATTTTGGTTACAACAGGTAATACAAAAACTCTAAAAAGCCACATTAAAGGTAACCTAAAAGCAGGAAATTCTAAAGAAACAATAACAGCAGCCATAATTCAATGCTTGCCTTATGTAGGATTTCCAAATACTTTAGCCGCATTAAGTACATTAAAAGAAACTCTTGATGAAGCTAAATAATTTTGAACTCATTTGGATAAATAACAAACAAAAAGTGAGATATTAACTATCTCACTTTTTTAGTTATATAATTCTTTGTTCCTTAACTTTTTCTGTTATTTTAATCTGATAATTTACATCATCAGATGATAAATAACTTCTAAGTAATTGATCATAAGTTTTATCTAACGAAACAAATCGATCCCTAATTCTTTTTGCCCAAACAATATCATCTTTTACAAGATATTTTCTACCTATGGCAATTTTATAATCTTTATCAAGATTTATCGGTTCAAATTCATTTGTCTTCTCGTTTCTAACTTTTATTGCAGTATCCATTTTTTTATTAGATTTTCCTGTAATAATTTCACCAATCAAGGTTCTGTTAACTTGAATATCTGACCACTGTATAATTGTATTTCGCTTAGGTGCTTTTAAGTTTCCTAAAACATTTTCAACAATTAAACCTACAAGCTCATCACCTTTGACTTTTCCAACATGTACATCTGATAAATCTTCACTTACACCATCAAAAATTTTCATAATATCTAAGTTATTAGACTTGTTTTTCAAACCTCCTCGAATTATTGAAGACTGTATGCCCAAAATTATATCAGGATCATCGCAAATTCTTCTAACACTTCGATTAACAGCGCTTGTCAAAAAATTAGCTAAATAACTGTTTTGATATCTGGTAATTTCACCATAATCTAATTCGATTGGTCTTCCTGAAATATCATGCAAAGTTACCATAGGTTCCATATCTTCTACAAAACTTTGATTTAGTAACTTTTGAACAGGGTTTTTATCCAAATTATCTTTTACTGTTGTCCTGCTAAAAAATGTATTCATATTTATATTGCTTAAGTTCCCGTCATCATCAAAATAAAGGTTTAAAGCTTTAAAAATCTCATTATCTTTACCCAATGAATTGATATTCGTTTTACCTGTGAGCATTGTTGAATTTTTATGATCGTGCCCATTCAAAACAATATTTACTTGAGGAACTTTATCAACAATCATTTTCGAAATATTATTTCCGGTATGGGATAACAAAACAACCGCACCCTTTGGATTTTCTTTTTTAAACTTATCAACTTCTTTTTTTACAGCTTCGATAGTTTGAATCAATTTTTCAGGAGTTAAATCTGAATCTTTTAAATTGCAATCATCAAGAAACTCCATTTTCTTTAACAATCCGGGATTGTAAAATTTCATACTTGGAATTGTCACACCGACAAACAAAACATTATGATCTAAATTTGGATTTTTATCATCCGGAATCTTATAAACAAAAGATTTCACAACATTTGAATTATCTTTCAGTTCTTTTAAACCTATAGAATTTTTTTCATCTACATTAGTTATGAGAGTTTTCATTTTAGTATTTCGCATAACTTTGTACATGAACTTATCACCGCCATCTAAATCGTGGTTACCCATAGCAAAAACTGTATCAAAATTATCACTTTTTCCACTCAATTCTCTAACATAACTGATAATTTTATTCAAAAATCTTAATTGAATATCACCATTAGTTAAATTAGGCTGAGTTAAAAAGCCTTTTTTAGATGGATTGATAAACCAATCTCCAACAATAGCTAAGATATTTTTAGTACTGGAATCATTTGATTTTATAAAAATATCTTTTGCATTATTTTTAATAGTTTCTGCTAATAAAGGTAATGTATGAACATTCCCATGATTATCAGACATCGCAATAATATTTAATCTTGCTGCCTGAAAGGATGGACTATGATCATTTCTAATATTTGAAATCATTAAATTTTATTCTCCTTAAAAATTTTTATCGTAAATATTTTGCAGCACGTAGTTTAGTTATCAATCCTGCTTTTTTAGTTACCTTATCCATCTTAATTCTATCGTGTGTAATAAGAAAATCTCTTAAATATCTTGTTTTTGGATATATTTCATGGAATTTACCCGTAAAGAAATTATAAGCAGGTAAAACAGCTACATAAAAAAAGCTTGAATCAACATTTTTAAAAGCTTCCTTGCTTAACTGCTTAGTTGATTTTTTAATCTGATCGTGTAATATCAAACTAGCCATAGAAGGAGATTTTCCACCTTCTTTATAAAAGTCTATCATAGGCTTTTGTATCCTTCTATCTTTATTAACTCTAGCATATCTACAAGCTTCAGCTACTGACTGTCTTACTAAATCAATATTCATTCTGTTCGTATCTCTATCATCCTTCTTTGTTAAAAATAATACTTTATATAAAACCCCTAAAAATAAATTTTGCTATATGATATAATTTATAAATATAAGTAAATTTATTGTAATAAACCTAGCAAGTATTTTTATTTAGAAACTTCTAATAAAAAGGATAATTAATAACAATAAGCAAACATAATGAATACTATACCCCCGCGCATATATAACAATTTATACGAAGTTCGAGAAAATATTATAACAGCATTTCAACCAATAATTATCAAAAAACCTAAATGCGATAAAGATACTTTCTCCAAAAATTTTGGTTCAATAACACCACCAAAAAGGAATTTTTTATACAAATTTGCAAATTTGAGCGAACATCATAAACTTTTATATAATCTTTTTGATTTAAAAATTTTACAAAATTTTTCTAAAGAAAAATTAAAATCACTATTTTTAATTGCATCAGCAAAAGACTCAATGGGTATGCTCAGATTTAGCCCTTCAGAATTACTAAAAACAGCAACATTACCTGATGAAACTTTAAATTTTATAAAACCATTTGCAAGACAAAAAAAGTCTACAGGAATTTTTAACTATTCATTTGAGAATCTAAAATCTCTAACTGAATTTTCTCCACAAGAACGGCAAAACGCTATGCAACTTTTTGCATTTAAACTTTTACCACAAGATTTAATAAATCTATGCAAAGACAAAAATGTTAATATTCAAAAATTAAAACATCACTTATCTGTAATAGACCAACTCTATCCACAAAAAATCTCTGAAATTGGAATAAAAAAATATAAAAATAACTACATAATATCTGTTTTTACAGAAGATGATTTTAAAAATTTCCACTATGTTTTTGACAATAAATTAAATCCTGATAATCATTACAAATCAAATATAGATTTTAAAACCGGTCAATTTAGAAAAAATAATCTGCTAAACAGATTTAAAATATTATTCAATAAAAAATCTCAAAATAATTTATCCTACATTGAAAATAACAACGATATTCCGGTAAATTCTAACTTTACGGCGTTAGGAAATATCATTGAACGCGCAGAATATCTAAAATCCATGCAACAAAAAATATATCAAGAAAACTTTGTAACAACACTTACAAAAGAAGGACATTTAATAAATACTACTATAAAATTTCCTAAAAATATGCTAGTTCAAAATTGGCAAAAAGGATTCTTATCAAAATCTGATTTAATGAGAATTTGTTCAGATTATGCGGAATTTATTCCACAAGCAGATTTTAATTATTTTGCACTAAATAAAATTCCGATTACCCCTTTTGATGATGAAAAAATTTTAGAAATTCGAAAAAATAATATACTAGCTGCTCCCGTACAAATTGGCTCTACATACTATAAAAAAGTTTTAGAAAACATTTTACAAACTGAAGATGCAAAACTAAAAAATATAAAAGCCGAAAAGAAAATGATTATAATTGACGGATTACCTGGCGCTGGCAAATCAACAATTATTCATCGACTACTAAAAAAAGATAACAATGCATTCTATACTCCTGATTCAGATGAGATAAAAGCAATGTTTAAAGAAGTTTATAAAAATGGAGAATATTCAAACCTCGTTCATAAAGCTGCCGGTAACATTTTAAAAAATGAAATTATACCTCAAGTGTTATCTCAAGGTAAAAACTTAATCTACCAAACTACAGGCGATTTTATAAGTATTAATAAAATAATTACTCAAGCTGCGGAACACGGTTATAAAATTGATTTTATACAAATTCCGACACCAAAAAATCTATCCCTTGAACGTTCTATTAAGAGATTCAATTCTAACGGAAGATTTATGGATCCTATTACTACAATGTCTATATTTAATCACAACAATAAAGAGAAACTTTATTCTGCAAAAATATTTTCATACAATCCGAATATATCTGACACCTATATTTTTGAACACGATAATTTAAAACTTATCAAAAATGGACTCTATACCGGAGAAGGGAAAAACTTATAACAGAATAAAGTTAAATATTCTCTTACTACTCTGTATTTATATTATCGGCTGATGTTTAAGCTAAAGATTTTTCTTTATCTAATATAGCCTCTTTCAATTGTTTTTTCTGTGCAGAAGTCATTTTCTTGCCGCCAAGTAAACTTTTTAATTCTTTTAATTGTGCACTGTCACTAATTGTTGAAATATAATCAGTAATTTGATTAAATTCAGCAGGACTTAGGCCTTTACCTGTTCTGGCTTTTTCGCTTAACATTGCGACTAAATCATCATGTGGTTTTTGCTTCAATTGTTGTTGAGCCGTTACAAAATCTACAGTTGAACCATCAGATGCTGTGGACTTTGGTGCACTATCTAATGTTATATGATGCGGATCTGCTTCAACTTCAGGTTTTACAGGCGAACTTGCTGGAGCTGATGCTTTTTGCTCTTGAGCTAATCTACGTTGCACTGATGTAAAATCATTAAATGTTGAGCCACTTGTAGCTGGAGCTGTTGGTGCTCCATCTAATCTTATACTATGTGGATCTACTTCAACTTCTGGTTTTGCAGGCGAACTTGCCGGAGCTGATGCTTTTTGCTCTTGAGCTAATCTACGTTGTACTGATGTAAAATCATTAAATGTTGAACCTCCGGTAGCAGCAGATTGTGGCATACCATCCAGTGTTATATGATGTGGATCAAATTCAACTTCTGGAGTTACAGATGAAGCTGCATCATTAGTTGGATTACTTCTTTGTTGAGTTTGCAATCTCAATTCATTATTCTTAGCTTCTAAAGATGCCTTTAATTGTTTTTTCTGTGCAGAAGTCATTTTCTTGCCACCTAGTAAACTTTGCAATTCTTTTAATTGATCTCTATTACTAATTGTAGAAATATAGTCATTAACTTGTTTAAATTCATCAGGACTTAAACCCTTACCAGTTCTTGCTTTTTCACTTAACATTGCGACTAAATCATCATGTGGTTTTTGCTTCAATTGTTGTTGAGCAGTTACAAAATCTACAGTTGAACCACTTGGAGCTGACGCTTTTGGAGCTTCATCTAATCTTATATGATGTGGATCTGTTTCAACTTCAGGTTTTGTAGATGCGCTTGATGGAGCTGATGCTTTTTGCTCTTGGGCTAATCTGCGTTGTACTGATGTAAAATCTTCAAATGTTGAACCACCTGGAGCTGTAGCTGTTGGTGCTCCATCTACTCTTATATGATGTGGATCTACATAAGTTTCTTTTATTGGTGTTGCATCATTAGATGTTTGAATTTGTGGTTGAGATTGCAACTTCAATTCATTATTTTTAGCTTCTAAAGATGCTTTCAATTGTTTTTTCTGTGCAGAAGTCATTTTCTTTCCGCCAAGTAAACCTTGTATCTCTTTTAATTGGGCTCTATCACCTATTGAAGATATATAATCATTTACTTGATTAAATTCATCAGGGCTTAAGCCTTTACCGGTTTTAGCCTTTTCTCCAAGCATAGAAACAACAGATTCTCGTTGTTCTAAATTTGTCAAAACAGGTTTTGGCTGTAATCCTGCAATTCTATCATCAATAGATTTTCTTAAAGCTCTATAATTAGCGGTAACTCCACCATAAGTATGTTCTTTTGTATCAAGTTTCTTTTGTAAATCTTGTAGAACAGATATATCATCAGTATTTTTAATATATTCATTCATAACTCTTACATCTGTTGCGTTTAATTCATTATGACGATCAAAAATATGATCTACATTAGCCTGAGAATTTGCTCTATTTGCTGTCTCAAAATTAGCTTTTTCACTAGCTGGTAAGTTATCTGCCGCCTTATCAATACTACGAGTTGAGCTTCTTCTTACAGATCTATCTGAAATAGAACCAACTTCATTTCTTACTTGTGCTAATTCATCACCCTTAACGTTAGGTTTTGACGTTGTATTTGCAACTTCTTGTTTAATTTGCTCTGCTTTTGTTTTTCCTACTTTTACATCCGCAGGATGAGCATTACCTTGTGAAGAAGCTTTATCTAAAACAGGTGTAGAAGATTGATTTGGTACATCTATATTTACATTTGTAGATTTTGCCCCTTTGTGAAGCATATTTTTAACTTTTTTACCCGCAGCTTTTAAGGCTCCAGATTCAGAAGCTAAACCAACAGTTCCTAATGCGGCATTTATTGCTGTTCCTTCAACAGTAATTTGACCTGTTTGAGCATATTCTTGAGCTGCACCAAGTGTAACATCACCAATAGCATTAGCGCCAGCCCTTGTCAAGGCCGCTGTTGTACTTACACCCTTAACTGTAGTAGCTACAGCTTTACCAAAAGTACCACCAACAAATACTGCAGCACCATCCCATGCAGCATTTTCTGCAATTTGACCTAATTCACCTTCTTTTAGACCAACATCAGATGATGCTCTATCAGAAGCATTTATTGCAAAACTTGATGCTGCAGTAGCGCCAGCTGCAACACCCAAAGCTACTAAACCTGTACCTCCGGTTGCTGCACCTACAACAACACCTGCAACTACAGTAGTTGCACCTTTAACAACAGCTGCTCCTGTTTGTTGAGATGAATTATATTTTGCAACTCTTTGACCTATGTTATTTTTAGTTCCAAATGCTTTCTTATAATTAGCATCTGTTGGATTCATCATATAATCGGCTATTGCCGCTTGACTGTAATTAACTCCAAACATCTGTTTAAATTTTGCTTGGAACTGTTTATCTCCTTGTTTTGCAGCAGATTTTAATTCATTGATATTTTGTCTGTATGCTTTTAAATCTTTACGGACTCTCCAAGCTTGATTTCCATCTTCTTGGAAAATTCCCCAAATGTTGCTTATACCATCTGCAACATCTGCTGCCCAGCCATCTTCCTTCATCTGTGCATCAAAAGCTGCTTGAGCTGAATCAAGTTGACTTGTAAGCATATCTACTGTTGCTTTTTGTGCTGTAGATTTATCACCCTTGATTGCATCAGAATAATTACTCTTGGCTACATAATTGTTATCTAAAATAAATCCATCATGAGACATTACCCAAACTTTACCTTTTGAGTCTACAACAGCTTTTCTGCCATGTGGTAAGTTTGCACCTTTTATCTCAACATAATCATTTGTTTTATATGACTTAGTGCCATTATTAGCTCTTACTTTACCTTTTATTTTTTCGCCTTTTGCATATAAATTAGTATTATTTACATATTCCGCGTCTAAAATAATACCATCATGAGAAATAGTTACTATCTTTCCATTTTTTGCTTTTGCAAGATGTCTTCCCTTACCGGCTTCACCTATAACAGTAAAGTCCTCTGCTCTGCCACTATCATATTTACCTGTAATTTTTTTACCTTGACCTTTATGGTTTACTAATCCCATAGCTTTATATTGAGCTTCTCTTGCAGCTGCTTCTGCTCGTTTTTGTGCCCTAATTGCTTCATCTCTTGCATATTCTGCTTTTGCTTCTGCTGAGGTCTTTCTGCCTTTTAAAGCACTTGAATCGGCTTCGATTTCTCCTGGAACTCGAATTTCTGCACCAACATCAAAATATTTTTTACCTTTTAATACATCTTTATTTACTTCTAATAAATCTTCGACAGAACAGCCAAATTTCTTCGCTATCGCTGCTGGAGATTCTCCATTCTGAACAATAGTTCTGGTATTACCTTCTCCATCATATAATACTGATACTTTTTGACCATCTATTGTCTTTTGTTGTGCTAATTTTTTATTATCTAAAGAATAAACATTTACTGTCGGATTTCCTTTATCATCAGTTGTTTCTTCTTCATATCCTTTTTCATAATAAGTTCTTTTAGACAACTTACCATTATCATTTATATTTTCGGAAATTATTCTATCACCATTACGAAGACGCTCTGTTGTTTTGCCATTTTCTTTTATATTTTCAGTTACTGTTCCGTCTTCATTATATGTATAATTGGTTGTTCTTTCTTTTGTCGGAACACCCTCATTCTCGATTTTTGAATTTAAAATTTCATTACCTTGCTCATCAAAAGTATAATTACTTTTTGTTGTACCTAATTTTACCTGTTTTGTTACTGGTTTTCCTTCTTTATATTCAATTTGAGTCTCTGTACCATCTTTTTTATTTTCAAGAGATGATACAGGAGTTTCTCCATCAGAATCGTATTGAACTTCTATAGAATCACCTTCAGATGTAGTTCTTTTCTCCTTTTCTAATGTTTTATTATCATCATAATATTTAGAAACTGTATTACCATTTTGATCGGTTTTTGAAATAAAATTGGCATTGACAACTTCTGAAGTGCCATCTTTATAAGAAATTTTTACAGTTTTTTGACCATCTGCAGCGGTATCGACTACTTCAGCATCCTCAACATTTTGAGTATTGTCTAAATAAGATTTCAAAAATTTCATTACTTCTTTCTTATCCAGATTTTTTAAGTCGTTATTTTTTAAGAATTTTTTAGCCTCTCGCTTAGATACTGTATTATTACCATTTTTATCTAAACCAGATTTTAATTTTTCTAATTCTTCTTCATCAACAACACCATTTTTGTCAGCATCTATAGCATTAAATATAGACTTTTGTTCTGCAGTTAACTTATCAGCCTTCAAACCAGCTTTAAATGTACTTAAATCAATACCGGATTTCTTTCCGAATTTACCAACTTCTATTTCTGCCATTTTAACCTTTCACATATTTTAGTACTCTATAGTTAATACTACGGACAATAGCGAAAAGAACTTTAAACTATAGCGCATATTATAAATACTTTTTTCGCTACAATATAGCAATAGCTTAAGATTTAGGTATTTTACATTTCTTTACATTGTTAATCCGTAAAAATGTGCCGCATTATACTTGAACAACTTCGTGACTAACCTTTTACTTGAGATATTTTTGTAGTAACATTACCGGTTGCTTTACTTTTTCTAATCAAAACAATATTATAATTTTTATAATTATTTCTATCCTATAATTCAGAGCCTCTATTCATTTTGGTATAAACTATATTATCCTTTCGTGTTTACGATAGTTGTTTTTGTTTTTGATTTTTTATAATATCAAGTTATGTTTTTAGATAAATTTAGAAATCGTTATAGTTTTAATTTTTTATCCTTTTGCGGTTGGATAATAGTTGGGTTACTTTGTATATCTTTTTTCCCTTATATATTTGAACCTCAGCTTGGATTTCCATTAGCAATAATTTTTATCGGAATTTTAGGGTTAAATTTACTTTTTTATATAATCACTTTTTTTGTTTATGTTTTTGAAATTGTAAGTTGGAAAAGAATAACTAATGAAAAAATTTTGAATAATAAATATATCAAATTAATTCAAAATTTAGGCATTGTTTTTGCATTTTTGCCTATTCTGATTCTTATATTATTTTTTACTTTCAGCTTTATTAAAAGTATTGTTTATAACTTTCAGAGCATTGAGTAATAATTACAATCAATGCATATAAAATTTTAATGGGGTTAGTCTTGATGTATTTGTTCGTCTTAATTCCAGGATGCCTAATCTTTATACTAAAAAACGGAGAAAAAGAGATTTAAACTCAAAGGAAAAATTTATTCCATTTTATCATCCTATGTCAAGTATTACTCTGAATGTCAATAATATCAAGTGTATTTACACTTCTTGTATCATTAGGACACAATTATATTAAAAAAAATTTACAAAATTTCTGTAAAATTTCAAGAAATGAAAATTCGATTTAATATTGACGGATTTCGCAAGTAAATGGTATAATTATAATATACAATTAAATATTATACAAAAGAGTAAGGTAAGATAATTTTTAGGATTTAAATTTATGCCTTACTTTTTTTTTTTATTAAAAATACGAAAGGCGGTGAATTATGTAAAAACTTATATATTTTATGGTAAAATAAATTTATGAAGAAAATACTTATGCAAATAACTATTGCATTATTATTGATAGTTTCAATATCTTTTTTTCTTAAAGTTGTTGCTTTACCTAATGAACAACATGCTATTGATGTGCAACTGGAAAAATGCATAGAAAAAGATTATTCGACTTCAGGTATGAATAAATGCGTTTATGCAGCAACTGATGCTTGGCTTGATCAAATTTCTATTTATTCAAATATGATCAAGAAAGAATTATCTAAGGAACAATATACTGTATTTATTGCAGCACAGCAAAGTTGGGAACGGTATTATGAATTGGAAAAAAAACTTATAGTAGAAACTGTATATAATAAAGAAGGAAGTATTCATACTAATATTGCAGCCGGAATGTTAGAAAATATAGTAAAACAAAGGGCTTTATATTTGAAAAGTTATTTATATGAATTGAAAGAGTAATAAATTTATTTTACCTTATTAAACTTATTTTTAATGAGATTTTGTATATTAGCTTAATAAGGAGAAAAATATGACTAAAGAAAATTTTGAAAAAGCTCTTGAATTCTTATTTCCTTCTGAAGGTGGATATGTAAATAATAAAAAAGACAGAGGTGGACCTACAAAACGATTTACCGTCAGATGCCAAAACACATGAAAAAAGTTATCCAACATCGTCAGAAAATGCTGATGGTAAATGGGTTACGATTAATGGAAATCATGTTTTAATAAAAGACTAGCCCAATCTGCACCTCGAAAAAATGAAAAAGAGAATTTGGGCAGGAAAAGTTTAAAAAGTTGCGAAAATTTGATGAGAAAAATTCTCTTAAAATTTTTACATGCAAAAAACCGCCCACAGTGGGCGGTTTTTCAATTTTGTATCTGCACTGATTCTCAGTTTGCGGACTAAAAAACGGAGAAGGTGGGATTTGAACCCACGGTACAGGTAACCCCATACAACACCTTAGCAGGGTGCCGCCTTAAGCCACTCGGCCACTTCTCCAAAGTGAGTGTAATCCATTTCTCCAAGATTACGTATTTCATTCTACCATAAAGATTTTTATTTGAAAAGCATATTTAAAAATTTTTTTTTGTAAGATATAATACTTATAATATAAGAGAGGTATATATGATTGAAATGAAAGTTATGGGTATTGCCCTTGATACTAGAACAGGTTCTCCTATCGTTGTTCTTCACGATAAAGAAAACAGACGTGCTTTACCTATTTGGATTGGTTCTGCTGAAGCTAGTTCTATTATTAGAAAAATCGAAAATCTTAGCGTTACAAGACCTATGACGCATGATCTTATTATAAGTATTATTGAAAAAACCGGCTATAAAATTTCTAAAGTAGAAATTAATGATGTTGAAAAAGATACTTATTTTGCAACCATATTTCTTGAAGATAAAGATGGTAACGAAATCGAAATTGATTCAAGACCATCTGATGCCATTGCAGTAGCCATAAGAATAGATGCACCAATCTATGTTACAGCTAATGTTCTTTCTAACGGTTCTGTTTCTACTGACAGTGCTAAGGATGCTCAAGAAGCTGAAGAGTTTAAAAACTTTGTTCAAAGTATTAAACCTTCTGACTTTGCTAAACTTATGAAAGATAATGATCACCACGAAAGTGATCAATAAATTTTAAAATACATATTGTTTTATACTATATAAGAATTGTTACTTTTGTAACGATTCTTATTTTTTTTGAAATATTACCTTTTAAATAAACTTTATTAAAATGAGAGAGATTATTATGTTTAATGCAATAGATGAAATAAAACCTCAATTTATGTATACCGTTCAACCCGTTAAGTTATTCGAAACCCAAAATAACAACGCGGCAAAGAAAAATTCGCTTGATTTTTTAAATCAAACGAATAATTCTTCAACTTATAATTTATTTCATCCTGATATTTCAAATTCCCAAAAAGGTAAGCATTTAGATCTTATGGGATAAAATCCTATGCTACCCAAACTTTTTTAGGAGTTGAATATCCCGGTAACAAGCCTTCTGTTGGTACTGTATCTGTTACTTTTGGTGCTCTTTCATATGGAATTGAAGCATAAGATGCAGTCTTATATGCTGGTGCCGCAACTGCTTGCGCCTTTGGAGCATAATGCACTTGTGATACTGAACCACTTGTTACACCTAATAATTTTCCAATTAATCCTGTTCCCATATTAGTATGTCCCCAATTTTTCCCTATACTTATATAAGTATATTTTCTGACAAAAATTGATGGTTTTGTACTAGTTTATTAAGAAATATGAAGTCGAATTTATAATAAAAAGAAATTGTTCTTGTAATTAGGTTTAAAAACTCGTCTTTGAAAATCTAATTTTGGCTGATCATAATATTTGTACAAATCTTTCTTCTCTTTAAAACGGCTTAAACCAACTGCCGGAACTTCATCTTTAAAAAAGAATTTTATTAATTCCATACTATGCACTTCCTTCTTTTTTTAATGTATAATATCTTTAATAACAATTTAATGATAAAAATTAGGAAGTCAAAAGGAGATAAGAATATGGCTGAAAAAGTTACTAAAGAAATGAACATTTTAGATATCGCACAAAAATATCCTGAAAGTATTGCAATATTTCACAAATACGGACTAGGCTGTCTGGGTTGCGCAGCTGCAAGATTTGAAAACCTTGAAGCTGGTGCTAAAGTTCACGGCTATGATCCTGATGCTATGGTTGCTGATATTAACGCAGTAATCAATGCTGGAGAATAAGTTTTATATAATTTAATAGAGAAATTGGGCGGCTTTGAAATAATTTTCAAAGCCGCCTTTTTTGGGAGTTTATTAGATTTCAGTTTTACTTTTATTCTTTCTATGAGTGCAAAAATCCAGCCATTGTTGGAGCCGCTGAGGGTATAGTTTGTGCTTTTTGCACTTTCACATTATTATTTACATCATTTACTTTTGAAGCTTGTTCCTTTGCCTTATCTTCTTTTGATCTTTTTTCTGTCATTTTTTCACAGAAATCTGTTAACCATATAATCAAGCCTGGAACTAATACTAATGTTGACAAGAAGCCAAATGCACTATTACAAGTTTTAGCTTTTCTCAATAAGCCATTATCACCTTCAAATAATTTATAGAATTTATTTATCAAATCTTTATTAGATTTATGTGCATCTATTAATGCATCTTTAATCTCTTTAACAGAAGCCTCTGCATATGATTTACCTGTAAAGCCTTTTACTATCTGATCAACAACAGTTTTTACTTCTTTATCTTGAGCAAAGGCCTTTTTAATATTTCCACCACTGCCTTCGATAAATTCCATGAAGCCGCCTACACCATTTTTATAATCTCTAAGGTTTGTATATTTTGAATTCAATTGTTTACTTGAAAGAACGCTATGTCTAGTATCATTAGGGTTCAAGTAATCAATAATTCTTTGGAATACATTTCTACCATCAAGATTTTTCTTATTCAATGCTAAACCAGTTAATTTAGTAAATCCGTCTGAGAATAATCTTGCAAGTGCCTTTGCACCGAATAACAATGCTGTAAATGCAGTCATATCACGAACAACAATTTCACCATAATCATATTTATCTTGAGCATTTGCAAGTCTTGGAGGTATACAAAAAGCATATAACAATGCAGCCATTGCATTACCTGACATTATTGGTCCGTTCAATTCAAATATATCTGAAAATGCTTTAGCATGCTTGCTATTAAATACCTTGTCTCCTGCTTTTTCTAATAAACTTGCTGCACCTGTAAATGCTACATCTTTCTTTTCCTCAGCTTTTCCAGGTTGAGCTGCTGTATTAGCAACAGTTTTTTGTTGTGCTGCTGCATTTTCTTCTTCATCATGAGCTAATGCAGGGTTCTTACCATTTGTTCCCATATTATATAGTTTAGGGATTTGAGTATAGAACGCTGCAACTACGCCAAAAATACCTAAATTTGTAAGTATTCTTGAACCCATTCTACGATTTGTAAAGCCTTTTACTACATCATCTATAACAGCAGATGCATCTTTTGATAATGCTTTCTTTGTATTATTAACAGCATCACCAAAGTAATCGTTCATAGCCTTAACAAGTTCACCAATGCTGCCATTTTTAATTCCACCTTTTGAAGATGTTATTTGGACAGATAATTCATCAACTGTTCCGCCAACTTTACCCTTCTTAAGTTTCATAAAGGCATCTTCTACTGAACCGATTTCAGCTAATTTTGCTTTTTTTGCTTTTTTGCTTAATGATTTATCAGCCTGAACAGCTTCTATTTGCAACTGTTGATTTGTAAATTCTTTTGCTACCTTTGAAATTTCATCAGCTGACATTTGCTCTGCTTCAGGTAATTGTGAATTTATACTTTTGTTTATTGCATCATTGAATACAGCTTCATAAAATTCAGCTTTATTCGCATTTCCTGATTTTACTGCATCCAAATTATTCTTAACAAATTCTGCAAATGGTTTATTAAAACTATCTATGTAATTCAATTTTACATTATTACCGTAACCAAATTTTCTATTAATTACAGCTAACATTCCAAGAGGAATTAAAAATGCACTAGGCCCTGTAATAATTTCTCTTAGAGCTTCTTTTCTTGCGTAAGCCCAGTTTAATTCACGTTTTGGCTTACCATTTTTATCTAATATGTCATTTCCATTTTCATCTTTTTTCTTTTTTCCACCACGCAAAAGCCCTTTTCCTACACGAGGAAATACAAAGCCTAAGCCGTCTTGGATACAAAACGAAGCTGCATAACCACCTGTTTCAATAAAATCCATCAATCCTACAACCGGATTTACACCTGTAAATGCTACATTTTTTCTCGATTGCGGAGTAGAAGGTATTTGAGGTAAGTTATCTCCATATCTTAAAGTTGTATTTTGTACAACATTTGCCTTAAATCTATTCGAATTATTTTTATTATTTGAGTCTATACTTGGTATGATTGGTTTTACTGACATAATCCCTACTAATTTTAAAATCACCTACACAGTATGAAAAAAACAACAACAAGTCTGAAATTGCTATTTCTTTCGGGTAATGTTTCAAAACTTTTA
Organism: uncultured bacterium; assembly: GCA_949292185.1. GTDB lineage: Bacteria > Cyanobacteriota > Vampirovibrionia > Gastranaerophilales > Gastranaerophilaceae > Zag111. Next base: position 292,337 of record CASEYP010000031.1, read on the forward strand.
CATTATATATGAAATTCTAAAACAAGTGTACTCATTATACTTAATCATTACACAAATAGCAAGTAAAATTACTACAAAGATAACATTTTTGTAACATAAGTACACATTTTGGCATTTGACAGCGGTTTATATCTTGGATAAACTACAAGAATGGATAAGGAAATAAATGTTATTGGTGCGGGTTTAGCCGGTTCAGAAGCCGCATTACAACTTGCAAAAAGAGGATTTAAAGTTAATTTATATGAAATGCGCCCTCAAGTAACTACAGGCGCTCACACGACACAAGATTGCGCAGAATTTGTGTGTTCAAACAGTCTTGGATCGTACGATATTACAAATGCAAGTGGCTTACTAAAGCATGAAATGGAATTGTTAGGTTCTGAATTGATTGAAATTGCTAAAGAATCACAAGTTCCTGCTGGTAATGCTCTTGCTATTGATAGACACAAATTTTCTCAAGCAGTTACAGCTAAAATCGAACAAAACCCTAATATAAACCTTATTAGACAAGAAATAACAAAAATTCCAAACACTCCAACAATCATCGCATCAGGACCTTTAACAAGTTCTAAATTTTGCGATGCTATAAAAGAGTTTACCAATAGTGAATACTTACACTTTTTTGATGCAATAGCTCCAATTGTTGAAAAAGATAGTATAAACTTTGATATTGCATTTTGGGCAAGCCGTTATGATAAAGGCGAAGCTTCTTACATAAACTGCCCAATGAACAAAGAACAATATGAAAAATTCTATAATATTCTAATTAACGCACCAAGAATAGAACAGCATGACTTTGAAAAAGGTGCAAAATTTTTTGAAAGTTGTCTACCTATTGAAGTTTTAGCTTCAAGAGGAGTTGATACTCTAAGATTTGGGCCAATGAAACCTGTAGGATTAATTGACAAACGCACTGGCGAAAAAAATTATGCAGTCGTTCAATTAAGACAAGATAATTCCGCCAAAACGCTCTATAACCTTGTAGGTTTTCAAACAAACCTAAAATGGGGCGCTCAAAAAGAATTACTTCAATCAATTCCGGGGCTTGAAGATGTTAATATCGTAAGATATGGGGTTATGCACAGAAACACCTTCATAAATTCCCCAAAACTTTTAAAACCTACATTACAAACAATTAAAAGAAGTGATCTATTTTTTGCAGGACAAATAACAGGAACTGAAGGTTATACAGAATCTATAGCGTCAGGGCTTCTTGCAGGTATAAATATGGCAAAATACTTGAATGACGAAAATTTATTAGAACTTCCTCAAGAAACAATCCTAGGTGCACTGACTCACTATATAACAAACCCTGAACACGAGAATTTTCAACCAATAAACTCTAACTGGGGTATTGTTCCGCCTGTAGAGCTTCCTAAAAAAGAACGCAAAAATAAAAAATTAAAAGGTGAATTACTATCAAAAAGAGCTCTTGAGGTTCTAAATAAAATATTGGAAAATTAATCTTGTTACATTTATTCATATATACTATAAATTTTTAAAGTTTCCTAAAATCAATCCGATATCCCCATAGTGTACTTTATTAATTAAGGAGAAAACTATGGTTGAAATAGGTAGATTTGATGATGATTCCTCAAAAATTCGTAAAGCAGGAAGAACTGTACCAAACAATAATCTCTCTGCAGCAAAAAAACGGGAATTAAATAACAAAATCATAGCTGCATTAAACTCTAAAGAAAAAGCTGAAGTAAGCGAAAATACATTAAAAACATTAAATAGTTTTTATTTAAAATATGAATCAAAAAATTCAGACATATACGCCCAAAGAGTTTTTAACGAAGAAACAAATATAAATAACATCATTGACAGAGGTAAAGAACCACTGAAATATCCAAATGAAAAACCAACCTTTGTCAAAGAACAAGGACCTCACGGCGGGAAATTAGAACAATTCCCTCAACGAGCAAATGGAACTTATAGAACAATAGAAACCTTACCAAGTGGTCAGACTTATGAATGTACATATTCCCAAACAGGTACTTTATTAAATGAGATTAATCGAAATGAAAATAGTACCCAAATTACAACATACACAGGCAACCTCTATGATAGAGTAACTATCACACCACTAAATGGAAAACCTCTTATCGGTAAAATCCAAGCCGGTAATTTCACAGCACAAGAACCTCCTACTCTTCAAGACGTAACAGGAAAGCCTCTAAATGGATTTTTAATCAAATAAAATAAACAAAATTAATAGATAAGGGCGGATTTTTGATCTCAAAAATCCGCCCTTATCATACTTATTTCAAAGTAGTTTAATTAGAACATTAAACCTGCTTCTCTAGCTGCATCAGCTAAAGCTGCAATTCTACCGTGATATAAAAATCCGCCACGGTCAAATACAACACATTCAATGCCTGCTTTTTTAGCTTTTTGAGCGATAGCTTCACCAACAACTTTTGCTGCTTCGATATTACCACCGTGTGATAATTTTTCTCTTAAGTCTTTATCATTTGATGAAGCAGATGCTAATGTTACATGATTTTCATCATCAATTAGCTGTGCATAAATATGCTTTGTACTTCTGAATACTGCTAATCTTGGAAATTCTGCAGTTCCAGAAAGTTTTACTCTTATTGATCTGTGTCTTTTTTGTACTAACGGTTTTCTTGCTTTTTGTTTAATCATTTTTCTGTCCTTTCGTTTTACCCAAACCGACTTGAAAAACCACTTCAAGAGTTTATACGGGCGTTTTGCTATTTATTATTTCTTACCAGCTTTACCAGCTTTACGTCTGATATGTTCACCTTCATATTTAATACCTTTACCTTTATATACTTCAGGTGGACGTTTTGATCTGATTAAAGCGGCTATATCACCAACTTTTTGTTTGTTTGAACCTTTTACGGTGATTTTTGTGTTTGCTTCAACTGAAATTGTTATACCTTCAGGTGGAACAATATCTACAGGGTGAGAATAGCCTAATGCCATATTCAATGTGCTTCCTTGCATTTGTGCTCTGTAACCTACACCATTGATTTCCAATTTCTTTACAAAACCTTCTTTTACACCTTGAATAGCATTTGCTACTAATGTTCTTGATAAGCCATATAATGCATCTGTTTCACGAGATGTTCCTACTTTTGATAAGATAATATGGTTATCTTCTTCTTTTAATGAAATTTCAGGACGTACTGTAACTACTTCTGTTCCTAAAGGTCCTTTTGCTGTAACTACTTGTCCTTCAATTTTTACCTCTACACCTTGAGGAATTTCTATAGGTTTTTTACCAATTCTTGACATTTCGTTTTCTCCTTGTGGTATATCTGCTTTCCCGTCAAATCTTTCTACCAATTACATTTGACAGTTACTTAATTAGTATACGTAGCAAAGTACTTCGCCACCAACGTTTTCTTTTCTAGCTTTTCTGTCTGTCAACAAACCTTTTGGAGTTGATACAACTGCTATACCCATTCCGCCTAATACTTTTTGTAAGTTTTTAGCTTTTGAGTAGTGTCTTAAACCTGGTTTTGAAATTCTTTCTAATTTTGTGATAACAGGTTTGCCTTTTGAATCGTATTTCAAAGTGATTGATATAACTTTGAATTTACCTTCTTCTTTCACTTCGTAATCAGCAATATAACCTTCTTCTTTTAATAATTTTGCTAATTGAACTTTCAATTTTGAAGCAGGTACATCTACTGTTGGATGTGAAACCATGTTAGCGTTTCTGATTCTTGTTAGCATATCTGCTATAGGATCTGTCATTGCCATAATATATTTTCCTTTTCGCTTGCGGACTTCCGGAACTTTCTGCTTTAACTTGATAAATACTGTTAACTGGCTTAATTTATAAGCTATTGTTAAATCTTATCGTTCGGAGTTGCTCCGGAGTATCCATTCTACTCGTCACTTATCGAATTAATTTTGCCTGACCTTGGAATATTCTTTATATTATACCCATCTGCAGGCTTCTTTCGACAGTCTGACAAGATTAAAGTATCATAAAAATGGTTAAAATTCAATAGTTATGTTACAAAATGATAATTTATTTTTTATTACCTTCAGCCTCAAAGAAAATCTTATAATTTTCTTCACCCAAAACCCTAATTCTTGATGCCTTTATTAACTCATCATACTTGTCATACGCTAAACCGATTGACTGAGCTAAAGCTTTCATAACTTCAAATTGCTGAATTTCAACTTCTGCAACAGATACATCAGATAATTTATAACCTTTTTCCAAGGCTTTTTTTACAAATTCATCATGAGCCTTTTCTAAAATTGCAATTTGCTCTTTTACCAAATCATCAATCGGCTCATTTTTACTTAAAGCTTGTTCTATTTTATCTTGAATTACATCAAATTCTCTTTTATTCTGAGTATCATTCATTTTAATCTGCTCTCCAACTTGATATATTAATTATTGTACAATAAACTTTTATATTGTCCTCGATTTTGGCATTTGAGGTTTAGGAATATTTTCATTCAAAGAACCTCCGGGAGGGTTTGTAAATGATACTTTCGGTCTAAATTGCGTTGTATTAATTGAACCTAAATGTTCAACCAAAACATCTATAGGAATTTCTTGATATACGCCGGTACCTCCAGGTAAAAGTTGATCAACAAATTGAACAATACCATTATCATAGCCTATAACACGGGTTCCATGGCCCAAGTTCAAATTCCAAGAAGAAACTTTACCTGTACCATCTGTTCCTATTAAAACAGCAGTATCCGAATTATTTGCATTATTTATTATAAAATCTTTAGCTTGTTGTCTGAATTCTTCCTTACTTTTTGTCATTTTGTAATTCAAATTATTACTTTCAAATGGTCCTAAATATGTATTCAAAGCCGATTCTTGATGTCCGTAACCTAATCTGCCGATTAAAACATCAGGATCTGACGAAATTGATGCAACATCTACAAAATCAACACCTTTTTCATATAACTTTTTACCCTGAGCAATTGAACCGCCGTATGCTCTTGGTCTTGTTCTATGAACTGCTGTAGCTATTTCTATCATTTGAATACCTTTTGATGATTGAACTTGAGTATGAGCACGCTCAAATTTACCATTTGGGAATTTAATTTCAGGAAAAGTTTTTTTAGAACCAATCTGAATATATATATCATCGCCATCTTGTCTAAAGCGTTTATATAACTCGACTCTACCTTTTGGAGTTTCCATTTCTCCTGCCAATGATGATAAAAACCAGCAATCTTCGGATTGCATTGGCTGACGAATTATTGAACTTTCAACAGGTGGAAATAGCTCTTCAAATTTTTCTTTTGAAATTGATAACTCTACCGGAGTTCCATTATCATTTACATATAGTTTATCTTTATAGTTACAAACACCGCCATTTTCAACATGTTTTGAAATTTGTGAAATATCTATATCATCAGATAAATCACTAACAAGCGTTTTCCCTTGATTTTCAAGATGTATAGCGTGTAATGTTCTTTCAGAAATTGTTGCCCTTCTGGTTGGATTACTTATTGCATCCATAACTCCTGATTTCTCCAATAGCCTATATGATGACGGATTTGTTTGTCTTAATGATGATAATTCTTTTTGAGCAATCAAATTGTACTGAGTTGGATTAGTCTTGCGTAATTCAGATAATGAAGCTTCACTATACCTTAAAGAGACTTGAGCTGAATGTGGCGCTGATGTTGGTTTTGAAACCGTTTTTTGTGAAATATTTTGTTCGGATGCTATATTTCTTGAAGGTCTTGAAGCTACGTTTGAAGATGATTTTGAATATTCTACTACATAACTTTTTTCAGAGTTACGCCTTAGAATAATATCTTGTCCGTTAGCGTTTTTGCCTATTACCTTTGATTCACCTAAATCTAATTCATAAGTAACGCGTTTGCCATTATTTTTCAACATACAACCATGGGCTGTATTTGTTATTTGCATATTGTCATCTATACTTACGTATTTACCGAAAGGAACATCTTTTGATGTCGCCAAATTACTTGTTGGAGTGGATGAAATTGGTCTATCTGCCATCCTATGAACAACTTGATTATTAGTATTAGGTCGTCTTAATGTACTTGAATTAACGGTCGGAGTCGTTACTTCTGTTCCTATAGAAACTTTATAATTTCCATTTAAATCTCTATTTAAAACTACATCTTCTCCTTTAAAATTCTTACCTATAACTTTGCTTTCACCTGCGTTTACTTTATATGGTTTGACTTTACCGTTAACACTTACAACACAACCCATTGAAGTATTTGAAATTTGCATATTAGTATTATCAATACTTACATATCTTCCACTTGGAACATCTATTGTCTTTGCAATATTAGCTGAGGGAGAAGATGATTTAAACATATTTTTAACTTTGCTAAAAAATCCATCACCGGATCCTCCTGCAATCGCAAGATCCGGATCTATATTTTCATTAAAATCAAGTACATTTTCTTTTATATCAAGATGCTTAGTATTTGTACTGTTATTTACATTATTACTTGCAAATTCAACATTCTGAGTAGTAGCTGCATTTGATTTATTTGTAACATTAGAACTTGAAGCAATGTTTTTTTGAGCATTTACATTCTTTATTCTTTTAGTTTTAAAGTTTTTTACAAGTCTATCTTTTACACTCTTAAAAGCCCCAGAGCCAGCCAAATTACCAACACTACTACCTGCTGCATTTAATAACGTACCTTCTTTTGTAATTTTACCTGTTTCTACATACTCTTGAGCGGCACCAACAGCTACATCCCCTGTAACATTAGCCAAAGTTCGGCCTGCCATAGCAATTTTAGTTGTTCCTTGAATAGCCTTACCTGCCGCAGCACCTATACCTCCGGTAGCCAATGTTGAAACTCCATCGACAATAGCACTTTTTATAATTTTTTTATGATTAGTTCCTTTTCTAAATCCGCCACCGGAAGTTATTTTATATCTATCTGATTCTTCAATGAGTACAGATGACACCGTAGTCGCTGCAGCAGCTGTGCCAATAGCTACTACTGCAGTTCCTCCGGTTGCAACTCCTACAGCCACACCAGCTGCAACTTTAGCAGTTGTTTTTACAACTTCAGCTCCAACCTTTTGGGATTCGTTATACTCTAAGACTCTTTGCCCAATATTTTGAACCTTTGTTCCGAATGCTTTTTGATAATTTGCTAATGTTGGATTTTTATTATACCTGTCTACTGCAGCTTGATTGTAATCTATACCATATATTTGTTTAAATTTAGCCCTAAAAGCCTTATCTCCGGATTTGGAAGCATTTGCCAATTGCTTAATTCTGTTTTCTTCAGCCTTTATATCTTTTCGAACTACAGATGCTCGATTTTTAGAACCCCATAATACACTTATTCCATCTGCAACATCTCCTGCCCAACCATCATCCTCAAGTTGTGCCTGAAAATTCTTTTTGGCAGTGTTTAAATTTTTAGTTAAATTACTTACTGTCGCTTTATATGAGGAAGAGGATGTACTCTTTGGTGCAAATTTACCCTGCTTTTTTACATAATCTTTATTTAATAAAACACCATCGTGAGATAATACCTGATAATTTCCACTGGCATCTTTTACAATTTTTCTTCCATTTGTAGCACTACCAACTACAGTATATGTCTTACCATTCTTTGCCTTAATTTTTGACCCTGCACCTTTAGAATCTTTATACCCCAATAATTTCAACTGACTTTGGTTATTCTGAACATTTTTAGACTTGCTTGTCATAACAGAGTTAGGCTTGCCACTAGTTTTCTTTTGATTTGACAAAGACTGAAACGCCTTTGGCAATTTCCCAGAACTTTGCATATGCTTCACTACTTGAGCATCTGATACATTCTTACCTAACTTATGCGCATTCCGATATTCAGTTATTGCTTGTCTTTGAGATATATTATACTGATTTGTCATAAATACCTAGTTTATTCTATAGGTATTTATATCGGCATAATTTGATATAATCTTTACCCAAAACTACATTTGTAAATGTTTTTTAACTTAATCTTTAATTATTACATTAAAAAAGGACAGATAAAATCTGCCCTTTTTATTTAATATTTTAAACTTAAACTACCAGCTTGCTTTTGTTACACCAGGTAATAAACCTTGGTGAGCCATTTTTCTTAAACAAATTCTGCACAACCCGAAATCTCTATGAAATCCGTGTGGTCTTCCACAAATTGAGCATCTGTTGTGAAGTCTTACTGTTGGGTATTTGCCGGCAGCAGCAAGTTTTTCGCGTCTAAGTTCTTTGTTAATCATCGCTTTCTTAGCCATGAATTTCTCCTTTTACTGTACTTAATTTTTGTGACTACCTTTGAATGGCATTCCGAGAAGTCTTAATAATTCTCTTGCCTCTTCATCTGTTTCAGCTGTTGTGATTACTGAAACGTTCATACCCTTAACTAAATCTACTTCTTCATAAGTGATTTCAGGGAATAATGCTTGTTCTTTTAAGCCTAGTGTATAATTTCCTCGACCATCAAAACTCTTTGCGCTGATACCTCTGAAGTCACGAATTCTTGGTAATACTACACAAATTAATTTTTGTAAGAAATCATACATTCTTTCACCACGCAATGTTGCCATTGCTCCAACAGGCATTCCTTCTCTTAATTTGTATGAAGCAATTGATTTTTTAGCTTTTGTTACTACTGCTTTTTGACCAGCAATTTTAGTTAACTGAGCTTCAATTGATTCTGCAATCTTTGAGTTGTGAGAAGCTTCACCAACACCCATATTTAAAACTACTTTTACTAGTTTTGGAACTTGGTGATCATTTTTGTAACCGAACTTTTCTTTCAAAGCTGGGATTACTTCTTCTTGATATTTTGTTTTTAAACTTTTTGTTACTGTCATTTTTCCATTCCTTTACTATTGGTATTAATGTCGTAATAAATTACACATTAAGCATCTAGTTGTTCACCGCATTTTTTACAAACGCGAACTTTTTTACCATCGATAACTTTCATTTCTACTCTTGTAGCTTTTTCACAAGCTGGGCATATAATCATTACATTTGAAGAATCAATTGATGCTTCTAATTTGATTAATCCACCTTGGATTCCTGCTGCCGGCTGAGGTTTTTGAGCTTTGGTAACCATATTTGCACCTTCTACAATTACTCTGCCTTTTTCAAGATCTACTTTCTTGATGTTACCGATTTTTCCTTTGTCTTTACCTGCAATAACAACAACTCTGTCGCTTGTTTTTACATGTAAATTCTTTTTATCTTTGTTTGTCATTTCTTTCTCCTGATTAATTATCTTTTCATGGACTGACTTTATCGCTAAAGTCTATTACATGGTCTTGTGTATGTTAGATAACTTCTGGTGCAAGAGAAACGATCTTCATATAACCTTTGTCTCTTAATTCACGAGCAACAGGTCCGAATACACGTGTACCTCTTGGATTGCCGTCTTTGTTGATAATTACTGCTGCATTTTCATCAAATCTAATTACTGAACCGTCATTACGTTTGATATCTGCTTTAGTTCTTACAACTACTGCACGTACAACTTCACCTTTTTTCACAGCCATATTTGGAGTTGCATCCTTTACAGAAGCTACGATTTCATCGCCAACTGCTGCAAATTTTTTATTTGAGCTACCCATAACACGGATACATAATAATTGTTTTGCACCTGTGTTATCTGCTACTTCTAGTCTTGTTTCTTGTTGTATCATTTTTCTTTCCTTTTAGTATTTTTTTCTACTGCCTCTCATTACTCTTTGGTAATGCTGCATATTAACCTATAAGTCGCCTTATAAGCTTCGCTCTAACGAGCTTTTTCTACAACTTCAGCTACAACCCAACGTTTGTCACCTGAAATTGGTTTTGATTCTACGATTCTTACGATATCGCCTTCGTTACAAACATTTTCAGCATCGTGTGCTTTGTAGTGTTTGTTTGATTCTATAATTTTCTTATATTTTGGATGTGGTTCGTAGTCTGCAACTTTTACAACAACTGTTTTGTCCATTTTGTTACTTACTACCATTCCTTGTTTTTCTTTTTTAGGCATTTTGTACCTCTTTTTCTGTTATTACTGTTTTTGCTTGAGCGATAAGTCTTTTTGTTTTTGATATTGTTGCTGTATTTTCTAACTTATGAGTTGATAATTGCAATCTTGCTTCCAATAATTGCTTTTTCCAGTCAACAATAGCATTTTGTAACTCATCAACTGTCTTTTCACGCATTTCACTTAATTTCATTTTTTATTTTTCCTTTATCTTGTTTAACTCACCTTATACCGACCTGAGAGATTCCTCTTGTTAAGGTAGTTAAATTATTTTGCTTGTTCTCTTGGTTGTTCAACAATTTTTACTTTGATAGGTAATTTTTGTGCAGCCAAGTCTAGTGCATGTACTGCTACATTTCTATCAAAATAGTCAAGTTCAAATAATAATCTATTTGGCTTAACTACTGCTACCCAGTATTCAACATTACCTTTTCCTGATCCCATACGAGTTTCAGCTGGTTTTGCTGTGATTGGTTTATCTGGGAAGATTTTTATCCAAACGTTACCGCCACGTTTGATTTCACGAGTCATTGCACGACGTGCTGCCTCGATTTGACGGCTGGTAATCCAACCTGGCTCTACAGCTTGCAGAGCATATTGACCGAATTCAAGTTTTGTACCTCTTGTTTCAGTACCTTTCATTCTGCCTTTCATCATTTTGCGGTATTTTGTTTTCTTAGGCTGTAACATTATATTTTGCTCCTATTATTTTTATACCTTTTACTTAGCTTGAGATGTTGTTTCAACATTTCTGCCACGTCTTGGACGTCTTCCTGATTTTTCAGAATTGTCCTTGCTGTTTTTGTGTTTGATGTTTGGATCTGCCATTTCGCCAGGCATTAAGTTACCTTTGAAAATCCATACCTTTACACCAATTTTACCCATGATTGTATCAGCTTCTGCAAATCCGTAATCTACATCTGCTCTTAATGTCTGCAATGGAATTCTTCCTTCTTTTGCCCATTCAGAACGTGCGATTTCAGCTCCGCCTAAACGTCCAGATACCATAACTTTGATACCTTGTACGCCTGATCTCATTGTTCTTTGCATTGCTTGTTTCATTGCTCTTCTAAATGCAATACGTTTTTCCAATTGTTGTGCAATATTTTCTGCAACTAATTGTGCGTCTGCATCGATTCTTGCAACTTCTACAACATTAATTATTACAGGTTTTCCAATGTATTTTGTTACTTCTTGACGAAGTTCATCAATACCTTGTCCGCCACGACCAACTACTATACCAGGTTTTGCTGTTACAACTGTGATTGTTGTATTTTGTGCTTTTCTTGCTATCAAAATCTTTGATACGCCTGCTGCATATAGTTTTTTCTTAATAAATTTTCTTATTTTATCGTCTTCTTTTACAAAGTAGCGATATTCTTTAAACTTTGCATACCATGAGCTTGCCCAGTTTTGAATAATACCTACTCTGAATCCGGTTGGATGTGTTTTTTGTCCCATTTTATTACTTTCCTATTTTGTTGTATCACTAACTACTAATGTAAGGTGTGATGTACGTTTCATTCTTGAATACATACGACCTTGTGCTCTTGTTCTTGCACGTTTGTATGTAACGCTTTCATCTGCATAGATTTGTGAAATCTTTAATGATTCCGGAGCAACTCCGTATTGCTCACGAGCGTTTGCAACTGCAGCTTTTAAGTTCTTTTCAACTACTCTTGCCGCAAAATAAGGCATAAAACGTAACATATCTTGAGCTTCGATAACAGCTTTTCCTCTTACTTCGTTGATTACTCTACGAAGTTTTCTTGCTGTCATTTTTATGTCTGTTTGTTTTGCTTTTGCTTCCATTTTTTTATCCTTTATTTAATATAAATATCACTTTGGATTATTTCTACTAAGCTCTTTTAGCCTTGTCAGCACCTGCGTGCCCTTTGAATAATCTTGTTGGCGCAAATTCGCCTAATTTGTGTCCTACCATTTGTTCTGTTATATATACTGGAACGTGAGTTTTCCCGTTATGTACAGCTATGGTATGGTTTAACATATCAGGTACTATCATTGATGCTCTTGACCAAGTCTTTATAACTTTCTTTTCTGAATTTGCATTCATTTTGTCGATTTTCTTTTGTAGAGCTTCTTCTACATATGCACCTTTTTTTAATGAACGTGCCATTTATTTCTCCTTTTACTTTTTTGTGATTTAGGGGGAGAAGGATTTTTTGAATTATATCATTCTCCCTTTAAGTTTTTTATTTTGCTTTTCTTCTTCTAACAATTAACTTATCAGAAGCTTTACCTTTTTTACGGGTCTTATAACCAAGAGCAGGTTTACCCCAAGGTGTTTTTGGATGTCCGCCTGGACCTGTTTTTCCTTCACCACCACCGTGTGGGTGATCGCAAGGGTTCATTGTTACACCACGTACTGTTGGTCTGATACCCATATAACGTTTTCTACCAGCTTTTCCGATTGATAAGTTTTTGAATTCTGAGTTACCTAGTGTACCTATTGTAGCCATACATTCTTTTCTTACCATTCTCATTTCGCCTGAAGGAAGTTTTATTGTTACATAATTTCCTTCTTTTGCCATTACCTGAGCTGAGTTTCCTGCTGATCTTACCATTACTCCGCCACGTCCTGGGTTTAATTCTACATTGTGGACAATTGAACCTAATGGAATCAATTCTAATGGTAATGCGTTTCCTGTTTGTACAGGTGCTTCAGGGCCTGATATAATTACATCACCTACGTTTAAACCTTCCGGTGTTAAGATATATCTCTTTTCACCATCTGCATAAAAACATAATGATATTCTTACGTTTCTGTTTGGATCGTACTCAATTGTTTTTACTGTTGCTGGTACGCCAAATTTATCTCTTTTAAAATCAATTACACGGTATGCTTTTTTTACTCCGCCACCTTTATGACGACATGTAATTCTACCTGTATTGTTTCTTCCTGCTGTTTTTTTCAATGATCTTAACAATGATTTTTCAGGAGTTGATGTTGTGATTTCTTGGTAATCACTCTTTGTCATGCCTCTTTGTCCCGGAGACGTCGGATTAATTTTACGAATTGCCATTTTCTACACTCCTATGAATTCTAATGGTTCGCCTTCGATTGTTACGATGGCTTTCTTACTTGAATCTGTTCTTCCAAATTTATATCCCATTCTCTTTTCGTGAGATGGCATATATACTGTTCTTACTTTCTTAACTTTTCTTCCTGGAAAAGCTAATTCTACAGCTTTAGCAATTTCTATTTTTGTTGCATCTTTTCTTACTTCGAAAGTATATTGTGCATTTTCTGTTGCTGCCACTGATTTTTCTGTAATTAATGATTTCTTAATTACGTCATATAATTTTTCTGTTTCTTTACTCATTATTGTAACCTTTCTGTAATTTCATTTACAGCAGATTCAGTCATAACAACAAAATCAGCTTCCAATAAATCTTTCACATTTAAGTTTGTAGGTAATAAAAGTTTTACGCTTGGAATATTTCTTGCTGATAATTCAAGATTTTTGTTTTCTTCAGCTTTTGTATTCGCTACTACTAAAACTTTTCCGCTTACATTTAATGATTTCAATGCACTTACCATCAATTTTGTCTTTGGTTCTGCGATTGTTGAGAAGTCTTTTACTACAACAATTTGTGCTTCTCTTGCTGACAATGCTGATTTAAGTGCTAATTGTCTTGCCTTTTGTGGCATGTTGAATGCGTAACTTCTTGGTTTTGGTCCAAAGATTACACCACCACCTGCAAACAATGGTGAACGTAATGATCCTGCTCTTGCACGACCTGTTCCTTTTTGTTTCCAAGGTTTTTTACCGCCGCCTGCCACTTCAGCTCTTGTTTTTGCACATGCTGAACCTTGACGTGCGTTGTTCAATTGTCTTCTTAATGCTAAGTGCATTACATGAATATTAGGTTCTACTCCAAATACACTTTTTTCTAGTGTAATTTCGCCTAATTTTTCGCCGTTTGTACTTAATATTTCTTTTGACATTTCTAATTTTCCTTATTTTCTACTACTGCCTGTTACCCCTTTCGGATTATCCGCTTTATATGGCAACTCGGGATTTTTAAAACTTGTCTGTTTGTCTGGTATTTACTAATTCCATTTTGTTCTTGTTGGAACGATTGTTACCAATCTTCCTTCACAGCCAGGTACTGAACCTTTTACTAATACTAGTCCGTTTGCTGCATCTACTTTTACTAATTTTAATTTAGTAATTGTAACTCTTTCGTTACCCATGTTACCTGCCATTCTCTTGCCTTTGATAACACGTGACGGAGTTGTACCTGCACCGATTGAACCAGGTTCTCTGTGGTTCTTTGAACCGTGAGCCATAGGTCCTCTTCCAAAATTCCATCTTTTTACTGTACCTTGGAATCCTTTACCTATTGATTTACCTGTTACGTCTACTTTTTCAACATTGTCTAATACTGAAAGTTCAACTTTATCTCCTACTTTGTAATCTTGTGGATTATCTACTCTGAATTCTTGTAGATGTCTGTAGTTTGATAAATTATTCTTCTTGAAATGACCTAATTGAGCCTTTGTTAAATGTTTTTCTTTTGCTGCAACGGTACCAACTTGGATTGCATTGTATCCGTCTGTTTCTACTGTCTTAACTTGAGTAACTACAGTTTCGTCTACTTTGATTACTGTCACAGGAACTGCCAAACCATTTTCATCAAAGATTTGAGTCATTCCAACTTTTTTTCCTATTACACCTAGTGTCATATTCTACCTTTCTAGCTCGCCCATAATTAGACATTATATGCCTGTTTATGAGTTTGCATTTTCTCTTGCGAGCGCTACTTCTGTACTGTCCTTTTACCTTTGGAGGACTTTCACCTCCCTCCGCCTCACTTTAGTTATTTTCATAACCTCAGTTTACGGGTAGTAGATCACATTATTATGCATAATGCTTATTCAATTTTCACTATAGCCGGTATCTTGCAACTATTTTGCTTCGATATCTACTCCAGCCGGTAAATCTAATCTACGTAACTCTTCCATTGTCTGTTGAGTTGGTTCGTATATATCAATAATACGTTTGTGTGTTCTCATTTCAAAATGTTCACGTGATTTTTTATCTACGTGTGGTGAACGTAATACACAATATATACGTCTTTTTGTAGGTAAAGGAATAGGGCCAGCTACTTTTGCGTCTGTTCTTTTTGCTGTTTCTACGATTTTTTCAGCAGATACATCAATTAGTTTGTGATCATATGCTTTCAAACAAACTCTGATTCTGTTTTTCTTAGTACTACTTGCCATTTGTATTCCTTTTTCTTTTTCTATGTACAACTGCCGATCCTAATATTCGCTGATTTATAATCAGTTCTATTATTCTCGACCCCTGAAGTGAGCTATTTATAAAATATTTCGGATATTTTACTTACTATACTTCAAGCATATCCATATTATGCTAAACAAAACTCACTGTCAACCGTGTTTTTTCATGTTTGTTTACTTTTGTAACAATCTTTTTCTACAGAAAATTTTATTCCTATTTTCTCATTCTAGACTCTGCTTTTGTATCAAACAATGAACTTATTCGTTTATTATTATATAAACCTTGATCAATCTTATTTGCATTTGTATCCGCATAAAATACTGCGTCTTGCAAATTCTTTGGTAATTCTTTTATTGGATTTGCAACACAGCTTAAGTATTCCACAACTAAATCAAACATTGTTTTTACCTTAAATCTCAATATTTCCATTGTTGTGTATCCGTTTCTTGCCAATACTGATGCTTTATACTTGCTTTCTGCCTTTAATTTTTCATACTTGGTAGGCTCTTTTGTCATCTCAAATATTTTTGCTTGGTTATGAACAAGAGCCTTTCCTTCTTCTGAAATCGGAATTACCTTAAATGAATTTTTTGCCGGTAAGTATTCTATATTAAAATGCTTATTTGCTGACTGGCCAACTAAAACTTGACGCAAACCTTCAACAGCTACATTTATTTGAGTTTTTTGAGTTAAATATTCTGTTAAGCGAGGCATTACATTAGGTTCAGGTTTTATAAAAGCCATCCCAAATTTTGGCTGATTAATTGGGGTAGTGGTATTTGTAACTTGCATGTATACTGTCCTTTTTCGTTTTTTATTTACATACTTTCCGAAAACTCATAAATATATTTTTTGCTACCTACAAATACTTATACTTTACAAACTTAACAAAAGGCACTATACCCAAAGTATAATGCCTTTTCTATTTAAATTTTTATAATTAAACTACTAGTTTTTAAACGCATCTTCTATAAGAGTATTTCGTCTAAGTCTGCGCTCTGCAGTTTTTTCCAACATCGTCGCATCTTCTGCTGCAAAAATTAAATTATTCGGAAGTGAATATTTAGGGTTTACCGTTTTTATAATTTTCATTCTTACATATTGAAATAAAGCTTTACTTACTGACGCAAATAATTTTAATTTTGAACCGCTTTGTTCTGCTAAATCCAAATCATCCTTAACTGATTTTTGAATTTTTTGAAGTGGAGTTAATCTACCATCCATATTCTTTTTGTATGATAAAGTCATACTGACTGCTTCTCCAGCAGGAGTTTTAGGCTTTAGCAATATAACATCATCTTGGCTATACTTAATATCGAAATGTTTGTTATTCTTTTGTTCACGCCTTAATTGTTGAATTCCTTTTTTTATGGTTGAAGCATCATAATTCTTGGTGACATACTTAGTAAAAGATTCCATATCATCAGGCTTTATAAATGCCATTCCAAAACTGGTATTATTTGTATGAGAAACGTTTCTACATTCCATTATCTTAATCCTTTCAGTTTATTTCTATCTGTTTATTTTTATAATAATAGAATGAAGTTCAAAAATAACAAATTTTGATATTAGAAATCATACTATTTCACAAAACTTATTATTTTATCAATTTTTTCAGAATTATCACTTTCTATATAAATTCTTAAAAGAGGTTCTGTGCCTGAAGGTCGAACTAATATCCAAGTTTTTTTATCTTCAAGATATAGTTTTACACCATCTTTAAAATCTTTTTTCAAAACTTTTATACCAGCTACATCTTCCATTTGTGAGAATTTATCTAAGACAGGTTTTACTTCATCTTGACTTTCAAGCTTTTTATCGACACGCGTATTAATAAACGTACAACCAACAAATCTATGCAGATCATTTTGCATTTGAACTAAAGATTTGCCAGAATATGCCATAGCTTCAAGAATTAAAAGATTTGCCAAAATTCCGTCTTTTTCAGGAATATGCCCTTGAATACTTAATCCGCCTGACTCTTCTCCTGCAATTATTGGATTATATTTTCTCATCGCCTCGCCAACGTGTTTAAACCCAACAGGCGTCTCGATAACTTCTATCCCAAGTTTTTCTGCTACAATATCTAACATTTGGCTAGCGCCTACGGTTTTGACTAAGCAGCCTGAGTATTTTTTGTTATTTTTTAAATGCATTAATAGAATTGCTATAATTTCATTTGGTGTAACATATTCACCATTTTCATTGATTACACCAAATCTGTCCGAATCACCATCATTCGCAAATCCTACATAATTTCTATGAGTTTTGATAAACTCTATCAATTCACCCATATACTGAGGTTTTGGTTCAGGCATTCCGCCTCCGAAATTCGGATCATGATACATGTGAATGCTGTCATATTCTATACCTTTATCTGATAATAATTTATCAAAATAACCGATACTTGCTGCGTACAATCCGTCAAAAATTATATGAGTTTTTAATTCTTTTATTTTTTCAAAATTTATAATTTGTTTTATATGTTTAAAATAATTATTCGAAAAATCTGTATAAATAAGTTTTCCTTTTACACAAGAAGGATATTTTTGACCTAAATTTGAAACAATTTCATCCGTTATTTCTTTTGTTGCAGGACCAGCATAATCAGGAATAAATTTTATTCCCAAATACTCAGGAGGATTGTGAGATGCCGTAAACATAATCGCACAAGCATCTAAATGCTTTGCATTATACGCTAAAACAGGAGTTGGAATAACTTTGTCACTATATAAAACCTTAAAACCTTTGTCTTTTAAGATTTCAGCACATTGCATAGAAAATTCTTTTGCCATATTTCTAGGATCATAACCAACAATTATAGTTTTATAGATCCCATAATTATCAAAAACATATTTACCAATTGCGTTGGTAACAATTTCAACATTTTCTGCATTAAAATCTTTTCCAACAACAGCTCTCCAGCCGTCTGTTCCGAATTTTATATTGCTCATAGGTTTCCTTCTTCTCTCTTTTCTGTTATAATTCTAATAGAAATATGGAGTTAAGTAAATGCTTAGTTTTGATTCGGTAAAAAATATCGCTTATCTGGAACCTCAAACATCTTTTTCGGAAATGGCTAAAGATAAATTTTGTCAAAAATTTGATATCCAATGCGATTCAACTCCAATTAAAACTATTAAACAAATAGTTGAATTTGTTGAACAGGATCCGGATTATCTTGGGGTTCTGCCTGTTGAAAATACTTTAGACGGAACAATTAGAGAATCTTTCGATTGTCTTATCGCATCTAAAAATCCTAATATTAGAATTTTGGCAGAAATGGTTATGCCTATTGAATATTGTCTTTTATCAAAAACCACTGAGTTTTATAGCATTACAGGGCTTATTGCAACTCCTAGACTAATGGGTAAATGTCACGACTTTATCCATAACGAAATGCCACTGAATTTGAATATTGTAGAAGCTCCAACAATGCTTGAAGCTGCACACGAATTAAACAATTACAATCTTACTTATGCATCTATAGGAAATAAAAAAATCGCGGAAACTTGCAGATTAAATGTTTTGAAAGAAAATATCCACGACGATAAAGACAACAAAACAACTTACATTTTAATAGGCGATAGAGAAACTCAAGAGTCAAATAAAGATACCACGACTCTTGCTTTTAGCACAAATAATACCCCAGGTGCATTATTAGAAATTTTAACAATATTTTTGAAAAATAATATAAATCTTTCTTACATTTCATCCCGCCCATCAAAAAATAATCCTTTTCAATATATGTTTATTGTAAATTTAGATGGACATATCCATAACGAAACTATGCTAAAAGCAATAAATGAAATTAAACCAAAAACTTCTCTTTTCAGATATCTTGGTTCTTATAAAAAAGCTTCTTTATAGATTTGGAAAAATGATTGTTAAATTAATTCACCATTCAAATACCAAGTTTTTACACCTGTGATTTTTGCATTGACAAATTCACCTGTTAAATCTTTGTCGTATGGAATATGAACAATTTTATTATTACGTGTTCTTCCAGTAATTACATTTTTACCTTTATGGTTTTCAAAATTTTCAATCAATACTTCCATTTCTCGACCCAGGAATTTTTTGTTTGAAGCAAGACAGCATTTTCTGTTTTGTTCATTTAACCTTGCAAGTCTTTCAAATTTCGTATCTTCATCTATATATTTATCAACCCATTTTGCTGCAACTGTTTTTTCTCTAGGAGAATATGCCGCAGTATTTGAATAATCTAACCCCAATTCTTCCATTGCGGTTAGGGTTTCTACAAATTGCTCTTCGGTTTCGCCTGGAAATCCTGCAATAAAATCACTTGTTATTGTTACATCAGGCACCATTTGTCGAATTTTATTTGCAATTTTGAAATATGTTTCTCTATCATAGCGTCTGTTCATTTTCTTTAAAACTTCACTGCTGCCTGATTGCATTGGAATATGAAAATACTCACAAACTTTGTCTAACGCCACAACAGTTTCTATAAGTTCATCGGTTATATCTGTAGGATATGAAGTTACAAAACGTATTCTAAAATTACCCTCTATTGCGTTTACATCTTTCAACAAATCTGCAAGACGATAATTTCTATCCTTGAAATCTTTACCGTAACTATCTACATTCTGTCCTAATAATGTAACTTCCTTAAACCCTGAATCTAATGCGTCCTTGACTTCTTTCAATATAGTTTCAGGCAATCTTGAACGCTCTCTGCCTCTTGTATATGGAACTATACAATATGTACAAAAATTATTACAACCTTCGGTAATCGGAATCCAAGCATTTACGGATTTAACTCGATTAATTTTATATAAAACTGCTTTATCATCTTCGGTCTTGTTGGTTTCTTCGCATTCACAAACCTTTTCACCTTTTTCAACAGCTTTTATAATTTCAGGTAAAGCATATATTTTATGAGTTCCCAATACGAAATCTACATAATGCGCTCTTTTAAATATTTGTTCTGCTTTCTGTTGCGCTACACATCCGCAAAATCCTATCTTTAATTCAGGTCTTGCTTTTTTCCATTTTCCCCAAGTCCCAATTAAACTATATGCCTTATCCTCACTTAGTTGTCTTATAGAACAAGTATTTACCATCAATAAATCAGCTTCTTTTGGCTTATCAGTTTCTTCATATCCAAAATTTGATAACATTCCAAACATTCTTTCGGTGTCTGATTTATTCATCTGGCAACCCATTGTTTCTATATAAACTTTTTTCATTATCCGTAACCTCTTATATTTCAACTATTGCTTTTCTTATCTTATATAAAAAATAATGTTTGTAAAATTAATAAATATTTGACCATATAAAACTTTATAAATAAAATAAAAATATGAAACTTAAATTAAGAAACAAAACAACTTTAAAATTTATACTAATTATTTTAGGAATTTTAATAATTATACTAGCTTCAATCCTAGCATATAACAATATAATAGCTCCAAAACAATTTGAAAAATCAATCAAAACAGTAACCCAAAATACGAAAGTTATTGATGCAAATACAGATCATAATCAAGCACTTGATGTTTCTGAATATGCAAAAAATAAAGGTATAGAAATTCCATCTATTTTAATAAATTTTGATACTCATAGTGATGTCTATTTAAACTTTAAAGTCTTAACTGCACAAGGTGCCGGAATTGAAAACTGGATAAATGAATATATAGCAAAAAATCCTAATGTTGATACAATTTATTGGGTTATGTCTACAGAAGCTGCAAATAATTTCAAAATGCAAACATTTTTTGCAGAAAATAAAAAACAAGACTTAAATTGGGGAACCCCACTATTTGGAAATTCTATTAAAGATTTAAATGATTTCAAATTTGTTTTCAACCCACTAAGCCGAACTCCATATACACAAGAATTTTTAATTGAACCTCAAACTGCAATCGTAAATGAGTATGTTGAAGATTCTAAATTTGCAAAAATTCTGTTTGACCCAACAGCTAAATATCGCAAAATAAAAATTATAAACTGTACTAAAGAAACTCTACCTGACTTCAAAGATAAAAAAGTATTTTTAAGTATAGATGCAGATTATATAAGCAATAGAGGCTTTGATACCGCACAAAACTTTAAAATGATAAAAAATTCAAGACAAGTAAACCAGAAATTTTATTCTCTATTTAAAACCATGGATAAAAAACATATCCGTCCTGAAACAATTTCAATGTCATTGTCTCCACAATATTTACCAAAGAAAAATCACGAACAAGTTCAGAATATTTTTAAATATATAATCAAAACTTCAGGACACACTGATCCTATACACAAATATAAACGCAAATATGATCCTGATAAAAATTATGTTAAAAAAACGTATAAAAGATAATTAATCAATACTTAGAACTCTATCTAAACAAGCTTTTTGAGAATATTGCCATTCTCTATAAGTTATACGCTTAACTTTATAACCACAACGTTCTAATATTGATTGCTTTTTCATATTAGACATATGAGTTTTCTTATTATCTTCAACACCATCAACTTCGATAATGAACTTGTTATCAACCAACAAATCTGCGCTCAAACCTGCAATATCTGCACCTGCTACAACTTTATGGTCGAGTTCTCTTATTGATTGAGCTATTTCGCGTTCTAATTTATTTTTATAAATATTTTCATCTATTTCATTATTTTGTAATGCTGCTTTACGTTCTTTGTAATTTTTCAAATAAGAAACATAATGTCTAAAATGTCCGTCAGGCATAGTTTCCAAATCGTGAGATACAAAACTTATACATTTTGAACGTGCACGAGTAACCGCAACATTAAACAAATTAGGTTTTTGTAAGAATGTAATACTTTGCGGATAAGAATTATTAGCAAATGTCCAAGACATAAGTATAATATCTCTTTCATCACCTTGGAAAGTATGAGCCGTACCGATTTCAATACGGTGTTTTTTAATCATATAATCTGACAAAACTTTTGGTACAGATATTTTCAACTGCTCAACTTGTGCCCTAAATGGTGAAATTATACCTATACTTACAGGGTTATCAGGATTTTTTCTTTCATCCTCAATAATTATTTCATGCAAAGTTTTTACTAGTGCCTCGATTTCAGGAAGATTTCTTGTCGCATCCATATCAACCTTACCATCAGGAACTTTTATGATATCTAATGCATCATCATCCATTGAATCATTTTTCATAACACGTATTCTGTCATTATAGAATTCGTGATTTGAAAAATTAATAATCGGCGGAAGACTTCTAAAATGCTCGTCCAACATAACAGAATTCATAGAATAATAATCAGCCAAATCAAACATTGAATTTGTTCTAAATCTCCACATCAACTGATATTTTTCAGGAATACCATATTGGCTCAAGAAAGATTGTTCTTTAGCTTTTTCCAAGAATGACAAATGCGGAAGTTGTTTGTCATCCCCAACAACAACAGTTCTTTTTGCCCTGTACATAATTGGGAAACAACTTGCAATATCGCATTGAGAAGCTTCATCAATAATTGCAACATCAAACATTCCAGGTTTTAAAGGAAGAGAATCTGATACAGCGTATGTTGTTACACACCAGCAAGGAAATGCATCCAATAACGGTTTAAAATCTTCTTCTTCCATAATTTGGTTTGTTTTTTTCTTTCTACGTTCAACCAATGCCATTGAATGAACTTTTATTCTTCTCACTTTTTTTGCATCTCGTAATAAAGCTTTTAAAGATTCTCTACGTGTACTTTTCAAAATATTTATTGCCAAATATTTTTGTTTTTTCTTCATCTGACGAATTTGCTCCATCATCACATGAAGATTACCTATTTTTTGAATATCGGTTTCTATTTTTCTCAAACGCCATTTTTGAGTAATAAAATCTAATTCAACTTTTAATCTGTCCAGATTTTCAGGTTCAACCTCAAAATCTCTGATATCAAGAATTTTCTTTAATTGTCTTAAAGATGACATATTTGCAAAAGATGCAAATATTCCTGATTTTTCCATATTATCAGTCAAAGATTTTATAACATCATTAACATTATCAATTTCAGATTTTTTTAAAGGTCGACGGATATATTCCATTTCGCCAACAACCGCAGATTGTTGCGCGATTTCATCTTTCAAATCATGCCAGTCTTTTTCGAGTTTCAAGATTTTTTCGCACTTAGCCTCAGTTTCTCTCAAACAATCCAAATGTTGCTTCATATCTTTTACATCAGCAAAGATAAAATCTTCAACATCATCATCAAGTTCAAACTTTCCTGAAGTTAATTCCTGCAATTGAAAACTTAATTGCTTTTGGTAATTCATTCTACCTGCTCTTAAAGCTAAATAAGGTGCACCAAGATCATTCAATCTATCAGCAACAACATCAACAGCCTTATCCATACGAGAGGCAACCAAAACTGTTTTTCCGTTTGCAATTAAATGCGCAACCAAATTTACTATTGTCTGAGATTTACCTGTTCCAGGAGGACCTTGAACTGCAATAAGCTTACTATTTTCAACATTCCTTATAACTCTTTCTTGAGAATCACTCAAGGCTAACGGTGTAATCGGATAAAAATCACCGCCTGAATCTTTTAATGGAAAATTTTTCTCAACAGATTGAGTATATTCATCATTTATAACACTCAAAGTAGTTTCACGAAATACTCCACTTGGTTTTTCAGCAATTTGCATCAATTCATGCAAAACACCTGCCGTAACTGCAGGACGCTTTGTTAAAATAATTGCGCTTTGATATGTTACTGTAAGTTTTTTTATATCTCCAACTGCCGCTTTATGCTTTTGTTCTTGAATTTCATCATCAATAACTTCATCATAATTTTCACCGGTTATTTGAACATCTGACAAATCTTTTGATGAGTGCTCATCTTTTTCTACATTATCTTCTTCCACATTTTCAGAAGGATCATTACTAATTTCAATATCAGGGATTAATGATTTTAAAGTAGTTAAGAAAATATCCATCTTTTCCTTTGTAATAGGTAAATCAGGAACTACATCCAATATTCCCTCTAAGAATAAATCTACTTCATCATCATCTTCACCTTTTTTCAAAAGTGCAGCCAAAGCTCCGGTATTTAAAGATAAAACATCATCTTGTAATATACAATTTATATTCACCCCGTTACGTTCCAACTTACAAGGAACATATAATAAAGGAGTTAAAAACTCATTACTTCTTTTTGATTTTCCATTTCGGCCAACCAAAAACATATAACCGTATATTAAATACTTATCTCTTGCACTAGAAACTCCTTGAAGCATTAATTCCGTTAAATTTGGATTTGAGCCATCAAGTTTTAAATATTCCAAGCCCTGAGTTAACAAAGTTTCTTGCTCTTTTAAGAAAATCCATTTGTTATCTTTATCACCCTTAAGATTTCTGAATGTAGAACTTTTAACTTCTTCTCTTACACAATCATGTAAATATTGGCTTAGCTTTTTTATAAAACTGTTATTAAATGCCGAATTAAGTGCCTTAGTAGCTTCTTGTAACATACTTACCCTTCATAAAATAATATAACGTCTTTCATTTTACACCATTTTACGTTAAAATCAATCTATGGGCATCATCAATTTACAGGATAAAAACCTATTTTTTATAGGCGGAGTTGTCAGAGATGAACTTCTTGGCAAAAAAAGTTTTGATATAGATTTGACCTATCAGGGAAATGCTATAGAATTTGCCAAAACAATTCCTAATGCTGAAATTCTACAAGTCAATGAACCTTTTGGAACTGTCAAAATCAAACTGGACAACCAAGAAATTGATATTGCATCTACAAGAGATGAAACTTACCCATCTAAAGGGCATCTTCCTGTTGTAAATGATATTGGTTGTTCATTGGAAAAAGATATTCTAAGGCGCGATTTCACAATAAATGCACTGGCTAAATCTACTCTCACAGGCGAGATTGTAGACTATACAGGCGGCTTAGATGATATAAAGAATAAAAAACTAAAAATTTTACATCCTAAAAGCTTTATTGATGATCCAACAAGAATTATAAGAGGGCTTAAATTTTCCATAAGGTTTGATTTTGAACTTGATGAACAAACTCAACAACTTCAAAACGAATACCTTAACAACATTAACTATGATATGTCTTATAAAAGACTAAAAAAAGAACTCATAGAAACCTTTAACCTAAATTCTCAAAAAGCATTTGACAGATTTGTAAACGACGGAATTTATAAACTAATTGCGCCAGCGGATTTTGAGCTGCCAAATATAAATTTTGAAAATTTAATTAACAAATATAATCCCAATTGTATTTGGATAATATATGTAGGGCTTTTGCCTGATATTTCAAAACTTCCAATAACCAGAACAGAGAAAAAAATTGTTGATGATTTTGAAAACTTAAAAAATAAAACATTTGAATCGGATTTAGAAATATATAATACATTCAAAAATATTAATCTTGAGACAATAATTATGTATTTTTCAATCAATCCTCAAATTGCTACAAGATATCTTGATGAATTGAGACACATCAAACTTGAAATAACAGGTGATGATCTTCATAGATTACACATAAAACCATCTATCGAATATCAAAAATGTTTTGACTACATATTAGGTGAAAAAATAAAAAATCCCGAAATTGGAAAATCTCGGGAAATTTTGCTTGCTAAAAAATATTTTAATCTTATTTAATTCCGTATGTTTCTTGAATTTTTTTAAGATTACCATTTTTAGTTTCAATTTTTATAATATTATCAACCGCACTTATAAGCGATTTAGATTCAGGGCCCTTTCTAAACGCTACAGCATAAGGTTCTTTTGAATATCTTTTTGGTAATAATTCAACACTACTATCTTTTAAAGCAAAGCCCAGTAAAATTGTATCATCAGAAACAATAGCATCTGCTTTACCATTTTTTAAAGCTCTATAAGCATCCGGATATGTCTTATAACCGATAATTCCAACCCCCGGAACTGCCATTTTTAAACTTCTTTCA
>CASEYP010000032.1 GCA_949292185.1 uncultured bacterium
AATCAAACTTTTGGGGACTTATTTGGTATAAAGATGTATAAAACTCTTTTGCATATTTATCCCAAGGGGCAATTTGATCTATAAGTTTTTGAATATTATCAGGTAATACTTTTTCTGTTGTTTTTACAAAAGTATCTGTTGTTAAATTTTTCGCAGGTTGTAGTGGAATATCCGTTAAGAGATTTGCTTTGCGGATATTTTTCGGCGCAATTTGGGTAATATTTTTGATACCTTTAAATAAAATTTTAGATATTCCCATTTTATTTTCCCCTGGATGTATTAATATAAAGTATTTTTTTTAAACAAAATTGCATTTTATAAATAATAAAGTCAGGTATTTACACGAAAATATCATGTGATATTCTATAAATAGAGTTAAGTTATTTTAGATAATATTATGTTACGAATTTGTAAATTTAATATAAATTTCTGACAAAATTTTTGGTTTAGGAATTTATAAATAACAGTGAAAAATGGGGGATTTGACATGCGTGTAGGTATTGTTCAAAGTTATCGAAATGGTAGTTTGTCATTTGGAAATTTATCAAAAGAAGAGAAAGAATCTTTTAAACAAACAAAACAAGAAGCTTTAGATGTAATAGGCAGACCAGAGAGATCTGTGTTTATATATCCAAGTGCAAGTTTACCACAATCAACCGAACATAATACCGGCGCAGGAACTTTATTATCAAAGCAAGGTGAAGAGTTTTTAGATGTTGTTAAAACTTTTACAGCAGCAGATACATTGCAGGATCTTCCTGCTGGTGAATATATGCCAAAACCCGCTAATCAGTATTATGGAGCTTATGACACATCATCTCAAGCTTTAAGTTCACATTTAATTGAACCGGAACTTTTGATGGATGAGCGTTTTGGAAAAATTATTACCCCTGAAGAGTTAAAAGAAGTTGTAGATGCAAATAGTGGAAAAAATAAAGATATATTAGTAAATTTTGAAAATGTCGTAGAACCTGATAGCCCGTTTGATAAAATGCTTAAAAAAGCTTATGAACGATTTAAAACAGGCGAGGGTGAAACGTTAGAAGGTTTGCGTAAGGATTTTGCAGATTTCAAAACTAAAAATTCATCTTGGCTTGAGCCTCACGGAATTTATGATGTTTTAGCTCGTAAGTATAATAACCCTGTATTTGACAAATGGGAAAATGAAACTGATAAAAGGTTATATGATACAGAGTATTCTCAAGATTTAAGAAATGCTCGCAAGGCAGAAATTTTGAAAGAAAATGCAGATGATATAGATTTTTATAATTTTAAAGAATTTTTATCTGATAAATTCTTAGGCTTAGCTAGAGATAAAGCTCATGAAAAAGGCTTTAAATTTGGAGGAGATATTCCATATCAATTTACATTAAGTGATGTTTTCACAAATCCAAAAGCTTTTTCTTATGATGTTTATATGGGACCTGAAAATTTAAAAATTCCTGCATTAAACTTCTATCAAATAACAGATCCAAACAGTGCTGCTGCAAAATTACTGACTGAGAAATTCCGTCTTGCAGCTCAAAGATATGATACTTTAAGAGTTGGAATGGGCTGGGGATATGTTACTCCAATGTTGAGAAACTCTTCAGGTGATTATCATGAACAAAAAGAAATGGGCTCTCAGGTTTTGGATTTGATTGAAAATGCCGTAAAAGAAGTTAAGGGTGATAAATTCAATCGTGGCGATTTGTTCTATGAAATAGAAGCAGGGGAAAAAGAATTTAGAGCCTTTAATGATGATGGCTCATTAATTGAACCATTAAAGGGTAGAACTAAAATATATTCATCTGATTATATGAGTGATGGATGGGGTTCAAGCAGAGCTTACACAGAAAGATTTAAGATGTCCCCATCAGAATTTATGTATGGTGCATCTAATGTAAATACAACACCTTTAAGAGAATTAGCATCTCACGGTATTTATGAACAAAGAAAAGAACAACAAGTAAAAGAACTTTCAAGTATTTTGCATATGGATCCGCTGGCATTGGATAATACGGATGAATTTGTCAGAGCAAAAGAGGCAGAACCTCTATTAGCAAAGAATCACTTTATGTTTTTCCAAGATTTATTTGGACTAGACGGAAGATTTAATGATTTAACTCAAACAAATCCAAAAAATTTCAGATTGAAAATTCCTTCAAATCCTGAACAGGCTTATTATGATGCTGTAAAAGAAGGTCATGCTTATAATATAATGGATGCATTTGAAAGAGTATTTAGACTCAAAGGATATGATAAAGAGCATCCTGAGTTATTTGCAAAAATCGTTGAGTTTAAAAATAAATTATACGGAATAGATCCGACAAAAGTGGCAGAAAAGGCTGCAAATGAAGTTCCTGAACCACCTGTTGTAAATCCTATAAATGGCGCAGAACCAGAAAAACCTGCAGTTCAAGCAGTAGAAAAAGCAGCATCAAAAAATAAATATATAAAACCAGCTTTGATTATAACGGCAGTGGCAGTTGCATTACTGGGTGCTTATAAATATTTCTCAAAGAAACCAAAAGCTGCATAAGAATAAATTCTGAGTCAAAAATTTCTAAGGTAACGAAATGATAATATTTTCGTTACAAGTGTAGTTTTTCTTAAGTTATGTTGTATAATGTTCCATGATTAGGAAAATTTATTTGTCAGAAAAACAACTAACTAGGGGAGAATATAATATGGCAGAAACAATACTGGATAAGAAACTTTACCCGGAAACTGCTTTTGTGTCAGGAAAATGGCAAAGTGAAATAAACGTAAGAGATTTTATACAGAGAAATTATACACTATATGAAGGCGATTCAAGCTTTTTGGCAGAACCAACTGAAGCTACAAAAAAATTATGGAGCGAATGTTGTGAATTATTAAAAAAAGAGCGAGAAAATGGCGGTGTATTGGATATGGATACAAAAATTGTATCTACAATTACATCTCACGGTGCAGGTTATATAGATAAAGATTTAGAAACTATTGTAGGTTTGCAAACAGATGCACCTTTAAAAAGGTCTATGCAGCCGTTTGGTGGGATTAGAATGGCAGAAGCTGCTTGCAAGGCTTATGGCTATCAGGTTGATCCTGAGGTTTCTGAAATTTTTACTAAATACAGAAAAACTCATAACCAAGGTGTTTTTGATGTCTATACACCTGAGATGAAAGCTGCAAGACATTCAGGTATTATTACAGGGCTTCCGGATGCTTATGGTAGAGGTCGTATTATTGGAGATTATAGAAGAGTTGCTTTGTATGGTATAGATCGACTTATTGAAGATAAAAAAGAACAATTCAAGTCTTTAGAAGGCGAGATGATACCTGAGCGAATTCAGTTAAGGGAAGAAATTTCTGAGCAGATAAGAGCGTTAGGTGAAATGATTGAACTTGGTAAAATTTATGGGTTTGACATTTCAAAGCCTGCCAGAAATGCTAAAGAAGCTATTCAATGGTTGTATTTTGGGTATTTAGCAGCAGTTAAAGAGCAAAATGGTGCTGCAATGAGCCTTGGTAGAACTTCTACATTCTTAGATATATATATTGAAAGAGATTTAAAAGAAGGTATAATAACAGAATCTCAAGCTCAGGAGATGATTGATCATTTTATAATGAAGTTAAGACTTGTAAAATTTGCAAGAACTCCTGAATATAATGAATTGTTCTCAGGTGATCCAACTTGGGTTACAGAATCTATAGGTGGTGTTGGAATTGATGGTAGACCTTTGGTTACTAAAAATTCATTTAGATATTTGCATACTTTAGAAAATTTAGGAACGGCACCTGAACCTAATATGACAGTTTTGTGGTCTAAGAGATTACCGCATAAATTTAAAGAGTATTGCGCTCATATATCTATTAAAACTTCATCTGTTCAATATGAAAATGATGACTTGATGAGAGTAACGCATGGTGATGATTATGCTATTGCTTGTTGTGTATCATCTATGGTTGTAGGTAAAGAAATGCAATTTTTCGGAGCTAGAGCAAACTTGGCTAAATGTTTGTTGTATGCAATAAACGGCGGGATTGATGAAAAATCCAAAGTTCAAGTTGGTCCGAAATATCGCCCTATAACATCAGAATATTTGGATTATGACGAGGTTATGGAAAGATATGATGATATGATGGAGTGGCTTGCAGGTTTGTATGTTAATACATTAAATATTATTCATTATATGCATGATAAATATTGTTATGAAAAAGCTCAAATGGCACTTCACGATAGAGATGTAAAACGCTATTTTGCAACAGGTATTGCAGGTTTATCTGTTGTTGCGGATTCGCTTTCAGCTATAAAATATGCAAAGGTTAAAACTATTAGAGATGAAAATGGTGTTGTTGTTGATTACGAAGTTGAAGGTGATTTTCCTAAATACGGTAACAACGACGATAGAGTTGATCAAATTGCCGTAAATTTGGTTAAAACATTTATGGCTAAGATAAGAAAACACTATACTTATAGAAATTCTATTCCAACAATGTCAATTCTTACAATTACATCAAATGTAGTTTATGGCAAGAAAACAGGAAACACTCCTGATGGAAGAAAAGCTGGCGTTCCTCTTGCACCCGGTGCTAACCCTATGCATGGACGTGATAAAAACGGAGCGGTAGCATCACTTGCATCAGTTGCTAAACTTCCGTTTAATGATGCGCAAGATGGAATTTCAAATACATTTTCTATAATTCCGAACGCACTTGGCAAAGATGAAGTCTTTGTTGGCGATTTGACGGTAAGTTTTGATCCTGGGTGTTGTGAAACTAACTTAAATTAACAATTAGAAAGGAATATAATATGGCTACAATGCAAGAAGAAAATTTAATAAATTTATTAGACGGATATGTCGAAAAAGGTGGACATCATTTGAATGTGAATGTTTTTAATCGTGATACATTACTTGATGCTCAAGCTCATCCTGAAAAATATCCACAATTAACAGTGAGAGTTTCAGGATATGCAGTTAATTTTATAAAATTGACTAAAGAACAACAAGATGATGTAATATCAAGAACATTCCACTCTTCAATGTAACTCTTTAGACAATTAAATAAAATAGTAAAGCAGAGGTAATTTATTGCCTCTGTTTTTTGTTTGAACTTTAGTTGTATAATGTTCTTATGCAAAAAGAAAAAGAAATAAAAGGGAAAATTCATTCTATAGAGAGCTGTGGAACCGTTGATGGTCCTGGAATAAGGTTTGTTATATTTATGCAGGGCTGTCCAATGAGGTGTAAATACTGTCATAACCCTGATAGTTGGGAAATTGACGCTGGTGAAGGATATACAGTATCAGAACTTTTGGAAAAATATGAAGGTGTTAAAGAGTTTGTGAAAAATGGTGGAATTACCGTGACAGGTGGTGAACCGTTATTGCAAATAGATTTTGTTACGGAATTATTTAGAGAATGCAAAATTAAAAATATTCATACAGCGCTTGATACATCAGGTGTTATCTTTAATAAAGATAATACAGAAAAGATTGATGAGTTATTAAAATATACAGATCTTGTTTTGTTGGATATTAAGCATATAGATGATGCTGAACATAAAAAGTTGACAGGCTTTTCAAATAAGAATATTTTACAATTTGCAAAGTATTTGTCTGATAAAAATATTCCTGTCTGGATTAGGCACGTGGTTGTTCCTGATATAACTTATGATGAAAAATATTTGTCTGAACTTGGAAAATTCTTGGCAAAATTGAAAAATATAAAAGCTCTAGATGTTTTACCATATCATGATATGGCAATTCCAAAGTATCAAAATCTTGGAATAGATTATCCTTTGAAAAATACAAAACCCTTAACAAAAGAACAGGCTATCAATGCTCGTAATATTATAATCAAAGCTTATAAGTCAGAAGTTGTTCATCATTTGTAAATTATTATGAAATGTTTAGAAATGTTGCACATTTTTTTTATTAAGGGTTGAAAAATAAAAAAACATGGATTATCATATAGGGTATAGGGGTATATCCTATATGATAAATTTAAGAGGTTTGGAAATATGGCATGTTATACAGATGAAGATAAGAAGAATTTAGTTGTAAGATTAAATCGAATAGCAGGGCAGATAAACGGTTTAAGCAAAATGATAAATGATGATCGAGAATGTATTGATGTATTAAATCAAATTGTCTCGACTCAAGCTGCTTTAAGAGGTGTTTGGAAGCAGGTTGTTCGCGGGCATTTACAGCATTGCGTTTCTGATGCGTTAAAACAAAATAAAAATGGTGATGAGATTATAAATGAATTAGTTGAGCATATAGATAAATTAAGATAAGGATATATTTTATGGACAACAAGGCATTAAAAACAAAAACGGCATTAGTAATCGTAATTACACTATTAACAATGGTTGCTGAAATTTATTTTGGAATTGTATCTCATTCCATGGCATTAACGGCAGACGGTTTCCATATGGGAACACATGTTCTGGCTTTAACAATTACATTCTTTGTTTGTATTTTTGCTATTAAGTATCAGGATAAAACTGATAAGATCAATGCTCTTGGAGGATATACAAGTGCATTGTTATTAGGTTTTACGTCAATTGGGATTTTGTATGAATCTATAGAAAGATTTTTCAAACCTTTGACAATTTCTTTTGGTGATGCAATTTTGGTTGCAATTATTGGTTTAGTTGTAAACATTATATGTGTATTGATAATGGGTGATTCTCATCCACACCATCATCATCACCATGAAAAGTTAGAAGAGCATAAGGATGGTACTAAGGAAAATTTGAATTACAAAGCTGCATATTTACATATTTTAGCAGATGCATTCACTTCAATCCTTGCAATAGGTGCATTGTTACTTGGTAAATATTTTGGACTTGTATTCTTAGATCCTGTAATGGGTATTTTAGGCGGTATCATTATCGCAAAATGGTCTATAGATTTGATAAAATCTTCATCAAAAATTTTATTAGATTTTACTACTTAATCTGTTTTCTGAGTTCTTCACGAACTTCAGAAAGCGGACCGTTATTAGGGTTGCGGAAATTCTCATAGTATTTTCTTATGTAAACAAACGGATATTTTGGAATCCAAGTTAATTTCATAAGAATAGAAACAGTTTCCGCACCTTGTGATAACATAAGTTCATCGATAGTATCTTCATGAGCCGGTGAAATTGATGAAATAAGTTTTATTAAATAATCAGAAAATGTTAAGACTGAATATCCTGCACCAACTCCGGTATTCATTACTATACTATATACGTTTAAGCCTTCTTTTTTATCATAATTATGCAAAGCATCTTCAGGTAGAGTTAAGGTTTCAGCGTTAACTTGTTCTAATTCATACCAATCACCTTTATATTTAAGTCGCATAACATTAGGTTTTGGCATATAGATGTCTTCAAATTCGTTTTCAAGAATTACTTCACCGTTATATCCAACGATACCATATTTGTAATCTTTATATGTTAAAAACATTTTTCCATATAAAATATCAACTTTTGAATATTCAGGTTTTACTATAACTTTACCGTATTCATCATAAATTCCGTAATCGTGGTTATTACCAAATTTGGCAAATCTACCAACAAGTCTATCAGTGTGGTTATATTTGATTGGAACTAAAACTTCACCTTTATCATTTATTAGTCCGAATTTGTTTCTTTTATTTTGGACAATCCAGGCATGAGCACCAACAGGGATAAGTTTTTTATATATTGGTTCTACAAAAACTGTGTCAGAATTTTTATCTTTTAGTCCCCACAATGAATCTTGTGTAAATGTAACAGCATCAAGAGAAGCTGCCGTATCTGCTGCAATTTCTTCTTCTGCAAACGCAATAGATGTTGTTAATAGAATTAAGCATATAGTTAGTAAAAGTTTCTTCATATCATAATGATAGCATAAAATTTATTATGGTATAATTTTATTAAGATCAAGGGACGGTTATATGCTTAGTAAAGGAATGAAAAATTTTTTAATAGGAACAGGTATCGTAATTGGTGCAGGTTGTGTTTTGGCTGGTTTAACTGTAGGGTTTTATTTAAAAGGTTTACCTTATATAGTTTCAAATGAACATTTTATAAATTATGTTGAGGATGTTGTTACAAAACAGACAGGTGCTGAATTTGATTTAGATAAACCTGTTTTAGTAACTCATTTAAATCCGCAAATTCAATTCAAGGCAAAACAAATTTCTTTACGAAATAAAAAAGCAAACCTGTTAGACATTGAAAATTTGGATACGGAATTTTCATTTGCTCAAATATTTGATAAAAAATTGATAATCAATAAAGTTGTATTGGGTTATTTTTATGCAGATGTAAATAAAATTCTTGATTTACCGATATTAAAGCAAGAGAAAAAAGAACAGCAAAAAAGTGATTTTATAGTAGATATATTCCATTCTTATATGGCAGTAAAGAATGCGGTTGTTGTTTATAGATTAGACAAAACTACAAATATAAATGTAAATGCCAAAAATGTCGGAATAGATGATAAAATAGCTAAGAAAAAAGTTAAATATAATGTTGTAGTTGATATAACAAAAGGAAAAGAAAAACTTCATATTGTAACTTCTGATAATGATAATGTGTATATTCAAAATCAAGAAAAATTATTTATAAAAAATTCACAAGTATTAGTTAATAAGTCAAAATTATTTATTGACGGTAATGTAGATGCTAAGGGTAATTTTAATTTTGATGTAGCATCTAAAAAGTTTGCAATATCAGAAGTTTTGTATTTGTTAAATTCTCAAATTGTAGCTAATAATATTCCAGAATTACTTGTTTATTTCAAAGATATTAGCGGAGATTTTGATTTTAATTTTAATATTACAAACAAGGATATGAAAGGTAATATAAATTTAAACAAGTTAACGTTTAAATTGGTTCCTATTGCCAATTTACCGATATTATTAAATGGCGGAAAAATCTCTCTTGATATGAATCAAGTAACTTTAAAAGATTTCAAAGGATATTACGATAACAAGCCTTATAATACAATGAATTTTTACGGGACTGTTAAAGATTATATGAAATCTATAGATACTGATTTAAAAGGGAAGGCTATTGTAACAAATGATTTTGCGAAAAAATATCTTTCAAAAATGCTGTCTTATCCGATAGAAATAAAAGGAAAAGCAGATACAATGGTTGCTTTGAAATCAAAGTATAATAAGATTGATTTGAAATGGATATATATATTTAAGCAAGGTAGTGGTTTTGTAATAGACGGACAGTCAGAAGAAATGATGACTCAAAAAACATCAAGAGCAATGACTGCAAATATTCATTTTGAAGATATGTTGTTGAATTTGAAATCATTTAATTACTATATTGGAACACCTACAATGGATAGGGATTATGTAAGAATTCCTATTGTAAGTATGAAGGGTAATATTGATCTTGCTGATGGAAAAACTGTAGTAAAAGATTTTGGTTTAGAACTTCCAAAACCAATGCCAAGTGGTTTCCTTAATATGTTAATGAGACAAAAATTCTTCAAAAACGGACATTTTACAGGAAGAATACATGTTGTAAATACAGGAAAATATCCTGTTTTAGATGCTGATTTGAGAGCAGAAAAAGTTGCAATACCAAGCCAGAGATTATTTATAAATAAAGGACAATTCAAAACTGTAAAAAATCTTATGCGTATAACTGCAGATGGCAGATATAGACGTTCAGGGTATGACTTTAGCGGAAGTATTTTGAATGAAATTAAGTTCCCAATAGTTGTAAAAGATGTACATTTAATCGTTGATGATATAGATGTAGAAAGATATTTGAGAGTATTTAATAACCAAAAACCAAGTGATCATGCAGCAACAAATGTAGATCAGGTTATCGCTGAATCTGCTGCTGTTGGTGGGGATGAAGATACAGATGATGATGTTCAGACATTTGATTTAGCAAACTTAATTATTGAAAAGTGCGTTTTAGTTGCTAAAAAAGGTTTCTATAAAGATATTAAATTCTCAAATGTAGCTGCTGTTTTGACATTAGACAAAAATAGTTTGTTAAAAATTACATCCAACAAGTTCGATATAGCAGAAGGTACATCATCTGCTAAAATCAACTGTGATTTAAAAAATCATAAATATTCAGTACTGTTAGGAGCAAAGGATGTAAATTCTAATATTATGGCTACATCTTTGCTTAATTTGCCAAAAGAAATTGATGGTAAAGCAAGTGGTATTATTGATTTGAATACTGATGATTCATTGAAGTTAAATGGAAAAATAATATTTAATGTTAAAGATGGAATAATTGCAAAAGTCGGACTTGTAGAATATGTAATGAAGGTTGCAGCGTTATTTAGAAACCCTCTTACAATGATTAGTCCATCTGTAATTTCAGATTTGGTAAATATTCCTGAAGGTCGTTTTGATAAAATAAACGGTCAAATTACATTGAAAAATAATGTAGTAGAGCGCATGATGATAAAATCTTCAGCACCTGAGTTAAGTTCATTTATTGTAGGTCGTTATGATTTGGAAAATAAAGACGCATCTTTAAGAATTTATACAAAATTTGCAAATCGTGGACGTGGCGCATTAGGATTTTTGAGAAATATTTCATTAAATTCATTAGCAAATAGAATGCCTCTAAGTACAAGAAATGACAGCAATTATTATGCTTCTGAAATTTCACAATTACCACCTATTGATGCGGATGAAAAAGATTGTCAAATTTTCTTAACTAAGGTTGATGGTGATGTTGAACGTAATAACTTTATTTCATCATTAAAGAAAATTAAATAATAGGAAATTAAAAACTAACACGGGAGAACTTATATAATGTCTATAGTTGTAGATAAAGCATCTGAAAAATATACAATGGAGCAAATTTATCCTGTTTCAATATCAGAAACTGATAAACTTCATTCAATAAAGCCTGCTGTAATTTTTAATTATATGCAAGATATAGCTGCAAAATCTATAGATAGATTAGGACATCAGTATTGTTGGGATGAATTGTATAAAAAAGGCAGAGGTTGGTTTTTAATCAGATATAGAGTGGAATTTGACGATTATCCAATAAATGTTGAAGAGGTTAAAATTCAAACCGAAAACAGGGGTGTTAATAGAATGCACGCTTATCGTGATTTTGAGTTGTTTGATAATAAATCAGGTGAACGTTTTTTAAGAGCTACAAGTTCTTGGTTTATTGTTGATTTGAATTCAAAATCTGTTATTAATATCAAGCAGGAATATCCGGACTTCTTCTCGTTTGTTCCAAGAGAAGATGATTTATCATTACGAAAATTAAAATCAATTGATTCTGTAGATGCTGAAAAAATGTTTCATGTAAGATACGACGATTTAGATTTTAATAATCACGTTAATAATACTGTTTATATTACTTGGGCTATGGAAGTTTTGGATTATGAATTTAGAGTTTCACATAAGCTTAAAAATATGGACATCTATTTTAAACACGATGTGAAATACGGTGATGATATTGTATCTCAGGTAAAATATGATAGAGAAAATTTGGTAACTGAGCATGTTATAAAAAATTCAAAAACAAATGATGAATTATGTTTGATAAAGGCTGAATATGTAGCACTCTAGCTAATTTGATAGATTTATGATACAATATCTGCAAGGATATAAGATGTTACAATCAGGGGAGAATGAATTGTATGAAAGAGAATATTTTATCATTATTAGATAAAAATACAAAATTATATGGGGAGCGAATTGCCCTAGGAAAAAGAAATAAATATGGTTGGAAAGAGTTAACATATAAAGGTTTAAGCCTTTTGACAAAACAATTTGCAAGTTATTTAATAACAGATTTGCAAATTCAAAAAGGCGAAAAAATGGCAATTCTATCTGAATCTATGCCGGAAATTGGTGCATGTCTTTTTGCATCAGTAATCTCAGGTATGGTAACAGTTCCACTGGATAATAAATTGACAATATATGAATTAGAGTCAATTTTATCTAGTTGTCAGCCAACAGTATTTGCCGTCTCTCAGGCAAATTTAGAAAAGGCTTTAGAATTGCAAAAAAGAATTTCATCTATCAAGCATATAATCATCATGGATGAGCCTAGATATGAATCAAAATATCCAAGTTTATACAGTTTGCCATCAGGTAGAGAATGCAAATGGCGTCACAGATCATTAAGAGATACTGCTTTAATTATATATACTTCAGGAACAACAGGAGCTCCAAAGGGTGTTCAAACAACTTTTGGAAATATGACATCTCAAGTTTGGGGTATGGCAAAAGTTTTGCCTGAAATTTTACCTCATGAAAATGTTAATTTGTTGTCAATTTTACCTATGAATCACTTGTTTGAATTGACAGTTGGTTTTTCAACATTTTTAAATAGAGGTTCATCAATATTCTATCCTCAAAGTTTAAAACCAAAAGATGTTTTGGGCGATATGAGAGAAAAGAAAATTGATTTTATGATTGTCGTTCCTGCGTTTATGAAATTGTTGAAAAATACTATCGAAGCTGATATTAATGCTTTACCTCCTGAAGAAAAATTGTTATTTGAAAAATCTTATGCAGCTGCTGAATATATAACTGATTATTCAATCAGACGTCAATTGTTCAGAAGTATATTGGCAAAATTTGGTGGTAATTTCTACGGATTTATGTCAGGTGGTGCACCATTAGATCCTAGCGTTGGCGAATTCTTTGAAAGAATTGGTATAAAAGTATTCCAATGTTATGGTTTATCAGAAACAAGTCCTATTATTTCAGTAGATAGAGGGGATGATAGAAAATTGTTATCTGTAGGTTTAGTATTGGATTCTTATGATGCAAAAATTGATCCTGAAACAGGTGAGTTGCTTGTTAAAGGCCCTTCTGTAATGAAAGGTTATTATAATAATCCTGAAAAAACAGAAGAAGTTTTGGAACCTGACGGATGGTTACATACAGGTGATATTGGCGAATTCGATTCAGATGGAAGATTGTATATTACAGGCCGTATTAAGAATATGATTGTATTATCCGGTGGTAAAAAGGTATTCCCGGAAGAAGTTGAAGCTGTATTGGAACAAAATCCAAACTTTGCGGAAGTTTGCGTATTCGGTGCAATCAGAACTTCAGGTGCAAAAGACGGTACTGAAGAAATTATGACAGTAGTTGTTCCAACAGAGGAAGTTTTGAAGAAATACACAAATGATGATGAATTACAATCATTTATCGTTCATGAAGTTAAAAAGTTATCGGTTCAGTTGGCTCCTTATAAACGACCGGTTAATATTGTGGTAAGAAAAGAGCCATTCCCAAGAACAGCAACCAGAAAAGTTAAGCGAAATGTTGTAAAAGAAGAAACATTGGCTTGTTATTAATTTTTAAAAATTATATAATATATGGGCAAGGCAATTTATATACCTTGCCTTTATTTTGGTAAATTATGGAAAATATTTTAGAAAAAGCTCAAAAAACTCATAATTTAGATAAAGAAGAAATTATTTTTCTTTTAATTTCTGATGGCGAAAAGTTATTCAAATTAGCGGACAAAATTCGAGAGCAATATGTTGGTGATGGTGTACATTTAAGGGGGCTTATAGAATTTAGCAATATATGCAGGTGCAGTTGTATGTATTGTGGAATTCGTTGTGCAAATAAGGAAGTTTCAAGATATAGAATAAGTCCTGATGATATTATAAAACTTGCTCAAAAAGGAGTGAATTCCGGTTTTAAGACTATAGTTTTGCAAAGTGGTGAAGATGTTTATTTTACTAAAGATATAATGTGCGAAATTATAAAATCTATAAAAAGTTTAGGAGTTGCTTTAACTTTGAGTATAGGTGAAAGAAGTTTTGAAGAGTATAAAGCTTTTAAAGATGCAGGGGCAGATAGATATTTATTAAGAATTGAAACTACAGATAAGGATTTATACACAAAACTTCATCCAAATATGAGTTTTGAAAATAGAATGCGGTGTTTAAAAGATCTGAAAAGTTTAGGTTATGAAACAGGGACAGGCTGTTTAATAGGGTTACCTGGGCAGAGTGTAGAATCTTTAGCTGGGGATATTTTATTTTTTAAAGAATTAAACGCAGATATGATAGGTGTTGGACCATTTTTACCGCATCCTCAGACTCCATTAAAGGATTGTCCTTGCGGAAGTTTTGATTTAGCTTTAAAGGTTATGGCGATAACACGCTTACTTTTGCCTGATATAAATATTCCTGCTACAACGGCTATGGAAACTATAAGTCCAAATGGACGTCTTATTGCATTAAAAAGCGGAGCTAATGTTTTTATGCCAAATATTTCAGGTGATGATTATACATCAAAATATGAAATTTATCCTCATAAATCCGGTATTAATGCAACAAAAAGTGGTGTTATTTTAGAAATAGAAGAAAAACTTCATTCTATAAATAGACATATTGCAAAAGATAAAGGGTTTAGAAAAATCAAATAATTAATTAAGCTTCAGCTTTTTTTTACTTTATTTGATTTATTTCGTATCAACTTTAGCCTTGTCTTGGTTTACTTCTGAATTTGGCTCAGGTTGAGCTGTAACTTTAGCTGGGTTTTTGTCATCAGCTTTTTTTGCGGTTTTATCCAGTCCCATAACTTTAAGTATAGGGTGGATAAGCGGATGTGAAACAATAGGAGCTAATACAGCTAAGCCTAAAACAGTTCCAACTATTGAACTACCTTCAATTATACCTTTACCTAAATTAAGATTAAGTTTTTCTTTGACAAATTTATCACCGGAATTTAGGGCTTTATTAATTTCATTTAATTTGTTAGCTCTTGCAGCTTCATCCATTTTGTAATAATTCATAAAGTCACCGGTATGTTTGAAAGCTTTAAATACGTCTTCGTTTTTGAATAATTTTCTACCGATAGCGAAAGATGCTTTTTTGAATTGGTGAATCATAGATAGATAAATTGCAAGACAAGTAAGCTGGTATAAAAATTCTTTAGTTGCAGAGAATTTTTTAGTTTGCGGATCAATTTGTTTATCCATTAATATGAATGAAGGACGACCAATTGCTTTCAAGCAAGTTTCACTGGTTACCTGAGTAACAGTGCTTTGGGTCATGTTATATAATGTAGGATTAGATATTATATTTTCAATTGCGCCTATCATATTAACCTACCTTCATTCCGTTATTTGCAAAAGCATCAATATTGTAACTTCTAAACATTGGGTTTGTTTTTGGCATTTGACTTACATTGCCGACTTTTTGATTCTTTGATATATCTATATCCGGAGCTTGAGATGTTACATCAAGTCTTGCCGGTTCATTCTTTTTATTTTTATGGAAAATCATATCTGTAAAAGGCTTTATAATAGCAGAACATAAACCTGGAATAATAACTAGAGCAGCAGCGCATACTCCAAGAAATCTCAAATTATGTTTTGCCATTTTTGCTTTTGCAGGGTCTTTTACTAATGCAGCTCCTTTACCTGCTAGTGCTCCGCATGCTAAGTATGTCGGGATAGCTATTACTTCAGTTAACCCTTCTCTTAATGCAGTATATTTTTTTGTTTCAGGGGATTCTTTTTTGTCCATCATTGTAAACATAGGTCTACAAATCCCCTTAGCAGTAGCAATTGCGACAACTACATAAGCTGGGTTATTATCTTTCCCAATAGATTCAAAAATCCTTTTTATTCCATTTGTTAATGACATTTATCTTCTTCCGCCGAATATTGAATATATTTAATGCTAATGTAACCTTATTGCATCATATATTGTAAATCAAATAAAAAAATAATTTGCTAAAAGTAACAGAAATATTTACAAATATTTCATAAAATTAATATTTTAATATTTAAAACAAGTTTTGTCGTGGTCATCAATTATGCCGATTGCTTGAAGGTAGGAATAAATTATAACAGAACCGACATATTTCATTCCTCTTTTTTTTAGATCTTTTGAAATTGTATCAGAAAGTTCTGAAGTTGTATGAATTTCTCCTGTTGTATTTTTTATAATTTGGTTATCAGAAAAGCCCCAGATATATTTTGAAAAGCTTCCGTATTCTTTTTGGATATTTTTGAAAATTTTTGAATTATTTATAGCCGCAAGAATTTTATTTTTACATCTGATAATATCTTTGTTATTCATAAGTTCTTCGACTTTTGAATTATCATAATTAACAACTTTATTTATATCAAAATTATCAAAAGCTAATCTAAAAGCTTCTCTTTTTTTTAAAACAGTAAGCCAAGATAATCCGGCTTGAAAAGATTCAAGTATAAGAAGTTCGTAGAGTTCATGGTCATCATATTTAGGAACTCCCCATTCTTCATCATGGTATTTTTTGTATATGTCAGATTTTTCGTCAACCCAAAAGCATCTTTTCATAAATATAATTATACCTTAAAAATATAAATTTCTTCAAAAGT
Source organism: uncultured bacterium (assembly GCA_949292185.1). Taxonomy (GTDB): domain Bacteria; phylum Cyanobacteriota; class Vampirovibrionia; order Gastranaerophilales; family Gastranaerophilaceae; genus Zag111. The sequence goes on from CASEYP010000032.1 coordinate 16,296, forward strand.
ATTCATTTATTTGGTTTTCTATAGTATAATACTGTTATGATTGTTTGAATATTTAGGATTACGGGGTGAGTATGAACAATAAAAAGAAGATTTGTGTATATATAATGCTTATGTTGTTGGGAGTTAGTAATATTTCAGCAAATGGTGCAGTGGCTAAAGATTCACAGGATGAAAAGCCGACAAAAGAAGTTCAGGAAGTAAAAAATGACAATGCTGAAGTAGTAGTAAAAGCATCTGATAATAGTGCAACGGACGAAAGTGAAGTAAAGGTTAACCGTGACACATTAGATGATGCGGCTGATTTAATTTCTAAAAAGGATTATAATTCTGCAATAACATTATTAAGTGCATATATATCTGAAAAGCCTAAAAAATATGAGGCATACAAACTTCGTGGTGATTCATATTATGCAATGCGTCAATATAAATTGGCAAGGGATGATTATCAAAAAGCTATTGATTTAAAAACCTCAGATGATAAGTTCTTAACAGGAACAAAAGTTTTAGGAGCTTTAGTTTTAGGCGCAGATAAAGACGAGCAATACCAAAATCCTGAGTTAGGAAATTTATATGGGCGTTTGATGTATGCACAAAAGGCATTGAATAGTTCAACTTATGAAGCTTCATATCAAAAAGCTGTAGGGTATAATTCTCATATTTATTTACCAAAACCAGATAAAGATGAAATCTCAAAAATAAATTGTCCTCAAAAATATGGAAAATTATTGGATCCTCAAGGGGTTGACAGATATATTAATAGTGCGGTTGAAAATATAGAAAAAGGTCATTTCAGCGAAGCTATATATAAATCTCAATATGTAACTTCAAATTATCCGGAATTTTATCTTGGATATTATTTATCAGGCGTTTCATTAGCAGGTATGGACAAAATCTCAGAGGCAATAAACTCTTTCGAAACTGCTATAAAATATAATCCAAATGATTTTGAATCTTTTGCAAGTTTAGGTCAGTTATATTATAGAGAGGCTGAAAAAACATTTGATTCTGAAAAATCACAAAAATCTATTGATTATTTTAAGTCTGCATTAAAATTAAATCCAAATTGCTATTTATATTATTATTATATTGGACTGAATTATTTACAACTTGGGGAATATAATTTAGCAATAAACAATTTTAACTCTGCAATAAAATATAAATCAAATGATTATAACAGCAGATATTATAAATTAATTGCTCAATATATATTAGGCGATTATTCAGCTGTAATTGAAGATACTACAAGACTTTTATACAGGCATGTATCAAATTACAATTCGGTATTGTATTTAAGAGCACTTGCAGAATATAAACAAGGATATTTTGATGATGCGTTGGCAGATATTGAGAAAGTTCATATCAATATGAATGACATATATAACGCAGATATTAAACAACTTACACCAAAAGAAAAAACTTTGGAAAGTTATTTATATTATTTGAAATCACAAATAATGAATAAAAAAGGTTTTGGAGCAAAGGCAGATTATCAAAAAGCGGTGCAAAATCCGATAATTGCAAATCTTGCAAAGGTAGAATCTACTGTAACTCAATATACAAAACATCTTGCAGATGATGCAGTATCATTTGAAGATTATAACAAATATAAAAAGTTATATGACAGTAGTATTCGTAATTTGTTAGACAAAAATCTTGTCATAACTTCAGAAGATGTTGATAATCAATATGATTATATAAGAACAACATTTGATAATTTGGGTTTAACCTTTAAATATGAGGCACCTAATTACAAACTTACAACAATCGAGGATTATGCTAATAAAAAATATGGTGCAAAATTTGCAAGTGATAACAGTTCAGAGATAGAGGCAAACGCGAATAGTTCAGACGCAAACTCATCCTCAGCACCTTTATTGAAAAAATCAACTGATCCATCAGAAACATTAGCCGGTGATAAAAGTTCTATAGCTTTGATGCTTGCTTCTCGCTCATTGGTGGATGTGGAAGATAACGAAGTTAGTGAAAGTAATATAACAGATAGTTCTTCAGATAATTCTAAAATCTCATCTGAAACACAAGATACTGTTCAAATTCAGCAAAACGAATCTTCTAAAACAGATGTAATAGCTCAAAATAGTGAAGATATTCCTGTTTTAAGAAAAGAAGCTTCTGAAACAGTAAATTCTGAAGCTAAGGATGTAGAAAATGTTTCAAATATAATTTCAGATGATGATAACAAAGAAAACAAAAACACTGAAGATGCAGTTGAACAAAAAGGTGAACCGATAATTATTGAAGCTCCCGTTCAAAAAGAATCTGAAACATTTGAAATAATAAATGCGCAGCCTGATTCTAAAATAGAGACTCCTGATATAAACAGTAAGGAATCTGAGCAAAATATTGAAAACGTTGAGCCAAGTGCGAATGATAATGTTTTACAAGAGCAAAATCAAACTAATAAATCTATTGAAGAAGTTCCGGCAGAAAAATCATCAAAAGTTGAAGAGCCGTCTATAGATGAAAAAACTGTAGAGCCTGTTGAGGAAGTTAAGACTGAAGACGCAAGTACACAAGTTGATAAGCCTGTTCAAGATTTGACATCTAAAACTTCTTCTGAAAAATCAGAATTAAAAGAAGAAACAATTGAAGAAAAACCAGTATCAACTCAAAAAGATGAAACTTCATCTGAGGAAAAGGTTGAAAATAAAAATATAGAAGTTCAAAATAAACAAGAAGAAGTACAAGAAGTTGCACCTAAACAAGAGGTTTCGACACCGTCAAATGAAGAGCAGACTTTACAAAATTCTGAGGACACAAAGGCTCCTGAATCAACTAACGAAGAAGCAAAACCTCTTCCGGTATTACGTGACAGAGCTGTTGAAACTCCGGTAGTTGAAAAACATGCAAAAGTTAATTTGAAAAATTTTGATCTTGAGGCTAAACCTCAATCTCAGATGCCAGAAGGTGATGAAGTTGTTTTATATGAACCAACAAATTTCATAAAAGAAGCTGAAAAAAGGGTTGTTTCATCACAAGTTGGTTTTCAAAATCCAAATATTGTAACAGATAATTTCGCAGTTGCAAGAACAAGTTCAGAACAAATGCCGCATGATATCTTAGATACAAGACAAGTTAGATTTATACGATCTTCAAAAGTTGCGGCTCCATCAATTTTAGCAGTAGAAAATATGCAAAAGCCTGTTGAAAAAGCAGAAAATTCTAAACTCGCAGCTCAAACAATTGAACAAAATGCAAATGAAATTTTGAATGAAGATATTCAAAATGAGGTAGAAAATATTTCTTCTGAAGCTCCTCAAGATCAAATATCATCAGATATTGATAACTCTGCTGAAAATATTTCATCTTCTGATGTTACATCAGGAGTTGAAGAGAAAAAGGGCAACTGGTTCACATCTTTGTTCAAGAAAAAGTCAAAAGATGAAAATAAATCAGAACAAATTGAAGTTACTAATGATGAAAATAATGCGCAGGTAGAATCTGCTGAAACAAATGAAAATAACAATGACTTAGAACAAGAAAATTCTGATAAAGAAACAGAAGTTCCTGAAGAACCTCAAACATCAGCAGAAAAATCTATTAGTTCTATTGTTCAATCAACATTCTTGGGTGAAACGATAAAATCAGAACAAACTAATGAAAATACGGAAGAGACTTCTGGCAGTAATAATTCATTGATTGAAACATCTACAAATGTTGAAGAAAAGTCTACAGATGTTTCTTCAGAATCCGAAGTCGATGTTGAAAAATCAGAAGATTTAACTGATGAAGTTAAGGTTCCTTGGTATAAAAGGATATTTAAGAAAAAAGATAAAGCTAAAGAAATTTCTGAGCAAGAGACTTTAGAAGAAAATGTAAATAATGCTGAAACTGAAGATGTTGACAATAAATCCTTAGATGAAAATATAGACTCCAAAGAAAATTCTTCAAATTCTGAAGAAGTTGAAAAATCTTCATCATCTGAAGCTGCCGAAATTACTAAACCGGACGAGTTACCGGTAGATGCTCCGCAAATTAGAGATGACAAGGCAGAAATTGAAGCTTCTAACATCGAGGTTCAAAATGAAGATCAAAATGATACCCAAGTTGAACCTAAAAAAGAAAAGAAAAAATTTACTTGGTGGTGGCAAAAAGATAAAGATAAAACGACAGATGTAGAAAAAGAAAAATCCAAATTTAGTTTTAAGAATTTATTTTCAAGGAAGAAATCAACTACAACTGAGCAGGCTGAAACTCCGGTAAAAGAGAAAAAGGTAATAAAAGAATTACAGAAAGATAAAGCTGAATAGTTAAAAGTAAAACCATACGATAGATTTTAATTTTCGTGTGGTTTTTCTTTTTAGTATATATAAAGAGCTGTTTAAATTTATTTCAATTTTACGTCAACAAGTGTTTCCAGAATATCTCTGTATCGTTTTAGAAAGTTGATAAAAAGTTGAAGTTCATCTTTTGAGAAATGCTTATTCATAATTGATTTAACATTTTCAAATTCCTTATGACCAATTTTAAAAATCTCAGAACCTTTTGGGGTGATTTCATTTCTTTTTACAATCATATTCCCCCTAGTTTCGGCATAACGTTTAATAAGTCCTTTTTCTTCCATATCATTTAGGATTTTCCCAACGTGAGCTTTTCCTTTAAATAAAAGGGTAGCTAATTCAGATTGGGAAATATTTGGTATAAATGAAATTGTATATAAAATAGTAAACTCATCTGGAGTTATATTTTTATCTATATATTTTGCTTGAAATTCTCTTCTAAATGATTTATTAAAATTTGAAGTGTAATCAATTTGGTAAGCTAAATGATCATCAAAATTTTGAAATCTTTCTGTGTTTTTTTTCATACCCATTTCCTTTGCAACCAGTATGAAATTATTATACTCCATATATAGTATTATTGCAATCTTTGCATTGACAGTTGCTTTTTATATAAGGTATTATTACAGTAGAAAATTCTACCTTTAGATTATATTAAGTGGAGAGCAAGTATGAAATTAAAATTAACAAGAAAGCAAATGGCAATAATTGTATTATTAATAATTATTGTGCCGATAGTTTATAATAAAATTTCCGGAGCCGTACTAGGTTTTATACAAAGACAGGCAATGTTAATGCCAAAAGAAGTTGTTGTTGATTTTCCGCATAATGAAGCTGTAAATATTACGGCAGAATCAACAGGCAGAGTAGAAGCTAAATATTCTGTTGATGTAATTGCCAGAGTATCAGGCTTTTTGTTGAAAAAATATTTTAATGAAGGTGATTTTGTACATACAGGACAATTGTTATTCCAAATAGATCCTAGAGAATATCAATTGGAAGTAAATAATTCACTAGCTTCAGTAAATCAGTATAGTGCATTATTAAAAAATGCTCAACAAGAGTTAAACAGAGCAAATGCCCTTGTTAAAGAGGATTTGATAAGCCATTCAGAAGCTGATCAGAGTTTAGCAACAAGAAATGAAAATAGAGCATTATTAGATGCTGCAAGACAGAAATATGAATTAGCAAAGGTAAATTTAGGATATACAAAAATAACATCTCCAATCAATGGTAGAATTGGTAAAGTTAATATAACAGAAGGAAACTATGTAACAGCATCATCAGGATCATTAGTTAATATTTCAAGTACAAATCCTGTTTATGTATCATTTAGTTTGAAAACAGATGATTTTGTAAAATTATTAAAGGCTAGTGACAAATTTAAAGATGTGGAAGTTAGAGTTCAGTTTAATAGTGGAAATTGGTACAATAAAGTCGGAAAAATTAATTTCGTAGATAATAAAGTTGATCAAAATTCAGGATCAGTACAAATGAGAGCAACTTTTGATAACTCAAAAGGATATTTAGTTCCTGGAGATTATATGAAGGTATCACTTGTTGCGCCTAAGAAAGTTACATATATGACAGTACCTCAGTCTTGTACAAAAGGTGATGCTATGAGCGGTTATTATGTATGGACTGTAGAAGATAATAAATCAGTTAAAAAGGATATAAAAGTATCAGATAATATAAATAATAATTGGGTAGTCGACAGTGGCTTGGATAGTTCAGATAAAGTAATTATAGCAGGTATTCAAAATGTTACTACCGCAGGACAAAAAGTTAAGATTATAGATGCTGAAACATATAACAAAAAACAAAAAGCAGGTAAGGAATAATGAAGAAGATATTTGATAAAGATAAGTTATATTTCTTTATACGAAAACCAAGATTTGCATTAGTAATATCTGTGTGTATCGTAATTGTTGGTTTAATATCAATGCTAACGTTAAAACAGGAAAGTTATCCTGATGTAACACCACCACAGGTAAGAGTTTCAGCATCATATCAAGGTGCAAGTGCTGAAGTTATAGAATCATCAGTAGCAACCGTATTAGAAAACAAATTAAACGGTGTAGAAGATATGTCTTATATGGTATCTACATCGTATGATGGTAGTTATTCATTAACAATATATTTTAAGGTTGGTACAGATAAAAATATAAACTTGATGAATGTCCAAAACAGAATTCAACAAGTTCAATCGCAACTTCCTGAAGATGTTCAAAGAACAGGTGTTACGGCACTTAGTAGATCTTCTGGGTCAGGTGCAGTTGTTTTAACTTTATATCCTGAATCTGGTAATTGGTCACAATTAGATTTAACCAATTATGGTTCTATATATATTAAGGACGAATTAAAACGTGTAGAAGGTGTAGCTGATGTAAATGTATATGGTGCAGGTGATTATTCAATGAGAATATGGCTTGATCCTCAGAAAATGGCAGGATTAAACATATCAACAAGTGAAATAAAAGCTGCAATATCAGCACAAAATACTCAGGTAACAGCAGGTGCCCTAGGCCAACTTCCGACAGATGACGAGCAGGCACTTCAATTAACATTAAAGACAAAGGGCAGATTATCTGATGTTAAAGATTTTGAAAATATCATTATCCGTTCAAATATGGATGGATCTAATGTAAGAATAAAAGATATCGGAAGGGTTGAATTAGGAGCTCAATCATATTCAAGCTTAGGTTTAGTAAATGGTAAACCTTCTGCAGTTATTATGATATCACAATTACCAGATGCTAACGTAATCAATTTGTCAAAGGCTGTTCATAAAAAAGTTGATGAGTTAAATTCAAGAATGTCAAATGGTATCAAAATTCTGACATTAAAAGATGATGCTGATTACATCCACGAGTCAATGAAGGAAGTAGAATTTACAATATTATTAACAGCATTAATTGTTGTATTGATAATATATTTATTCTTAGGTGATGGAATGGCTACATTAGTACCTTGTATAACAATCCCAGTATCATTAATAGGTACATTTGCAGCTTTAAAAGCTTTGGATATGTCAATAAATTTATTATCATTATTTGCGTTGGTATTAGCGGTAGGTGTTGTAGTTGATGATGCTATCGTTGTTATCGAAAACGTAAAACGACATATTGATGAAGGTAAATCTGCGATTATGGCAACCCAGATTACGATGGAAGAAGTTGGTTTTGCGCTTGTTGCAATGGCAATGGTATTGATGGCTGTATTTGTGCCGATTGTATTTATGGGTGGAATGACAGGTGTTATGTATAAACAGTTTGCTGTATGTATTGCTGTTTCTATTGCAATATCTGCTATTTGTGCATTAACATTATCACCTGCAATGTGTTCACATTTCTTGGGTCAACATCATGAACAGACTAATGAAGAGAATGCATCTCCACTAATGCGTCATATAGAACATATAAAAGAAAGAATTAATAAAAAGACTTCAAAAATTGTAGAAGATTTTAATGCTATGTTTGCAAAGCTTGAAGACTTTTATATGGAATATGTTAAGAAATTTGTATACGATAAAAAGTTATTAATTATATTTTATGTAGTAATTGTAGCTTTAACTTTAATTTCATTCAAGACAATTTCAACAGGTTTTATTCCTGATGAAGACCAAGGTATATTAATAGCAAGTATTACCTTACCGGATGGAGCATCTTTATCAAGAACAGAAACGGTTACAAGAAGATTTGTAGACCAGATAAAAAATATAGAAGGTGTAGATGCTGAAAAATTAATGGTATTTGGTGGTGATGGTGCGACAAATTCAGCCAATGCTATTATAAGATTAAAAGACTACAAAGATAGAAAAATATGGCCTTGGTCTTGGGTTGTTCGTAAAATTCAAGGCAGAGCAACAGATCTTAGCCACACAGCAATATTAAGTAAAATAAGAGTAATCGCAGCAAATGAAAAAGAAGCTCAAATTCAGGCATTTTCACCACCTGCAATTATGGGTATGAGTATGATGGGTGGTTTTGAATTCCAAATGTTGTCAAAAGGTGAATATACTGCTCAAAATTTGGAATCTTGGGCAAACAAGCTTATAGCTGCAGCTAATGAAGATCCAACATTATCAAATGTTTATACTTCATTCCAAGCAAACGTTCCACAGTATATTGTAGATATTGATTATGCAAAAGCTTTAGCTCAAAATGTAGATTTGCAAGAATTATATTCAACCTTAGCATCTATGCTTGGTACATATTATGTAAATGACTTTAATAAATACGGTAGAGTATTTAAAGTTCAGTTGCAAGCTGAAAGTAATTTTAGAAATAAAGCAACAGATTTATCAGGAATATATGTAAAAAACAATAATGGTGTTCAAGTTCCTGTATTATCAATAATGTCATTAAGGCAAACTGTAGGTACTGCATCAATAACTCGTTATAACCAGTATGAGTCAGTTCAAATTCAAGGACAACAAGCTCCAGGAAAGAGTTCTGGGGATGCGATGAATGCAATGGAAGCTGTAGCTAAAAAAGTTTTACCGGCTGATATGACATTTGACTGGTCTGGTACATCAGCTCAAGAAAGAGAAGCATCAGGACAAACTGCAATGATTATCTCAATGGCATTGGTATTTGTATATTTGTTCTTGGTTGCATTATATGAAAGTTATACAATTCCGATTGCAGTATTGTTAGTTTCTCCGATTGCAGCGTTAGGTGCATTATTATTCCAGATGATGATTAACCAATCTTTTGATATATATTCTCAAGTTGGTATGATTACATTGGTTGGTTTGGCAGCAAAACAGTCTATTTTGATTGTTGAGTTTGCAAAAGAAGAGCATGAAAAAAATGGTTTATCTGTAAAAGAGGCAGCTATAAAGGCAGCAAAATTAAGATTTAGAGCTATTATGATGACGGAATTAGCGTTCATCATAGGTGTATTGCCGATGATATTAGCATCAGGTGCTGGTGCTAATTCAAGAATATCTGTTGGTTCTACAGTATTTGGTGGTATGGTTGCTGCTTGTACATTGGGTGCTGTTATGACTCCTGCATTTTATGTAATTGTTCAAGAGTTTGTTGACAAGTTCCCTAAAAAAGAAATTACAGATAAGGATTTGGAGATAGACGAATAATGAAGAAGATTTTTAACTTAATTTTAGTAGCGACAGTATTATCAGTAGGTTCAACAATAGCTTTTTCTAAAGAAAAAAGTGTAACTCCTGATTTAGACAGACTTGCAAAAAGAGAAAGCAAAAAAGCTGTTAAGACTGAAAAATTTGCTAAAAAAGATTCTGATAAAGATAAGGTTCATATAGTGGAGCCTGAAGAAGTTAAAGTTAATCATAAAAAAGAAATAAAAAAACGTATAAGTAATGAGAAATCAAAGGTAAAATCTTCAAAAGAAGCAGAGGGAATGTATGAAACTAAATTCCCTGTAATAAACAGCCAAATTGAATATGCAGATATGAATGGTGAAGTTTCTTTAGTTGATTGTATAAAATTAGCTATAACTCATCATCCTGCGATTATGTCAGCCATTAGTAATTCTGAGATATATAAATCCAGAGTTGGACAAGCTTGGTCAAATTATTTTCCTACAATATCAGCCGGGGTAAGTTATTCTCGTAATGATATGTTCAATACAATGGGTTCAAATTTTTCAAGAATGATGGCGTCTAAGTATGATATGTACTATGTACCAACTTTGTCTGCTAATATGCTGTTATTCGATTTTGGAAAAACTAAGGCGTATGCAGATTCTGCTAAAAAGACTTATGAATCATCAAGATATGACGCAGAAACAAGTATTGAAACAGTTATTTATAATGTAAAAGTTGCTTATTATAATTTAGTATTTGCAAAAATTCAAAAATCTGTATATGAGGAAACTGTAAAAGATTTTGAACTTCAATTAAAACAGGCAAGAGCATATTATGATATAGGTAAAAAGGCAAAAATCGATGTTACATACGCTGAATATAACTTAGGGAATGCTAATTTGAATTTAATTAAGGCAAAAAATACACTTGAATTGGCATCTGTAGAACTTGCAAATGCTGTAGGTATTCCTGAATTGGCAGAGGTAATTCTAAAAGATAGTTTAAATACAAAATTATATGATGTAAATTTTGCAGATTTAATACAAGTAGCAGAAGCATCAAGACCGTCATTGTTATCTGCGAAGAAGTTGATGGATGCTGCAGAATTGAATGTAAGAAGTGCGAAACGTGCATTTACACCTGATATTAGTGCATTTGGTTCATATAATTATGGCGGAAGAAAATTGAATGCAGATTATGGATATCAATTTGGGGTTCAACTACAGTATTCAGCGTTGAATTTAATGTTATTGAAAAAACAAGTTGATGAAGCAACTGCAACTTATAAAAAATATGTAGCTGATTATGAACAAGCAAGACAAAATGTATATTTGGAAGTTAAGAGTGCGTATATAAATCTGATGAATTCTCAAGATAGTATTGCAGTTGCAAAATTAGCATTGCAACAGGCAAAAGAACAGCACTATCAAGCTACAAGAAGATATCAAGTAGGTTTAGAAGATGCAATCGTATTAAAGGATTCAGAAAATACATATTTAAATGCTCAGTTAAGCTACTATTCAACAGTATTACAGTATAATGTTAATGCTGCAGAATTAGAACGAGTAATTGGTGCACCAATTAAACAAACTGATAAAGAATTGTAATAGAGCTTTGCTGGTGCTAAACTTATTTTATGGATAATTTGAAAGCTTTATATAATGCGTGGTGCAAAATTCCTGATAAAATAAGATTTTTATTTATCGGTGGTGTGAATGCGGCAATATCATATATTATATTTGCGCTTGCATTATTTTTGATTGGTGAAAAGCATTATCAAATTTGTGTAATTTTGCAATGGACAATATCTTCTGTTTTTTCATATTTTAATCAGAAGTTTTTTGTATTTTGTACTAAGGGAAATTACCTTAAGGAATATTTAAAATGTTGTTCAACTTGGGCGGTTAGTTATTTCTTGAATGTAATTATTTTGGAATTATTAGTTCGTTTTGCAATTAAAAATGTATATTTATCACAATTTATTTCAATATTTTTAGTTTCAGTTGTAACTTATGTATTATTCAAATATTTTGCATTTAAGGTTCATAAAAAGGTAGAATAAAGGTTTGGTAATTTTATAGAATATGAATGGCGGCAAATTTTTAAATTTGCCGCCATTCCAACCTTGATAAATAATTTTATCTTATTGTGTTCCAGAAATATCTTTTTAATTTATTAAGTCCTGACATTTTATCAAGATCTTTTGATCCTTTTACAGATGTTATTTGTATTTCTTCAGGTTGAGTTGTTCTTGTATATTTAACGTCAGATGGTCCAAAGAGCATTACGTAACCCGGTTTATATCCATTCGGAATTTCAAGGAATTCACAAAGTTCCGGGAATAATTTTAGGCAAATTTGAGCAAATCCGCACCATAAAGTTCCAACACCTAGGCTTTGTGCGTAGAGTTCAAAATAGCTAAGTGCAATTATTGGATCTTCATTTACACAAGGCGCACTGATAGGTGCAGAAACAACAATCATGTGAGGCGCATTTCTAAATATAACATCATCTCCGTTTAAAAATGCACTTTTATAACTTGCAAATTTTTTGACAATAGCGTTAATTTTTTTAGATAAAAATAATTTTTTTATAGTGTTGTTGGTTCTGTTTCTAAATCTATCCATGACATCAACATCATCAATAATAGAAATATGCAAACTATGGTTATTACATCCTGTCGGGGTGTATTTAAGCATGTTTTTTAACTTATCAAGAGTTTCTTTTGGTAAATTTTCGTGTTTGTATTGACGAACACTTCTTCTGGATTCAATCAAGTTTAAAACTTGTTCATCGTTTGGAAAGTTATTGCAAGGGTTTGAATTCTCAGGGTTTTTGTCAAAAATTGAAATTGCACCAACAGGGCAAACAGCTAGACAGTGTTGACATTTTATACACTTTTCTTGATCTTCATTTGTAATATTTGGAATTTTGTCAGCATCAAGATGAATAATTTGAGCGACGCAATCTTTTTCGCATAATCCGCAGTGAATACATTTATCTTTGTCTATTTTAAAATTAATTTGGCTCATAAAAAATCTCCTTATTTGATATAATATATGATAACATGTTATTAAATAAATAAAATAGCCGAAATAAAAATATAGATGCTTGACAATAAATTTTGAATTGATACAATATAAATACAGCAAACAATTGCTTGGAGGAGTGCCAGAGCGGTTGATTGGAGCGGTCTTGAAAACCGTCGTA
>CASEYP010000033.1 GCA_949292185.1 uncultured bacterium
CAAAATTCTCAAACTTCAATACCACAACCATCATCTAAATCTCCTCAACAAACTCAAAAGTGGATATTACCTGTAGAAAAAGGTCACAAAATTACAAGCAATTATGGTTACCGAATACATCCAGTTTATAATACTAAAAAATTTCATGATGGTATTGATATTAATGCTTGTCAAAATACTCCGGTATACGCTGTTGCAGATGGAAAGGTTTCAATTTCTGGTTGGATAGATGGTTATGGTAATTATATTCAAATAGAACATTCTAATGGTTTATCAAGTTTTTATGCTCACTTAAATCAAATAAATGTAGTAAAAGGTCAAACTGTTAAACAAGGACAAATTATTGGAGAAAGTGGCAATACTGGCATAGGAACAGGTGCACATCTCCATTTTGGGACTAAAAAGAACGGTGTTAGTGTTAACCCTACAGTATATTTACCAAGCTTTTAGTATTTTTTTCACCAATTGTATATCAATCCATTTATAAAATAAATTTTTAATATCTTTAATATTTTTTATATTTGCAGGTTTATTTCTATATATTTTCACTATATTATAACTAGCGGAATATGCTTTATCTGCACTGTAATTAACCAAGATATTACCACTTGCATAACCTGTACATTTTACAGAAATTTTATTTGCATGCAGTTTTACGTTGAATAAAAGATATGAAATATACCCATCATTATGTGGGGATTGGTATTTTTCTTGCATATCCCAATTCATTAAATCTACAATCATATCAATCTTGTATGTTTTAGTTAATTTATTATATCGAAAACTATTAAAATCATAACAATTATTATTTATACAAACATATTTCTTATCTAATATATTTAATTCATAAATATTATCATAATTACTGGTTAACTTAGATAATTTTTTACTATATAATAAAGAATTTTCAGTCTCAAATTCATTATCCGCAAAAACAGGCATACAAATTATAATTAAAAATATGATTAAAAATATTTTTTTCATAATTTTTCTTTCTTTGGTTGATAAAATTAATATAAAAATAGCATAAATATAGAAATATAATTATATTATTGCAAAATCCGAAAATACTGAACATTCGCAAGGGGCACATCTGCATTTTGGTGTTCATAAAAATGGCCAACGGACAAATCCATTAGATTTTTTCACTAATTTTTAATTGATAAAAATATATTTTAGTAAAAGTATTTTCTTTCAATTGAAGTAATTCTTTTAATTCTTTTGCATATTTTATCCCATATTTTTCTATGTAATATTTGTATAGGAAAATATCACTTTCTGAACCCGGTTCTATACCCAAATCATACTTATCAATTACTGGTTGTATTTCTTCAATAATTACATTTGGATATAGACTTATTGTACCATTCATTTCCTCTAAATTTTTTAAATAAATTTTATTTTGCTCTTTATTATTTTTGTTTTTTAAATATTGTTGATAAATGTTATCAGATTCTTTATTAAAATCTAAAAGCATTTGCTTTAATGTTTTATGATTATAAGTAATTTTATTATTTAAAGTATGTTTCAATGCATTTGCCATATCAATTTGATAATTTGTAATAAGATTTTCTGGAATATTTTTAATATATCTATCTTGTAAATATTTAGGTACAGGTTCATAAGTATCTATATCTCTAACTTTGTTCAAAATTAAAGAATTTAAATTTTTGTCATTTATAACTTGTGTATTATCAATTTTATTTGAAAGTTCTTTTGCATAGGCACTATAATTTCCAGATAAAGTTATTATGCTTAATATAAATATTAAAATTATTTTTTTCATAATTGTTCTTTCTTTGGTTGATAAAGTTAATATAAAAATAGCATAAATATAGAAATATTAAAGCTTAATGGAATTACTAATACCCTGCACTTAGATGTTATTATGTTATAATACCAATAAAATTTGGAGTAAAAAAATAACAATGAAAAACATAGCCCGAGTCTTGTTCAACCGAAACATGTTAATGCTTTATATTGTTAACTTTTTATTAGCAGATCCAGCAATATATGTATTCTTTTTGGTAACAGTAGCTTCATTGTTTGGAAAATACAATTACTTTATTTTAGCTATAATAATAATGATTGGAAGATTATTTATTTTACCCAATTTTTATAATTGGTTTGTTAAATTTGCGAAAGACAAATATATACAGGATTTTTTGTTCGCATTAAGACACTCTCTAAAAGTAAAATTACTAGTGGCAATATTAAGTCCAATCCCTTTTATTATTGAATGTTTTATATTATTTCATTTTGTTGAATCAGATTTTCAAAAACTATTTGAAGGTATCATAACCCTATATATTTTTTCATTAATTGCGGGCTTGTTAGGAAGTTACATTGTATTGTTTATCTGGTGGTACATAGAAGATAAAACTAAAAACAGGAAATTTATTAAATAATTGAAAAAAATCCCAATTATGCACAAAAGATATTAAAAAAAATAAAATTATTTATTTTTTTTATAAAAATAATACAACAATAATATTTGTATAAAGATAAGTGTTACCCAATCACTAAAATGAAAACAAAATCGTATAAATTTTGTTATAGAATTATACCCTATGTGATCAGTTAAAGTACAATACGCATTAAAGGCAACATTATTCAATATTATAATAAAAACTGTAAGAAAAATTCCCAAAACAATACTAAGGATTATTTTATAAAAAATTTTCAGGTTTAAAATTTTGTAGAATGTAAATGCTGTGATAATTATTGCGCAATAATAAAACATATTTTATATTATACATATAATTAGACTTAACACCAAACAATTTCATCTATATCGCTAATACTTTTAAACAAATGTCAAATTTATTAGTTAACAACAATAAAACAAATAAAGTAAAGGGTTTTCTATAATACTATTTGCTTAAAAATTTATTAATTCTTACTTCTGCATTTTCTCTCAAGTTCAAAAAGTAGAATTGAAAATCCTGCCCGTGGAAAGAACCATTTCCAAAGAGCTTAGGAAGTTTTATTTCATACTTTGCAGTATCAACAGTCGAACAAATAATAACTCCGAGTTTTTTGTTAACCTTCGCATCGGCAATACCGGGAGTCGTTATTTGCAAAGTCTTTTCATCTAAGCTTCCTAAATTTTTATCGGCTTTTACAGTTTTTTGTCCCCTACTCCAATTTATAGGATTTATAACAAGTTGATTTTTTGCCTGCAAAACATTTATTCCAGATTTATCAGGAGCTTGAACATCATAAGAAACTATTACCCCTGTATCATCTGCTTTTTTCGCAAATTTAAGATGCGGATTACTTTTTAAATATTCTCTTGTAACAGGATAACCTATAACATATGCCGCAACCATATTCTTATAATACTCAGGATGTTTTTTCATATAGTCACTTAAGATAATAAGCATTATTGCAGAACCCTGAGAGTGACCGACCAAAATAAACGGACGACCTTGATTTAAATTTTTAAAATAATAGTCCAATGCACCATAGATATCCGAAAGTCCTTGAACATTTTTCAAAATATCTTTCTGAATCTTCTCGTAATTTGAATACTCAAATGCTCTAAAATTATACTGAGTATAAAAAGGTGCATAAATATTTGCAACTGTATCAAATGCCTCTGCCTGAAGTTTAATAACATTCTTTGCTGTTTCTCGCATCTTTTGATTATCAACTGCACAGAGATTGTTTTTGTCCAAACTTGTACAAACCGTAGGGTAAATATAAAAAACATCCGCAGAGTATAAATTTTTTGCAGGTTTTGAAAGCCAATTGGAATCAACCGAATAATCAGTATTGCTAATTTCTGTGGCGAAACAGCCAACAAAGCAACCGGTAAAAAGTAATAAAATAATCAAGATCTTTTTCATATGTTAATTATATAATAAAATTCTCCAATTTTATTCGGAGCACTAATAAAAGTCTGTTTTATGTACATTAGTTTGTAATGTCCTTTTTCTTTTGGAAAACGAAAGTCTAACAAATATCCAATTAGGCTGAAATATACACTACAAAAGCTTTTACAAAAGGACTCTTTTTATTTGCCAAAAGAGAATTTGCAATTCCTTAACCCAAAATTTGCCTAAATTCTCTCTTTCTAAATTCTCTTCATTTCGCTAAATCGCGCGCTGTGCGCATATTTACACCATATAAAATAGCGCTAAGCCTTGCTATGACTGGTAAAATTGGAGAGGGCGGACACGTGAGCAAGAGGCTCATTTTATAGGCCCTATAAACACAAGAATTTCCCTGTTTTTGACAAAATACAGTGATTTTCTATTTGCTTCCAACCTCCAAACCTAGAATTAGCAACGGTTAAAACCTAAATTCCCTGTTATTAATATACAGGGAATTAACAGGGAATATTGTTACTTTTTACAAAAAATTTTATTCCCAAATCTTCCGAATTTTTAACATTATATTTTATAAAAAAATTTGCAAATCAAGAAAAAATGCTAAAATAAGTTAGGGGTAAAATTATGACAAAAATAGAAATTTTAAAAGGCGACATAACAAAATTAAACGTTGATGCAATAGTAAATGCGGCAAATAGAACCTTATTAGGTGGCGGTGGGGTAGATGGCGCTATTCATCGTGCTGCAGGGAAAGAGTTACTGGCAGAATGCAGAACCCTAAACGGTTGCGAAACAGGACAATCCAAAATTACAAAAGGGTATAACTTACCTGCCAAATATGTAATCCATACAGTAGGCCCTGTATGGTACGGTGGAAACAAAAACGAAGCGGAACTTTTGAAATCCTGCTATACGACAGCCCTAAATCTTGCAAAAGAATATAATATCAAAACAATAGCATTTCCTGCAATATCCTGTGGAGTTTATCATTTCCCGACAGATAAAGCTTGCAAAATTGCCTACGATACAGTGAAGGAATTTATAAACAAAAACGATTGCCTTGAAAAAGTCATCTTCATCGACATCAATGACAGAATAATCGAAACATACAAAAGTCTTTCCTAAAACCCTTTTTGTGATACGCTAAAGAAAAAGGAGTTAAGTATGTCAATTCCAAAAATGGATGATTTAATATTGCCAATTTTGCGCATTTTATCAGATGAAACAGAACATAGACTTAATGAAATAACAAGTACTTTAGCAACTCAATTTCATTTGTCCTTGAATGATCTTGAAGAAAGATTACCAAGTGGGGATAAAAAATTTGCTAATCGTGTTCGATGGGCAAAAGCTCATATTAATGCCGCCAAACTTATTCAACCTACTAGAAAAGCGTGTTTCGTAATTACAGAAAGAGGAAAACAGGCTTTGAAAGATAATCCGAAACAAATAATTAAATATCTTGAAAAGTATCCAGAATATCTTAATTTCAAACATAAAAATCAAATATTAGAACCAAATAATCTACCACAAATAAATAATGATATGTTTAAACAACTTAATCAAATTTTATATGGACCTCCAGGAACTGGGAAAACTTATAATACTATATTAAAAGCAATGAGTATTATTGATAAAAAAGAATATAAAGATGTTTCAGATGCAAAATATATTGAATTAAAAGCAAGATTTGATGAATTAAGACAAAAAGGTTTGATTGAATTTGTAACATTTCACCAATCTTATTCTTACGAAGAATTTGTTGAAGGTATTAAACCTGAAATTCCAAAATGGAATGATGAAGGTTCTGAACTTAAATATGTTGGCAAAGATGGCATTTTTAAAAATATATGTGAACACGCCAAACCTATAAAAGTATCTTCTATAAAACATCAACCTATTGATTTTTCAAATACAAAAGTGTTTAAAATGTCACTTGGAAATACTTTGGAAAAAGAAGATGATATATACGAATATTGTATATCTCATAATGTGGTTGCTCTTGGATTTAAAGATGTTGATTTTTCTGACTGTAAAACTAGCCAAGACTTTAAAGATAAAGATGATTCTTGGGGTGCTACTGCATTAGAAAGATTTGTCAACTGGATGGATATTGGAGATATTATAATCATTTCTAATGGTAACAGAAACTTTAGAGCCATAGCTCAAGTAACAGGTAATTATTATTATGATAGAACTACTCCAATTAGATATTCTCATTTTAGAAAAGTTGAATGGCTTTATAAAGGAGAAGATATTTACTATTCAAAAATTAATAACAAAGTATTTTCACAACAATCAATTTATGGTTACTTTGACTCAAGTAAGAAAGGAACACCAGATTATAATCCAGATTCAAATACTCAAGAATTAAATAATATAATTACCGGAAAAGTTGAAAAAGAAATTGCTTTACCACATGTCTTAATCATTGATGAAATTAATCGAGGGAATATTTCTAAAATCTTTGGGGAATTGATAACCTTAATTGAAGAAGATAAAAGAGAAACTCTATCTGTAAAATTGCCATATTCACAGGATGATTTTACAGTTCCTAAAAATCTCTATATAATTGGCACAATGAACACTTCAGATCGTTCTATTGCAAGTATTGATATTGCTCTTCGTCGTCGTTTTAAATTCGTTGAAATGATGCCAAGACCTGAATTGGTTGCTGATTTTGGTTGTGGTTTTCAATCTGTTTTTGACAAGTTAAATACAAAAATTAAAATTTTGTTAGATAGAGACCATCAAATTGGTCATAGTTATTTTATAAATACAAAATATGCTAACGCAGACACTAATATTTTGAAAGAAATCTGGTTCAGTGAAATTATTCCTCTATTGAATGAATATTTTTACTGTGATTGGGAAAAATTAAAATTAGTTATTCCTGGCTTTATAAAAGAAATTACTATTCCAGAAGAATTAAAAAATGACTGTGAAGATTCTATGTATGAATTCAAAACACCTAACGAAGTTAAAGATTTTGTTGGTGCACTAAAGCAGGATAAATTTAAACAGGAAGATTAATGCGAGAATCTATTGCTATTAAAGAATATTCTGAAATTAAAGAAAATGAGCTTGACAGTTGTAATCTAGACAAACTTCAAGCTTATTTGAAATGCCAGAACTTAGATTCAGCTCTAAAAGTTACACGAAACGGTATAAAAGCCAATTCTTGGGTCGGAGTTATCAAATATAAAAACTTGCATTTAGAAATTCTGCCCAAACTCATCTCTGCTGATGTAAATAATGACAATAAAATTTCAGAGGATGAACGAAGTATAATTCTCAAGAATCTTATTTTTATGCTTTCTTATACAAAAAAACTGGATATTAAAACAAATGATAACGCAAAATTAGCAACCGAAAAAAATCCATTTATTGAAATTTTGATTAGAGAATTTGCAACCTCTTTATTTGAATCTTTAAAACGCTTTACGCCTAAAAGATATGTTAGAGAAGAAGAAAATTTGAATTACTTAAAAGGTAAGATAAAATTTAGCGAAAACATACGTTATAACTGCACAAACCAAGCAAAATTTTATTGTGAGTATGATGATTTTTCTGAAAACAATCTTCTAAATCAACTGTTTTTATTTGTTTCAACTTGTTTATATAATATTTCTAATAGTAGTTACAACAAAAAAACTTTGAAATTTATTATTAACTATTACTCTGATATTTCCTTTGTCAGATTTGATAAATTCAAAGCCAGAAAAATTAAACTTACAAGAAATCAAGAACTTTTCAAAAAACCATTCAGTCTTGCAAAAATGTTTGTAGAACAGACAAGTGTTGATTTATCTAAAAATAAATTTGAAAATATTACACTTGTTTGGGACATGAACAAGTTATTTGAAGAATTTATTTTTGAATTGATAAAACGAAAAATCCCTGAATGCAAAGCCTCAGCGCAAAAAACTAAACGTCTTTTAGTTAGAAATAAAGAAACTAGAAGAGACACTAAAGTTGATATTTTGGTACAAAATCCAGAAGTTATTATCGATACTAAGTATAAAAAATTTACAAGTTTTGACGATATTTCAAGTGCGGATATTTATCAAGTAACAACATATTGTCTATTACATAAATACAACCGAGCAATTTTACTATACCCACAATTTGGAAATGAAGAACCAGATATACAAGAGTACCATTTGAACAACGATGGAGATAACTATCGCATTGATTTTTGCACAATAAACTTAAAATATAATGACTTGAAAAATGAACAAACTCAAAAAGATATTGTTGATAAACTTAAACAAATTCTTGCAATTTAACTATCTCTCATCTAACTTCAAATCTGAATAAACCTCATCCGGTTTATCTGGATCTATTAAAAATTCCTTCATAAATAAAGATCTTTCTCCATATGCATTTTCACAAATTACAACATCCGAGTTATAAAATTTAATTACCTTGTAATAATTAGTATCAAAATTTTTAATGCCTTTAATCTTTTTAAGCATATATTTTTTGCCCACTTCTATCATTGTAACCTCATATTTACAATGACATTCATCACTCTAAGCAAGATACTTATCAAGCAAAACTACCCAAAACTTATCATTCAGACACAGTTGATAAAATTTATATTATTTATCTAATGTATCTGAATAATTTATAAAAAACGCATATAATATATCAGCTTTGTGCCTAATCTCCTTAATAACAGGAGTAATATTTCTTAACTTCTCAATCTCATCTTGATTTTTACAAAAATAATCTATCACAACAGAAGTGTTATAAATCCGCTCAGCTAGTTTTTCTAACTTCCTAAAATCTTTTTGTTTAATCTTGTATTTTTTGATTTTACTCATACGACCTCCTTTTTTAGGTGTCGTATTCATCACTCGAAGTTTATTAATTTTCAAGTATGAAACTACTAAAAGTTTTAGTTTTTATGCTATTATAAAGAGGAATTAGGGAGTGTGCTGAATGTCTTATCAAAGTGAAGCAGAGTTAGAGAAGCAATTAATAAACAAATTGTCTTCTCAAGGGTATAGTTATATAAAACTAGAGGATTATGAGGCTCTTGAAAGTAATTTTAGAGTACAGCTTAACTTTATTAATAAAAGTGTTCTTGAAGGTGTTGACTTATCAGATAAAGAATTTGAGAGAATCCTAATATATCTTAACGGTAAAACAGTTTATCAATCTGCAAAACAACTTAGAGACCAATTTATTTTAGATAGAGACAATGGAAAGCAAGTATATATAAATTTTCTTAATGACACCCCCGAGGACAATGTTTATCAGGTAACAAACCAAGTAACTGTTCAAGGCAAATATGTTAATAGATATGATGTTACTATCTTGATAAATGGTTTACCTCTTGTTCAAATTGAACTCAAAAGACGTGGGGTAGATATTAACCAAGCTATAAATCAAATAGACAGATACAGACAGCATTCTTTTAAAGAACTTTTTAAATATATTCAGATTTTTGTAGTTTCTAATGGAGTTGAGACAAGATATTTCGCAAATACTAACGAGTCCAGAATAATGAAGTCTTTGACTTTTTATTGGACAAGAGAAGATAACGAGCGTATTAACATACTTGAAAACTTCTCTTCTGAATTTTTAGAGAAAAACCGCCTGTTAAAAATGATAACTAAGTATATGGTTATTAATGATACTGATAAATGCCTAATTGTAATGCGACCTTATCAGGTTTATGCAACAGAAGCACTTATAAGACAAGCTCTAAATACCAATTCTAACGGCTATATATGGCATACAACGGGTTCAGGTAAGACATTAACAAGTTGGAAATGTGCAAATTTACTAAAGAACGAACAAAGTATAGCAAAGGTTTTCTTTTTAATAGATAGAAAAGACCTTGATACTCAAACGATTGAAGAATTTAACAAATTTGAAAAAGATTGTGTTGATAATACAGATGATACAAAAGTTCTTGTAAAACAAGTAAAAGACCCAAATAAAAAACTTATAGTAACAACTATTCAAAAAATGGCAAAAGCGCTAAATACTCCTAAATATTTAGAGGTGATGAATAAATACAAAAATGATAAAGTTATTTTCATTATTGATGAGTGTCATCGTTCTCAATTTGGTGAAATGCATAACCAAATAAAACGACATTTTGTGAATGCTCAATATTTTGGTTTTACAGGAACTCCTCGTTTTGTAGAGAATAAATCTCAAGACGGCAGAACAACTGCTGATATATTCCAAAAACTTCTTCACGCATACTTAATTAAAAATGCTATCCATGATCATAATGTTTTAGGATTTTCTATAGAATATATTCAAACTTACGAAGGAGAATATGATGAAAATGATGACACTAAGGTAGAGGGTATCAATACGGAAGAAGTCTTTATGGCTGATGAAAGAATTAATATGATTGCAAATCATATCATTAATCATCATTCTCTAAAGACAAGAAACGGTAAATATACTTCGATTTTTGCAGTTTCATCAATTCCGCAGTTGATAAAATATTATGATACCTTTAAAAAGTTAAAAGATGAAGGTAAGCATAATTATAATATCGCAGCTGTGTATTCTTACGGCAGTAACGAGGATTTATCAAATAAAGAAGAACATTCAAGGGATAGTTTGGAAAAAATTATCAAAGACTATAACGAAATGTTTGAAACAAACTTTGATACAAATACTTTTAGTGCTTATAACAAAGATATTTCAAATAGATTAAAGCAAAAGAAAAATCCTCAGATTGATATTCTGTTAGTTGTAAACATGTATCTTACAGGTTTTGATTCAAGACCTTTGAATACTTTATATGTTGATAAAAACTTGGATTGGCATAACTTATTGCAAGCATTTTCAAGGACAAACAGAGTTGAAAAAGAAACAAAACCTTTTGGAAATATTGTTTGTTATAGAAACCTTAAAAAGAAAACAGATGATGCTATAAAACTATTCAGCCAAACAGATAAAGCAGAAGAAGTTATTGTTAGAAACTATGATTATTATAAAGACCAATTTGAACAATACGCTGCAGAGCTTTATAAATTAGCATCAACTTCTCAAGCAGTTGATGGTTTAATGGATGAAAATGATCAAGCTAAATTTGTTATAGCATTTAGAGAATTGTCAAAGATTCTTTTAATTCTAAAAACCTTTGTTGAATTTTGTTGGGAAGATTTAGATTTAACTATGACTCAACAAAGTTATGAAGATTATAAGAGTAAGTATTTAACAATACATGACAATATAAGAAAGGTAAGACAGGCTGAAAAAGTTTCTATTCTTAATGATATAGACTTTTCTATTGAAATTATACAGACGGATAAAATTAATGTCGCATACATTATGAACCTTTTAAGAAACATTGATTTTACTGACCACGAACAAAAAGAAAAAGATATTAATAATATCTATAAAGAACTTGATAGAAGCGACAACCCAGAATTAAGAAGAAAAGTTGACTTGATTAAACAATTCATAGGTGAAGTTGTTCCCAAAATGTCTGCAGATGATTCCGTTGATGAAGAATATTCTAACTTTGAAACAGCTCAAAGGAATAAGGAAATCGAAGACTTTGCTTTTGAAAACAAACTTGAGCCTGATTTTATAAAAAATTCTATAAACGATTATGAGTTTACGGAAATTCTGGACAAGGACAAAATTAGAGAAGGAATCACAAGTGATATTCCATACTTCAAGAAAAAATCCTTAGTTGAAAAGATTATGGAATTTATTATCAACAATGTTACTAAATATCAATAGGAGTAGCGATGAGTACAGTACAAATACAAAAGGAACAAAAATCTGAACTGCATACAAAACTTTGGGAAATGGCAAACGAGCTTCGTGGCAATATGGAGGCTTATGAGTTCAAAAACTACATTTTGGGTTTAATCTTCTATCGCTACTTATCAGAAAGAACTCAAAACTATATCAATGAGCTTCTAAAACACGATAATATCACTTATGAAGAAGCTTGGGAAAGAGATGACTACAAAGAAGCATTGAGCGAAGACTGTTTAGACCACCTTGGATATATAATTGAACCTAAGTATTTGTTTTCAAATTTGATTAAAATGATTGCAAAGGGTGAATTTGGTATAGATTACCTTGAAAAAGCCATTTCATCAATTACAGAATCCACAATAGGACAAGAATCCGAACAAGACTTTGACGGTCTTTGGGAAGATATGGACTTAAAGTCTTCAAAGCTTGGCAAAATGGTAAGCGAAAAATCTAAACTTATTGCTAAAATCTTGAATACTATTAATACAATAGATTTTCACCTTGAAAATATGGAACTCGATGTTCTTGGAGATGCTTATGAATACCTTATTGGTATGTTTGCACAAACTGCAGGCAAAAAAGGCGGAGAATTCTATACTCCTGTTAATATGTCAAAACTTGTTGCAAGGCTTGCAACCGTTGGTTTAACAGAAGCAAAAACCGTTTCAGATTGTGCTTGCGGTTCAGGCGGTTTACTTTTGCAAGTCGGTAAATACTGCAAAGTCGGTCAATACTTCGGTCAAGAACTTACAAGTACAACCTACAACCTTGCAAGAATGAATATGTTGCTCCATGGTATAGACTACAAAAAATTTGAAATTCTAAACGTTGATACTCTTGAGAAAGACCAAAACGAAGATAGACAATATACAGTCCAAGTTGCCAACCCCCCTTACGCAACTTCTTGGTCTGCAAACCCTAAGTTTTTAGATGATGACAGATTTTCTGTTTATGGAAAACTTGCACCAAAATCCACAGCCGATTTTGCCTTTGTGCAACACATGATTTATCATATGGCGGAAGATGGGAGAATAGCTGTTCTATTGCCTCATGGTGTATTATTTAGAGGAAATGCAGAAGAAACAATAAGAAAACATATTATTAAAAATATGAATTATTTGGATGCTGTAATAGGTTTGCCTGCAAACTGTTTTCATGGTACATCAATCCCTGTATGTTGCTTAATTTTCAAACGTGAAAGAAACGGCAACAGCGGAAATATTTGTTTCATAGACGCTTCAAAATACTATGTTCAAGGCAAAAACCAAAACTCTATATCTGATGAAGATATTGAAAGAATAGTTTCAGCTTATTCTGAACGCAAGGAAATTGAAAAGTTCTGCCATATTGCAACTATGGAAGAAATAGAAGAAAACGACTACAACTTGAATATCCCTCGCTATGTAGATACTTTTGAACCCGAGCCCGAAGTTGATTTACAAGCTGTAAAGGAAAGCATTAAAACACACAAAACCAATATCCAAAAACTAGAACAAGAAGTCCAAGCATACTTGGATGAGTTGGGGGTGTAGAATGTGTATCAATGAGATAAAATTGTTTTCAGATATTCTAAGTAACTTGAGTATTATAATTGCGGCAATTATCGCTTGTACGACTTTCAAATTTAAACTTGGTGTTGATGAAAGAAAATTATATTTAGATAATGCCAATAAAGTACGAGATGTGCTTGGTTTTGTATATAGAGAAGGTAAAATTGATGATGCAAATTTAGGTAAAATTGGTATTGCTTTTGAAGAAGCTTCTTTATATTTGAATAAGGATATAGTTGATTTTATAGATGAAATTCGTGAATCTTTAATACGATTGTTTTGTATTCAACTTGAATTAACGAATTTGCCAGTAGGAGAAAAACGTTCTAAACTTTGTGAAGAAATGGGTGATGTTCTTAAAAAATTAGGAGATTACTCCAAAGATTCTACTATGATATATAGAAGGCATATTGTTTCAGAACCATTAGAAGTTTTCAATTCGGTTAAAAAGAAACTCAATAACTTCAAAAAAGAGAAAATACAAGATATAAAAAGCGGGAGAAAAAATCAATGAATTGTACTAGATCATTAAAATATCATGTATTTGTTCCTTTGTATAATATTGAGGTTGTTGAAGAGCTCATAGATACAACTATCTTTAAATCTTATCAAATTATAAGACGTGAAGATATTAATTCCAAATGTGGACTATTGCTTTTTCAAGAAAATCATTTTGCAAGACAACTTTTTCAAGATATTTCTGAAAGACATCCTGATAAATTAATATTTTATCCTCATGCAAAATATGTCTTGTACACTGAATTTGTAATTGAAGATAATAATGAAATATATGCAAAACAAGTTCATGAAATAAGACAAAATGTATGTAACATAATTCTTGCATTAAGGCTTATTAGCAAAGGGCGTTGTCAAATTTATAATGGTTATTACTTTGCGGAAGGACATTCTGCATGTTCTCAGTTTAGAGTTTCTACCCAGTTATTAAACATGGAACGTTCACACAGAACCAATAAAAATGCCTTAGTTGTTGAAGAGATATATAAACTTACTCCTGAAAAAATGGAACAAGCAACAAATTTATTCAAGATATTACAAGCATTGCCTAAAGATAGTTGCACTGTGCCTGTTGTATATTTTAACAATTATTATGATTCACTTTTGCCTCATGAAAGAATTATTCAACTTGCAATATTCTTAGAAAGTACATTATTAGCTGGACAAGCAGATGAATTAAACTATCGGTTATATCTAAGAGCAAGTGCATTTCTAGGAAAAGATGTTAGTAAAATCCTAAAACTGTTTTATGCTGTCCGTAGCCAAATAGTTCATAATGGGCATATTATGAAAAATAAAGATGGAAAAGACATCATTAAAAGGCTAAAAAAACTTATAAATTCTGATAGGGAAGATGAAACAGAATTGCTATTCTACTTTGTGAATGATTATGTTGAACCGATTATTCGGGAATTATTTCATAAATCAATTTTGTTAATGAATTCTGGTGCAATTAATAACTTTGAAGACTTAACACAAAAACTTGATACTTTCATTATAAAACAAATTACTAAGGAAAGTTTTGAGGTTGATAGTATTGATACACAAAACTTGGACGAGTTGGAGGTGTAAGATGAATTTAGCTAACATAAATACTTGTTTTAAAATTTTATGTTCATATATTGAGAAAATCGCTATAATTATTGTAGGCTTATTTTTGTTATTATATTTGATTATTTCTTTTATAAAAAAGCTAACAAAAAATACTACTAAGGCTGAAGATATTGAGAAAGTTGAAGATTTTTTGATTGATAAAGGAAAAAAGGTCTGCGAATTAGCGCATCCAATTAGTACCGTTAAATATATTTTAGAAAAATTTGAAGAAAAAAAACAAAAAATATTTCTGCAGGAAGTTCTTTATGGGTTGAAAAATGTCGATATCAAAACTCTCAATCGACACAAGTCATTACAACGCTTATATAAATCTGTTCAAGTTATTGCCAAAGCTATGACACAGGATAAACTCAATCGTTTCAAAAATTTGACTATCAATGGCATAATTAACCAAAATAGTTTATCTGATGATAACTATGATTTATTCGTTAGATTAACAGATACATTGGTAGATATGGAATATATCTATTTATATACTTTTGCAAAACATATTCCAATAGAAATTTCAAGAGATAATACAGAATCAACAAGAGCGGCTTTAAACGATAGAAAGAAAAAAGCAGAACGAGAATTACAAGAACAATATGGGATAAGTGATTCTAATCTTAATTTTATAAGAAATTCACTTGCAGGTTATGGATTAGTCAATTTAGCTGCAGCCTTTAGTGGATTAGCTTTCAACGGCTTATCTGATATTGCGTATAAATATATTGATTTTGTACAAGGGAATCAACAAAATTCGAATGAGTTGGGAGCGTAAGATGGGCAAAAATGGAGGATTAATTAAATTTGGTGCTTATGAACACATAAAAGCTTTTTATGAAAAAGGTGAAATGTATTTTAATACTTTTAAATGGTTCAAGGATTTAGAAGCAACAGGAGATGGACGTGCAGATAAAAATGAATATTGTTCACTTCATTACGCGGCAGATAATTTAGGAGAGCATAAATTTAGATTTGAATTATATCCAGAAGGACGCCATGAAGAAGCTATAGAGCTAAATAAAGAAAATGGGCTTATTAGTCTAACAATAGACTTTGGGGATGATAAAGAATACACGCATTTATATTCTTTTAGTTGTCTAAAAATGAATGACGTAATGCAAAATGATTTGATTATTAGCACACGGAATTTTGCCCCAACAAAAGATTATGCAGTAGTAATTTATGATATTAATGCCTTTTTAGATAAATTTACCAAAGCAATGAAAGAAAAATATAAACTTGGCTTCAAGGCTACAACCATAGAATATGTCGATAAAAATACATATTCTGGAGAAATGGGAGCTTTTAGGAAGTTTAATGATTTTGCATATCAAAATGAATATAGAATTGCAATTAATTTTAATTCTTTAGAACCACAAAAAATATATATTGGGTCTTTAAAGGATATTGCAAGCAAACCTATGAATAAAAAAGAATTCTACCAAATGCCACTTAAAATACAACATAAAAATGATGTTGGGGATGTTATTGGTACAACAATCATAAGTAATAAAAGTGCATTGGATGAAATCGAAAAAGAGGAGGCTATCCAATGTTGAAAACTCCTAAATTAAGATTTAAAGATAAAAATGGGAATACTTATCCTGAATGGGAAGAAATTTTACTTGGTGATATTGGCGAATTAAGAAACGGTATAGCCAAGGGAAGCGAATTCTTTGGACATGGACATAAATTTATTAATTTGCAAGATGTATTTGGCAAAGATTGTTTATATAATGATGATTACGACTTAGTTGAAACAAGTGAAAAAGAACGTCAACTTAACGATTTAAAAAAAGGTGATGTTATTTTTGTACGTTCTTCTGTTAAGCCCTCTGGTGTTGGATTACCTTCAGTAGTCATGGAAGACTTAAAAGATACAGTTTTTTCAGGGTTTCTAATTCGTTTTAGGGAACATAAGTTGTGTTTAAACTTATTATATAAAAGATATTGTTTTATAGTTGATAGTTTTAGAAGAGAAGTTTTGAAAAGAAGTTCTTCAAGTGCTAATACAAATATTAATCAAGATAATTTAGCAAACATTAAATTAAAAATTCCTTGTCTTGAGGAGCAGGAGAAGATTGCAGGATTTTTGAGCAAGGTCGATGAGTTGATTAATGAGTGTGAGGGGGAGGTTAAAGACCTTGAAGAACAAAAGAAAGGGCTTATGCAAAAAATCTTTTCTCAACAAATCCGCTTCAAAGACTCCAACAACAACTTCTACCCAGATTGGGAAGAAAAAGTTATGAATGACATTTTGAATGAATATTGTAAAAAAAATTCTATTTCTAACCAGTATCCAGTTTTAACATCTTCAAAGCAAGGACTAATGCTCCAAACTGAGTATTACTCAGGTGAAAATCGAATAACAGAAAAAGATAACATAGGTTTTAATATCATTCCACCTAACTATATTACATATCGCTCTAGAAGTGATGATGGTTTATTTACATTCAATATCAATAATTTGGGAGTAACTGGTATTGTAAGTACTTATTATCCTGTATTTAGTACCAATTATAATAATTTATTCGTTATGACATATTTAAATATTAATAAAAATAATTTGTTTAAATATGCAGTTGGAAGTTCTCAAAAAGTTTTATCTTTAAATGAACTTAAAAAAGTTAAAATTAAATTACCTTGCCTAGAAGAGCAAGAAAAGATAGCAAAAGTATTATCCAAAATGGATGAGCTTATTGAAGAGAAAAAAGCACTCTTTTCTGACTGGCAACAGTTCAAAAAAGGCTTACTCCAACAAATGTTTATTTGATACAAATTGTGTCTTTTGGGTTGATATTTTAGGCAAGTAGAGGGATAGATGTTTATACAAGTATTAATGAGGTATTTGTATGGCATTGAATATTTTTGAAAAACGTATCAAGGCTTGGAATGAAAAATATCCACCCCTTGCCCCTGAAGTCCTACGTAAAATTAACAAGCTTGTTGAACAATATGACAAAAATCAACAAGTAGAAAAAGATTCTAAAGTTCTATCAATAACTGACGGGACAAAATTAGTCAGAGAATTTAAAGGTCGAAGATATACCGTGCTTGTTTTACAAGACGGTTATGAGTTCAACGGTTCCAAGTATAAAAGTCTTTCTGCTGTTGCTAATAAAATTACAGGAACTCGTTGGAATGGTAAGAAATTTTTTGGAGTGGCATAATGGCAAAGAAAATCAGATGTGCAATTTATACTAGAAAATCAACAGAAGAAGGACTTGAACAAGATTTTAATTCTCTTGATGCACAAAGAGAAGCTTGCGAATCCTATATAAAATCTCAAAAACACGAAGGTTGGAGTCTTTTAACTAAAAAATACGATGATGGCGGATATTCT
This sequence comes from uncultured bacterium, assembly GCA_949292185.1. Taxonomy (GTDB): domain Bacteria; phylum Cyanobacteriota; class Vampirovibrionia; order Gastranaerophilales; family Gastranaerophilaceae; genus Zag111. The sequence goes on from CASEYP010000033.1 coordinate 18,096, forward strand.
GGCGGAACAATGGATCGTCCGGCATTTAAACAACTTTTGCAAGATATTGAAAATGATGAAATTGATATTGTTGTAGTCTATAAAGTTGATAGGTTAACGCGTTCTTTAATGAATTTTTCAAAGATTATTGAGATTTTAGACAAGCACAATGCCTCATTTGTTTCCATAACCCAGCATTTTAATACAACAACTTCTATGGGGCGATTAACGCTTAATATTTTGCTATCATTTGCGCAGTTTGAAAGAGAAGTTACAGGAGAACGAATCCGAGATAAATTTGAAGCTTCAAGAAAAAAAGGGCTTTGGGTTAATGGTGCTACACCTTATGGGTACACGAAAGATGAACACCACATTCTACAACCTCAGCAACCTTTTGCAGATAACGTTAAATTCATTTTTGAAGAATATCTTAAAGTTAAAAATGTTATTAAGCTAAAAGAGAGCCTTAATCAAAAAGGGATTCTTTCAAGAACAGGAAAACCATTTCCAAAATCAAATTTGTATCGAATGCTCGCTAACAAAGTTTATTTAGGCAAAATACCTCACAAAAACAAGGTTTATGATGCTCAACATTCTCCGATTGTTTCAGAAGAATTGTTTAATGCTGTTCAAAATCTGCTACTTTTAAATGCCACAGAACGCAAACATAGGACAAATGCAAAAGTTGGAACTCTGTTATCAGGATTACTTTATGATGATAAAGGTAACCTTATGTCTCCGACTTACAGCAAAAGCGGTAACAAGCTATACCAATATTATATTAGCCAAGCACTGAAAGACCCAAGCAGATGCGAGCGAGGTGATATTACCAAAATTTCAGCAGGTGAAATTGAAAAGTATGTAAAATATGATTTGACAAAACTTTTGCAAGATACATTATTTATCCAAAAATATTTAGAAAATTATTCAATCGAACAACAAACCAGTATTTTAAATACAATGCACGAATTTTGTCCTGATAAAGTATTTATTAGAACCGTTATAAAAAGGGTTGATTTGAACTTAAATTTAATCAAAATCAGCTACGATATAAATTATATAATCCAATATTTTGCAACGCTGGCATTTAATGCAAAATTTACATACACTCAAGAAGATGAACAGATTCACACAAGAGAGCAAAATGTCAGAATATCGTTAACCCCGCAAAAGCAAAATAAAATTATTATCCCTGGGAAAGCTAATTATGATATGAAACTTATTCAGGCAATAGTAAAAAGCTTTTGGTATAACAAACTTGGAGCCGAAAGACGACTACCTCTAGAAGCGCGAAATGGCAATAATAAAAGATTGCGCAAGCTAAGATTTTTACCACCAGAAATTATAGAAAGCATAATGAACGGCACCCAAGATCCAGAGTTGAATGTGAAAAAGCTTATTGCAATAGCCGATAAATATGTCAACTAAAAAAAGATAAAAAAGCCGGGAGAACCCGGCTTTTTTAATCATTTATAATACTTATTGACCTAAACGCTCTTGTAATACTTCAGTTAAAAGTTTTGAAAAACTATTACGCAGATGTTCCGGAATTCTAGCCCACTCACGTAAGATGCTACCATAAGTCTTTTCCACACGAATAACTTCTTCTTCCTCCGGATCATATTCCATCTCTGGTTCTTTAGAATTAAGTTCAAATAGACCCTTTTGTAAAAACATTCTTCTTGTTGGCCCATCATTTTCAAGAGCATCTGCAATACATTTATTTGCAAGAGCCTCTGCGCAGGTTATAAATTTTATTTCCCCATTCTCCGTTCTTATACGAATATTTTTACCTAGCCCGACCTCAATTCCTTCTTTTACACTCTTAATTTTTTTAGGACGCCCTTTGGGATTACCGGACTGACCTGACTTAAATTGATATTCTTTAGGTGGATTACAATAACCCACATTAGAAGATTTTTTCTTAGATTGTTTGCCACTTCTTTTTTTATTATTTTTCTTTGATTTCTTAGACATTTTTATTCTCCTTCTTTTTTTATAATTTCATGTTTATTACCTGTTAACTCTTCCCAGCGTGCAATAATTACATCACAATAATGTGGCGACAATTCAATCAATCTGGCTTGTCTTGAACATTGTTCAGCAGCAATCAATGTAGAACCACTACCTCCAAAACAATCAAGAACAATATCACCATATACAGATGAATCAAGTAAAATATCCATTAACATTGCAGTTGGTTTCACCGTTGGATGAAGTTTTCTTAGTTTATTTGCTTGCTTGGTACTTGTATTCATTCCTTTGTAATCCCAAACATTTGTCCTATATCTACCATTTTTTCCAAGCTCAATATTATTTTTATATTTCCCAGTACCAGCTTGAAAAACAAAACATAATTCATGCTGTGATCTGTAAAAACTTCCCATGCCACCATTCAATTTATTCCAAACACATAGATTTAGAAGTTTGGGGTATACATTTTTACCAGCTGTCAAAATTTCGTTCAGATGACGCCAATCCATGAATATATAATGAATTGAATTCTCAATTGAAGCATTTTTAAGATTCGCAAAACTTTTTGCAAGAAATTGTGTAAACTCGACTTCGGACATTTCCCCTGAAGCATTAGCAAATTCTTCATGACACTTCTGCGTTGTAACATTACCTGCTATTTTAACGTTATAAGGTGGATCACTTATTACAACATCCGCCTTTTCAGAACCTAACAAAATTTGATAACTTTGCGGATTAAGAGCATCACCACAATATAATAAATGTCTCCCGAGTTTGACTAAATCACCAGGTTTAACAATTTTTGGAACTGTAGCAGGAAGAGAATCATTTTGCTTACTTACATCATCATTATTACCAAAGTCTAAATCACTACAATCAAACAATAGGTTATCCAATTCAATTGCAGTAAATCCCAACTCCTCAGGAGAGAATTTTAAATCCATGTCACCAAGTAAATCTTGAACTTCTAATTTCAAAGCTCCTAATTCAATTTCACCCATGTTTAAAATTCTATTAATTGCAATAGTAAATCCTCGTACCTCTTTTTTAGTTAAATTCTTGACCTCGACACTTGGTACATTTTCAAATGCTAACTTCTGAGCAGCGAGAACTAATATATCCCCAACAACCACATTATACTCATTATCGATTACAACAGGACATTGAAACCCAAAGCGTTTAAGAACACTTACTGCTTGCTCAATCTCTTTTCTAGAAAACTTTTTAAAAGTAGCACATTGTAACTTGTTTGGATTGATAAATACTACATTCATTTTTTCTGTTTTTGGCATGCTTTATCTCCTTTTTTTGCCTACGCTTTAATATAAAAATTTGTGTATCAGGAGAAAAACAAAATTTTCTTAAAGAATATTTTTTTAACTTGGCAACACAAATAAAAGCTGTTTTATTATTTAAAACAGCTCAAATTCCTCTGAATAAACAACTCATAAACAGAACAAATTTCTATAGATATACCCAAACTCACTCATAATATTTTAAAAAATTTTGCACAAAATATTGCACACAACAAGTGACTAAAAATATTTTTGCAAAGTATTGATCATATCTACATAAATATCAAGTTGTTTTTCTGATGAAGTATTAATAATTTTTTGCAAATATACCTTTTGCTCGGAAAGCTCATTCTCACTTTTTATTCCAAAATCTTTCATAGAAAGATCTAAAACATCAATCATCTTTAAAAAATTATCCAACGCAGGATAATTTTTACCTGTTTCAATTTTACTTAAATGCTTTTCACTAATTCCAATAATTTCTGCAAGCTGTGCTTGCTTTAAGCCTTTCTTTTTTCGAGCATTTTGAAGGATTTGCGCTATATATTTTTTGTCAAATTCCATTTCAATATACCTGTTACCTTTTCTAAAATAAACTACTTTTAACAAGTTCTAAACATTACACGTAACGGTTAAAAGCATAAGTATTCACATGTATTGACTACTTTAGCTTATAGTTATTAATAGCCACATATATAGGATTGTTTGAATAAGTAACCTATTTAATAACTGGGGTACTATAAATTTTATTTATACTTTACTCAATACAGTAATTATATATGACGAATTATGTAGTTAAAAGTCACATATATTGATTATAACTTTATTTTGTTTTAAATTACATGTAGTTACAAATATTACTTAATACAAAAAGTAAATATATGTAATTATGGTAGTTATTTTTAAGGAGAAAGATTATGAAAAAGTTATTACTAACCTGCTGTATAGCATCCGGTATGGTTTTTACAAGTATTACTGCAGTAAATGCTATTGAACTAAAAACTCCAGCAATTACAGGATTAAAAACTACTCCTACTTTAACAGCAAAAACTTCAGCAAAAGCTTCCGCACAAAATGCTGCAAATGAAAAATACAAGAAAGAATATCAAGCTAAACTAGCAGAACAATCAAAAAAATTAGAAGCAGTAAAAGCTTATGATAAAACAGCAAGATTAGAATTAGCAAAAGTTATTTTATCAAATGAACAATACAATGAAATCAAAAACTTAAAAGGCGAAGAACAAGATACAAAACTTAATGAAGCTTTAGTTACTACCCTAAGTGATGAAGCTTTTGTTCAAACATATGCCGAATACAATGCAACACAAAAAGCAGCGTATTATAATGCAGCTCAAAAAGTACAAATTGCTGACAATAGATATAAAAATGTATCAAATGAAATTACAGCACCATTAAAAGCAATTGTTGATGGTGACGTTAGTGCAATATCTTCAAAAGATGAATTAAAAAATGCTGCAGGATTAATTCTTGGTATAAAAAAGAATTTAGGAACGAATGCAGCAGTAAAAAAAGCTATACGAAAAGCAAATAAGGCTAATGATATTATTGTAACAGTTCCTGAAACTGAAAGAGTTATATATCCAGAAACTGGTGTTGTTGGTAGTATCAATAAACAACTTGCTGATGTTGACCACTCTGTAAAAGGAGCAAGTCACACTTTAGCAAACATTCTTTATACAAAAGAAGATTTAAATTCTTTAAATGCAATACAAAATAACAACGATTTATCTGCAGCAGAAAAATCTGCAGAATATAAAAAACTGGCAAAAGAAACCATTGATAAATCTTTAGCTGATGGTAGCCTACAAAATCGTTTTGATAAAATGACTCCAGCTCAGAAAAAAGAATACACAGATGCAGTACAAAAGATTATGGATGGTGCAGCTTCATATACAGGAATTGCTCTTGCATGTACAAAACTTGGATTTAACATTTCAAGAAATCCATTAATTGCAGCACCTTTAGTATTTGAAGTTGGAGCATTGAAAGATACAGGATCACTTGTAAAAGAAAGTGCAGGGGATTTAACTAAATCAATTAGCCAACTTAAAAAAATAAATAAAGCAGTTGGTATTACAATAGAACAACCAACTACAGCATCTACAAGTAAAATAAAACCTGTAAATTTCTTAAAAAAATAATTAATTAACAGAACTAAAAGAGCAATATAAATATTATATTGCTCTTTTTTATAAGGAGAAAGTATGAAAAAAGTTTTATCAATTATTTTAGGGATTGGTTTTGTTATAAATTCATATTTTATAAGTGCATCTGCTCTTGAAGTAACTACACAAGGTCGAGGAATTGCACCTCTTAGTGGATATGATATTGAAGCTACTCGCACGCAAGAAGATATTTATATGAATAAAAAAGCAAACGAATCAAAAACAGAATTTATGCACACTCAACAAATCAAAGAAGCTAGTAGACAAGCGGAAAAAAGAAAAAAAGAAGATAAACGTCTTTCAGGAGCTGTAAGAACAGCCGTTGTAACTCTAGCCAGAGAACGAGCAGACCACAATGCTATAGATAATTTAGTAAATGATATTTTAGGAGTAAATGCCACCAAAAATCCACAAGTAGCAGCTAAATTAAATGAGATTTATTCTCAAGTAGATGTGTTTACGACTAACAAAACTTATAAAGGTGAAGTAATTGATAACAATTATGTAGCCAACGTAGTTATGACAATAGATGAAACAGCATTTAGAAAACGTATTTCAAACCTAGGTATTGCTTTACATGCACTTGATGTAAAATCTCAAAATATACTTGTGGTTATGGACGAGTTTTTCACAACTCCAAGTGATATGCATACAAATGTTTTAACAAAAGAAGTAACAACATACGATTACAAATACAATGAAAGAGATAAAGAAACTGTAAAAGCTTCTTATAAAGATTCAAATAAATCAAACAGTTCAGCAGGATACGGAAATTGGTATGGTGCAGGCTATGGTAAATCCTCAGATAGTAGTTCAACTTCTGCCAATTATGGAAATTATGTAGATTATTCAAAAAATCAAAGTGAATTTTTCCAAAATGTAAAAGAATATGCACCAAAAAATCCAAAAGCTCAAAATATTAACTTAACATTACCTGAATTACAAAAAGCTTTTAAAAATTCCGGAATTACAGTTATTGATAATTCAATGTTTAAAAGCAAATATTTTAAAGGTAAACCTATATCCTCAGATCAATTATCAAACTCTGAAGAATTAGTTAAATATGTAAAATATGCACAAACTGATGCTAAAGCAGATTTCTTTGCAATAGGGATTTCTTATATTACAGACAATGGAGTAGATGCAAGCACTGGAATGAGAGCAAGTAGCGGTGTTGTAAATATGGTTATATACTCAACTCAAGATGGTAAAGCTATTGCAAGTGGAACATTCCAAGCTTCAGCAGTAGGGGATACTGCAGACACAGCACGACGTGCCGTTGCAACTAAACTTGGTACAGGACTTGGTAACGAATTAGCTAAACAAATTCAAGATGATTATAAAGACCGTACAATGTATGGTACGGAATATACTTTAGAAGTTAAAGGTAATTTCTTACCTATAGAAAGAGTTAATATTACTAAAGCTCTAAAAACAGTTGAAGGTATTCAAAATGTTTCTTTAAAATCATCAGATAATAACAAATTAGAATATACAGTTAATTATAATGGTTCAGAACCCGTAGGTGACACTATATTTATGCAATTAGTTGATACTTCTGCAAAATTTAACAATTACAATTTTACAATCAATCGTGGGCAAATTATTTTTGAACCAATCAAAGGAAATGAAAGTTTATGAAACAATTAATTCTTTTTTTATTAGGGGCATTACTTCTATGCCCCCCTTTTTCTTATGGTAGTGAAACTAATTCAATTAAAACATATCCTGTTAAAGGTTTATTTTTATCAAATGGAGCTACAAGTGATGAATTTAGAACCTTATATGACAATAAAGTAAATAAAGATATGTTTATTGGTAAATTTATCCAAGAATACAAAAGCAATTTTGCAAATTCAATAGATGAAATTAATGATTTAAATAAATATAAAACACTTGTCAGTTATATTAGTATTCCTAGGGTATCAAAATATATCGATAAAAGACCCAATGGAGATATAATCTATTTACCATTAACTTTAAGTTTAAACTTTGTGAATATTATTAGTGGTGAAACAATATATTCAAACTCTAAAACAATATATGGTTCAACACTAACTGACGACTATCAAACAATCAGTAATATTTATAAAGAAAATTATAATAAAGCTATAGACAATTTGATAACAGAATCCAAAGCAAACTTTCATCCATTTGAAATTCCAGTAAAAGTCATAGATAATTATAAAAACTTATACATTCTAGACAAAGGATCTGAATCTGGCATAGCCGAAGATGATGAATTATTCGATGAAAATTCAAACCAACTCTCTATCATATACTCAACTGTTGGTTATTCTATTGGTAAAAACGAATTTGGATACAATATTGCACCTAATACAACATTTATAAAACAAGCAAATAATGGTGGTATAAATCAAATAAAAAAACCAAAAGTTCTACTAATAAATGATGTTGCAAATGAGTCAATTTATGATTTGTTATCAAGTAGCCTTGGCGAAGATTCAAAAATAAATCTTCTAACAATAAATCCTACTTTTAATACAATGAGAAGCACAGTTTTAAAACTTAATAACTTAACATCAATAGAAAATGAACAACTTCAAAGAAATTTACCGGATTACTTTTTATATTTCACATTTACAAAACCAATAAAAGCAAGTATAACCTTAAATAGAACAGGTTTAAAAAATGAATATTTTAATATGATGGCCTGCGGTATAATTTTTGATAAATCAGGGAAAATTGTATTCTCACAATGCGCTGATGAAACTTCTGATGGTAGAGCTAGTAACAAACAATATGGAGCATCTGATCACGATAGAATAGAAATTTTATCAAAAAATTTAATCGGTAAACTTTCTGAAAAAATTAATGAACAAATTAATTTTAAAGAATTTGAATTCAAAATCAAAGATATAAACAATAACGAAATCATACTTGAAGATAAAACTGAGAACTTAAGAGAAGGTAATAGCATTACACTCTACAAAAAAATAAAAGCTGATAATAATGAATATTTAATACCAATGTATAAATATAATGTTATAGAAGTTTCAAATGGATTAGCAAAGTGTCAATTTGATTTTCCGTATCTTGATAATGCTGACAAAGCATCAAAATCAAATATTGCAAAATCTACAATAATTGTTTCTCCAAATGGTTCTAATTTTTATCAAGTTTCTACAGATAATATGGCTATGGACGGTAACGAAATCGAACTTACCAACTTAGATAAATTTACATTACCAATTTTAGGTGCTGGACTTAAAAAACCTTTAGCTCTAGAAAATAGTATTATTACTAATAAAGTGGCAATGATAAATAATTCAGCAATGTTTAAAACTAACTTAAAAATCTCAGAAAATAATTCTGATCTAATAATAAAACCTATCTACAAAATCAATCTTAAAAAACATAAAGTAGAAGGTTACACACAAATCAACACTTATAAAATACTTGCAGGAGTAGAAACATATAAGAATAATAAAAAAATCACGCAAAAAACACTTACCCAAGAAGTTACAATAACATTACCATTGAAAAACTACCAAGAACTTTTAATGTATGAACTTCAAAAAGCAATATATCCATTATTACAACTAAATGTTTCTGCAATTAAATAAAAACATAAAAAAAAGAACCAAAAGAGTTATAGTACCAAATCGCTATAACTCTTTAATTATAGAAAGCATAATGAACGGAACCCAAGACCCTGATTTGAATGTAAAAAAACTTATTGAAATAGCAGATAAGTGTTGTAAGTAGGAATTTTCTCGTATTCTCATTTTTTATATCAGGTTTTCTTTAAAATTTAAATATAATATAATAAAGGCATGAAAAATAAATTACTAAATGAAGTAATAGAATACTATTTAAATAGTAAAGATTACAACTTATATCCAATTACAAAATTATATGAACAAAATTTAGAAATAGAAAATATAAAAAATATAATTATTGAATTAATAAAGGATAATATATTGGATTTATATTATTGTAAAACAAATTATTTTATAAAAAACTTTGATTTACATATCCCACTAGAAACAAAAATTAACTACATAAATAAATTACCCAATAATTATACCCCACAAATTATAGAAAATATAAAAATAGATGAAGAAAATTGTATTCAAATAACTTGTAATGATGAAATACCTCCAATATCATTATTTCCAACACCTACTACAATAAAAAAATATATAAAAAATAAAGCCCAATATAATAATATAGCACCATTTAATAAAATGTTATTAGAAGGCTCACCACACTTAAAGTTTTTATATTTTAGAATTGACGTACTAAATAGATTTATTTATGACCCAAGATATATAGTTTATAATATAGACTATTCTGGAACAATATATTATAGTGTAGATAATATAAAAAAAGAAGAAGATGAAAATAATATCTATTTAAGTCATTTTGGATTAGCCTATAATAAAAAAACGAATGAAAATGTAATAACAATATTTCCTCATGACCTAGCAAAGTTATCTCTTAAACATCAATATTATTTTTACTCTTATTTATTTGATAACCAAGAAGATTTTATACCAGATATATCATACTATCAAAATGTTATGGGAGAGTTGTCAGAAGGACTATCTATTTTTGCTGCATTTTTTGAAGAAATGAAATTAATCAATAAAATGTTTAATACAATATGTGCAAAAAATTTAATAAAAAATATATTTGAATTTACTCAACAAAATCGTCCTGAATATTTTCATCCCTTTTTAATGCCAACTAAAACAATGTATCATAATTTCTGTAGAACTTTATATAGGCTATTTATTGATAAACTTGATAAAAATGCAATAATTGAATTTGCAAAAGCAATCGGCATTGAATTAGATACAGACAAAAAAGGTTCAATGTCATTATTACAAGAGTTATTTAATAAAGGCTTTAAATCATTTAAAAGTAATAACTTAGGTGATGAAATTATTGATATTTGGAAAACAACAATACATGAATATCGTAATAGAATATCTCATTCATTTGTAGACGATATATACGATATCAATATTTTTAAGGAATACAGATATACAATTAATGAAGCATATAAGTCAATTCGTTTAATTAGGCTTATACTATCAACTATTCCTGTAATTAAAAATTCTATAGAAAATAATAAAATTGAAATTTCTGAAGATCTTTATCATGGCAATATAAAAATGCTCTTTGCACCTTTTAAATAACATTAAATCAATAAAAAGGACCTTTTTTATTTGCAAAAAGAGAATTTGAGTTTAAAAAAGTAAAATTCTCTTAAAATCAAATATCGAAAATTCTCTAAAAACTCCTAAAGCCTGCGCTGTGCGGGAATTTTTGCACTAAAAAAGAGGCCTCTTACGCCTCCTATTTATAAATACTGGAGACGGTGGGAGTCGAACCCACGTCCAAAATGGATCAAAACAGATTTCTACGAGTGTAGGTACTTATTAGCTCAACTAATTCCGGGAAGTATCAAAACCGTTAAACTAGCCCTAGGTTTTATTTGAAGGAAACTCTAAACCTTTGATAGTTATCTTGATGCTGCTACTATCATCACAACACTGCGTCTTGCATAATTGACCTATAACTCCGGCAAGATGGGAATTATAAGTAGCTATTCATTAAAGGACTATGCAGCTAAAGCATAAGCTCTAGAGAAGTCAGCTTCAATTACATTATTTTTAGCATTTAATTTGTTTTGCTCGTTGATAACCGAGAACAGCGCTCGGACCCGCAACCTATTTTCACCAAACATCCTGTCAAATCCAAAACGTCCCCTTGAATGTTTTTCTGGTGTTGTTAATGTACTGTGTGTACATTATAAATCCTTGTTTAAAATTTTTCAATATATTCTTTGCAAAAATTTCTTACTAAAATAACCCAAAATTTTACAATTCTTAATATTATATATAAAAATGTTAAAGCCGTAACAAAATATTGCCGATATACCTATTAGTGATAATCAACTTTGAAAGGAACGAGTAAAGCTAATGGGCATGAGTGCATCACAAGCTAGATTTTTGAGTTTGACTGCGCGCAAGAACAACGTAGAGTTCGAAGGGCAGCAGATCAACCAACAAAGAACTACTCTGTCAAATCAATCAGGTAGTTACTATAGCGAGTTGTGCAACATGGTTGTTCCAACTCCTCCTTCAGTAGATGATTATACAAAAATTAGTTATACATTCGAAGATGGTGCTCTAACTAACACAATTACAACAATGATCGCCAAAGGTAACAACGAATATGCAATCAGTTATCTTCAACAATGGCAAGATGATTATTCAATCGTTGCAGCATCATCAAGTATTATTACTAAAAATAATGCCGGAGAATATTCTATAGGTTCTTCAACTCTAAGAAAACTTGGAACAATAGCCGGTTACACTTCAGATGATATCAAAAATATGTCAGAAGATGATTTTAAAGCTTTGCAAGAAGATAATTCAATCAAATCAAATTCATATTTATCATCTTTAGACCAATCACAATTGTCAGAATTGATGAAACAAGAAACATACTACACAACCCAATTAAACAGCAGCGATAATGTAGCAGAATCAGGTGAATGGTATGTAAGATACGTAAAAGATTCATCAACAGGATCATACGTACCATATTTCTATAATGCAAGACAAGTTGAAGATTCCGGAAAATATAATTCAGATGGTATCGCAACAGAAAATATTAACTGCTATTCAATAGGTTCAAGTACACAAACAAAAGAAGTATTAAATGCATTAGGTAAAATAGAACAAGATTCATCAGGCAGATACTTATCAGTAACCTTATACCAAACAGATTCAGATGGAAATGTATTGGATGAAGATGGAAATATCGCATCAGAAACAGGAAAAACTCCGGTAAGTACAACATACGATCTTGTAACAAATACCTCAACAGATGAAGATGCTTATAATGATGCAATGAACCAATACAATTATGCACAATATCAATATGATCAAAAAGTTCAAGAAATCAATTCAAAAATCGAAATAATTCAACAACAAGATAAGAGTTTAGAGTTAGAGTTAAAACAATTAGATACAGAAGAAAGTGCAATATCTACAGAAATGGATGCAGTTAAAAAAGTAATTTCTAAAAACATTGAAAACTCTTTCAAAACCTTTAACGCTTAATGATTAAGTTTAAATATATAAAAAGAACTATAATGGATATTATAGTTCTTTTTACTATGAAACTATTTTAAATATTTAGATTTGATCAATTGAAATAGCTTTAACGCCTGCGTATCTTGCTTTGTCCATAAGTTTAACTACTGCACCGTGAGTTGAATTTCCATCAGTTTGAATTAACAAACCATCCGGATAATTTTTTATTTCATTACTTAATACTGTCCCTAATCTATCCGGTGAAATTTCTTCATTATGAATAAAGTATTTGTCATTGTGTGTAACAAAAACGGTTAGTAATTGCGGATCTTTATTAACTTGAGATTGCTCTACATTTTCAGGAACAGTTAAGCTGATACCTTGTTGATCTAATAATGGTGCAATAACCATCATAATGATTAGCAATACTAAAAAGATATCTGTTAATGGTGTAATATTAATTTCGTTAAATGTATCTCTCATTATTATTCTCCGTATTCAGGGACTTCTCCCTTAGCATTTTTTTCTAAATTTCTTTGTTCTTTTTTATTTAACGGTTCCCCTGCAACTACCAGTTTTTTATATTCAGCATTTTGTGCAGCGTTCATAACGTTCATAATTGTTGAACTTTTAATGGCTTTATCGGCTTTTACAACAACTTCAGCTTTTTCAGGATCAGTTTTTGCTGCAATAAGCTTATCTGTTAATTGAGCATTTTGAATTCTTTCACCATTTACATACATTGTACCGTCTTTTGTTATAGATACTGTAACTTTAGCTTCTTCTATATTTATTCCGTTGTTAACCTCAGGAACTTCTACCGCATTATCCATTGATTGAAATGAAGGAGCTACAACCATCATAATAATCAACAGTACTAAAAAGATATCTGTTAATGGTGTTATGTTTATTTCTGTAAATAATTGTTTTTTCTTTTTTGATGAAAATGCCATTTTTTTTACCCGTTAAATTATAAATTAACTTTTGAAGAAGAATATTTAGTTGCTTGTGGCTCAGTTTCAGCATCAACAAAGCTTAAGAATAAAAGTTTGATAAGCTGAAAATCGTCTTCATAGTGTTTAACAATAGATTGGAATGAGTTGTAGAAAATAACAGCTACAATAGCAACTCCAAGACCGAATGCTGTAGCGATCAACGCAGAACCAATACCAGAAGCAACAGTAGCTGCCTGGTTACCAGCATCTGCTAAGATATTGAATGTTAACAAGATTCTGACAACTGTACCAAACAAACCTAGGAATGGTGCAACACCACCGATTGTACCTAGAATTGTCAAGTGACTTTCAAGTTTTCTTGTTGCAAGAGCTGCTGAAATATCAAATGATCTTGAAAATCCTTTTTTCTGTTCAGAGAAAATTCTTACAGCTTCTTCTATAACTTCACCAATAACACCGCCGCATCTAATTGCAATGTTTTGTGCTGCAGATAAGTCATTTTTTGAAAGTTCTCTGTTTAATTCTCTCATGTAAATAGTAATATCACGTTGGTTTTTTTGATAAAAAGACCATTTACTGATAACTACGCCTACTACCAATATTGAACATAGAAATATCGGTAATAATACAGGCCAGTCCATTTTAATTGACTCTAATAATAATTCCATAGTTTTGTATCCTCATTTTATGTAATAACTTGTCTTAATATTTTGTTGCTCCAAATACATTGTAATCAAACGTAAATTGGATATCTATACTTGAACCTTTATATTCAGGTGGAAGTGGTCTAAATGGAGCCGCTAAGTGAACTGCATTTATTGCGGCTTTATCTGCATTTTGTAATCCTGAAGATTTAAATACACTGCAAGATAACAATCTGCCGTCTTTAGCAATTTTGAATAAGAGTACTACACGTTTACTTTCATTTCCTTTAGGAGGATCCCAATTCATTTTAATTTTTCTTTGTAGTTCTCTCATATATGGCCCGAAATCAGGTTCTCTGATTGCGTCAATTCCCGGACGTCCTCCGCCACCGCCAGGATTACCTCCTCCAGAGCCTGAGCCTCCTGAGCTGTAACCTGATCCGGATCTGCCTGAGCCAGTGCCTGATCCTGATGATGCAAGTCTAGATCCAGAAGAGCTACCTCCTCCAACAGGAGCTAAAGATGGGTTTGGTGCGTATGTTCCGCTACCTCTTGTTCCTCCTGATTTTGAAGAACCTGAACCGCTTATAGGACCTGTTGCATATTGACCGGCTTTTGTTCCCCCAGGTGGAACCGGAACTTTAAACGGTGAAGATGAAGGTCTTTGTACCGTTTTTGGTGTCATTGTAGGTCTTATAGATGGCCTTGCTGTTGGCGGTTGTGGCCTTGCAGCTTGAGGTTTTGGAATTTCTTGTTGTACTTGAGGTGATGGTTGTACATGTTTTTGCTGTGTTGTTGCTCTTGGCGGGGTTTTTGTTACTGTTTTTTTCGGAGCAACTGATTGCGCAATTTTATCTACAAATGACTGCTTCTTTGGTGCCGGTGCCGGTGATTGTGATGCCGGTTTTGGCTTTGAGGCAGGTTGCGCTGATGGAAGTGAAACAGGTTTTTTAGGATCGTTTATTCCGCCAGTTCTTGAGTTTCTGTCTGCCCTGAATCTTGTGTTTTTATTTACTGGAGTTTGTTCTTTATCTACTAATACAAACTCGATATCATTAACTTTAGGTTTAGGTTTGTCAAATAAAGTTAAATGTATTCCAAGTAGGGCTAATACTGTTAGTATAAGCCATAATATTAGCATACTTGCCGGATGTAAAATGGCAGATATTGTTATACCTTTTTTTAAGGAGATAGATTCTCTATCTTCTCTTGTTACTGCAGGCATTTTATATTCGACTTTGTTTCTAGACTCCCCAGTCCTTGGATCTCTTATTTCAGTGTATTTATTTAGTATTGACATTTCTTTCCCTAACAACAAATATTTTATAATCTTTATTTGTTAATGATTGTATTTTAAAGTTACGATAATATTATTGCCCAAAAGACTGATTTTGGGTACTGGACGGATTGACGGTAATCGGTTGGGTTAGGACAAGTTCTAGTGCTGCGTTGGCAGGAATTTCTACATCTTCTCCTTTATCCCAAATAGATTTAACTAAACCGCCACCAGCTCCAACTGCTGTAGCTAAAGCAGTACCTTTACCAAGGCTTCCTCCTGCTAATGGTGATATAATAACGCCAGCTAATGCTCCAGCTCCTGCTCCTACGGCTAAGTCTTTTGCATATTCTTTTGTTACATCAAATGTTGTTCCGCCAATAAGTGTTCCTGTATTATCATCAGTTTTTACTACTGCTGATATTGGAATGTTTAAGCCTGTTGGTGTTATTATTTGATTAAATCTTAATGTTAATTTACCATTCATGCTTCCGTGTTTAGCTTTTGATACTTCTATAACAGAACCGTAAATCGTACTTCCTGCAGGAGCTATTCTGTTTCCATTGTAGTAAAAGTCTGAATTTAGGGCCATTGTAACTGTTTGTCCTACAGAAGCTGTTTCTGAACTTACAGGTGATGTGACTACTGCTCTGAAGGCTTGTCCTGCCGGAACGGTAATAACACTGCCCTTTAGTGTAGTGTTGTTTACTTTATAATTCTCTTGATTGTAGTAAGCTGGTTGGTATGTTGGTGTTGCTACATTTTCTTGATATGAATAATTCGCAGCAGCGTGTACACAATTCGCTGATAGTAATAATGCTGTCAGTAAAAATAATTTTTTCATTACATATCCCTCATCTTCTGAATGACTTTACTCTATTTTATTGTACTACATATATAATTTTTGTCAATTTAAATTAATCCTTTTTTATTCAGTTAATGTATGGGTTATAGGTGTTGGAGCTGTTAATATTATAATTTGTTGATCTCCTGCCGGAACTTTAGTATGTGTACCCATACTACGTTTGCCTCCAGGTCTTATTTGTAAAGTTGCGCCCCTGTGGTTCCAAGCAATTCCCTGAAATTTACTTTGATAATGAGGAACTTTTACCCATTCTGCAGGAGGTGTTAATTCTCCACCTATTAGGTTATCGTTTGATGTGTATACATATCCTCTGGTTGGAATCTCAAATCCGTCTGGCATTATTATTTTAGTTATTTTAATCTTCATTGCAGCATTGGTACCAATAACAGGTTCGTGAATTTTTTCGATGTATCCATAAAATTCTGTGTTTCTTGGTAAAATGTTTGTTTCATACATAAAAAGGTCATTTGTTGCTACAAATTTTACTTTGTAACCTTCAGGACAGGTTTCTGTTGAAATTTCTTGTGTTGTTAATACAGGGATAAATGTTCCTGCCGGAAGTGTGATTTCATCATATTTTCGCATTTCAAGCTGAACATCAGGTAAATCTTCTGCTTTTGCAAAATTGGTATTTGTTAGTATTATAAATCCTGCTAGTATTATTGCTAAAAAGTATTTCATATGAGTTATTATAACAGTTTTTCTTAAGATAGCAAGATTTTATCAGTTTCTTTATTCTCTTGTCTTATGTAGTCTATATACTCTAAAATCTTGTTGTAGTCTTCTTCTACTACGAGTACTCCTCTGATTTTTGATGCGTTTCTAATTCCTGCTATGTAGTATGGATAAAATTTTCTGAAAAATTTTATTGCAATTTTTTCACCACGAAGTTTAATTTCTTCATCAAGATGAAGCTTCATCATATCAAGTTTTTGTAAAATGTTTGGCGGTGGAAGTTTTTCTCCTGTTTTAAAATAGTGGGCTACTCTATGTATAAGAGTAGGATCACCAAGAACTCCACGGCCTATTGCAACTCCATCTGCCTTACTTTGTTCAATAGCTTCGATTGCTGTTTCTATTGATGTAATATCACCATTTGCAAAAACAGGAATGTCTACATTTTCTTTAAGTTGTTTTATTTTAGACCAGTCAGCTTTTCCTGCATAAAATTGAGATCTTGTTCTGGCGTGAATAGTTATAAATTCGGCTCCTGCTTCTTGCATTTGTTGCCCAAATTCTACAAAATTCATATCATCTTGCGTGTAGCCTAATCTAAATTTTACGCTTACAGGTTTATCAGTACCTTCTTTTACAGCTTTAACAAGGTCTGCTGCAAGTTGTGGGTTTTTCATAAGAGCACAACCATCTTGACCTTTTACGACTTTATTTACGGGACAACCCATATTTATGTCTATCATATCTGCAAATTGGCTTAGATATTCTGAGGAGTATTTCATTAAGTGAGGTTTATGTCCGCAGATTTGATAAACTATCGGATGATGGTTCTCATCTAATTTTGTTATTTCTGTTTGAACATTTTGGGCTAAAAATTCCGAACTTATCATTTCTGTTGTTAAGAGTGCCTCTTTTGAGTATTTTCTGACTAGAGATCTTAAAACATAATCAGTTATTCCTGCCATTGGGGCTAGGGATACTTTGCTTTTGATAAGTTTTTGGACTTGTGGGTTACTTCTTTGTTGCATATTCTTTTAATTCTTCAGAACGGGCTTTTGCATATTGTTTATATTCATCATCTTGAACGTCAGAATTTGCATATTCTAAATAGTACTGGTAAGCTTCTTTGTATTTACCCAAAGCATCATAGTCTGAGGCTATAAGGTAATTACAGTTAGTGAAATCTTTATTTAGGCTATATGCTTTTTTAAGATCTGCAATAGCTTCGTTTCGTTTTTCCTTTGACTCATATATCATACCACGATAATATAATGCGTATGAATTTTCCGGATCTTTTGATAATATTTCGTTAAACATTGCCAAACTTTCATCCAGTTTGTTTTCGTCAAATTTTGTTATTGCATCGTTTAGGTAATTTGATTGTTCCATAGCCGTTATTGAATTTAGATATTCTACAGCTTGGGTGTTATTTTTATTAAATGTTATAGCTTTTTGCAAGTATAATTTTGCATTTTGGTAATCTTCGTTTTCCCCGTATAGACAAGCTATATAGTATGCTATATCAGAATCTATAGGTTTTAGCGCTAGAGCTTTTTTATAGTATTCTATTGCATTTTGTTTGTCTCCGAGTTCTTGATAAGATGATGCAGCTCCAAGCATTGTATCTGCCGTTGGTGGGTCTATTGATAAATATATATTTATAGCATTTGGGTAATCTTTATTTTGAAAATATTCTGCGGCTTTTGCCATTTTATTATCATTATCCATAGATGAAATATTTTTTATTGTATTTGTAATTGTTTCATCTTTAGGAAATTTTACTTGTGCTGTTTTTAATGTATTTAGTGCTTCATCATATTTGTTTCCTTGAGCTTGTGCTAATGATAAGTTTACATACATTTCAGGGTCTTGAGTTTTTGCTGATTTGATTGCCTCGTTGTACATATATATTGCATTATCAATTTTGCCGTCTTTATGTAATTGGATTGCATAATCGTATAGGATTCCTGAAGGGTCTTGACTTGCCATTTGGGTATTTACGTATTCAACGAATTGTTCAGGGGTCATTAAACTTTTTGCGTTTTCAACCATTTGAGCTTTTAAGTATTCGTTATTCGGGTCAAGCGCTAAAACTTTTTTATATGCTTCTTGAGCAGTCTTATTTTCTCCAAGTTTTTCTAAGCATTGTGCTCTATATAAATTGGCATTTATATTATCAGGATATAAAATTAACACTGATTCATAAGCTTTGATAGCTGTTCTATAATCCCCTTTTTGTTGGTATAGGGTTCCTGTGTTAATTCTTGTGTTTATGTTTGAAGGATCTAAAGATTCAGCTTGCTTGTAGTAGGTAAGAGCTTCATCAAGTCTTCCTTCTTTTTGTAATATTGCCCCCATATTTGCATTAAGATTTGCATTACTTGGCATACTGCTTACTTTCTTTTCAAAAGTTCTTTCTAGGGTATAAAGAATATCTTTGTTATCAGCTGTGGATTTTTCAAGTACATAGCTATACTCTTTTAGTGCATCATCAGAAGATCCCATATTATCTAAAATTTTTGCATAAGCAAGTCTTAAACTTAAATCTGATGGTGCAACAGCTAGAGCTTTTTTATAATACTCAGCGGCTTTTGGCTCGTTACCTAAAATCTTCATAATGTCGCCAACTTGTTCAAAACTACTTTTTTGGAGTTCTCTGCTTCCTAATGCTTGTGTAAATTCATAAGCCGCAGCTGGAAAATTACCTTCGGCACGTAATTTTTTTGCTGTATCAAATCGGTTTTGAGGTGATTCATCAAAATTTATTGCGTCTAAACATTTTGCTAAATTGTCTTGAACTTGATTTATTGCTGTTGCTGAATTTTGTACATAGTTAGGAGTAGGATAATACATTAAATAAAATAATGCACTTCTATAATCATCAGCAGCTTTTGCCCAGTTTCTATCTTTGTTTGCGTATTCAGTTCCTCTTGCAAGATATGAGTTTACAAGCCCGATTCTTGCTGAGTTATCTAAATAATTTATTCTGAGTGCACTTTTGAATTCGGTTATTGCTCCTGAATATTGATATTGTGACAGGTAACTTTGTCCAAGATCAAAATGCTCTTTAAAGTCAGCAAATGCTGCTCCATTTAATAAACAGAAAATAAGTGCAACTTTGGTAAGAGTTACTAATGATTTGTTCATGTTTGCTCCCTTTCTTCGCACTATTTTATTACAATTAATGTTTTCTGTATATACACAATCGGTTAATTGTAAATTTCTGTATATAAAACAAAAGAGTAAGATACAAATTATGCATCTTACTCTTTTGTTAAATTTCAGGCTTGCTTTTATACATTAAAATCGTTTACTGAGATGAATTTCAAACATTCATCAAATAAATCCTGTAAAGGTTTAGAGACATCAATCTCGCCCAAATCTACTCTCGAAATTTCCATTGTTGCAGCAAGTGCTTCAGCCTGTGTTTTTTCCATACCTAAATGCTCCTTATTTAATTGTCTTGGTCTTATATCCTTAATCTTAACAAGATATATATCGGTATATCTTGTTAAAAACTTTAGCTATATTTTCTATAATTTTTATATAATCTCTTTAATCTTGATATATAAAGCTTTTGAGGCTGTTACAATTCTTAATATTGAATTAAAATACAAACTATAGCATAATTTTATTTTTTATGATAATATAATTCCGTAGTATTACTTTAATATAAGGAGATAAAAAAATAGCTAACGATACTAGATCCGCAAGGGATAAGGACAAAACAATAATGAATGAGCGTATACGCTCTAAAGAAGTACGATTGATAGATGAAAACGGAACAAATCATGGTATAGTTCCAACATCTCAAGCATTGGATATGGCTGATGAAGCTGGTTTGGATTTAGTATTGATAAGCCCTAATCAAGCTCCACCTGTTGCTAAAATCTTAGATTATGGAAAATATAAATATGAACTTGCTAAAAAAGCAAAAGAAGCTAAGAAAAAACAACATGTTGTGGAAGTTAAAGAAGTTAAAGTAAGATACAAAATTGACGTTCATGATTATGAAGTTCGATTGAAAAGTGTAAGAAAATTTATAGCTCAAGGAAATAAAGTAAAAATTGTTGTAATGCTTAGAGGAAGAGAAATGCAACATTCAAATCTTGCGTATGAGTTGGCAAACAGATTTATTGCAGATTTGGCAAATGATCCTATCCAAGTTGAGAAAAAACCAACATTAGAAGGTAGAAACGTTACTTTGTATTTAGCTGGTCAATAGATATTCAACAAATCTCTTGACTTTAAACTTTGAGCAGGTATTATAGAAAACGTAGCCAGCATGAGTTGCAAGACTAGCCGCAATAGCTCAGTTGGTAGAGCAAGGGACTGAAAATCCCTGTGTCCTTGGTTCAATTCCGAGTTGCGGCACCATTAAAAAAAAAGAGAACTTCGGTTCTCTTTTTTTATAGGAGGAATTAAGATGAATCTTGTAGGTGTAATAAAGTGAGTGCTTTGCGTATGACAGATGGTGCGATTATTTCGGGCAATCGGCTTGTGTAGCGGATTTTAGGGGTAGGAAATAATCAAACCATGTGTACCATAAATACTCTTTTTACTCTTTTTCTACTCGGCACAGATGGTGTGATTATTTCGGGCAAAAGGATTACAACCCTCTTTCTGCTTGTGTTTTAGGGCGATTAAGGCTTGGTACAAATGGTATGATTATTTTGGGCAAGTGAGTCGTTTGAGGTTTTTGAAAATTCTGCCTGTTAAAATTTTTAATTGATACAAAAGCGACACAATGCTCGGAAGTGATGTTCCAATTCTTCATCTTCAGAGTTAATGTGTTGCACATGGAAAACTGTTATATAAATATTAAAGAAATCGCACAGGCTAAGGGGTTAAAGAGCACTCGTTCAATCCGAATGGAAATAAACAAACCTGAAAGCAAATATATTTCAAGGGAAGTCAAAGTTAACGGCGGTATCTCATACGAAATATTGTTTTCAAGTTTAGAACCTGAATTACAACAAAAACTTCGGGAATGCGAAACAAAATCAACGGCAATTGTTCCGTTGAATTACAAACCGCCTATTATTACAGATAAAGCAAGACAGACGGCAAATCACAGAATGAACATTGTTAAAGCCGCACTTGAACACAGAAATAAATATCCGAGTATAAAAGAGGCTGATGCTGAATTTTTAGACCTGTATAATTCTGGATTGTATTTACCAAAAGCATACGAATTTCTGGGCCGTATTTCAATCGGAACATTAAGAAGATACATACAAGCCTACAAGAAAACAGGCAACGCAGAATCCCTAATACCTCAATACAAAATAACAAAGCAGGGTGAGTATAACAGCATTTTAGATGACAATATGAAAAAAGTTCTGCTTGCTCTTTTACTTCATCAGAATAAATTCGGGTACAATACGGCAATCAGGCTTGCAAAACAAGTATTGATTAAAAAAGGATATGATGAAGATGCTCTGCCGAGTAATATAACTTTCAAACGCTTTGCGGAACATTTCAGAAGAAACCATTATGCGGAGTGGGTGTTAAGACGTGAGGGTATGAAAGCCTACCACGATAAGGTTGAACCATATATTGAGAGGGATATAAGTAAAATAGAAGTTGGAGATGTGTTAATCGCAGACGGACACGTTCTAAACTTTCAAGTAATAAATCCGTTTACAGGAAAACCGACCAGAGCAACTTTGGTCGGTTTTTTAGACTGGAAATCAACAGCATTTGTCGGCTATGAAATTATGATGACTGAAAATACTCAGTGCATAGCCTCTGCCCTTAGAAATGCAATTATTAATTTAGGTATTATCCCGAAAGTAGTTTATCAGGATAATGGTAAAGCATTTAAGGCAAAGTATTTTCAATCTTGTGATTTTGACGAGGAGTGTTTTAACGGAGTGTATGCCAATTTAGGTATTCACTCCGTTTTTGCTAAACCATACAATGCACGTGCAAAAGTTATAGAAAGATTTTTCTTAGATTTTCAGGAAGAATTTGAGAAACTTATGCCAAGTTATATCGGTACTTCAATTGAAAACCGTCC